>CAYSAD010000021.1:0-1078 GCA_964428955.1 uncultured Candidatus Saccharibacteria bacterium | reverse complement strand
TCGTCAGCTCGTGTCGTGAGATGTTAGGTTAAGTCCTTCAACGAGCGCAACCCTTGCAAATAGTTGTATTTTTCTATTTGAACTGCCTCGGTAACGGGGAGGAAGGAGGGGATGACGTCAGGTCAGTATTTCTCTTACATCCTGGGCTAGAAACGTGATACAATGGCCGGTACAATGCGCTGCGAAGCCGCGAGGTGAAGCAAATCGCATCAAAGCCGGTCCCAGTTCGGATAAGAGGCTGAAACTCGCCTCTTTGAAGTCGGAATCGCTAGTAATCGCAGGTCAGCAAACTGCGGTGAATACGTTCCCGGGTCTTGTACACACCGCCCGTCAAACCATGAAAGTGACCAACACCCGAAGTCCGATTCGTCGGCCTAAGGTGGGGGGCATGATTGGGGTTAAGTCGTAACAAGGTATCCGTAGCGGAAGCTGCGGATGGATTACCTCCTTTCTAGGGAGAGTTATGCCAGTGAATCGAGTAATCGTTCGCTGAAGCTAGGTCGGTTCTGTTAGTGTGATGAGCTTACATACTAACGTCGTTCCAATTTATTGGAGCAGGACTAAGTTCGAACAAGGCTGATAATGTGGAGCTTTTAAGCGAAGCGTTACGTCGGCGAAAAGCCGATACGATGGTATGCACAACTAAATTGTTAAACGAAAATACACCCTTTACGGGTGTATTTTTTGATATTCAACGCAGTAATTAGTGGCTACATTTGGCCGAAGATCAACGAGAAGAACCAGTTGAGTAGCATAGCGTGTAAATTCACCATGACAATGAGACCTAAGCCGCAGGCGATGAAGGCGTAAAGCTTGTAACGATCAAAGCTACCGACGCCGCCGCCGAAATTATTCGCCACCCATTGGTGGTAGCGTACGAAAACTACACCAACAACCAAAATAATAAGCCCGACAAAAAACGATCCGACAGAAAATTTGTATTCCATGCCGCTATTATACACTTGTAGCCCACCGTAATCTACGGTAAAATGGGGAATGTCTTGGCCGCGCGATATTTGGGGGCATAGCTCAGTTGGCTAGAGCACCTGCTTTGCAAGCAGGGGGTCCAGGGTTCGAG
>CAYSAD010000020.1:0-1098 GCA_964428955.1 uncultured Candidatus Saccharibacteria bacterium | reverse complement strand
ATCACCAGATCACCATTGTGCTGGCGCACCTGACGGAAAGTGGCCATCAATAATCCCAAACCGGTGGAATTGATGTAGGTCAACTTTTCCAAATCAAGTAGAAGGTTGTGATGTCCCGCTTCAACAAGTTTGGTTAACTCTTCTTCAAATTCAGTAAATGTGTGCGCATCAACGTAACCTTCCAGACGCAGGACCTGGACTTCCTGCTCACCCACGGGCGATGTGATGTGCTCAATTTTTAATTCCTTCACTCGTTTCCTCCCCACATCTAATAATATCGTTGCGTTCACAAGCCGCGTAGCCAACAACTATATAATAACAAATTTCGGTGCCAAGCATTTTAGTGGGAAATCGCACGATTGTCAATCCAAAACCCGCTTATGACAATCCCCCACTTTCCCATAATAAAACGCTAGCCGCCACCAGCGCCGCCGTTTCGGTGCGCAAAATACGTGAACCCAGACTGACAGATTCCACACCATAACGCTTCGCCCAATCGCGTTCTTCGTCCGTCCAGCCGCCTTCGGGGCCGATTAGCAAAATCACATGCGGCGCGTCAGATGCAAATTCGATTCCTTCCGCGCGCTCCAGCGGGTCTTCTTCCAAAACTTGCCGCAAGGGTCTTGCATCGCTGGATTCATCCAGCATAAAACAGCGTCCGGCGCTCACCGCTTCGCTGGCCACGGTGGCGAAATCGCTGGCCGCGCGCACTTCAGGAACATCGGCACGGCCGCATTGCGCGGATGCCGCTTCGACGATTTTGCGCCAACGCCGCGCACGGACAATGGCGCGTTCGCCATCTTCTTCAATAAATAATCGCGCCACGCTACGCCCCGCTTCAAATGGCCAAAACTCGGCCACGCCCAATTCCGTGCCTTTCTGCAATACGAAATCGATTTTCTCGCCTTTGGGAAGCGCCTGCGCCACACAGAGATACAACGGCAACGGCGGCACGCTGTCGCGCTCATTCAATGCCACTGCGCGCACAAACGGCCGCTTTCCTTCACCCTGCGTGGAAATAATGGCGCAATCCCATTCGCTGCCGTGACCATCAAAACCGATAAATGTTTCACCCGAATTCATCCGCAACACGCGCGT
>CAYSAD010000019.1:0-1118 GCA_964428955.1 uncultured Candidatus Saccharibacteria bacterium | reverse complement strand
CCGCGGTGCGAAAGTACTTTCTCAACGCGCTGCCCCTGATGATTGGCGTTTCGTTGCCCGTGGTTGATCAGCTTATTGTCACCTGGTTTGCCAGTTTCCTACCAACCGGATCTTTGGCGCACATTGCCACGGCTAACCGTGTGATGATCGCGGCGGTGGGAATTTTGGGACAAGCGGCCAGCGTGGCTGCGTTTCCCTACATGGCTGATAACACCGCAGTCGGTGATTGGTTGAAGTTTTCCAGCTTTATCCGTCGTGGTTTGCGCCGCTTGATGTTTCTCGCCATTCCGTTAGGAATTTTGCTGACATTGACCGCTGGTCCCATCATCACTTTGTTGTTTGGTTATGGTGTTTTTGAAGAAGGAAACGCGTTGGCGCAAACTTCGGCTTCCCTTGCCTTTTTCTGTGTCGGGCTTTTCGCCTGGGTGGGCCAGGCATTTATCGCGCGTGCTTTTTACGCGCTCAAAGATACGTTCACGCCAACCTTATTAGGCAGCTTGCTGACGATTTTTATGTTCATTCCAATGTGTTGGGTAGCCACTCATTATGGCGGCGTGTGGGCTTTGGCATTGGCCACCAGCATCGGCGCAACGGCTCAATTCGTTGTCTTATTGTGGACGTTGGAAAAGCGGCTTTCGTCCAGCGCCTTTAACGCTCCTCTGAAATCGGAAAAGATCGGTGGCGTTATCTTGCGCACAATCTCCGCCTGCATCATTATGGGTATTGCTGGATTGATCACGGAAAAAGTACTTTTCCATATTCTTCCTCACGGTAAAATGGGATCTCTTTTGGAAATCCTCGGAGTGTGGATTATCAGTTTCATCAGCTTCGGCATCGCAGCACATCGTTTTGAGATTCCCGAATGGAACTGGCTGTTGCAAAAATTGCGATTAAAGAAAGCATAATGTAGGAATCGCTGTCATAGTGAGCGAAGTCGAAATGTGATTTGGATAGGAAAGTACTTTTGCGAGCTTCGACTACGCTCAGTCTGACAAAAGTACTTTCATCGCTAATTGCTAATTGCTAATTGTTAATTGTTAATTGTTAATTGCTACACTGTATCCCATGACTCAATCGCCACTTTCCGCCTTGGCCACCATGCTCACCATTCGCCGCTT
>CAYSAD010000018.1:0-1286 GCA_964428955.1 uncultured Candidatus Saccharibacteria bacterium | reverse complement strand
TTCGCCCAACCTTCCGGATATAACTTTCCCGTCATTTTAGGCCACCAATAGTGAATACCACCCAAAAAGGCAGAAACCGAAGCTCCGACCATGATGTAATGGAAATGAGCAATTACGAAATATGTGTCTGTCAGGTGGACATCGAGAGCGATTGCCGCCAGATATACTCCCGTCAATCCGCCAACAACGAACAATCCAATAAATCCAAGTGTGTATAACATCGGCGCATCAAGTCGGATTGATCCTTTGTACAGCGTGGCTGTCCAGTTAAACACTTTGATAGCGGACGGTATGGCTACGGCGAAACTGAGCGCGGAAAACAAAATGCCAGCATACGGTGATTGTCCTGATGCGAACAGGTGATGTCCCCAAACCAAAAAACTGATCACGGCGATGGCAATACTGGAGAAACAGACGAAGCGGTAACCAAAAATGGGTTTTCGTGAAAAGCAGGTTACCAGTTCGCTAATTACGGCCATTCCGGGAAGCACCATGATATAAACAGCAGGATGCGAATAGAACCAGAACAGGTGTTGAAAAAGAACGGGATCTCCGCCCATTTTTGGATCAAAAATACCCACTTTTAATACAGATTCTGCCAAAACTAAAAGCATCGTGATCGCCAGAACGGGCGTTCCCAACACCTGAATTACACTCGTAGCATACATAGACCAGACAAACACCGGTAAACGAAACCAGGTTAACCCGGGGGCACGCATCTTATGGGTTGTGACAATAAAGTTTAGCCCTGTGAGAATCGAGGAGAATCCTGCCAGAAAAATTCCCACGATAGCCAGCACAACATATCCATTTGAATACATTGAGCTGTATGGCTCATAGAAAGTCCATCCGGTGTCAACACCGCCTACTGTCAGCGCGTATAATGCGATTAGACCACCAATAATGTACAAATACCATGAAAGCAAGTTGAGCTTCGGAAAAGCCAGATCCTTGGCTCCCAGCATCATTGGTAATACAAAATTGCCTAAAGTAGCGGGAATAGAGGGCACCAGGAAGAAAAAAACCATAATGATGCCATGCATGGTAAACATGCGATTGTAAGTTTCAGGCTTGATGAACTGGCTATATGGAGTTAGCAAGTTCAAGCGCACCATCAAGGCGGCAAAGCCCCCTAAAAAGAAGAACAGGGTGATTGAAACCATATACAAAATGGCGATACGCTTGTGATCTAAGGTAAAGAGCCAGGACTTCCAGCCATAGCCATTATTGAGATAATGATGGCGTGGCTCAAACTCCAGCTCCTCGATAGAGGCCGTTTGTGGAAC
>CAYSAD010000017.1:0-1373 GCA_964428955.1 uncultured Candidatus Saccharibacteria bacterium | reverse complement strand
GCCCTCACGCTGGGCGTTGGTGTTATCCTCAGTTTATTCAGCGCTATAAGCGTCACGAGATTATTTCTATGGAGCCTGGTGCATCTGGGCGATACCCACCACGAACTCTTCGCTGGCGGTGTGCAACGCGCTCCTTCCGAAGACCGCAAATAACACCTTACATCTAAAAGTACTTTTACGCTTATGGACTTTCGCAATCGACATATTGATATAGTAGGAAAACAATACCTGTGGTTTGGTATTTCTGGTTTCATCATTCTGGTGGGACTGATTTCATGGCTGGCATTTGGTCTTAATCTTGGCGTGGACTTCGAAGGCGGCGGACAATTGAAATATTTAATTCCAGCCGCGCAACGCCCTCACAATGGCAATGACATTGAGGTGCTTGACGAAGCGCGTAAAGCTCTCGCCGCAGAAGGTTTGGATGGCGTGCGTTTGCAGATTACCGGAGGCGACACATTACTTGTCTCGACTGATGCCAACACCACCGACGGGCTGAATTCTCAAGAAAAACTTATCAACATGGCGCTGGCGCCAAAATTTGCTGAGAAAGGGGCCGACGGCAAACCCGGACAATTGAAATTGCTGGGACGCGACATGGTTGGTCCGGTAATCGGAAAAGAATTGCGCGCCAATGCCATTAAAGGCGTTCTGCTCGGTATTATTCTCATCGCTCTCTGGGTCTATCTGCGATATAACTTTGCCGGCAACGGCGCGCGTTATGCAGCCGCGGGAATCATCGCTTTGGTTCATGACGTTTTCGTGCTGGTGGGGTTGATGGCGCTCATTGGGCATCTATTTCCCACTGTCGAAATTGATAGTTCCTTCATCGCCGCGCTGCTAACCGTTGTGGGATATTCGATCAATGACAGCGTGGTCATCTTTGACCGCATCCGGGAGAATTTGCGCGAGCGTCGTCATGACGCGTTTAAAAAGATCGTCAATGATTCGCTGCTGGAGACAATGAGCCGCTCGGTAAACACTGGCTTGACGGTTGTCATCATGCTCATTGTGATGTTTTTCTTCGGCGGCGACAGCATCCACAATTTCATCCTTGCCATGTTGATTGGTGTTGTAACAGGAATGTACTCTTCCATCTTCAATGCCTCCATGCTGCTCACCGCGTGGCATGATTGGGATGAATACAAACTGGCAAAAGCCAATTCGGGGCGCGCCATGGCACGGGAAATTCCCGCCACACCAAAGGCACAAATGCCATCTGACGCAATTAGTTCAAAACCAGTATCTACGAAAAATTCCGCATCCAATTCGTCCGGTAAAGCACGCGGAAGAAAACGTTTTTAAAACTGCAGTTCTCTTAAAAGTACTTTTATGGACTTTTTACGCGCTTATACGTTAGAAATAGTTTTTGG
>CAYSAD010000016.1:0-1545 GCA_964428955.1 uncultured Candidatus Saccharibacteria bacterium | reverse complement strand
CAAGCCGACGCTCTATCCAGCTGAGCTACGGGTGCAAACAGTGAAAATGTACGTTTTGTACATCTTCACGTTTTATGTAACTAGAAGGTGCTTTCGGTCCGATTTCGCAGACGAACAAAAGGTATTGTAGCACGAGATAAGAGGTGAGAGCAATCTGTTAGATGTGAAGTGCTCGGATAATTCGATCGAAGGCATCGAGCTTGAGCGACTGCATCGGTAGACGAACGCCAAGCATATCAACGATTGCCTCACCAGACTCTTCTGGAAAATAGACCGAAACTCCCGGCTGAAAGCGACGCACCGGAATCATCATGATTGAATAGTCGTCACCGTCGTGAATAACACCAAAACCTTTGAATTCCGAAAAATTATGCAGAGTATCATTTATGTATAAGCCTTTGGAGCTCAGAGAGTAGTCCATCTGGCGTGGCGGTCGACGGGAAAACACGATTAACGCAGCAGCCATCACCGGTATAAGCACGGTGAACGTCGAGGAATGGATAAGGAAAATAGCCGCGGCCATCAGTAGCACGACGACGACACCGAACGCCAAAAACCATCCGACCGATTTATCGTGTTGGTGATACTCGGCAGCCTGCCAGTGAACCGGTTCGGTTTCCGTTAGCTGCGCGGACGAGGCAGAGGACTCCGCTACCTCTTCGGAGGTGTCTGGCTCGACCGCAGGCTCAGGAGTTTCAAGTTGCGGTTCTGATTCCACTGAACTTTCTGTCAGTGGTTCAGCGGGAACGCCGTCCGAAACATACGGTGCTTCGGCTGGCGGGGTGAAGTCTTGCTTTGGATCTTCCGGTTGCATATTATTTTTAGTATACCTTAGAACGTAAGCGGATTAAACACTCGATGAATTACCGAAACCGCCGCCGCCCGGCGTGAAGCTAACGATAACGAAGTTGATGATGGCGTAAGCCAAAATCGCCACGATAACACCGACTATGGCGTACAAAATGGTGTTCTTTGCTGCCGATACGGCGTTGCTATCACCGCCAGAGATCACGTAGCGCAGACCGCCGATGATAATCATGATTACCGAGATCGCACCGAGCAGGAATAGCAGAGTATTAGTGATGGTGCTGAAGATACCGGTATTGCCAAACAGATCGCTCACCTGGTCACTACCTTTAGCTGAGTCAGCGCCACTACGAATACTGAAGTTAATTGCGCCAGCCGAAGTAGTCATGGCGACATTAAGTACCACTACCGCAACCAAAGCGGCGAGAGTAGAGCGGCTGATAATCAGTTTTAGTGCGGTGTGAACCATGAATACTCCTTGATTAGTAGTTCTATTTATAACAAAAAATGTGTGAATAGTCTACTCGTGGCCCCTGTTTTATGCTACAATCATCATTGATTGCAATCTGCAATTTTCTAATTTTTAAATCAAGCTTTAGCTATTTAAAAATAAGAAGGAGGCATAACGGCGGGTGACAGCTTACAAACTTGCTTGGAAGCGAAAACCCAGAGTGAACGCCGACACGGAGGAGTACCCAAGTGGCTGAAGGGGACGGTTTGCTAAATCGTTAGTACGGA
>CAYSAD010000015.1:0-1567 GCA_964428955.1 uncultured Candidatus Saccharibacteria bacterium | reverse complement strand
ATGGACTGTTGCGTTTTGCGGTGGCAAATGACGCCTCCGATGTTTATTTGAAAGCGGATACCCCTCCCACACTTAAGCTGGGCGGAGAAATTCGCAAGTTGGAGCATCCGCAACTGACAGCGGAAGAAATCGAGCATGTGGCGCGCTTGATTATGACGCCCGAACAATGGGCGGAATTTGAGAAGTGGCCTGATCACGACGTTTCCTACAGCATTCCGGAGGTGTCGCGTTTTCGCGTGAATATCTATCGCCAACGGGGCAGCGTCTCCATGTGTTTGCGCGTGGTGAAACTTAATATCCGCAGTTTTGCAGAATTGGGATTGCCCGAAGTTCTGGCCGATTTCACACGTCACCATGATGGTCTGGTACTCGTCACTGGACCGACCGGTTCCGGTAAATCAACCACGCTGGCCGCCATGCTGGACTTGATTAATCAGGAAAAACGCGGTCACATTGTGACTATTGAAGATCCTATCGAATATGTCTATAAAGACAAATCGGGCATCGTGTCGCAGCGCGAGATCGGAATTGACACCATGGAATTCAGCGCCGCCATGCGAGCAGCCTTGCGTGAAGCGCCGGACGTTATTCTGGTGGGAGAGTTGCGCGATACCGAAACCATGGGAATCTGTTTGCAAGCTGCGGAAACCGGCCACCTTGTGTTCTCCACACTTCACACAGCTTCCGCCGCGGAATCCATGGAGCGCATGCTGGCGATGTTCCAGCCCCACGAAAAAGCGCTGGTGCAACAACGCCTCTCCAAAACTCTGCGCGGCATCTTGTCACAAAAATTAGTACCAACGGTCGATGGCAAAGGACGTCTTTGCGCGGTTGAAATTTTGAATGTTTCTCCAACCGTAGCACAATACATTGAAGAGGGACGCTCAGGAATTATCTACCAGGCCATCAAGGAAGGCGCCACTCAATGGAAAATGCAAACGATGAATATGGCGCTTGATCGCTATTTCAAAGATGGTAAGATTACAGAAGAAACCGCCATGGAATTTGCCGGCATTCGTTCTGAATTGCGCCAAATGCTGCGCCGAACTGAAGAGGCAAATATGAATTGAGAACGATGAATTCATAGTTCGGGCTTAAAAGTACTTTTGGTTGACAACGACGAATAAGTTTGGCGCTGTCCTTTGCAATTGGTAAATCGTTAATCCACAATTCAATAGAGAGGTTCGCATGTCACAGATCGATAATTTCGTTTCAAAGATGAACCAGGGACACTATGAGCGAGCGGTTTTGCATAACGACAAACCGGTAATTCTCTATCGTGGCAATGACCAAACGGCTGGCCCTGTGATCTCCGGCGCCCAGCTGCACAGTTTTCTTTCCGAAATCCTCCCGGAGAATTTGCAAGGCCAGCTGAAAGCAGATGGCCAATGGGATTTTCCCTACGATTCCGCCGGGAACAAATATAAAGTGGGACTGACCCGCAAAAGCGGCGATCTGGAGATTTCCATCTCCTCCGAATCTGCAAGCCCGGTAGAAGCCGCTCCGCCTACACAGTCCGCAGCTCCGGCTGTGGCAAAGGCCACTGGCGAAGGAAATAAAGAAATTG
>CAYSAD010000014.1:0-1631 GCA_964428955.1 uncultured Candidatus Saccharibacteria bacterium | reverse complement strand
GGTTGGTTGCGATACTATCTTCCTCAGGATCGCTATAAAGTGACTTCAAAAGTCTGGCAATACACCACCACGCCCAATGACCGGTTTTATTATGATCCCTGGGTGCTGGCCGCAAAGCATCGCCCGGCCGGACAGGTAATCGGTTTTCACACCTGGCAGGATGCATTAATCGCGGGTTATCGTCCAGACCCTGTAAGTTTGCCCGCGCCGGGGAGACAATTGGCAATCCTGGCTTCCTATTCCCAGGGTGACATGATGCAAAAATTTATTGAATTTACTTACGCAGGACAAATTAGTCCTGTGGTTTTTGATGAAGACTATCATTATGTGATGAGTGTGGCCCATACAGTGGAATCCAGCAGCCATTGGAATTATTTACTGGAACCCACAGTAGATCAAGCCATTGGCTCGACGCTTGGCTTGACGAGCCCGCCCACGCAAGTTGGAACGGTTTCCTCGCAATCGCAAACCGAGCAAGGTAACGCAGGAATGCCTGGCGAAGCGGCTCCTCCGGGAGCGTTGCCGCCAGCGGGCGACGCCGGCGCCCCGCCTGCTCCATAAAAGTACTTTTAAAAACACAATGAAAATCTTCAAGGCCGGACTTATTCTATTCGCGCTTACCAGTTTTCTGTCGGCGCATAGTGTGCTCGCAAGTCCCGCCAAAGGAACATCCGCAGAAGCAGCGGCGATATTAAAGAATCATCCCCCTGCCGGTTGGATCAGCCATTATCTTGGCGAGGATCGTTATAAAATTGCTGGCCACGTGTGGAAAGTTGTTTCCACACAACGTGATAAGTACTTTCATCGTCCTAATTGTCCCGAAATGTTGCAGCAGGATGCGGACATCGTCATCGGTTTTCCTTCGGCTGCCAGCGCGATGGAAGCAGGTTACTTGCCCGATCCGCAGTGCACCCCTCTCGCTTCGGATACTCCCATTAACATCGGAGGCGCGGTATCCACACGAGCGCAACAGATTCATCTTTCCGATGGATCAACGGTCACTTTGCCCGTTGGCTGGCGGAAAGTTCAATCGCAAAAAATTCAATCGAAGTTTATCTCCGCAACGATCGATTCATTCGCACCCGGCAAATCTTTAGACAGCGGAGCCGCAATAATTACCATTGATTTTCCCGGCGGCAAATCTCAAACATTAACAGCAGCCAAAGCCAAAGAATACATGAGCTTGTATAATCGATCCGGCTACGTCAACAGCGCCATGCCCAGCACACGCGATGATATGAACGTTATCGACACCACCTATAAAGGAATGCATGGCGTAATGATGACGCCCAAAAAGGAAGATAAGGGTGATGGAATTTTCTACATGGTGCAAAAGGGATCGCGCCTTTATATCGTTGCGGTAGGTGGCGACAAAGGCATTCCCGTCGGCGCGAAAACTATCATCAATTCCTATCAGCCGCGATAAAATTACTTTTTTGTTGCGAAGCTGCTTCTGAAGGGCAGCAGGATTTTAGGGCAGGCAATGCCCTGGTCTTGTAATGGTCCAAAATCGCTCCGTTGGTGATATTTGATGGTGCTTAAAAGTACTTTTAAGCGGCCTTATGAAGTGGTTCGATGAACTCAAATTCTTCTGTGTTCGCATGTAGCAAATCCTACTCGTCCACTTGCTG
>CAYSAD010000013.1:0-1752 GCA_964428955.1 uncultured Candidatus Saccharibacteria bacterium | reverse complement strand
TTCGATTTGAATTATCGCGCCAAACTCTGGAACATCTGGGGCGGCGAAGAGAAAGCCGTTTCCGTGATTAAGCGCATTGTGGAAAATGTTGATGTGATCGTTGGCAATGAGGAAGATTTGCAGAAAGGCTTGGGCGTCCCAGGACCGGAAGTGGAGTCGGCTTCTAAGCTCGATCCCAGCGCCTTCTTCGGCATGATTGATAGCGTGCGGGAAAAATATCCGAACGTCAAAATTGTCGCCACAACGTTGCGCGAAGTGCATAATACTAATCACCATAGTTGGAGCTCGGTGGCGTGGATCAATGGCCAAACTTACATCGCGCCGACAGCGGAATTGAGCGTGCTGGATCGCGTGGGCGGCGGCGACGGATTTGCTGCTGGATTTATCTATGGCATTTTGAGCGGAGCCGAACCGGAAGAAGCCGTGAAACTGGGTTGGGCGCACGGCGCGTTGCTGACGACTTTCCCCGGCGACACGACCATGACGACCGTGGAACAAGTGAAAGCCTTCGCAGAAGGCGGCTCAGCGCGCATTCAACGATAAAAGTACCTTTGTCAGACTGAGCGAAGTCGAAGTCATCAAAAGTACTTTTATGAAGAAGATGCTTCAACTTCGCTCAGCGTGACAAAACGAGACGATAAAAAACGAAAGAGGAAAACTAATGTCAGAACCGCAAGGTGATATCGCCGTTATCGGCCTGGCCGTAATGGGCCAGAATTTGATTTTGAACATGAACGACAATGGTTATACCGTTGTCGCTTTCAACCGCACCGTTTCCAAAGTGGACGACTTTTTGAATAACGAAGCCAAAGGCACAAACGTCATCGGCGCGCATTCCATCGAAGACATGGTGAGCAAGCTGAAGCGTCCGCGCAAAGTGATGTTGATGGTTAAGGCGGGCGATCCGGTGGATCAGTTCATCGAACACATTTTGCCGCATTTGGAAGAAGGCGATTTGATTATCGATGGCGGCAATTCTTTTTTCCAAGATACGCGCCGCCGCACCAAAGAGCTGGAAGAAAAAGGCATGCTGTACATCGGCACCGGCGTTTCCGGCGGCGAGGAAGGCGCGCGCAATGGCCCGTCGATCATGCCGGGCGGCAGCGAGAAAGCCTGGCCGTTGGTGAAGGAAATTTTCCAGGCAATTTCCGCAAAAACGCCCAGCGGCGAACCATGTTGCGATTGGGTAGGGCGCGACGGCGCGGGGCATTATGTCAAAATGGTGCACAACGGCATCGAATATGGCGACATGCAAGTGATCTGCGAAGCCTATCAATTGATGACAACCGCGCTGGGCATGAGCGCCGACGAAATGCACGAAACGCTGGCGGCGTGGAACAAAACGGAATTGGATAGTTATCTGATCGAAATCACGCGTGATATTTTGGCATTCAAAGACGAAGACGGTGCGCCGCTGGTGGAGAAAATTCTCGACACCGCTGGACAAAAAGGCACCGGGAAATGGACGGGCGTCAATTCACTGGACTTGGGAATTCCTGTCACGCTGATCACCGAAGCAGTTTACGCGCGTTGCCTGTCGGCAATGAAAGATGCCAGAGTTCACGCCTCAAAAGTACTTTCAGGGCCCAATGAAAAATTTGAAGGCGATAAAGAAGCTTTCATCGAAGACATCCGCAAGGCTTTGCTGGCTTCCAAAATCGTTTCTTACACGCAGGGATTCATGCTCTTGCAGGAAGCGGAAAAAGAATACGATTGGGATTTGAATTTCGGCAGCATCGCCATGATGTGGCG
>CAYSAD010000012.1:0-1820 GCA_964428955.1 uncultured Candidatus Saccharibacteria bacterium | reverse complement strand
AAAGTATTGGACATGAGCGGGCAAATAATGGGAGTGATGTCGCGCGGTTCCGAGAAAACCGTGTTGATAAAGTTAGAAACAGATACAGTGTCGCTGCAAATTCCGTCGGAGTTGGAAGATTCTTCGTTGCTACTGCCAGGCGCTGGCGTGCGCGCTCTTGTGGATGTTCACGCGCCTGCGGATTCGCCCGTTCAGCTTTCATTGATTGCCCTGGCGCCGCCATCTCCCCAGGTGCAAATTGCGAAAATTCCCGATACCAGCGCCGTCGTTTTGCCGCCACTCGCGGGAACAATTTCTGCCTTGCCCGCGCCGCCTGAGGATGCGGAAGAAATTGCCATTAAACCGTCCTATGATGCAATGGCCCAAACTGCTCCGCAGAATAATGCGGCGCAGGCACCAGATCCCGCAGATCCGGACGCAGTGGTGGCGTCGCAAAAAGCGGCCTATGCCCAGATGATTCAAAGCACCAATAAAAAATTAAAACCCGCGCAGGTCAGCGAGATTGCAGAAGCTATCTTGCGCGCCGGATTAAAATATCAGATGGATCCTCGCTTTCTGGCTGCCGTTATCGGCGTCGAAAGCGATTATGATGTCGCCTGCCTCAGCAATTCCGGCGCGATGGGATTGGGACAATTGATGCCATTCAATCTAAAAGAAGCCGGCGTCACAGATCCATGGAATCCCACGCAAAATATCTTCGGCACAGCCAAATTATTGCGCGGGCATCTCGATGACTACAAAAATCGCTCCAACGGCACTTTGCTTGCTGTAGCTGCTTATAATGCCGGTCCAGGCGCCGTTCGCCGCGCTGGTTTTCAAGTTCCCGATGGCGCTCAAGTGCGGCGCTATGTCTGGAAAGTTTATTATCGCTACAAAGCTTTAGCTCCTGATATGTTTTGAAAAACTGGCAGAAATTACAAGTCAGATTTCTGGCTCGCGGGAATGTACATGCGCGCCAAAAGTACTTTTGCGCGTTGTCATGTCAAGATTTGCCACGTCTAAAAGTACTTTTCTTCTCAACTCGTTATAATTCCTGACATGGATTTGCAAGATCATTTAAAAGAGGAATTCGGCTCCACTGTTGAAATCAGCACTGCTGGCGGCGATGATGTTATTGACGGTGTGCGTCCGCAACTGATCGTCGCTCCAAAAGATGAAGTCGCCGCGCAAGCTTTAGCTGGTTGGTGCGGGCGCGAAAAAATTGCCGTAGTGGCGCGCGGCGGTGGCTCCAAAATTGGCTGGGGCGCGCCGCCTTCGCGTTGTGACCTGATTCTTTCCAGTCGCCATCTCAATAAAGTGATCGATCACGACACCGGCAATGCCACCGTAACCGCGCAAAGCGGAATTAATCTTGCGGAATTGGATCGAGAAATGCGCGAGCAGGGACAATTCCTGCCGCTCGATTTTGAAGAATATCCTGGCGCGACATTGGGCGGCGTGACGGCCACCAATCACAGTGGCGCCACGCAATTGCGTTATAAAACGCCGCGAGATTTAGTGGTCGGAATGACCGCCGTTTTATCTGATGGCCGCTTGATTAAAAACGGCAGCAAAGTGGTGAAAAACGTCAGCGGTTACGATCTCGGCAAATTATTTATCGGTTCGTATGGCAATCTCGGATTTCTCACTTCTGTGACAATTCGCCTGCGACCGGTGGAAGAGCAATCTTCCTGGTGGCATCATCAATACAATTCATGGCAGGACGCAGCGGGAATGGCTTCGGAGATTTTGTCCGGCGATTTCGAACCGGCGTTGCTTCGCGTGACGGCACATAAAAGTACTTTTACGCTGACAGCGCGTTTTGATGGAATTGCGGAAAG
>CAYSAD010000011.1:0-1916 GCA_964428955.1 uncultured Candidatus Saccharibacteria bacterium | reverse complement strand
TCCCTGGTTCTCTTTAATCAATCGTTTAACTTGTTTTCAATTTTGGGTGTGTTGGTGCTGTTTGGTGTGGTGAAGAAAAACGCCATCCTGCAGATCGATCATAGTAATCAGTTGCGAGAGCAGGGCATGAATCGTTTCGATGCCATTATTCTCGCAAACCGGCATCGCTTGCGCCCGATTTTGATGACGACCATCGCGTTCGTGGCTGGCATGTTGCCGCTGTTGATTTCCAACGGCGCCGGCGCGGGCGAAAACCGTTCTATCGCCAGCGTTATCGCGGGCGGGCAAACGCTTTCATTGTTGCTGGTTTTGCTGGCAATTCCAGTGGCCTATTCATTATTCGATGACGCCACGCAAAAAATGGCTCATTATAAACGTTCTCTGGCAGCGCGCCGACGCCTGCGGAAACAGCGGAAAGAGGCGGCAGCTGGTTAATCATCAGTAAAAGTACTTTTAGAACGATTGCCTATTACGCTCACATCACTTAAGGAAATAAAACGCATGAACAAAAACTTTGGAAAATCCGACGAAGATACATCTCCTTTCGATTCCAACGCGAAAGTACTTTCAGAGGATACCGCGTCGCCGTCTGACACATCTCCTGTCATTCCGCCCCGCAAAGGTGGCACCATGAGTTGGCTGCCCTGGGTAATATTGGGTGCGATTCTGGTCGTTTTGATTATAGGCACGTTAATCTTACGAATCAAGCAGACCAAAGAAGCTGCAATGGCGGGAAAGCCGCCGAAAGTCACGCCGATGGTCAATGTGGAGCCCGTGCGCTTGACGACATTGCAACAGACATTACAAGTGACGGGTAACCTGCGCAGCAATCAGGATATCAATCTGGGATCCAAGATCAGCGGGCGCGTGGCGCGCGTGTCGGTCAAGGAAGGCGATCACGTTAAACGCGGCCAGCTTGTGGCGCAGTTGGATGATAAAGATTTGAAGGCGCAAGTGGATCAGGCTCGCGCCGGTGTGCTAACCGCGCAGGCTCATGTGAAACAGGCGCAGGCCAATTATCCATCCACCAGGGCGCAAGTGGAAAGTGGCGTGGTGCAGGCGCAATCGGCCTTGCAACAGGCGCAGGCAAAATTGCGTCAGGCACAGTTGAACGAACCCAATCAAACGACAACATTAAATAGCCAGCTTAAAAATGCGCAGGAAGCTGTCAATGTTTCGCAATCACGCGTGACGCAGGCGCAGCAAACCGCAACGCAAACGGAACAACAAACCAAATCAGCTGTCGCAAGCGCGCAGGCGAATGTGGACAAAGCAAAAGCGAATTTGGATCAGGTAATTCGCGGTTCACGGGAACAGCAAATTGGACAGGCGCAGGCGGCGGTCAATCTGGCGCAGGCTCAGTTGAATAATGCAAAATTGGAGTTGGATCGTCAAAAAGCATTGTTCGCTGGCGGCGCGGCAGCGAAGCAAAGCGTGGACACCGCGCAGACGAATTATGAAGTTGCACAGGCGCAATTAGAAAGCGCGCAACAAAATCTCTCTCTGATGAAAGCGGGCTCCACCAGCGAAGACGTGAGGCAGGCGCAGGCCGCCTATCAGCAGGCGGAAGCCGCGTTGGTGCAAGCGCAGGCTGGCCGCACGCAGGCAAGCGTGGCGCAGCAGGATGTCATCAGTGCACAGGCGCAACTGGCGCAATCCAAAGCTGCATTGCGCACAGCGCAGGCGAATTTGGCGCAAATCCCCATTACCAAAGAAACCACTCGCGAGGCGCGCGAGCAAGTCTCCTCCGCCCAGGCGGCGTTGCGTCAGGCCGAAGCTAACCGCGCACAATTGCCAGTGGCACAGCAAAATATCTCGGTGGCGCGCGCCGAAGTTCAGGCAGCGCAAGCCCAATTGGAACAAGCTCAGGTGAATTTAGCTTACGCGCGAATTACATCTCCGGTTGATGGCGTAGT
>CAYSAD010000010.1:0-2379 GCA_964428955.1 uncultured Candidatus Saccharibacteria bacterium | reverse complement strand
CCGCTAAACGCGCGCGCATGATAAATCGCGGCGCCGCCTACTAATGCTAATTTTGTCATATTCTTTAATAGCCCAACGTTGGCACACAAGTAATTGATGTGTCATGTCGAGCGAAGTCGAGACATTTTGCCGTATTCCACATCATAACGACAATATTTCTCCATTCCGCTCGTTCCTCGCTCCAGTCGAAATGACACAAAGGTGCGCTTACAAAATCACTTTACGTATCTCAAAAGTACTTTTACCACGGCGGCAACGCCATCGTTCCGCCGTCTAAAATTAACGATGTCGCGTTGACATAACTCGCTTCATCGCTGAGCAAAAACGCCGCGGCTTTTGCGATATCTTGCGGCTGTCCCAAGCGCCGCACCGGAATTTTCTGTGCCACTTCCGCATATAATTCTTCCACCGGTTTATCCCAACCGGCGCACGTCGCAGCCAGCATCGGCGTGTCAATCGTTCCCGGGCAAACCGCCGCCACGCGAATTTTTCCCGCGTGATCGACAGCGAGACAACGCACGATCGCTTCGAGCGCGGCTTTGGAGGCGCAATAAATCACGTGTTCGGGAAAACCAACAAATGCCGCGACGGATGTCGTGATTAAAAATACGCCGCCGTTTGCATTTTGTTCCATGACGGGAATTGCATGTTTCGCCGTCCACAAAACTCCCTGCACATTGACGCCCATCACGAAATTCCAATCGGCTTCATTGAAATCGCGAGCGCCGCCTTTGCGCCACACGCCGGCGTTGCAATGCACGGCGTCGATGCGGCCAAAGTACTTTTGCGCTTCCGCCACCAAATTTTGCACGCTGTTTTCCTGCGAAACATCGGTGTGCACGAAAAGTACTTTTGCGCCGTTCTCGCGAAATTCATTTTGCAGCGCTTCGCCTTCGTTTTGTTGATTCGACGCCAGAACCACCTGCGCGCCACAAGTTACAAAATGCCGCGCGCAGGCCGCGCCGATGCCTGAAGTTCCGCCGGTTACGATGATAACTTTGTCAGTAAGATTCATAAAAGTACTTTTATTTAGTAACGTTTTCCGTCAGCGGCGTCCATTCGCGACGCGCGTATCCTATAATGTTATTTGCGTTTTGATAACTATCTCGCATCCGATGGAATTCTGCTGGATCGTGAATTTCGCGTTGGGGATCGCTGGCGCAGCGCACGATAAAATCCGCTTCGGGCGGATGGCACGCCATCTCCACCGGCGCGCGATTTGGATCAAATGTTTCCGGCGGCTGGCCCACGTTATTGGGAACGTTCATATTTTGATAACGCAAATCAAAACTCCAACGCACGTCATCGGTATTATTTTCCTTGGAGCAGTGCGGCGTGATGTTGGTCATCAAAAGCACATCGCCCGCTTTCATCTCCACGGGGAACGATTCAATCTCCGGCAAATCCTCATCGGCGATAACCAGATAGCCCGCATTGGGCCGCGTGTGATGGCGAATAATACCGTTCTTATGAGATTTTGGTTGCACCCATAAACACCCATTTTCCACCGTCGCGTCCACCAGCGGAACCCAGCAAGTGACGATCATTTGCGCGTCGCAATGCTCCATGAAATAGCCCGAATCCTGATGCCACGGAACTTCCGTGCCGAGATGTTTGGGCATTTTGGGACGAATGCGATAAACCGACGAAGCCACAATATCCGGGCCAACAATACTTTCAATACACGACAACAACGGCGGATGCACCATCATTTTGAAGATGGCTTCGCCGCTGTAACCGCCGCCGCCTTTGCCGATAATTTTTTGGTAAATTTCCTGCCCGGCTTCCGGCGATTCTTTGAAAATACACGCTAAACGCCGCTGAAATGGTTCGTCATGAAATGTCTCTGACAACTTTCCTTCCGATTTCAAGCGCGCTGCCTCGGTCTCCACAATTTCCGACATCGCCACGCGTAGCGGCTTCAAATCTTCTTCCGAGAAAACCTGCGGCTTCACGACATAGCCTTCTTCCTGAAACTGCTTCAATTCCTGCTCCGTAAGATGCATCAAAATCACCTAACCCGAGATACTGGCGCGATCTCCAAACTGCATGTATTCAACGACCGCGCCGTCTTCCAAAATAAAAACAACTTCCAATCCCTCAAGCGCCATGAACGGCTCGATCAAAATTTCTTTTCCCGCAATTTCGCGGCGCAAGTCGTCGGTCTTGTAAGCGATGTGCGGCAAGTCGCGCACCGGGCCGGTGACTTGCGAGTCCGGCTCATAGCGCAAAAACTCCACGCGATACGGATGATTTTCCGGATCGGTCACCCATAATTTGGAAGCCTCGACATAGATTTCGTTTTCCTGTTTCTCTTGAGTCGGCAAGCCCATGTGATGAAAAGAACGCATTTTTAATTCTCCTTTTGCTGACGAAATT
>CAYSAD010000009.1:0-8973 GCA_964428955.1 uncultured Candidatus Saccharibacteria bacterium | reverse complement strand
TATGCCGCGATAGCTCAGTTGGTAGAGCGCATCCATGGTAAGGATGAGGTCCTGGGTTCAAATCCCAGTCGTGGCTCCATTTTTGTGTCTCACCCCTAGCAATATAGTCAAAAAACTGCTAGAATAAATAAGATTATAATAACAACCCTAAGCGAGTAGACAATGGCTAAGAAGAATACGAAACGAAAATTAGTTGGTTTAGTGAGCGAGATTAGCGGTCACCGCAGCTACTATACGACCAAAAATACTCAGAATACGACCGAAAAGATCAGCTTGAAGAAATATGATCCAATTGCTCGTAAGCATGCGACCTATATCGAGACGAAGAAAAGCCTTGGCCGCAACGAAGTCAAAGCACGTAAAGGTTAAGTAAATACATACCAGTCATCTCAACCGGTATTTTTATAGTATTTTTGCTCGTTCATCCAAGTGACGCGCTAGCCACAGGCCGTTTTCAAGCATCGTTTCAAGTAGCGGCTTGGTGATACGTTGGTGCGATGAATATAAATACAGACTTTCGTCAGCCACTTCAAATGTCAAATTACCGAAGTGCTGGCTGATTAACTTAGTAATTTCTTGATCAAACAACCGCTCAGCGCTAAGCGACGCAGTTGGCGTGGTGTAAATAGCGTATTTATCGGTGAAAGCTCGCTCATACATGCCGAACGTACCAAGCGGAACTTTCTGCAAAGTATTGAATTTCGTCAGGAAATGCGCATAAAATGCTGGACTGTGGGCATGAAGACCGACGAACATGTGCGGTATGTCTTTGGCGTTACGTAGATCAAACTGCATGATTAGCCAAACGTAGCGTTCAGCGACCGTACCAGGAAAGCCGATTGTGTCCGTTCGCTGCAAGAGAGCAATATCGTAGCCATCAACTGTACCGACCGAATAATGCTCATCATGATGATGAGGAGAGAGTGTCAGGCCACGCACCAGCTGATGTTCGTCATTATGCTGATTAACATAGCCGAAATAAACGAAATTATGCGCCTCGTCAAACTGCACGATTGCCTGTTTAACTGCACGAATCGCGCGCAGATTTTTCGGCAGAATCTTTTTTAAATGGTTATGTCTCATTACTTGCTTTCGCTAATCATATCAAGCAGCGTTGACACATATTCGGCGTGACTCCAGGTCAACGGTTCGACCGACAGCTCGGAGCCATCAATCGGATGCAGCTGTTCAGCTAACATCGAGGTGCCCTGAGCATGGTCAATCGTAAAATCAAGCACACTCATGGCCGTTGCGGTGTCGCCGCACTCTAGGGCATATTGCGCCAACCACATACTGGTAATTGGCCAGGTATTTGGAGGTGTCGTTTCGCTAACACGCCGATAGTTGTCACCTTCATAACGCGGTAGGGCCACTAACTTATCGTTGTGACCAAACGTTTTCACCAGTGTAGCGTGAGCCTGGCGGATTTCTTGACCGTCGAGTGGAAATAGTCCGAAAATGAACGAGCCGAAAAAGCTCGACAAGTCGATCGTCGGGTCAGGTGTGATGCGGGCGGCAGTAACATGGACACCTTTGTAAAACATTTGTCGGTCATGATTATAAAGATGCTTGTGTGCGGCTTCGTACATATCATCAGCCACTGAACGCCATCGAACGGCCCGATCAGCGTCGTCTGATTGTTCGGCTAGCTCGACTGCCGCCAGCAGCGCGGCGTAGGTGACTGAAGTGGTATAGGTTGAGGTTATAAACTGTTCTTCCCATAAATCGTAACTAGCTTTGGGGAGGTGCGTTGTCTCGTCGACATACCCGGCCAGAAAATCAGCCATTGGCACGACCATTGACTCATAGAACTCACCCAGTAATTTCTGCGTGTCGTGCATGTCGGCAAATTGCGCAAACACGAACAATACCAGGGCGGTCTCGTCTTCTTGAATCGGCGGAGCTGTAAGATCATCGTGCACGTACGGGTGCCAACTTGAACCTAGTGCACCGTCAGCCCGATACTTATGCATCAGATAGCCACTCGGGTGCATGCCACGCTTACAAAATTCGAAAAAACGGTATGCTTCATCCGTAAAACCCAACCGAATGAGTGGCCACAACACGTAGGCACCATCACGCGGCCAACAGTATGCGTAGGCATCGCGGGAGTAGTTAAGCATGGTCGTATCGGTACTCGCCATAACAGCACCACGTTTATCAATCTGGGATTTGATTATCATCAGACTATCCAGAAAGGTCTGTCGGTGACGCTCAGGTAATTTTTCGACGATGTCCAGTCCAGGCTTCAGCCACGCCTGCCACCACTCAGCCGTTTTGTGCAATCGTACATGCACGCCATCGCTTTGGATTTGCTTGTGAATATACAAAGCTTCACGCATCGATGTACCGGCCGCGATCCAATAGTGCACCCGCTTGGAGCTATTACCATCGATATCTAGCTTGAAACGTAGTACCGAATCAACTCGGCCATGTTCGACATTGCAAAAACTGAGCTCACCATCATCGGCATCACGATAGCTGCCTTCGTGGCCCTCTATGCCAAACAAACCGACCGTGTATTGATCGAACCGCTGGGCATCGTCGTCGGTCCAGCCAGAAACGATGAAGGCTCGTCGACCGCGATAGTGGACGATCGCATCAGTATCGGGCAAATACTGGGCGGTGTCAGTATTGCTGCGCGAATCACCGATAGCGAATGCCTGGTGCATGAACAAACGGATATCACGTCGTTCAGCGCGTAGGTTGACTACGTGAATATTGCGCACGAAAGCACTGACGCTAGTATCGACGAAGTCATCAAACTCAAGTAGTACGCCGATGCGATCATTGCGAGCAACCGTATGGCCAATGAGTGCCGTTGAAGGATAGCGGAAACGAAATTCCCAGCCGCTATCTTCATCTAGCCAGCTAATCGCCCCGTCAACCCAAATACCAACCTTGTGACGCATTGACTCACCGGCAGCGTGGTTTTCGAGACCAACATATGGAAAATAAAAATCATGTACCAAACCGAACTTATTAAGCCCGATATGGAATTCACCGTTCGACAATACAATCGGTCTAGCCATGCAGACCACCAGTTCCGTGATAAGCGTGCAAGCGATACCGTACGTCACGCAGAGCGTTCATAAAGTACAGAAAGGCATCATACGGTGAGTCGTACGGACTAAAATAAGCATGGACATCGCCGTCACTGAACCATTTCGTACACATGTAATAGACGTGATCAGATGTTTGGAGTGCGCGCCAATCAGATAGTAATTGACCGTCATTGGTTCGTAGTACGTCCTGTTCGAGTGCATAGAGGTGTCGCAGTGCTTCTTGTTGCATGGAATTACCTAGCCACGCCGTCAAATCACGCTCGCTGTCGGCCCAAGTTACTGTCGACGGCATACTGAGTTCACCAATCGGCTGATGCGCCTCAATGGCTTCGCTGACGGTATAGAACGTGTTGTATTCCGACTCCAACCACTTGCCGACGAATGATTCGAAGAAATTGAAAATGCCGGTATCAGCCCACTGATGTTCACCAAACGTTTCATAATCCATGAACAGGTTAATAAGTTGCTGATCGCTCAAAGAATCGTTGGCCCAACGGTTATAAGTAACAGAGTCAAGTGGCCACTGTTGCCAGTTTTTATCACTAAAACGAAAAGCCAGGTCATCACTGAGTCGATAGTTTTTTAGCAGCAGGGAAATCTGCTCGGTATCCTTTGGCCGATAGATATAATTCGGACTGCGCCACTCTAGTACTGGATCCCACCCCTCGGCGAGGATCCCTTTAAAGCCGGCTTTGTCGGCCCAGCTAGCCAGTTCGTCGTTATAGGCGAGTTCGGTATTGCGGAAAACTTTCGTCTCGACACCGAATAATTCACGGATTTTGGCTTGATGCATGGCAACTTGGCGTTCAAATTCACTGCGACTGTAGAAAAAGGCTAGGCTATGGTGGTACGTCTCAGACACAATTTCCACACGGCCAGTGGCGACCAGACGCTGAAAACTTTCAATCACATCTGGAGCGAAACGCTCTGCTTGCTCCAGAAACGTCCCTGTAATAGATAGTGAAACTTTGAAGTCCGGATGTTGATGTAGTAGCTTTTCTAACAACTCGTTCATTGGCCGGTAAGATTTATCGGCTACTTTTTGTAAAACTTTCCCATTGTTGCGATCGTTATCACCGCTGCCATCGAAGTAATTATGTGCGTGCGCCGTATCGAAAATGCTGTAATCACGAACACGCCACGGCTGATGCACGTGCAAATACAGAACAATTCCGCGCGAACTCATTGTCGGACCCCTGAGGTCATATGCGCGTATAGGTTCATGCAGGTTTCAGCTACGTCATGCCAAGACAATCGAGCATATTCCTGTTTGACATTTTGTTTCAAAGTACTAGACAGGGCGGGGGAAGTGGCGATACCAACCAATTGGTCGGCTAACTTGTCCGTATCCCAAAAATCGTAACGGAAAATACTCGATAACACTTCGCCGACACCAGACTGTTTAGTGATGATAAGCGCACTGTCATGGTGGGCCGCCTCAAGCGCCGTCAGACCGAACGGCTCGCTGACCGAGCTCATCACGAACACGTCGGCCACACTATAGGCATCACGCCATTGTTTACCGCGCACAAACCCAGTAAAAAAGACTTTGTCGCTGATGCCGAGATCGGCCGATAGCTGCAGTAACTCGTTTCGTTGTTCACCATCACCAGCTAGCAAGAACGCCATCCGCTCATACTTCTCGCTGGCCCGTGCCGCCGCTTTCAAAAAATGAGTCAGGCCTTTTTGTACCGTGAAGCGAGTAACGGTGGAAACGATTAAATAACCTTCCTGTTTCAGTTCTTCCAAGTAGCGGTAGGTCGTTTGATCGTACTCGTAATCGGCAAAACTTTCAAGATCGATAGCGTTATGTATCACTTGGACATCCTCGGGTGGAATTCCATAGTTATGCACGATGATTTGTTTGGTGATGTCGCTGACAGCGATAATTTTATCAGCCATCATGAGCGCCTGCTGCTCGATTTCGTGCACTACTGGATTGCCAGTCTTGCCTCCGGAACGATCAAATTCGGTAGCATGAACATGAATGATAAGCGGTGCACCGGTCAATTGTTTTGCCCGTACGCCAGCTTCCATCGTCAACCAGTCGTGAGCATGAATGGCGTCAGGTGTATGTTTCGTCACATGTCGCTCGACAAATTTTATATATTGGCGCTGAACACCGTGCATATCACGCAAATCTTCGCTGAATTCTTCCGTCGTCGCTGGATTATCGTAAGCGTTCAGACCATAG
The DNA here is from genome assembly GCA_964428955.1 of uncultured Candidatus Saccharibacteria bacterium. Lineage (GTDB taxonomy): Bacteria > Patescibacteriota > Saccharimonadia > Saccharimonadales > Saccharimonadaceae > CAYSAD01. The sequence continues at coordinate 3,714 of CAYSAD010000009.1, read as the reverse complement.
CGCTCAAGTGGCGACAGGTTAGTAGCAGCATGAATCCGCATGAAATTTATTTCAGGATGTGCGGCTTTATAGGGGACAACGAAGTCGATTTCAGCGCCACGCTGGGCTAGTGCTTTAGACATATGGTAGCAAGCAACCCCAAGACCGCCACTATTGTGCGGCGGCAATTCCCAGCCGAGCATCAAAATCTTCATACCACCTGTTGTTTGCTGGGCGCACGCGCTTCCACCCAAACGCTCCTTTTTATTTACACATTTGGCCTCATTATAACGGATACGCTTATAATTTGACAACTCTTGTAAAATTGCCAATTTATGGAGCTGGTCGTGCTATGCCCAATCTGTTACAATAATTGACTGTACAGGGGCATAGTACAACGGTTAGTATGAAGGTCTCCAAAACCTTAGATCGTGGTTCGATTCCACGTGCCCCTGCCAAACACATTTTGAACTAATGCAACCGAACCTCACCTCTGGTGAGGTTTTTGTTTGCAGCAAGGTTCTCTGTTAAAAAGTTCGATTCCTGTTTGCCCTTTTGCTTTTCTGAAGATACTATCCTCCTGCCATTTGCCAGCGTAGTGAAGATAGAGATATACCCATTGCCGACCATTTTTGCCTGTTCGAGGGTGAAAGGCCTGCCATATTCTTTCTCGAGAATCCTAGCCAGCTCTAGGCAATCTTCGTCCGTTGGATCTTTAAATTGCTTTTGTTCGAGCATAATTTCTAGATAACTTTTCATTGCAACCTCCTGTGAGCGTAATAGTGCTACTAACACTATTCGGATGCAAGCAAAAGCATGATAAATGATAGCTCGCAGAGTTGGTAGTCGAACAAAACGATAGAGCAAAGTATTGTCACTACTAATTACATTTAATAAATGTCGGTTCGATTGTACTTGGTTCGAGTCCCTTATCTATGAGCTTGTGGGTCTAATACATATTACTCTTTAGGATGGGATAAATGCGACATATATGCATTACTTTCACGTTCATTGTATAATATACTTTATGAATATTGAGGCAATTATTAGCTGGGGTATGGCGAATCAACCGATCATCGCCTTGTTTGCACTCGCCGCAACAATAATTGGTGCACTATACCGACCAGTGCTTGATTTACTCTCAATACTTCCCTCGTTAGCATGGGGTACAGTCAAGTTTACCTTACTTACCGTCTGGATGATAACTTGGCCGATTCGTGCACTGATCGCATGGTTGTATGAGAAATATGGTGCAGCTCCAGTCGAAAAGTTTTTCGATAAAATCTTTGAATACTTCGAAAAACGAGAAGTGGTCAAGAAGAAGTTATTCGACAACGACGACCTATAATATTATATTCTCGCCATTCGGCCCCTAGAGATACTTGGGCGTTTCTATCGGTTCAGTCTTTTTGCGCTGTTTTGGCAGGTTTTCCTTCAGCTTCCGCGATTTGACGACCAGCTCTCGGATATCCTCCTCGCTCTCGTAGGCTCGCATGCATCCATTGAGATAGCCATAGTCGCCTTAGCTCGCCAGATACTCTTCAAACAAGGCTGTGGCGTACCTCTTTGCGTTGGTGCCCATAGCAGCAATTCCAAATACAACAAGAAGTGTATATATGAAGGTCGTAATCATACCGAGGTAGACAAGGTCCATCGTACCCATAGTGAAACTGATTACAGAGGTGGTTAACGATACTACAAGCGCAAGGATGGAGCCTCCTGCGATATTTTTTGCTATACCGAATTCGATATTTCGCTGTAATGCGAGACCTGGTTTGCCGAAAAACTTCTTCCTGATATGACTAACTGCTTCACCGATGCGCTGTCTACTTTTTGCCGTATCACCCGCATGAGCCGATAAATCAATGCCGAATTCTAACTTCACCTTGCCGCGAACTTGGCTTTTACGTTCCTCCGACATAGCCGGGTTGCCATCGAGTAATAGCAAGGTCGTCGGGAACCGATCGCCTTCAGAAAACATCACATCCTGTAGCCAGGTGCCGACGTGCCGCGCAAGGAACGCCAAGAAAAGGAACATCGCCACCATCGTACTAATACCACCCACCATCTGAGTAACTACCACCTCAGTAAACCCTCTGTCTATGCCTGCTAGAAAAAAGTAACCGAACGCTAAGAACGGTATCGAACACACAATAGCAGGCATGATGCGCGCCCTAACCTCGTAAACACTAAACATAGTTAGCCCCGAAAAGTGAGCGAGCTATTGATGCCGAGGACGCCTGGAAAGGTTCGAGAGATGTGAGTTTCACATTGTCAGAATCATGAACCCAAAGTTCACCATCCTCCCAGATAGTAACCGTAATTGTACCCTTGTTGCGAGTGGAGTATACTTCGGCACCATGACCTTTATAGTCTTTGTGTGCATCCGTCTCGGGTTTTTTGCCTACAGAACTAATCACAGCGTGCGGTTTAATAATATCCACTGCATCTTTGTGGTAGCCCGACTTACGGCCGTGATGTGCAGCTTTCAAGATATCAGCATTGAGTGAGTCGGGGTGAACCTGGTCAACCATCTCGGCCCATGCTTCCTGCACGGCGTCGCCCGGCAAAATAACACTACGTCCACCATAATCAAGGCGAAGTACGTAAGAGACGTTGTTCCAGCTCTCCTTTTGATCACTGAGGTCGATTAGTTCCTGTGATGGAGACAGGACACTGATGCCATCCTCAGTCCAATAAGACGCCTTGGCGAAACGCAAATTATTTTTAACGTGATGCGTCTTGCTATCCGGCCCATTGCCTGCGCGTAGCTTCTCGTATGCGTCCCAGTCGTCCCAGCTATATCGAGCATGATCAAAGTCAACATCGAGCATAGTCTTGGCGTGAGCGACATCCCAAAAATTCCAGACCGGCACCTTTTCCTGCATAAAGAAACGGTGAAGCCCCGACATGTGATCCATATCAGGGTGTGTTTGAATGTAGCGAAATACGGAAGAGCTATCGATGAAGTTGTTCTTGAAATACTCATGTGGGTCGACGAGTTTATCTTTGTAGTAATCTTCCCAAGATTTACCCGTGGCGGCATTCAAACTTCCGCTAGCACGGAATTCCCAAGTGGAAATTCCCAAAGCGGCGGCGAGGCTCTCGACCTCACTATCGCTCAGAGATTTCGAATTATTAATGTCGATCATCGTGATACGCCCTGAAGGATGTTTGATGATAGTGCAGTCACCATGTCCAACGTTCAGGAAGTGGATTACAGTTTTGTTCATTTTATTATTTCCCCTATATGCCAGCCTCAATATCCTCCCTGAAGCCAGCTTAACTTTATATCAGTTTGTTTTATGGGTATTTTGGTTTTTCGACTACTTGGATGACTGTCCCACCGATCAGGCTATCACTTTGGTCTTCGGGGTGAATAAAAATTGGATCATACTGTTCGGTCGAGTCGGAAAGAAGACAGATCCTGGCCTTCTCACGGTAAAATCGCTTGATGTTTGCGAGGCCATCAACAATTGCGACTACACAGTCACCGTTCCTAGGAGTATTGCGACTCCTATCGACGACTACGTAGTCACCATCGTTAATCGCATGGCCATCAACAACGGCCTTGTTCATCGACATGCCGGATGCCTGTAGGGCATACAGATTGCTGTAGCTGCTCGTTTTCAAGAGGCGACTTGATAGGCGGAGAGAACCAAGATCAGATTGCTCCGCAACCTGTGTAGCTGGGCCGCAGTCGGCAGCACCATAAACTGGGATTGAAACCAGCTT
>CAYSAD010000008.1:0-14568 GCA_964428955.1 uncultured Candidatus Saccharibacteria bacterium | reverse complement strand
GCATCCGTAAAATAACCGCTGCAGGTGTCGTAACGACTCTGGCCGGTTCTGGTACGGGAGGTTATACTGACGGTACCGTCACGACTGCTCAGTTTAATTCGCTGAGCGGTGTGGCCGTCGATTCGACTGGCACAGTTTATGTTGGCGATACGGCCAACAACCGTATCCGCGTGATTAAATAATCTTGTCCTTACATGCTCTCCTTTAGTCCCAAGCTACTCTTGTTATTGAAACAACGCTTTACTATGTGCTGTCATTACACACCTCGGACATCTAGGCAAACCGTTGGTTTATTGGTATAGTAAAAGGCAGATGGGTAAGTCAACTCACAAAGGTGACATATCACCTGTACCGCCGAACCAATCGACGGTCATTTTATTGCTGGCGGATATCGCTGACACGACGTGGCGGATGTTTCTACCAACGATTTTCGGAGGATTCATCGGTTGGCAGGTTGACAACGCCTGGCATACGGCGCCCTGGCTCAGTATTAGCGGAGTCGTTCTTGGCGCATGTGTAGCCGGTGCACTCATATGGCAACAACTTAAGAAAGTAGAAAATGTTAAATAGTTTTGCAAGCGGTATTGAAATTAGCGTCGGCGCCCAAACGGTGTTTACGCTATTCGGTTTTCCGATTACTAATAGCCTTCTGACTGGCGCGCTGGGTATTATCGCGATGTTTGTTATTTTTGGTTATGTCATTTATATGGTAAATCATGGCAAATACAATCGTTTTGTCGGTCTGGTGCAGTGGTGCTTTGAAGGTATGTTCGGACAAGTCATGGATGTGATCCCAGATAAGAAAATGGCTCGCCAAGTCGCGCCGTTGGCACTGTCAATCTTCTTTCTCATGTTGGCTAGTTACTGGATGAGCATATTGCCAGGGCTTGATTCGGTGAAACTGAACGGCACGCCGCTGTTACGATCGTTAGCGGCTGACCTTAACTTCCCTATCGTGGTCGCTATCGTCGTCTTTATCATGGTGCAGTATCTGGCGATTCGCACGCTTGGTCCGATTGGTAATCTGAAACGTTATCTCAAGAACCCGTTAAAAGACCCGCTCGGCGCTTTCGAAGGGATGCTCGAAGTCATCGGCGAAGTCAGCCGCTACACCGCCCTGGCCGTCCGTATGTTCGGTAACTGCTTTGCCGGCGAAATTCTATTAGTTATTGTCGCAGTGCTGACGAGTTATGTTTCGACAGTCATGTTGCCGGCGTTCTTGCTCTTCGAGCTCTTTATTGGTTTCGTCCAAGCCTATGTATTTTTTATCCTGACGATTATGTTCGTCAGTCTTGCCGTTGAAAGCCACGGCCATGAATCCGCCCATTCCGCTACTGATGACACACAACCAGTCAAGCAAGAATGAATGGTATAATTAAAGAAGTAAAAAAGGAGTAATAACAATGAATGAATTAGCATTTGTCCTCGCCTATGGTCTGCCAGCACTTGGTGCAGCTGTTGGTATTGGCGTAATTGGTGGTGGTGCACTCGGTGCGTTTGGTCGTAATCCAGAACAACTGAGTCAGATTCGTCAGCTGATGATTTTGGCCATCGTCTTCTGTGACTCACTGGCCATCATCGGTATCGTCGTGGCTTTTATCGCGAAAGCTGTCGCTTAGGGCGTAATGGGAACATCGTTTACGACATTTGCCGAAGCTGCAAGTAGCAATATGTTTACTAGCTTAGGTATTGATTGGAAAATGTTGATTTTCCAGGGGATTGCGTTCTTAATTCTGGTTGGGATTATGGCTAAGTGGGTATTTCCACCACTTCTGAAGGCGGTCGATAACCGCCAGGCGCAGATTGAGAGTAGTACTAAAGCCGCTGTCGAAGCTGAACAAAAAGCTGAAGCAGCTGAAGCCAAGATTGAATCGGCGCTTAAAACCGCGCGAACGGAAGCGACCGATATCGTGGCGACGGCTAAGTTGGAGGCTACCAATATGATCGAGAAAGCCCAATCTGACGCGAAAATACGTTCAGAGCGCTTAGTGGCTGAAGCCCATGACGACATTGCCAAGGATGTCTTGCGGGCTCGTAAAACGCTAGAAAAAGACACATTGTCGCTTGTGAAGCAGGCGGCAGGTTTGGCAACGCTCGGCGTGGCTGATAGCAAACTCGATGCAGCAATCGTTAAAAAATCAGTCGAGAGGGTGAAAAAATAATGGCAGCGGGCATCTCGCGACGCAAACTGGCTGCTTATGTGGCCGATAAGCTGATTGATAGCGACAAATCAGTCTTGCGCGAGCTTGCCGCCTATTTGATTGATACCGGCCGGCAGCGTGAAGTCAGTTTGGTCGCTCGCGACATCGAGATGGCACTCCTGAAAAAAGGCACAGCAGTCGCGACCACTACATCGGCGCGCGCGTTGTCGAAAGAAGCTCGGGAGACCTTGGAAATATTCATAAAACAGACATACCAAGGTGTCACGACAGTCCACTTGCGCGAGACGATTGACGAGAGCGTTATTGGTGGTGTCAAACTGGAACTGCCCGATGCCGAACTGAATGCGACAGTAGCGAAAAAATTAGAGAAATTGACGGTATAAAGGAATATTGAATGGCTGAATTAGCAGTACAAGAATTATCAAAAGAGCTTCAGGCGGCAATCGCCCAGCTTGAACAATCAGAAGGCTTAAAAGATGCTGGCGTGGTCATTCGTGTCGGTGATGGCGTGGCCTGGGTGCACGGTTTGCAGAATGCCGGTTACAGTGAAGTGCTCGAAATCGATGCAGCCAGTGGCGTCGTTGAGGCCTTTGCATTGAACTTGATGGAAGACGAGATCGGTGCGGTTATTCTAGGTGATGACTCGCAGGTCGCGGCTGGTAATACCGTCCGCCTCAAAGGTGTCGTATTGGAAGTTCCAGTTGGCCCGGAGCTTTTGGGTCGCGTGGTTGATCCACTTGGTCGCCCACTCGATGGTGGCCCGGCTATTAAAACCAAACAAATGGGGCTAGTAGAGCGTGAGGCAATCGGCGTCATCGGTCGTAAGCACGTTCATGAGCCACTCATGACTGGCATCATGGCGATCGACGCCATGTTCCCTATTGGTCGCGGTCAGCGTGAATTGATCATTGGTGATCGTCAAACCGGTAAAACTGCTATTGCCATCGATACTATGATCAACCAGGCCAAGCAAAAGACCGGCGTGGTGAATATCTATGTGGCAATCGGTCAGAAGCTTTCTAAAATCGCTCGTCTGGTTGAACGCCTCAAACAAGAAGGCGTTATGGAACAAACAATCGTGGTCGCTACCGGTCCGGCCGATCCAGCTTCCCTACTTTACCTGGCGCCATACGCTGGCACAGCCATGGGTGAATATTTCCGTGACAATAAGCAGCACGCGCTGATGATTTATGATGATTTGACGAAACACGCCGTGGCGTATCGCCAAATGTCACTACTACTGCGCCGTCCACCGGGTCGTGAAGCCTTTCCTGGTGATGTCTTCTACCTACACTCTCGCCTGCTTGAACGCTCGGCTAAACTTTCCGATAAACTCGGCGCCGGTTCGCTAACGGCCTTGCCAATTATTGAAACCCAAGCTGGCGACATTAGCGCCTATATTCCAACCAATGTTATCTCGATTACCGATGGTCAGATTTTCATGGAAACCGACCTCTTCTACCAAGGAATTCGTCCGGCTATTTCCGCTGGCCTGTCGGTCTCTCGTGTCGGTGGTGATGCTCAAACCAAGACACTTAAATCCGTTTCAAGCCATTTGAAGCTTGGTTTAAGCCAGTTCCGTGAACTAGCTTCATTTGCTCAATTTGGTTCCGATCTTGATGCTGAGACGAAAAATCAAATTGACCGTGGTCAGCGTTTGACCGAGCTACTGAAACAACACCAATATCAGCCAATGAGCATCTGGGAACAGACTACTAGTATCTTCGCTGCCAGCGAAGGTCTGTTTGACAATGTGCCGGTTACTCGCATCAAAGACGCTCAGGCAGCACTGCTGACTAAACTCTGGACCGATCACAAGACCGACATGCGCGAGCTTGATAAAGGTGGCGAGAAAGTCGAAAAAGACAGCAAAGTTGCCAAGCTCATCATGAAAGTCGGTGCTTCGGCCGCGAAAGGTTTCGAAAGTTAATAGCGTATGGCGTCACAGCAACAACTAAAATCTCGCATTCGCTCGGTGAAAAGCACTAAGCAGATTACGCGTGCCATGCAAATGGTGGCGGCCAGCAAGATGCGCCGCGCCCAGGACGCCACCAAGTTGACTGCCCCGTATACGCAGACGGCGCGCGAAATCTTGGCGCACCTGGCTAAACTCGGTGCGACTAAGACGCACCCCCTATTCGTGAAACGCGACGTTAAAAAACGACTGCTGATCGTGATCGCTAGTGACCGCGGTTTGGCTGGTGCCTACAACTCGAACGTCGCGAAGCTGTACTTGAATGAATTGATACACGACGATCAGAATCATATCGGCACTAAATCAATCGCGGTTGGTCGCAAAGTCACGCAGTTTGTCACACGACTGAAAGATGCTGAGCTGGTCGGCGCTTACGAAGATCTACCTGACAAGCTTGATGGCACGGAGTTAAAAGCAGCTCTCGATACGGCTTATAACCTTTTCGTCGACGAGACAGTCGATGCCGTCGACGTAGTGTATACCCAGTTCATTTCAAGTATTACTCAATCTGTTAAAACTGAGCGATTGCTACCAGCTGGCCAAGCTGGCCTGACCGAAGATACGATTGCCGCTGAAGCCGAATTCGAACCAGACGTCGAAACGGTATTAGAAAACGTCGTCTATCGCCTAGTTGGTGCGCAATTGTTTCAAGCTCTGCTTGACGCCCGGGCGTCCGAGCATAGTATGCGTATGCTAGCCATGAAGAACGCGTCTGACAATGCCGGTGACTTGATTGATGACCTGACACTCGAAATGAACAAAGCCCGTCAGGCGGCGATTACTCAGGAATTAGCTGAAATCAGTGGCGGTTCGGAAGCGATGAAATGATGGAAGGTTATGACACAAGGCCACGCCGCCAAGAACCTCAAGCGATTGAAGCGCTGGCTGATAGTGAAGCTTTGGCTGAACTTGAAACGTTTATCGCAGACGAATGGCTCGATGATAATAATGAGCCACTCAGCGCCGAAGATGTAACAATTGCCGCTCATAGGATGCTTCAGTTACGGAAGGATGTTGCGGCGATGATAAACCAAACGGCTGATATGGAAACGATGGAATAAGATGAAGGAGAAAATGATGACTAAACAAACCGGAACAATAACCCAGGTCGTCGGCGTGGTCGTCGACGTAGAGTTCGACGGCAAACACCTACCGGCGATTTACGATGCATTGAAGATTGACCACAATAATAAGACGGTTACATTGGAAGTCGCTCAGCATCTCGACGAACATACCGTGCGGACAATTAGCCTGCAAAGCACCGACGGTCTGAAGCGTGGTGCGGAAGTCGTGGCGACTGGTGCACCAATTAGCGTACCAGTTGGCAAAGAGACTCAAGGTCGCATGTTCAATGTCGTTGGCGAGCCAATCGACGAGAAGCCGGCACCCTCGAAAAATGGTTGGAGTAAGACTGCTCCGATTCACCGCAACCCACCGACACTGGAGGATCAATCAAACACTGCTGAAATCTTGGAAACCGGTATCAAAGTCATCGACCTGATCGCCCCACTGACCAAAGGTGGTAAGGCTGGTCTGTTTGCCGGCGCCGGCGTTGGTAAAACCGTGTTGATTCAAGAATTGATTAACAATATCGCTAAATTTCATTCGGGAAACTCAGTGTTTGCCGGTGTCGGTGAGCGTACTCGTGAAGGTAAGGATCTTTATGAAGAAATGGCGGAGGCTGGTGTGCTTGATAAGACTTCACTCGTCTTTGGTCAGATGAATGAACCACCGGGAGCTCGTTTACGCGTGGCTCTTTCAGGTCTTGCTATTGCTGAAACGTTCCGTGACGAAGGTAAAGACGTACTGCTCTTCATTGATAACATTTTCCGTTATACCCAAGCCGGTGCCGAGGTGTCTGCTCTCTTGGGTCGCTTACCGTCTGCCGTTGGTTATCAACCAAACCTCCAACAGGAAATGGGTATGCTGCAGGAACGAATTACTTCGACTAAAAAAGGCTCGATCACATCTGTACAGGCTGTCTATGTGCCGGCCGACGACCTAACTGACCCGGCACCTGCTACGACCTTCGCCCACCTTGACGCGACGATTAGCATGAACCGCGCGCTGACCGAGATCGGTATTTATCCAGCTGTTGACGTGCTTGATTCAAGTTCGAGCAGCCTCGATCCGGAAATCGTCGGCGACAAGCATTACGATACTGCTCGCGAAGTACAGCGTGTTTTGCAGCAATACAAAGAGTTACAGGATATCATCGCTATTCTCGGTATGGAAGAATTGTCGGATGATCAGAAACAAATCGTGAATCGTGCTCGTCGCTTGCAGCGATTCTTCGCCCAACCGTTTTACGTGGCCGAACAATTTACCGGTAACAAAGGTGTTTACTGTAAATTGGAAGACACGATCGCTGACGCCAGTGATATCTTAGCTGGTAAGTACGACGACAAGCCGGAGAGTTGGTTTTACATGGCTGCCGGCCCGCTCAGTCAGAAAAAGGATTAGCAGGAAGTGAAATTTGAACTCGTTACATTAATGGGCGTCCAGCTCGACCAAGAGGTTTACGAGGTCCAGTTGCCGACGGCCGACGGTCCTATCGCGGTTTTTCCAGGTCACGAGCCGTTGATTTCAATTGCCATCCCTGGTGCAATCGCGGTACGGGCTAAAAAGGGCGACCCCGACAGTGCGCTCGACTATTTTGCGATTGGCGGTGGTGTCATTGAGATCACCCAGAAGAACGTTCGCGTACTTGTCGACGAAGCTGATCACGGTGAGGATATCATCGAGGCTGAAAGCAAGGCGGCGCTCGAAAAGGCACTAGCGCTGCGTGATAATGCCAAAGACCAAGTCGAACTCGAAAAAGCCCACCAGTTAGTCGATCGTCATATGGTCAGACTGAAAGTAGCCGATCTTCGTCGGCGCCATAGACGGTAAAGAGAGCTTATCGCTTGAAGTGAGACTGATGCCTCGTTTGAATATTACGAGATGAGTTGTCGGACTTCGTCGGTACTTTTGGCGTGCATGAGTTTATCGCGTAGTTCTGATGCGCCATCAAATTCACGGACGTAAATCTTGAAAAAACGCTTGAGCGGATCGAATCTCCTCGGCGCGAGTTTCTCATATTCATCGTGTAAGTCTAATTGGAATCGTAAGAGGTTGAGTAATTCTTCCCGATTGTGTGGGTTCGGCGTGGTTTCGAACGCGAACGGATTATGAAAAATACCACGACCGATCATGATACCGTCAACACTGGTCTGTTTCACGATGGCTAAACCATGTGTGCGGTCTTCAATATCACCGTTGATAGTTAGTAGCGTGTGTGGCGCGATTTTGTCACGTAACTCTTTGATATCAGCGATGAGTTCCAGGTGGGCTGGAACTTTACTCATTTCTTTTTTGGTACGCAAATGAATCGTTAGGTTTTCGACATCCTGTTCTAGCAGAAATTTCAGCCAGTCGTACCACTCGTCAACGCGGCTGTAGCCAAGTCGAGTTTTAACACTAACAGGCAGGCCACTTTTTTTAGCAGCTGTGATCATCTGGCCAGCAAGCTCGGGTGTGCGGATCATACCGGCGCCACCACCACTTTTAGTGGCCGAGCCATCAGGACAGCCCATGTTGATATCGATGCCGTCATAGCCAAGCTCGGCACAGTGCGTCGATAGTTTTGTCATAGCAGCCGGATCGCTACCCCACAATTGCGCGACTATCGGATTTTCATCATCGGTTTTTACTAGTCTGGTACCAATAGCTTTGTCGCCAGCTGCTACCCAGCCAGTAGCGTTGGTAAATTCGGTGAAATAAAGATCGGGCGCGGCCGCTTTCTCGACGACATGCCGGAACACGACGTCAGTAACGGCCTCCATCGGGGCCAGCACAAAAAACGGTCGTGGTAGGTCGTGCCAAAATGAAATCATAAAAGTGTCTATGCGCTATAAGTGAGACCGTCTGGACTTGGAGCGTCGGGTGTCTCGTAGTCTTCGCGGTGGTGGGCTGGACCCCACTCTACTACTTTCGGCACCGCTCTAGCGGCTAGCTCCTCGCCAGTCTCGACGATACTGAGCTTTACTACTTCTTTAGATTCCTCATGAGCTGGTGAGAATGACTCTGCTGTCATGGCATGTTCCTTTTGTTTTTATGATGGTATCGAGCTTCCATAATACCATAAATTTGACAAATAAAAAACGCCTCACAGAGGTCACGAATGATTTCATGAAGTCTGTGAGACGGACAGGAATAGTGCGTGGCGATGCGTAATCACCGGATACCTGTTTTTGCGCCGTGGCGTCCGCTCGCAAAGGTTGGCCTAACCCTTGCCTCCGCATGTTGCGCAGTTTCCAGTCATTTGGCAACCCTTGCATGCAAGCTGGTTGCCAAAACCTCCGCCTGTCGTGCCTTTGCCTTTGCAGACAGAGCACTTGCCGGAGCCTTTACAGCCGGTACATTTCGCCATTAGTCACACCTTTTCAGAGTATGGGTCAAATACGAAGTTGCGTTGGTGGACAGCAAAGTTTAGTCAGCGCGACTAGGCCGTTCGATAGGCGACGTGAGTGAAGACTATCTACTTGGCATATCTTTGCTGTCCACCCCAGGAGGAAGCCGAGTCATCGCAAGCTCTAGTATGAGTTGGCTCGCTCTTCGGTGTACCTACACTCCTGGCCCGGGCGTGCCGGGAACATGGCGGTGATTTCTCACCAGTCGGAATGACAGGATTCGAACCTGCGTCCCCATGATGATCACATGAACGATTACTTTTGATAAATTCCGCGGAATTTTATCAAGAGAAACGTCCAGGCTACATGTGCTCTACCTCTGAGCTACATTCCGTATGCACTATTCCTGTCAAAGTTCGCTTACGAAATCAACGGAAGTGCAGACAACGCGCCAAAAAAAGATTTTGCCGTCTTGTCTACCCTTCCACTATCGTAAGCTGATAACTAGCATAGCGTAAACTAGCTATATTGTCAATTACCCTCGGCAAGTAAATCGTCTTCGAATGCCATCATACCCTTATAAGACGGCTCGTATGCCCCGGCGTTGGGTAAATCAAGCGCTATGATGTGCCGCCAAACGGCCTCAATCAGCTTGGTGAACTGAGACATTTCTTCCGTCGTGAACTCAGAATCAAGCGCTAAGATTTCACCACTTTGAGTCGGTTCGACAAACTGCAGCACGCCGCGCGTGGTTGTATATGCATGATAATCACGTGAGTTCTCAATCAGTAGTTTGTAAAACATTAGCTGCTGTTTATATTTATGCAGTTTAATCTTTTCAAAATCAGTTTTGCCCTGCCAGGAACGTGACGGCTTACCGGTTTTATAATCAGTCACAATGATTGTCTTATCGGTATCGTTGACATCGACCAAATCCAACGCACCGGTCAGCTGAGCGTCGCCGACTATCACCTGCTGGCCACCAAAACCCAATTCGACTTTCTGATCGGCCGAGAAGTCATCGTAATGAGCGGCCAAAAACGCGCCTAGCGTGATTTCACCTCGTTCGTAAAATTCATCGTATTCACCTGGTGTCAGGTATTTATCGCGCAGATTTACTTCAAAGTCGTGCAGGATGTCTTCCAGTGGTCGTTGTTGGCCGGTCGCTTTTAAATGACTGTGAGTGCGCTGTAGGGTAGCGTGAATGGCCGAGCCGTAAGCTGCTGCAGCCGGCATAGCACTCGGGAATCGCAGTAAGTGATTCAATAGGAAAGCTTGCGGGCCACCTCGTGAGACATCGAGGAAGGTGTTTAAATGAGTTGCGCTAAGTTTGTAGTGCTCAAGCGATGGTTGTAGTACCTCGTGCATGGAACTGGTAATCGGTCGCACTAACGGCTCGTACCAGGCGTGGCGGGCAGCTTGGAGCTGGTCGGTTAACGTGTCGTGGGCTGGCGCGCTTGTTGCTCTGACGGTGAGCGGTAGTAAGAAACTGGCCTTGCGCAACTCTTGACCGCTTTCACTTTGGCGGGCGTAGGATATGATTAAACGCTGCTTGGCGCGCGTCATAGCTACGAAGAATAACCGTAGCCGTTCGTCAAGTTCTGCTCCTGGGGGTATTAACGGCAGGTTTTCCGGATATGAAATTAGTCGGCTTGGTGAACGGACTTTCTCACCCCATGCGCTGTCAATCGCACCGGTAATATAGACATTATCAAACTCACGACCCTTTGATTTATGGACGGTCATCAACTGCACTGCGTCAGTTTGATGTGAGCCTTCGCGCTGTACTGTGATCGGAATGTCGAGCTGTAAGTGTAAGTCGATGCATTCCACGAATGTTTTTATGGTTGGCGTAATACCCGGTTGATAATCGCGGACTTTCTCGCGGATCGCTCTGAGTGCTTCAAGGTAGTTGACATAACGGGCTGGGTCATCCTTTAGCGTTTGTTCATTAAAGAAATAATTATAGAGTGGCGAACCGTTTATTGTTTCGTTCGTACCGACGACATCGTCAAGTAATCGTTCTAGCGGCATGGTAGCGACTGACTGCGCTAGTTCCAGTAGCCATGAACGTAGTGGTTGGAACGCCGGCAACGAGGCCATGATTTCTAGCCAGGTCTGGTGCGTCTTGTGAGCTGACAAACTGAGTCGCCAGATCGTTTCGGCGTTGAAGCCCCAGGCTGGGTGCGGTAGGATTTCAGTTAATAATTGCTCGGCCTCGTCGTGTTGGTTTTCAGCTAGGGCCATCACCAGTTCGGTAATTTGAATGACTAGTTGGATTAGTTCATTGTCGAGTACGTTATCGCGTTTTTCGTAACTAACGGTAATATCGGCGTCGGCAAAGTACGGCAACAATTGCAGCAACTCGCTGTGCCGCCTGGCTAGGACAGCAATCGATCGCTTGTCGGTTTTTTTGATCAGCTGAGCTTTGATGTCGGCAACTAGTGCCGCTCGCTCGTCAGGCGGTGTGTCGTACTCGCGTAATTCAATCAACGTCGAACTGGACACTTTCACGTGGGCGGTCAGAGTCTTATCGATTCCTTTGATAATTGATTCCAATCGGTTTTTTCCTTGGGTAATGACGCCACGCGCGGCCTGCAGGATCGGCTCGACAGAGCGATAATTATCCTTGAGCGTAATCAGTCGGACATCTTGGTAACGTTCCCGAAATGCTATGATGTTTCCCACGTCGGCACCCTGGAAGCTATAAATTGCTTGGTCATCATCCCCGACAACCATGATATTCGGGCGACCACCTGACACTTCGTTATTAGTCAGATTACGCAAAATTCGGTCCTGTGCCAAGTTGGTGTCTTGAAACTCGTCAACCATGATATATTGGTACTGTTCTTGCAAATTGAATTTCAATTCGGGTTGCGTTTCCATGGCATGCACCACCTGCAAAATCATGTCGTCGAAATCAAATAATTTAGCTTCCTGCATGCGCGCTAGATATAAATCGTATACGACAAGCAGAGCACGCAGCTTCGATTGGCGTTTACGAGCTTTAAATACGTCGCGGTTGCTTTCGTCCTTTTCCAGCCATTGCCGCTTCCAAGCGGTAACCGGTTTGGTTGATTTACCAGCCAACGCTTCGTCAACAGCCCGGGCTAAACTCAGCGCCAGCATGTTCGGTAATGGCGCGATGTCAGCTGGCAGTTCCATGGTTGGTAATTGCGTGATCGTTTCAGTAACCGGCAACAATAAAGGCAGGGTCGTCATACTGATACGACTACTGAATGCATCGGTCAGCGTCGGTTCAACGGCATCGAATAGTGCGTCGTTCGCGTCAAAAATCTGTAGCAGTTCGCTAGTGGTCAGACCGCTGCGTTTTAGCTCGGAAATGGTCGAAAGAATCTGTTTGATGTGAACGTAGTCACCGTTCAGTCTCGTAGTCAGCGGATTGGTATAATTGAGTTCATCCAGAATGCCGCGGACTATCTCATAGGCATCCAATTCGTGAGCCGTTCGAAAATCCGCACCACTATAGAAGTAATCGTTGTAACGATTGATGACATCGGCACCGAAGCCGTGAAAGGTATGGATCGGCACTTTATAGGCATCTTGGCCGATAATATCAGTCAACCGGTCGCGCATGGCATCGGCACCACTTTCCGTAAAGGTCAGACACAAGATATTTTGGGGCAACGTGTCGGTCGATTGTAATATCTTAGCCACTCGCATGCTAAGCAGTTCGGTCTTGCCGGTGCCCGGTCCAGCCACGACCATCAACGGCCCATCTACGTGATCGACTGCCTGCTTCTGGGCGTCGTTCAGAGCTTTGTACCGCGTCGAAAAATCCATCGTATCTTCATTGTACTATAGCTAGCAGTCAGACGGCGTGCAAAGCAGTCGTGCCGAGCGGTCGGTCACCGCGAATATCAAAAGCTAGTGAGTCAATGCGCTTTGCCCAGTCGCAGTAGGTCGGTTCGCTGGCACAACTCAAGTGGCCACCGCCGGCTATGTTTTCAACGGTGATATTCGGAAAGTCACTTAAAAGTTCGCGCCAACGTTCACCTTGACTCATGATATCTCCATCGAACACGCTGACATGTGCAGTGGTGTCGTTCGGCATCATTAAGGCAGCCTCTCCGGCTGCGCCACTGGTTAAGGTTGGGATCGATTTTATATGTTGTACGATCCCGCGCGGTGAAATGTCAAGCGTACCCGGGTATTTGGCCATCAGTTTGACTGGCAAAGAACGGAAAGCCGCGATTGATGATAATTCGTGTTTTGGTAGCGCTACGTATGTCAGGGCGTCGCGTATGATATTCAGCCGCTCCGGATAGCATGGGACGAGTAAGTCGCTATAAAGTACCTCTTTGCCGTGTGCTTTTGCGAAGGCGTTGAGGGCAAAGCCGATCATGGCACCGCGCGAGACACCATTGACGTATATCTCATCATCATTTCGCTCATATAGTGCCGCGGTTTGGCGGCTAATTTCCAGCTGGTTATGTGCGCTTTTTCCCAGGTGTGGCAGATATGACAAATTCTGTTCGACGGTCACCACATCAACCGGAATTCCCTGCCCGGCTATGTGATACATCATACGACGGTTTAAACCTTCGTTCTTGGTAAACCATGGCAAGGCCATCGTCATCGGCGTGTCGGTGATGCGTTCTTTTGGCTCGGCGCTATATACCCGATAACGAACATCATCCTCCATTGTGACATTCAGCGTATCCACGTAACCACGTTTATGATGGCGGCGCTTGATGTGGTCAATGTTCCGTACTGGGTTTTGAGCCAAAAAAACCTCGTCCTGGCGAGGTAGCGTTGATTGAACGGGTAAAAACTCTGTTTGTGTCATGGAAATCCCCTGTATTTCCATCATCATACTGCTTACGGATTAGTTTGTAAACACTAAATGGTACAATATGAATATATGAAGGGCGAAATATACGACGATCTGGCGCTGGAGCGGATATGTAAAGAAAGATTTGGATTTGATGCGGACATTAATCAGGTGATCGCGCGTGACATTGCCGTTAGCCCGACGGCGCATGCCACGGTGTTTTTAACGAAGAAGAAACAGCTGTTGGTTCATATCCAAGGTCAGTCAAAACTCTTGCTTGGCGATGTGAAGAAGCTGGTCAGTCGGCTAGGCCTTAAAGCTGAACTGTATATTCCACCCAAGAACCAACCTGATTACTTTGATGCCGTCGGCCGGGCTAAGTTCCGTGATGTTTTTCCGGGCCGTAGTCATGTCAGCGAAGATGACATTATTTTTTACCGTACCTTGGCACCTTATAACCCGGCGTTGATTTTAATAAATGAAGTTAAAGACGGGACAATTTATCAGTACGATAGTGACAGTCGCGGCAACTGGCGGCCAGCTGCAAAGTTTGCTTATCGGCGCATAAAAACTAGCTAATTTAACATTATGTCAGTGTGCCTGTCGGAGCCGAGCAAGGTCCCGCCACTATATTTTTGTATGTTTCACCTGAACCATATGGAAATGTTGGTGGACTGCTGAGCCATGAGTTTCGTGTAGCATTACAGCCATCAAGCGCTTGTTGTAACCACGTAGCGCGCATGGACGAATTGTCGGGATTAGAGACGCTGTTACCCCCCTTCTGATACTGGTTGGCTGGTGGCGGGCAAGGTTCAGTGCCATTATACGTGTCAACCGTACCGTCAGCGTGATAAATGCACTGATAGTAAGGGAACAAAGAAGTGGCCGTATAGTAGGTAATTCCTCCACCCCCACCTCCACTCTGTGTCACTGCGCTCGCTGTTCCCGGCAAACTACTGCCAGAGCTGTTGAGGGCAACGACATTGACGTAGTAAGTCGTTGAGGCGCTCAGACCACCGATACTACAGCTGATAGTGGCACAGCCACTAACTGTCGTCGAGCCCGGGCTAGACGTGCCAAACTTGACGACATAGCTGGTCGCACCACTAACTGCTCCCCAGGAGACACTAATTGACGACGACGATGCAGCCGACGCAGTAACCGATGGTGTCGCTAAGGCTGACGGGCTTCCGCCCCCTCCCGCAATCAACGCCACGCCATGCAGACTTGGAATTGTCTGGGTAG
>CAYSAD010000007.1:0-28223 GCA_964428955.1 uncultured Candidatus Saccharibacteria bacterium | reverse complement strand
ACAATCCAACCACTGGCAGTGATCCGGTCGAGGGGACGTGTGATGGGGGCGAAGCTCCTGACGGCGATGGCGATACCCTGGCCGCTCCAACCGTCACCGCGACCGCTGCATCCGAATCTTCTATCAATGTATCCTGGAACAGTGTCTCTGGTGCTATCGGCTACGTCCTGAAGTATGGTACTGCCTCACCGACCGCAACCAGTAGCTGTACCACCTCTCCGTGTACTATTACCGGCCTTACTGCAAGTACCCTCTACCGCATCAGTGTCACCGCAAACGGCACCGGTGGTGTGACCAGCGAGGGAACAGCTCAAGCGACGACCAGCTCACCAGCCGTTCCGTCATCGATTGCCGATGACTTCAACCGAACAAGTGCTACTCTCGGCAACACCTCCGTTGGTAACCTGCCATGGCAGGCACTAACTGGTACATGGAAAACGAATGGGACACAGGCGGCCCTGTCGGTAAATAGCCCATCGACGAGCCCTGTCGCTGTGGTTGATGCGGCAACGGCGAATGTTGATATCAAGGTAGACCTCAATCCAGATGATGCTCTATATTTTCGTGTCAAAGACAGTACTAACTGGTGGCGGGTACGTGAGCAGACAAATACCCAGTCATCGACCTACTACACGACTGAGCCATACACCTACTATACCTATTCGTACACGCCAAGCTCATGGGCCTATGCCGGCTCTTTCTGTGAAACTGCCGATTATTATCCGGCGACCGGCACTTTCTATAGCTATCCACAGAACGGCTATGACACGCTCATGTCAGTTCATAACGGTGTCGGTTCGGGCGGCTGTAGCTCGGGCAAAACAAATGACTACGGCTGTGGTGATAACCCCTGTACTCATGGCTTCCAGATTCAAGATTATACCCGTACGATAAACCAGACGAGTGTCGCTAATACTGGCTACCAATCAGTCGCACATACGACGTATACTACATACTATGGTCTCGTACTTGAAAAGATGGTTGGTGGTACTGTCAGTCAGGTCTGGGCACAGGGTGATAGCACTTCGCAACCAAGCCTGGCCCGCGTCGTGGCTAATGGCAATACGATAAGCGTCTATAATACCACCTCAGGCAGCTCGCTCACTACGGTCAGTGACAGCTTCAACGCTACCGAGACCAAGCATGGTATCGGTCGAGCAGTAACCACTAAGAGTGGTTCAGGTATTGATAACTTCAGCCTGACACATTCATAGAAATCGCTCTAAACTAAAATAACGCGACCAATCGGTCGCGTTATTTCTAAGGAGAAGTTTTTATTTGAGGGGTATCGTAGAGGTGCTGGTTAGCTTATTGTGGTGACCGTCATCGAAAGTAACTGTTACCTTGTAATCGCCTCGCGGTAGTTTGGCGGTATAAAGTTTCCATTCTTCGCAGCCAGTTTCGCCTTTCTTGTCTTTGGTCGAGTTATCTTGCGTTAAGACCTCTTTACCAGTTTTGTCTGACATAGATAAATGACAATCACCTTGGTTATCTGTCTTAAATGGAGTCTTAAAGCTCAGGTCAAATGCCGGCGTTTTATGTTCGGTCGTAGTGGCGTCAGGGTGCTTACTGTCACCAGTAGTTGCTTTTGGTGTAGCTGCGTCGTTTTTGTTGAATTGTTTCCAGGCTACGAAACCGAGCGCGCCGATGATAACGATGACGATAAGTCCGATGATAATCGCATGTGCGTCGCCTGCTTGCGAGTTCTTTGTTTTCACGTTTCCCCCTTATGCTTATAGCTCTAGTAAACAAAACTTTACTCGAAAGTTCAAGTGCGAGACGTGCTCTACGGTGGTGGAGCTGACAAAAGTAAATGATTTATGCTATAATCACGACAAGAGGGGCCCTTAGAGTAAGGGTATATTTTTATGAAAGACCCAAAATTTATTCGCAACGTGGCGATTATCGCGCACGTTGACCACGGCAAAACCACCTTAGTGGACGGTTTGTTGAAGCAAAGCAATACGTTTCGCGAGAATCAAGCTGAGATGAGTCAAGATCTCATCATGGACAGTGGCGATCAGGAGCATGAACGCGGCATTACTATCACGGCCAAACAAACGTCGATTTATCACGATGATTACAAAATCAATATTATTGACACGCCGGGCCACGCCGATTTCTCCGGCGAAGTGGAGCGGACGCTTAATATGGCTGATGGCGTATTGTTGATCGTTGACGCTCAGGAAGGTCCGATGCCTCAGACGAAATTCGTACTGAGCAAAGCCCTGGAGCTTGGTCTGAAGCCAGTGGTTATCATCAATAAAATCGATAAACCGTCGCGTCGAATCGACGAAGTAGTTGACGAGATTTCTGACCTTTTCCTTGAGTTGGCGGTCGACGATAGTCAATTGCATTATCCGGTTTATTTCGCGATTGGCCGGGAAGGCAAGGCTTGGAAGCAAATGCCGGAAAATCCGGCTGAACACGTTGATCTGGCGCCGATTTTCGATGCCATCATCCACGATATTCCAGCGCCGACGGTTGACACCGAAGGTAGCCTACAATTGCTTGTCACCTCATTGCAGTACGATTCGTTTCTGGGTAAATACGCTATTGGGCGTATTTCACGTGGTTCAGCCCGCAAGAACCAACCGATCGCTCTTATCAAACGTGATGGTGAGATTATTCCAGGTAAAATCGATAAACTGTTCGGTTATCGGGGCCTAAACCGCGAAGAAGTTGATGACGCCATTGCCGGTGATATCGTGGCACTGACCGGTATCGCCACTGCGCATATCGGCGAAACGATTACTGACAAAGAAAATCCTGAAGCTCTGCCGCTGATTGATATCGAAGCACCGACACTCAGTATGTATCTTGGCCCGAACACCAGTCCGATGAAGGGCAAAGAAGGCGAATTCAACACTAGCCGTCAAATCGGTGATCGCTTGAAGCAAGAGCTTGAAACCAACGTGTCTCTCAAAGTGCGCGACGACGGCATTGGCTTTGTAGTCAGTGGTCGCGGCGAACTGCATCTTTCGGTTTTGATTGAAACCTTGCGCCGTGAAGGTTTCGAATTTGAAGTTGGTCGACCGCAAGTCGTCACTATCGAAGAAGATGGCATCACTAAAGAGCCGATCGAAGAACTGCTTATCGAAGTCGCACCGGAATTCTTAGGTGCAGTTAGTCAAGAACTCGGTACTCGTCGAGCGGCAATGGTCAAGCAAGAGCAGACCAGTAGTGGTACGACGCGTACTGAGTATATTTTGCCGACACGAGCACTTATTGGTCTGCGTAACCTGCTATTGACGGCTACCAAGGGTACGGTCATTATGAACAGTCTACCGCACGGTTACGAAAAGATGGGTGCCAAGCTGCAAAAAACCCGTAACGGCGCGCTGATTGCCACCGAAGCTGGCGTCACGACACCGTACGCACTAGAAATGGCTGAATCACGCGGCGATCTGTATGTTGGCCCGGGCACAACCGTCTACCAAGGCATGATTGTCGGCTTGTACCAGCGAAACGATGACTTGGAAATTAACGTCTGTAAGGCAAAACACCTGACTAACATGCGTAGCTCATCGAGCGACGGCACGGTACAGCTGACGCCGTTTACTGACCTTTCTCTCGAACAGTGTATCGATTTTATCGAGGACGACGAACTACTGGAAGTGACGCCGAAATCATTGCGCCTGCGCAAGCGTCATCTCGATCCGAACCAACGAAAACGCGCCGCTAAGCAATAATTTGCTAGACTGATTATATGAATGATTGGATTCTCCTAATTGCTGCCGCTACTGTCGGCAGCGTCGTCTCGCTGATTGGCGGTTTATATTTACTGTATGGTAAATTCGGCGTAAAGAAACTTCAGACCTACTCAGTACCATTCGCAGCCGGAGCTTTACTGGCGGCGGCTTTCTTTGATCTTTTACCTGAGGCGCTTGATAGTTCCCCTGATAATGGCAGTGCGCTTACCTGGACGTTGGTCGGTTTCTTGTTTTTCTTCGTGTTGGAGCGTAGTCTCAGTTGGTTTCATCATCACCACGAGGAGAATAAATCCGAGCACGTTTTTGGTCGGCGCAATAGCAGCCTTATTGTGATCGGTGATACGATTCATAATTTTATCGACGGTCTAGCGATCGGCGCAGCCTTCTTAGCTAGCCCGGCGACTGGTGTCGTTACGACGCTGGCTATCGCCGCTCATGAGATTCCACAGGAAATCGGTGACTTCGGCTTGCTGCTCGCCAAGAATATGCGCAGGGGGCGGGTACTTATGATCAACATCATGATCGCACTCGTGACGATTATCGGCGCGGTGCTTGTCTATGGCTTTGGTGATGCGTTGCATATACCACAAACTTTCCTACTTGGTACGACGGCTGGTTTCTTTATTTACATCGCCGCCAGTGATATCATTCCGACCATCCATGCCATGCCCAGTCGTCGCATGGCTAACCTACAGACCTTGGTGCTGATGATTGGCGTGGTAGTAGTCGCGCTTTCTATACACGCTGCTCGATATATCATCGGTTAGATATAGCTTGCTAGGCCTTCCACTCGGCTCTATACTGATAAACACAAACACTATGGATAAAACAACACCGACAGACAAATTAAAGTCAACGTTCGTTAACGCTACCGGCGGCTTCATCCGTCCGCAAAAAAGTCCCGATGAAGCGCTCGGTGATTTGTTTCATGATGTGCAAAAAGGTCAGGTGTACGATGACGGTAAGACGTTCGCCGATTTGGTTCCGCGCCGCCGGATGCGACTGATCCAGCAGGAATACTTGCTGGAGAAACTAGATCCGGCGTTTGATTTGCGTGATTTTGTGTCACGGCATTTCTATGCCTTTGGTGACAAGGAAACAACCTACAAGCCCGACCCGAATATCAGCGTAAACGAACACATCGCACAGCTATGGAATGAGCTGGAACGACGCAATCGGCGTGATCGTGGTTCACTGATAGCCTTGCCATACGCTTACGTTGTTCCAGGTGGCCGCTTCAAAGAACAGTTTTATTGGGATAGTTATTTCATCATGCTAGGTCTTGCCGCCGATGAACGCTGGGATTTGGTCGAGGGTATGGTTAAGAATTGCGCTTACATGATTCGCAAATTCGGTTTTATTCCAACGGCCAATCGGACATATTTTCTGAGTCGTTCGCAGCCACCGTTTTTCGCACAAATGGTCAAATTGCTGGCACGTCACAAGGGGCGGGGTGTATTGTTGGAGTATCTACCTTATATGTTAATCGAATATCGATTCTGGATGAAAGGCCGCGCCAAACTTGCCAAACAAGAACATAAAGCCTACGCAAGAGTGGCTGAAATGCCGAACGGCATGCTGCTTAATCGGTACTATGACAACAAGACCACGCCGCGGCCCGAGTCGCTAATGCAGGACACCGAGACGGCAGCTGAGGCTACTAAGCGTCAGAGTGATCGACTATTTTTACATCTTAGAGCCGCTGCAGAGTCGGGTTGGGATTTTAGCTCGCGCTGGTTTCGTGATGGCAAA
Organism: uncultured Candidatus Saccharibacteria bacterium; assembly: GCA_964428955.1. Lineage (GTDB taxonomy): Bacteria > Patescibacteriota > Saccharimonadia > Saccharimonadales > Saccharimonadaceae > CAYSAD01. The sequence continues at coordinate 22,758 of CAYSAD010000007.1, read as the reverse complement.
GATATCCGCACCATTCATACTGCCGATATCATCCCTGTTGACTTGAACTGTTTATTGTATGACCTGGAAATGACGATTGCCGAAAGTTATCAACTGGCGCTGCAGCCGCTGCTGGCTCGGCGATTCCGAACGGCTGCCGAACGGCGTGCCAAGACCATCATCAATTATTGCTGGTATCCGAAACAGCAATTTTTTGGCGACTATAATTTTCACCATCGAAAGCGAACCGGTAAGTTAACGCTAGCTGGCGTCTTTCCGCTTTATATGAAAATTGCTACGACTCACCAGGCTCGCGCAGTTGCGACGAAGCTGGAGGCCGATTTCCTTAAACCAGGGGGCTTGGTAACCAGCTTGGTTGATACTGGCCAACAGTGGGACGCCCCGAACGGCTGGGCGCCGCTGCATTATGTCGTGATTCAAGGTTTACGCAATTACGGCTATCATCATTTGGCCGAGGAGATTAAGCGTCGCTGGATGAAAACGAACCTGAGAGTCTTTGCCGATAAACGGAAGTTGGTCGAGAAGTATAATGTCCAGACGAAACAACTGGGCGGTGGTGGGGAATATCCACTACAGGATGGCTTTGGTTGGACGAATGGCGTGCTAGCGGTTTTGCTGGCCGAGTAGTTTATAGCCGAGTAGTCGCTTTGATACAAGAATAGCGGCTACGCTCCACGCTTGGACTTCTTGTGGTGGTTGTTCGACACGGTTAATCTTTCCAAGGGCGGCATCGTTCACGTCGATAATATGGGTATTGATGGCGATGTGTTCACCGCCACGAACATATTCGGGAAAACCACCGATGAGATTAGCAACCTCAATGATTTTTTTATCGAGCAAATCGGCAAATGCTGAAAACTGCGGTTCTTGAGCGTGACGTCTAGCACCTTTGGCGATGTGGTGGGTGTCCCAAATCCAAACACTGCCGTTATGATACGCACCGGCGCGATAGCGGACCTCGTCACTGGCCAATGTTCTGATGCCACTAGTGGTCAGCAGCTCAGGCGATTGCAGTTGTCGTAGGATCGCAGCTCGTTTGTGGGTGCGCTCAGGATCATCGCCATCAATCAGTCGAGAATTCAAGACATGCCCCATGTTTGAAGTGCGTACTTTCATTTGGCGGCTCAAGCCATCGTCATCGTAATCCAGACCGAGTACGAAGTAGCCACCTTTATCGTCGGTCCAGAACTTTTGCAAGATGTTGCGGGCTAATATGTCCGCTCGTTCGCGCAGTTCTTGCGCTTCGGCTGGTCGTTGCAACACGATTTCGTATAGATCGGCGGCATCACGCAGTGCATCATAGCTGACGGTTTGGACTTCAAGTGCGGCGATACCGTCGGAGTGGTTGGCGATGCTACCATCAGCGTGGTGATAGGCGTCGGGCGAATCTTTCCAGACTTGGTTTTCGATTCCACCCGGTATAGTCGATTGATATTCGACGAAGCTCATTTGACTGTCGTCTAGACGCCGCCGTAGCCAATTGACGGCATCAGTCAGTGCTTCGTGGATAGCACGCGGTTCGCCGTCGCCATCAGTGTAGGCTTCGAACAAAAACGCCTGATTTTCTTGATGATTGTTCACGTAGGCCGCTAAAGTGCGAATGAATTCTGGTGTCGCGTCAATCGAACCGTAATACGGCCAAGCCCAACCACGTTCTTTAGTGAGACGGTGGGCGATTGGATCATTTTCATCACGGATTTCGTGTGGGATTTTACCTGGTTCTTGTTCCTGAGCTGTGACGTATGCCGTACCCTGTGTCTCGGCTAATTTTGTGATGGTGCTACGCGCCAGTTTCGGATAATAATCAATCAGATCAAGCGCCACTCGCAGAGAATCACGCCCGAACGTTACGTTGTATAAATCCTGGTGCTCGGACGTGACTTCGTTTTCGTAGCCAAGTGCCGCCACGGTCGGTCCATTCAGGCCAACTTCCGAAGCCTGTGTAGCATCGGTCAACCGGTAAAGTTCACGTAGGCTGGACGGTTTCGTATTCCGCTGCCGAGCTGGAACGTGTTCCAAATGAACCAGTGTTTCGCCTTGTAGTAAATGAAAATCTTTTGGAATTTCGGACAGCTCAGGTGATTGTTCCATATGACTATTATACCAACGTGGTAGAATGAATAGTAGTTTATGTGTCATTATGCAAGCAGAAGGCCGGGCAAACTTTAGTTATGCGTATCGCAATGATCGCACCGCCTTGGCTCGCTTTGCCTATAAAAGGCTATGGGGGTATCGAGCTTGTTATCGAGGGGCTTATCCGAGAATTAAGGCGTCAAGGTGTTGAGGTTGAACTGTTCGCCAATGGCAAACGGGTGATGCGTGGCATCAAGACACATTCATTTTACAAAACAGAGTTGTTCGATCGAATTGATCAACCGTACTATCAGGCACCACTACAGATCATGCAAGCTCATCTAAATTTCAGTCTACAGACGATTGAAGCCGACGGAGGTTTTGATGTTATCCACGATCATAATCCCTACATTGGACCGGCCTATTTCGCACTGGCTAGCCGAATTGACGGCGTACCACCAGTACTCCATACTTTTCATGGACCACCATTTTCAGATGCGACAAGTATTGAGCGTGGTCAGATGGATAACCGCCCACAGCTACGATTCATGAATAACGGCAATTTGTTTGCTGCTTGTATTTCCGGCGCCATGAGTCGTCGTGCGCCAAAGGAATTGGGTAGCCATTTGCTCGAACCGGTTCATAACGGTGTCGATGTGGCTACTTTTCCGTTTGTGAAAGAAAAAAAGAATTACTACATTACGTTGGCTCGATTTACGCCCGAAAAAGCCCAGCATGTGGCTATTAAGTTTGCTGTCAAATATAAAAAGCGATTGCGGATGGCTGGTACAGTGGCCGGTATCGGTTCGAATCGTAAGCTGCTGATGGAATTATCGAACCCGCTCAGTACTTATCGGAAACATCACGAGTTTCGTTATTACAGCGACTACATTTTGCCGGGTGTCTTGGCGCATCCTCGCATTACCTACGCTGGTAATTTGAGTGGTCGGGCAAAGCTGAAGTTCTTGTCTGAAGCCAAAGCGTTGCTGTTTCCGATTGACTGGGAAGAGCCGTTTGGTATGGCGGTAATTGAAGCGCTGGCCTGTGGTACGCCAGTGGTAGCGATGAGACGTGGTGCCATGTCGGAAATTATCGAACATGGTGTCAATGGTTTTTTGGCGGAAACCGAAGAGGAATTTTTTGATTACGCCAACCGGGTCGATGAAATCAATCCGGCCAACTGCCGCCAATCGGTCATTGATAAGTTCTCGACTGCCAAGATGGCTGAACAGTACATTGCCCGTTATGCAGAAGTGTTAAAGCGGACTACGCATTAGGATTATCTATGACTTCATCTGGTAAGAAGCCTTTTTCGTGTTTAAAGTTGGCTTTCCATTTGTAGTCTTTGCCGTAGCCGAGATCTTTCATCAGGCCGGTCGGCGCGTTGCGAATATGGAGTGGCACGAGTGAGTCAGGAAATTTCTTAGCAAGGGCTTTGGCATCGTTCATAAGCTCGGTGATCTCGCGGGATTTGGCGCTGCGAGCCAGAGCAGTCGCGCAGTGGTAGAGCGAATAATTGCTTTCCGGCATGCCAATTCGTTCCACGGCCTGAAAGGTCGCGACAGCCAAACTTAGAGCGCCGTTGCCAGACAGCCCAATGTCTTCGCTGGCAAAGATCACCATGCGGCGGGCGATGAACTTCGGGTCTTCGCCGGCGTCAATCATTCGCGACAAGTAATAAAGGGTCGCTTTTTCGTCGCTACCGCGCATACTTTTGATGAACGCCGAGATGACGTCGTAGTGCGCATCGCCTTTTTTATCGTAGCCGGGGACCTTTTTTTGAGCTGCCGCTTTCACGATTTCCGGCGTTACTTTCTCACCGAAACTCAGTGCCAGTTCCAGGTTACCAAGTGCCACTCGCGCGTCCCCGCCTGAAAGCTCCGCCAGGTATTCAAGTGCTTTGGGCGAGGCGCTCTTGGTCTTCTTCAGCTTCTTGAGGGCGCGTTTCAAGATATCGATGATCTCGTCACGGTTTAGCGGCTGCAGGACCAGTACCCGGGTCCGGGAGAGTAGTGGATTGATGACTTCGAAACTGGGGTTCTCGGTTGTTGCGCCGATCAGCGTAATCAGACCTGACTCTACGTGAGGCAAGAAGGCGTCCTGCTGGGCTTTGTTGAATCGGTGGATCTCGTCGACGAACAGGATAGTGCGAAGTTGCAAGTTCCAGTTTTGACGGGCGTGTTCGACGACTCGTTCGACATCTTTATTACCGCTGGTGACGGCCGACAGCTCGATGAACTCAGCGTTCACTTCTTTGGCAATAATCCGGGCTAGGGTGGTTTTGCCCGTGCCGGGTGGCCCCCACAAAATCAGGCTGACCGGCTCCTTCTTCTTAACGATCTGTTTCAAGATTTCAGCATCACCCAACAGGTGGGTCTGTCCAACCACCTCATCAAGCGTTGTCGGGCGCATTTGCTCTGCCAGTGGAACTCGTCGTTGCATGTTATTCATTATACCGCGCCGTCGATTGCAAATACCACGTATCCTCTGTAAAATGAGGGTACTATGCCACGAAGAACTGTCTTGTTGCTGTTTGGTGGTGAATCGTCTGAACACGACGTCTCTATAGTTTCGGCCCGAAATGTTTATGCGGCGATGGATAGTAGTAAGTACGACATTAAGCTTGGCTATATCGATCGAGCGGGGAAGTGGTGGCTATTGTCTGAATGGCAAGAGGACTTGTCACAGCATGGCGGACTTCAGTTAGCGGCAGTACCGGGTACGAGCAGCTTCATTACATTTCCTGGCGACCATATACTTCATGTTCACGTATTGCTACCGATATTACATGGTGAAAACGGTCACGAAGACGGCGCGTTACAGGGTATGGCAGCTCTTGCTCATATTCCGATAATAGGTTGCGGTATCGGTGCCAGTGCCGTTTGTTGGGATAAGGTTTATACGAAACAGCTTCTAGCGGCGAACGATATTCCAGTGGTGCCATACGTCCTGTATCACCAGAATGAGTTGATGCCAAACTATGATGAAGTCGTACGACAGTTGGGTGACGTGTTGTTCGTTAAGCCAGCCCGGGCTGGCAGTTCCATCGGTGTCAGTAAAGTGCAAGGTGAAAGTGAATTCGTACCAGCAATTGAAACAGCTACGAGGTATAGCAACGTAGTATTGATTGAACAGGCCGTCACGGGTCGCGAACTCGAGATAGCCGTTTTGGGTAATCCGCCGCATCACAAAGAAAGTGGTATCGGAGAGATCGTGCTGGGGGAGGAATTTTACAGCTATGACGATAAGTATTCGCCGCAGAGCAAAGCGAGGGTAATTACGAATGCTAAAGTTGACGATGCGCTAGCCGTAACTATTCGCAGAACTGCGCACCAAGCTTACCAGTTGCTCGGCTGTCGTGGGCTGGCACGGGTTGATTTCTTGGTAGGTAGCGACGGCATCGCTTATGTGAACGAACTCAATACTTTGCCAGGCTTCACCAACATCAGCCAGTATCCGAAACTGTGGCGCGAAGCTGGCATGAAGTATCCGCAGTTGATTGATCGTCTGATTGAACTCGCGTTATAATCGTACGCTTGAGACACTAGGTCACCTCGGAAATGAAAGTAAACTTTCACTTCTCTCGGCTCGCTAATGTTATAATAAATACAATCTAACAGGAGGTGTCCGCACATGGAGCTTATTACAACTATCATCGTTATTGTCGTCATATTCGTTCTAGCAGGCATCAAAGTGGTCAACCAGTACGAGCGCGGTGTCGTGCTGACACTCGGTAAGTTCACCGGTATTCGCCAACCCGGTTTGCGGATCGTTGTACCAATCTTTCAGAAAATGGTCAAAGTTGACCAACGCACCAACACTATCGACATTCCAAAGCAGGAAGTCATCACTAGCGACAACGTTACCGTCAATGTCGATGCTGTCGTCTACTTTCGGGTAGTCGACGCCGAAAAGGCGATCTTAGAAGTTGCCAATTTTGTCTATGCCAGTAGTCAGTTCGCCCAGGCAGCGCTGCGCGATGTAACTGGTAATGTCGAGCTCGATTCACTGCTCGGCAAACGTGATGAGGTCAGCTCACAAATCAAAGAAATCGTTGATACGCAGACCGAAAAGTGGGGCATCGATGTCGAGAGCGTCAAGATCCAGAACATCGAACTGCCGCAAGACATGAAACGAGCCATGGCGAAGCAGGCTGAGGCCGAGCGTGAGCGTCGTGCCGTCATTATTACGGCAGAGGGTGAAAAGTCCGCTGCTAAAGCTGTTTCTGAGGCTGCGGCCATTTTGACCAATATTAAGGGTGGTATCAACATCCGTACTTTGCAGACACTTGAGAGAATTTCATCCGAACCGAGCCAAAAAACGGTGATTGTACTGCCGAGTGAGCTGACTGACACCGTTGCGAAGTTTGTTGGCAAATAGCAGCTTGAGATTTCGCCCCTGTTTGGGTACAATAAGGACTGTTCTTATTCTGTTGTGAACGCTAACGCGGCTCCTCTTTAGATCATTGCTCCGAAGGAGTATCAGAAGAAGTCGTAGGGCAGCGGCTAGGCCGAACTAGAACACGATAAAAATATCGGTATATAATTATACTATCCAATATGGCTCTTTAGCTCAGTTGGTAGAGCAGAGGCCTGAAGAGCCTTGTGTCCCCAGTTCAAGTCTGGGAGGAGCCACCAAGCAGATAGCCCAATCCTTGTGATTGGGCTTTTTGCTTGACTGAGTCCACTCGGTCGCATGAACTGGCTGGGTTACGTAGCAAGGAAAGGAATTTGAGCTTGTTCCATCCCTATCGGAGTAGAGGACCGAAGTGATAGCCAGAGAGAGGTTACGTTTACTTTCAGGTGGAATAATGCCAGGCTACATAAAGATCCACTAGGGCTCGCGTAACGCGAATCTCTCGCCAATCTTTGGTACTGGTATATTGAGCACAAGACAGCTTGATCTCAATCTCTCGGTCAGGATTCGTATTTGTAAATTCGTATGTTTGACCTTCATATTCACAAGGATTGTCAGGAATATTAGGTGAGCCTCCGTCGGCCGTGTAGCCGGCTTCTACGAGGACTTTCTTAATTTCGTCGAAGAGTGTACCTGCCGGCATCGAAACGTCATAAGATTTGGTTGCATGTATCGTAGGCATACTATCAATACAATCACCTGGTTGTTTTGAAATCTCAGCTTTAACGTTCGGCTGACTCGGGATAAACAAGAGAGCATTAAACCGATTTGTAATTGATTGCTCATTGCCAAAAAGCTGCTCGCGACCTTTTGAGCAACTGTTCGTGGCGGTACTTAAAGCGACAACGAAGATGATCGCTTCAAATGCCACGAGCGCTACCCCTAGCCCAGCGATAACTGCAACTGAGATTGCAACTATCTTTGCGATTCTTTTTAAAGGTGATTTACGCGTCGACATCTGATCGGTAGTGGTAGGAGGTTCTATGAGTGGTGGTGGGATTTGCACTGGCACTTCAGGCTCTTTCATGACATAAGTATAAGTGAGGGTGTTGGATTTAACAACGTATTATACGTGCGATTTATCTTTTGTTTGAACTACCATATCTTGATAAAACCCCTCGGTTCATCTATAATCTTTGGAGTATGCGGGTTTAGCTCAGTTGTTAGAGCGCTTCCTTGCCATGGAAGAGGCCAGGAGTTAGAGTCTCCTAACCCGCACCAAATAAAATACCCGAATATAGCTCGGGTATTTTAATTTGGCTCTGACGGTATTTATTTTGCCGGAGTATTGGTCTATGATGGAGCTATAAGTGGAGGTATGACATGCGGAAGATTATCGTACTAGAATTTATAACTATTGATGGCGTTATGCAGGCACCAGGTGGTCCGGAGGAGGATCCGGCGGTGAAGTTTGAATTCGGAGGCTGGCAAGCGCCTTTTATGGGAGATGGGGCGGCCAATGCAGTGACGGGACCAGCGCTCAAAGCCGATGTCGAGTTTCTGCTGGGCGGTTACACGTTTGAGATCTGGTCTGATTACTGGCCTAAGCATAGCGACGTCTGGCCGTTCATTAACGACAATATGAAATACGTGCTATCCAAGACAAAGACCGAAACGAACTGGCAGAACACCAAGTTCTTGCGGAGCGTGGAGGACCTCAAGAAGTTAAAGGACTCAGATGGTCCCGACCTTCATGTGTGGGGCAGCAGTAAGCTGGTGCAACTGCTTCTTGCCAACGACCTGGTCGACGAACTCTGTCTTATGACCTATCCCATTATACTTGGCCAGGGCAAAAAGCTCTTTGCTGACGGCGCAGCTCCGAGAACCTTCACTCTTACCGAAAGTCACGTCGGTGAGGCCGGCGTTATCGTTGCCCGGTATACCCGAGCGGGAGAAGTTAAAACTGGCACTGTCGGCAGATAATACCCAGGAAGTATAAAATATTATTTGCCACTACGCGTTATAATGGAGTTATGTGGCAAGAGAAAGATAGATCATTGGTGCGCGAGTACAGTTTTCCAGACTTCAAGACTGCTCTGATTTTCGTGAACAAGGTCGGAGAATCAGCGGAGACAGTTCACCATCACCCAGATATACGCTTGAGTTGGGGTAAAGTGATCGTTAGCCTTACCACCCACGACGAGGGCGACGTAACGGAAAAAGACCGACAACTAGCAAACGAGATAGACAGTATTTACGCGACTTCTTGAAACGCTTCCGGGCGGATGTGGCGAGGCAGCAGGAAACTGAGTAGGAAGACGATGCCGAGGATAACGAACTCAAAGATTACTGCGGTCCGGAAAGCATCTACGAAATTGGTTGCAGTCGCTTGTTTGATATGTCCAGTGATTGTGTCAGAAATATTATTCTGAGCTGCAACCTGATCCGGACTCATTTGTTTTTGTGCCGTTTCGGTCGGCTGTAATTTCGTGCAACTGGCCGGAGTTTGAGACGTATCTTTTTGTTTGGTGCGATCGACATAGCACGACTTTGCGCTAGCTGTAATTACATCAGCTTGCTGGGCAGGAATATGTGCCGCCATGAGATCGTTTTTAATTTGCGGTGCGACGCTATCAAAACTAGACGGGGCACTAGAAGCTAGTTGACCAAAGAAGAATACGCCAATCAGTGCGATACCGATAGCACCACCTAGTTGTTGTACGGCACTCAACACACCAGAAGCTGAACCAGCGTGTTTTTGATCGACGTCGGTGAGAACCACGGCGAAAATCGGAGCCATGATCATAGCCATGCCGGAACCTGTCAGGAGCAGGCCTGGGATAAATTCCCACGGTGTAGTATCAAGTCCTGAGTGTCTGATCATGAAGTAAAGTACGAGCAAACCGGCAGCCATCAACACCGTACCGAGTGTTAGCGCATATCGTCCGAGTTTCGGAATTAGTTTTTGGCTGAAGATCGCCATCGTTACCGAGATACCAATCGCGGTTGGAATACCCGTCAGGGCGGCCTTGATGATTTCGTAACCGAAGCCGATCTGGATGATAAGCGTGAACGGCAAGAAGAAGCCAAGCATGGCACCTTCGAACGTGAGATTGATGATTAGACCCGTAACGAAAGTGCGAGTTTTGAGTAGCGCCGGCACAACGAGCGGTGAATGGTCTTTCTTGTCTTTGACGTTTTGCCACCAACCGAACAGTATAAGCACAGGAATGGAGCAAGCCATCATGACGAATGTCCAGAGTGGCCAGTCGAGTTCACGCCCTTGGATTAACGGGAAAACGAATAATCCCATCGCCACGATGATAAGACCCGTACCGACGACATCGAGCTTGAGCGGGTGGGGCGATTTTCCTTCAGGTAAGTAGCGCTGCGCCAAATATAGTGCAATCAGTCCGACCGGAACGTTGATTAGGAAAATCGGACGCCAATCAAGGCCGGCAATATTGAAATGAATCAGTATACCACCGATTACCGGGCCGAGTGTCGCGGCAACACCAGCCATCGCACCGAAGAGTCCCATCACGCCGGTACGCTCGGCTGGTTTGTAGAGGATTTGTAGCATGCTCATGACCTGCGGTACCATCAGTGCGGCCATCGCGCCCTGAATTAAGCGGGCGACGATCAAAATTTCTGAGTTCCACGCCAAACCACAAAGCAGCGAGGCGATCGTAAAGCCGGCGATACCATACATAAACAATTTTTTGTAGCCAAACACATCGCCCATACGGCCGCCAGTGATCAGCAGCACGGCAAAGGTTAACGAATAGCCGGCGATGAGCCACTGAATGGTTGAATAACTGGCACCGAGGTTCTCTTGGATCGATGGAATGGCGATGTTGACGATCGTATTATCGAGCAAGTCCATGATGAATGCCATGGAAACGGTGATAAGTGCCAGGGTTTTTTGCCGGGCAGAAAATTTACTAACATGATGGTGTGCGGAATGTGTCGGATGAGCAGCTGTAGCCACGTGGATTCCTTTGATTATCTCATTTTAAATCGTATTTACTATGAGGCTTCGAGGCGTAAAATGCAATACGGATGCGAAAAATAAAACACCAGGTTATAATTGAACGTAATGAAATATGTCGTGTTACTTCGTGGTGTTAATGTTGGTGGCAATCACCGTGTTCCAAAAGCTGAACTCCAAGTCGTACTCGAGGATCTTGGGTTTCGAGATGTCGTGGTTTATATCAATTCTGGTAATGCGGTATTTGCGAGTGATCATGAGCCCAAAGCCGTTAACGTGCGGGCGGCGCTCGAAAATCATTTTGGCTTTGATATTCCAACACTGGTGTTATCTGGCAAAAAGATTCGGGCTATCGCTGCGGCAATTCCACCAGATTGGACGAATGATTCGCCGAAACCCGATAAATCTGGCCAGAAATCGGATGTGCTGTATCTTTTTGATGAGAGCAACGCACCTGACACCATAGAGAAGTTAGGGTACAGGCCAGAAGTAGAAACAATGATTTATGTCGACGGTGCGGTGCTTGCGAATGTTGCCAGGGTCAACCAGTCAAAGTATAGCTTGCTGCGTGTCGTCGGTACACCATTATATAAGCAAATGACAATCCGTAACATTACTACTGCTAAGAGGCTTGCGGAACTCGTGGTACACTAAGCTTAACCATGAAAAAAGCCGAACGACCAATACCTATCATCAACATTACCGTATTGCTTGCTGTGGCTGTTCTCATTATCATGGCCATCCGTCCATGGACTGCCTGGAGCTCAGAGCGGATTCCAGATTATTACGGTTGGAATCTTTTTAGCTACTTTACCGTCGAGAGTAATCTTATCGCAGCAGTCGTATTCGTTTTAGCGGCAATTGCTATCATGCGCCGAAAACCGTTTGGCGACTGGTTTCGCTATTTTCGTGGCGGCGCGGTACTTTATATGCTCGTGACCGGTATCGTGTACGCACTTTTACTTCAAAACAACCCTGATGCTAATCCGGCGCTTGGATTTGATTGGAAAAACTTCATCTTGCACCAATTCGGGCCGATATTTATCATTGCGTGGTGGCTCTTATGGCCATCAGCTAAGTCAATTTCTGTAAAAGAAGCGTTGTGGTGGCTTGCATTTCCGATTGTCTGGATCACGTATACCTTGATCCGTGCTAGCGTGACCGGCTGGTATCCATATCCATTCCTCAATCCCGACAAGGTTGGTGGATTCGGGAGCGTCACTCTCTATATCATTGGTATTACGATTGGGTTTATAGCTCTGAGTCAGTTGCTCGCATGGGTGAGTCGTGAGCGTACAAGGAACACGTCACTCTACTAAGAGTCTTCAGATAGGAGTTAAGCATTAATTGTTTGGTGAGGGCACTATGCCCACAGCCTTTACAATGACGGACAGTCTAGTAGCACCAACGGGGGTGATCTTTGTCAATTACAAGCGGGCCAGAGAAGTAGAACCTGCGACGGTGGGAGAGTAATACTTGTATCAACTACTCGTTAAGTGATCGTCGCCAAGAAAGACGCGGGAAAAGTACCGTAAAAATCAAGTACAGTGTGATGAGTGCATAAATATAGATACTTGCTTGGGGTGTAATAAAGCCAAGAGCAATCGCGATCGCGTAGAATGAAGCAATTTTGATATATAGTCTGCGTTGTAGCTTGTATGCCGTCTGACCGAAGTCACCGTTAACAAGGTCTTTGTGACGATACAGATAATGTATGACAAGCCAACCTGTCAAGTTGATTGCGAGAATGTTAACACCGTAGAGCACAATTGCCCACGTCGTAAAGGTAAATTCACTCAGAACACTTGTCGAAAATGGAATGAGGCCAACAAGCATCAAATGGACGATATTTAAACACAGTATTCTGGAGTCGATTGACTTGAACCTACGGGTCACTGAGTGATGAAAAATCCAATAAAGACCAACGATGAAATAACTGAGAACATACGTACTGAATGTCGGTATGACATGGACGAGATTATCACCTAAGTTATGTGTGGTCGTACCCTCTGGTAGGCGAATGTCGAGAACCAACAGTGTCACCACGATAGCAAAGACCCCATCGGTGAATGCTTCTAGGCGTGTCTTTTCCATGGAGTCTACTATATCAGACAGTCTGGTAAATATTAGTCTTTGTTTCTGATGTGGGGTTGATTCTGTATACTAAAGTCAGATATGGCACATACACTTCCAGTTCAGCTCGACAAAGGCAGCGGTGTGCCGTTAGTGCTTTTGCACGGGCTTGGCAATAATCACAGAAGCTGGTCGTATGCGCTGGAGCACATTGACTATACGAAGTGGCGCGTGATTGCGCTTGATTTGCTGGGCTTTGGTGATGCGCCGAAACCAGACGTAAAGTATACGCCGAAGGATCATGCCGAGGCAGTAATTGCGACACTCGATAAGCTTGGTATTGAAAAAGCAGTATTTGCTGGGCACTCTATGGGATGTGTTGTGGCGATAGAGATTGCACATCGGTGGCCTCAGCGTGTCGAAAGATTAACGCTATTTGGCGCACCACTCTATAAGGTCAAAGCCCGTAATACGTGGTGGCGGAAATTGACACGAGCCGAAGGGATGTATTTTTCATTGTTCGAAATCGTACAGAACAATCCTGAGGTTATGCAGGTTGGTGGAAAGATAGCAGATGAGCTGGTGCCGTTTGTGAAAGGTATGGAAATTACCGAAGAGACGTGGCCAGCGTACAAAAAGAGTTTAGAAAATACCATCATGCAATACGAGAGCTACAAGAAAGCCATAGAGTTGCGAGTTCCAACGTTGTTTGTGAACGGGCTCCTCGACTTTTTCATCATTCGTAGAAATAATCGCGCCGTGCGCCGTGCCAACAAGCAATACGTTAGGGTGAAGCGAGTGCTCGGCCCGCATGAACTGACGCCCCGGCAGGGTAGGACGGTGGCAAAGACAATCAACCACCTTGCTCCCTAAAGAATAACACCCGGGATTTCCGGGTGTTATTTTGCTAGAACACTTGGGCGATAACCCAGACCGCGGCGGCTATTTCGATAAAAAATAGACCGAGTCCGACGGGTGATCCCCAGCTGAACCAGCTGCCCCACGCGCGCCAGTTTTTGTGCGATCGCTCGTACCAATCTAGTTGCTCTTCTTTTGTCATTTTTACATGATTCATGAGAGACTCCTATTATTAGTTGTTAATAAAAGTCCCCAATATCTGACGCAGTGCCGGTAACGAGTTATTCCCCTTGGGGTGGGCCTCGCCGTAGGTACGGACTTACGTGCTTGCTATCACTATACTATAATAAAAGAATGATAACAAAACCTCGCATCTATACGACAAGCTTTGCAAGTGTTTACCTAATGTATATTACCAAAGCCGAGAAGAACGGTCGCACGAAAGCGGAGGTCGATGAGATTATTGACTGGCTGACGGGATATAGTCAGAAGGAACTCGAAGCTGTATTGGAGAGCCAGGTAGACATCGAGACATTTTTTGCCGAGGCTCCTCGGCCGAATCCTGTCCGTACATTGATTACGGGCGTGATTTGCGGAGTACGAGTAGAAGAAATCAAAGAGCCGACGATGCGTGAAATTCGCTACCTTGATAAGCTTGTCGATGAGCTAGCAAACGGTAAGGTGATGGATAAGATTTTGCGAAAAGTATGATACGACAGTCTTTTATACGAAAATCTGCTGCAGTGTGGGGCGTTGGCGGTGTAGTGCTATTGCTTGGATTTGCCATCTATCGCCTAGTACCGTTTGCAGCTGAACTCTTAAAAGAAAAACTCAATATTTGGCAGATTTTAATTCTTGTCGTGTGGTGTCTTGTCATGGTCTATTCCGAAGGTTACAAAGCGTTTGGTCAACAGTTCGCGCCGCGCGTTGTCGCTAGGGCACAATATTTATCACGCAAAGCAACGTGGCGGCGGGCCATACTGGCGCCTCTGTTTTGTGTCGGGTATTTCGGTGCTTCTAGAATGCGGATTATTTCAGCGACAGCATTATTCGCAGGAATCGTTCTATTGATCGTAATTGTGCATTTTATACCGCAACCATGGCGTGGCCTCATTGACGTTGGTGTGGTGCTGGGATTAGCTTGCGGGATTTTCTATCTGCTTCTCTATGGATATCGGGCCACTCGCCAACATGACTATATAGCCGATCCCGAGGTGATGTAGCGGTAGTTTTGCTATACTATAGTTATGAAGAATACGCCTGTGACGATTACGTTTGAGACGACATTGTATACGCTCAAAGATTGGGTGATTTTACCGGTACCAAAAGACGAGAGCGTTAAGCTGTCGTCACGCGGCCAGATAAATGTGACTGGCGTGATTAATGGTCATGAATTCCAGGCGGTGCTCGAACCGGATGGACGCTGGAGCCACTGGATGCGAGTGACTGATGAGCTCCAGAAAACTGCTGGCGTGAAGTCGGGTGATAGTGTGACGGTTGAGATGACGACCAGCAAAGACTGGCCCGAGCCGACTATACCGAAGGACTTCGCTGATGCGCTGAAAATCGCACCGCAAAAAGTCAAAGACAAATGGAAAGACATCACACCAATGGCGCGCTGGGAATGGATACGCTGGATGAATGCCACGCTGAGTCAGGAGACGCGTATGATCCGGATCGAGAAGACTATCTCGAAACTCAGTGGTAAACATCGCCGCCCGTGTTGCTTCAATCTTGCTGCCTGCACCGAGCCATACCTCATGAAAAGCAGCCGATTGATGGAACCGGCCGATATAAAGGGATAAACACGGCGATCTAATTTTCATTTTCCCGTCGCTTCGTTTATCATAAGAGTACTTATGTTTAAAAACCATGTTCAGAAAAAATTAGAAAAATATGTCGTCAAATATTTCGCCAAGCATCCTGAGGTGAAATTAGTAGCAGTGACTGGCAGTGTGGGCAAAACTAGCACCAAAGTGGCAATCGCGACCGTACTAAGCCAGCAATACCGCGTGCGCTTACATGAGGGCAATCACAATACGAATGTCAGTGCGCCATTGGCGATTCTAGGTATCGACTACCCGGGTAATATAAAGAGTATCGGCGCTTGGCGGTCAGTTTTTAGAGCGGCCAAAAAGCGTATTAAAGATCCGGCTGATACTGACATTATCATCCAGGAACTCGGCGTCGACCGGCCTGGCGACATGGCACAATTCAGTCGATATTTGCGGCCAGATATCGCGGTGGTGACTGCGGTAACGCCCGAGCATATGGAATTCTTGCAGACTATTGAAACGGTTGCTCAAGAAGAGTTAGGTGTGGCGAACTTTTCAAAGTTGGTGTTGATTAACCGCGACGACATCGATGGCCGCTTCGCTGATCTGATTACGAACCCGTCGCTTGATACCTACGGTACGACAGCCGCGGCTGAATACCGATTCGAGATCCAGGACTTTACGCTGGAAGCTGGCTACACTGGTGCACTGATTGCGCCGGAATTTCCAGACCAGGTTCCAGCAAAAGTGCATTTGGTTGGCGAGCACAGCTTACGGACGGCTCTTGCGGCAGCGGCCGTAGCGGTGAAACTGGGTATGCAGCCACAAACTATTAGTTCTGGGTTAGAGAAAATTCATGCCGTCCCTGGACGTATGAATATTCTGCGTGGTTTGCAGCAGTCACTTATGATTGACGATACCTATAATTCCAGCCCAGCGGCTGTCAGTGCGGCTATGCAAGTATTGTATTCAATTGAAGCGCCGCAACGGATTGCGCTGCTTGGTAGTATGAATGAACTTGGTGCAGTTTCAGCTGAAGAGCATAAAAAAATTGGTGACATGTGTGATCCGAATCTATTAGCCTGGGTAGTGACAGTTGGCACCGAAGCCGGTCAATATCTCGCACCAGCAGCTAAAGCGCGTGGTTGTCAGGTGAAGGTTTGCCAGACTGCGCTTGAAGCTGGTGCATTCGTTCATAGTGTCTTGGAAGATAATGCAGTGATTCTGGCCAAAGGTTCACAGGGCGGTATTTTCTTGGAAGAAGCCGTCAAAATACTGGTACATTACTACGACGAAGACATCCAATTGGTCCGACAATCACCGGAATGGTTAGCTACCAAAAATGATTTTTTTGCAAAATTTCCTGCTTAAGATGTGACATATGGTAAGCTAAACTTAAGAATTAGCATAAACGGAATATAGTATGGACAAAGAAGAGACGCCAGTCAGCGAACCGGCCGATGAACCGCTACTTGAAGCTGGTGAAGTACAAGAGACTTTACCTGAGGGTGACGTGGAGTCACCGCCCTCTCTAGTCGATGAGCAAGTTTTGGCGACGCCAATGAGATTTGATGCCGAACCTGCCACGATCAGATCCAACCCCGACGTTTCACCGTTTGCTCAGCCTGCGCAAACGATCCAGCCACCTGCACCTGTATTCCAAGCGCCACCAACCGATAGTAGTAGTGTACCGCCAGTTCCAGCCGATGGTATCGGTCAGAAAAAGTCGAAGAAATCGTTGTTTATCATCGGTGGTATTATCGCGGCTGCTTTGGTTCTTGGCGGCGGTGGTACGGCACTGGCTTACAATCTATGGTATCAGAATCCGAATAAAGTTCTCGGTGACGCGCTCATAAATGCAGCAAGCGCTAAGTCGGTAATTTTTACCAGCACTATGAATATAAACTTGCACACGGGTTCTGCTGCAGGCATGCCGAGTAAGTTGACGCTTTCGATGGACGGCAAAGGCTCATATGAGGTTGGCGGGCAGCTCGATATAAAACTGGCGACTCAGTACAACGGCAAAGACGTTTCATTTTCTGGATCAGGCATCGTTGATAAAGATCAGAACATTTATATTAAAGTCAACGATGTTCGGAAAATAATAAATGATGTCGCTGACGGTGAACAACTCCCGTCATCGTACGACAAACTTATTTCAGATATTGACGGCAAGTGGATCAAGATTTCAGCCGACGACACGAAAGAGTATAGCGAGGAGTGGTCCAAGACACAAACGTGTATTAATGGTGCGGTTAAAAAACTTCAGGATAATAAGTCTGAAACCAAGGAACTCCTCGACCTATATAAAAAGAATCCGTTTATCATCATAAAAGATAAACTAGGTAGCAAGGACGGTAACCTAGGTTACGATGTCGATGTCGATAAGGATGTATCGAAACACTTTAGCGATGGCCTGAAAAACACGCAGATTTACAAAGATCTCGACAAATGCGATCCTTCGGGTACAGGTAGTGACGATGCTACTTCCGGTATCGACTCGTTAGATAGTGATAATACAGCTACGACTGAGAATCATACCGAACTGTGGGTTAGTCGTTTCGGACACAAAATCACGCAGATAAAGTGGACTACAAAAGACAGCTCATCTACCAGTACAATCTCGGACGCCGACTTCACGTTTGAACCACAGTTCAATAAAGCTGTATCGATTGATGTGCCGAAAGATTTCATAACACTGAAACAACTACAAAAAGACATCGAATCAACTTTTGGCAGTGCGTTTTCTGAGGCTCAGACCCAGTCGAGTTCCGTATCGAATCAAAATGCTGCTGCTACGGTTGCGTCGGCCGCCGAGGAATACGCGGCAAATAATAGAGGCAGTTACCCAACATCTGCCAGCCAACTCAAGTCCTATATCAATAATCCATCCATAGCGAGCGCGTTGACCGATAGCGTCCCGTCTGCCAGCAATCCCGATGCCATCCAGTACAGACTCTGCGGCGGCCGGCAAATCGAAGTACAATACTTTGACGTGTCGCAAAACAAGGCCGTTGCCCTGAGTGGTTATAGCTGCAAAGTCTCTACCACCTAACATAGACCTCTGACCGCTACCTTTGCTATACTACAGCAGTATGACACGCTATAATCCAAGCGAGATTGAACCCAAATGGCAAAAGCAATGGGCTGATGACAACCGTTATAAAGCGGTTGATTTCGACGAGCGCCAAAAGTTCTATATTTCTTGCATGTTTCCCTATCCAAGTGGCGCCGGTATGCATACCGGTCACGCCATGGAACATGCCGTGGTTGATTCGATTGCGCGCTTTCAGCGGGCACATGATCGCAATGTTTTGAATCCGATGGGCTGGGATGCATTTGGCTTGCCAGCTGAAAATTACGCCATCAAAACTGGTACCGCACCGGCCGTCGTCACCAAAGAAAACATCGCTAATTTCAAGAACCAGTTGACCCGTATGGGTGTTAGCTTGGATTGGTCACGCGAACTGAATACCAGCGATCCGGAATATTATAAGTGGACGCAGTGGGTATTTACTAAGTTTTTCGAGCGTGGCCTAGCATATCAAAAAGAAAGTTTGCAGTGGTGGTGCCCGGTCGATAAAACTGTGTTGGCGAACGAGCAAGTCGAAGGTGGCAAATGTTGGCGCTGCGGCACGATCGTCGAGAAAAAATCTATGAAGCAGTGGTTCTTCAAGATTACCGATTATGCCGATGCACTGCTCGAAGAAATCGATGATCTCGATTGGCCACAGAAAATCAAGACCGCCCAGATCAATTGGATCGGGAAGAGTGAAGGTGCCGAAATTGAATTCAATTTGGTATTTGACGACGCGAAACACAATAATTGGAAAGATGAAAGTGACAAACCGGCTCATCTTACCGTCTTCTCGACGCGGCCCGATACGCTATTCGGCGCGACGTTTATCGTCTTAGCCCCAGAGCATCCATGGCTGAAGGCTGCACTTACGCAGAAAAACTTACTGAAAAATCATGATCTCGTCAAAAAGTATGTCAATGCGGCGGTGAAAAAATCCGAAATCGAACGCATGAGCGAGGGTAAAGAAAAAACTGGCGCGCCACTCGTCGGCGTTGAAGCGATCAATCCAGCCAGTGGTGAGAAAGTTCCGGTTTGGGTGGCCGATTATGTACTCGGCGGTTATGGCACCGGCGCAGTTATGGGTGTGCCGGCACACGATGAACGCGACTTCGCGTTTGCCGAGAAGTTCGACTTACCGGTTATCGAAGTGATTGAAAAACCGGGCAATGAACGAATTTACCATGGTGAAGGCAAACTCCAAAACAGTGGTACATTCGACGGTATGGACTCCAGTGAGGCTCGCGAGGAAATCGTGGCTTGGTTAAACGAGTCTGGTACGGGCAAAAGTCAAACTACTTACAAAATGCGTGATTGGCTCATTAGTCGCCAACGTTATTGGGGTGCACCGATTCCGATCATTCATTGTGATGAACACGGTGCGGTGGCTGTGCCGGAAAAAGATCTACCGGTCATCTTACCGGAAGTCGAAGATTACGCACCAAAAGGTGATGGTAAATCGGTCCTGGCAAGCCAGACTGATTGGGTCAATACGATCTGTCCGACCTGTGGCAGACCTGCCAAACGTGAAACTGATACGATGGACGGCTATGCCTGCAGCAGCTGGTACTTGCTGCGCTACACTGATCCAAAGAACGATCAACAGGCTTGGGATCCGAAGAACGCCGATTATTGGACACCGGTTGATTACTACGTCGGTGGCGATCACGCCGTGGCGCACTTGCTGTACGTTCGGTTCTGGGCGCATGTTTTTTATGATATGAAATTAGTGCCAACCAAGGAGCCGATTAAAAAACTAGTCTATCACGGTTTGATTCAAGCAGAAGATGGTCGCAAGATGAGTAAAAGTCTGGGTAACGTGGTCGATCCGCTCGATGTGATCGATCAAGGCTACGGTGCCGATGCACTCAGGATCTTTCTGTTATTCCTCGGACCAATCAACGAAGATTCCAACTGGAGTTCGAAAGGCATCGCTGGCATTTATCGTTTCTTGAACAGAGCTTGGACGCTAGTGCAAGAATTTAATGATAGTGACAAAGGTGTCACCAAAAATGATGAGGCCGTCCGTCGCCTACAACATCAAACCGTTCGTAAAGTGACCGATGATTTCCAGCGGCTAAGTTTCAACACGGCCATCGCCAGTCTGATGGAATACGTCAACGAGCTTTATAAGCACAAAGTCGATGGTTTTTCGGATGAAATCTGGCATGAAGCGCTGGATAGTTTGGTGCGCCTGATTGCGCCGATGGCGCCGCATATGGGTGCGGAATTATGGCAGCAGCTCGGTAACGAAATCACTATTGAGGCGGCTAGCTGGCCTAGTTGGGATGATGCGCTGATCGTCAGTGACCAAATGACTATCGTGGTGCAGGTTGATGGTAAGGTTCGGGCTACGATTGAAGTTGCCGACAATACCAGCGAAGCCGACATCAAAGATCGCGCGCTCAGTGAGGCGAATGTCAAAAAATTCGTCGGCGATAAAAAACCAGCCAAAGTCATTTACGTATCGGGCCGACTCGTTAGTGTCGTCACCGCTTGAGAAATCTGCTCAGCTCCGCTATAATACAGGCTAAGTTTAATAACAACCTGAAAAGGAGAACATTACCATGGCTGAGCCAAAAAAGCAGACCAGTCCGCGTAAGACCGGCCTACGCCGTAGCCACTTACGCCTCAAACTGGCCCGTCGAGTTAACGCCTCGTCCCCAGTAAAAGTACGCACTACCAAGCGTGAAACCGGTAAAACCGTCGCGAAATAATTTTCGCCAATTTTTAACATAAAGAAAGAACCAAACGGATATGGCCTCAAACCGACACTTAGGACGCATCGTTGCTCTCCAGACTCTGTACGAGTATGAGTTTCGTTCTAATGCGGATGATACAACCCGTGATGCGCATGAAATCTTAGCACGCAATCTGGCTCGCTACGAATCAGCTATCGATGACAAAAAATTCGTCAAAGAACTGGTTGATGGTGTTATCAAGCAGCAAGCCGATCTCGATGCCAAGATTCAACCGATCGCACCAGATTGGCCGATTGAACAGATTGCTCGGATCGACCGAAATATCATCCGTATCGGACTTTATGAACTGCTACATCGCAGTGATAAAGTACCACCCAAAGTTGCTATCAACGAAGCGGTTGAGCTCGCTAAAGCGTTTGGTTCTGATAACTCAAGCAAGTTCGTGAATGGTGTCCTCGGGACAGCCTATCGAACGCTTGTCGAAGGAACGCCGGATGCCAGCACCAAAGTTTGATAAATTCACCCGCTATTTTAATCGCAAAAAACCGTCGATTCAGGAAATCGTCCGTGAGCCGACCGCTGGTGGTATCGTTTTTCGTCGTGATAAAAACGACGAAGTCGAGATTCTACTAATCCAAGATGCTAAAGATCGCTGGACGATACCTAAGGGCCACATCGAGGAAGGTGAAACCGCTCAACAAACAGCCAAACGTGAAATCGGCGAAGAAGCTGGCCTAACTAATACCGATGTCATTGTGTGGCTGGGGAAAATCCACTTTCGTTACCGTCGAGTTGATAAACTGGTGTTGATGACGACACAGATTTATCTGGTGAAAGCATTGGGCGACACCAATGATATCAAAAAAGAAGATTGGATGAACGGCATCAAATGGTTCAAATTCACTGACGCGCTCGACGCTATCGAATACGAAGATATCGGTAAATTGATGCTACTTGCCATGAAGAAGATCCGTCAGGAGAAATTATGACCGGCATGCCTACTGCTCCCTATCAAGCGTTTGCCCGCGACGTGCTCGGCTTTGAATTTAGTGATATTGATTTGTTAATTACGGCTTTGACCCATCGCAGTTACGTGAACGAACACAAAAAAAGCGTATCGAAACATAACGAACGGCTCGAATTTCTCGGTGATGCGGTACTGGAACTAGTGGTGACGGATTATTTGTTTCGTAATCACGACGAACCAGAGGGCATTTTAACTAGTTGGCGAGCGGCTTTGGTGCGAACTGAAAGTATCGGCGAAGCTGGCGATAAACTCGGCTACGAACCACTAGTGCGGATGAGTCGCGGTGAGAAAGCCGGGAGTGTTCGTGCTCGGCAGCAGATTTTAGCTAATGCCTTTGAAGCGGTCATTGGTGCGATTTATTTGGAACGCGGTTATGCGGATGCCGAAGTGTTTATCGCTAAGCACATCTTGTCAAAGCTCGATACGATCCTCAAGAGTGGTAGTTGGCGCGACCCGAAATCACATCTGCAAGAGCTGTCGCAGCGTATGGACAGCCAGACACCGCAATATAGAGTATTGGAAGAGGTCGGACCTGACCATGACAAAGTATTCACGCTCGGCGTCTATGTTGGCGACAAACTTATGGGCAAAGGAACGGGCCCGAGCAAACAAGCCGCCCAACAGCAGGCAGCCCAGGCGGCTATTGCTAAGTACGAGAAGTTAAAATCGGTTAAATAGGTGTGCCTTTGAAAAGACCGTTGTAATTATTCTTACCCTTCGCTAAACTATAAGCACTATGAGCATTTTTAATTCTCGTGCAAACAAACATCGCCCTGCCTTCACCATCGTCGAACTCCTCATCATCATAGCTACTATCGGTATTCTCA
>CAYSAD010000006.1:0-41779 GCA_964428955.1 uncultured Candidatus Saccharibacteria bacterium | reverse complement strand
GCCATGATGGCAATGACGGTGATGACAATGAGGAGTTCAATGAGGGTGAAAGCGGTTTTGGTTTTGTACATGTCTCTACCTTACATCAAGTACGATTAGGTGTTCAATATGCGGTGTGCGTGGAAAGAAATTGTAGCCTTGGTGGTGGCGGACGCCATAGGTTTCCGCCAGTTTGGCGACGTCGCGGGCCTGGGTGACTGGGTTGCAACTGAGATAGATGATACGGGCGGGTTTGGTTTCGAGCAATCTTTCGATTACGGCGTCGTGCAGCCCGGCGCGTGGCGGATCAACGATAATCGTCGAGTTACCGTCGATATATTCCAGTGCTTTTTCGCTTGGCGCTAGTACCACCCAGGCGGTTTCATCGCGGCCGAGAACGCTAATGTTGGCTCGCATTTCTTTGACGGCCGATTCGTTGCTTTCGACCAGTGTCACTTTGTTGCCGCCAATCGTTAGACCAATCGTGCCGACGCCGCTATACAAGTCAACCACTGGCCCACTGTTAACCCATTTTTTCATGTCACCTAGCGCATGCTCATAAACTGGCAGGTTGATTTGAAAAAAACTCTCGGTCGCGTAACAGAAGGCTACTTTAAGAATAGTATCCGTCAGTGAATCCTTGCTCGAACAGGCCAATCGCTTAGTAATAACACTGGCTGGACTCTTGGGGTTCGAGAAAATCACTTCGCCGCAAGTCGTTTCCCGTTGTGCGTGAACAGCATCGATGATCTTTTTGGCGTTAAACTTTTCGTCTTTGACGTACAGTTGCCAAGCGGTATTGCCTTTGGCATCGGTCCGAATGAGTAGCGTTTTTAGTTGGCGACCACCGACTTTTTTATCATTCAAGATATTGAGGATGACCTTGGAAAGCTTTGTGATCTCTGGTGCTGCTAAGCTGGTTTCTTCGAGGGCGACTTTGCCGTGACTTCCTCGTCGGAAAAATGCCAGGCTTAGTTTTTCAGTCTCTGTGTCGTACCAGAAACTATATTCGATTTTATTGCGGTATTCGTACTGGTTGTCGTCGCTATAAACGGTAATCGGCTCAGGCAAGACAATATCATGCAATTCAAAGGCTTCCTCGATGAGTGCTGCTTTATAGTGCTGCTCGGCCGCAAAATTCATGATTTGCCATGGGCTAGTCGACAAATAGCTATCCGGATCGCGCGGCGTTTCGCGCTCTTCGCTTGGCTTTATAACTTTTTCTACGATCGCTTCCTCGTAATGCGATTTCTTTTTCGTTACGGTGACTTCAACGGTTTCATCGGGTAAGCCGCCCCATACCAGAATCTTCTTGCCGTCATCGTTGGTGCCTATCGTTTGGCCACCGCCAATAATCCTATCGAGTTTCAATTGCATCTCTTTAGTATAGCGCATGCTCAAGTTGCGAAGTGTTCATTACTGTATAGCGAGGCAATTAATGGGTGTGTCGCCGCAGAGATGGAAACAACATGATTATCTACAATGAAGATAGAGCATAAGATGTCTTCTCTGGCAAGGTCTAAGGTATGTTGATAACGAGAACAATAAGCAGTAACATTATGGAGCAAGTCTATCCCGACAATAGTGAAAGGAAGTGGCGATGAAAAACATCATCGCGAAAGTAATCGCTCCGCTTGCACTAACCGCAGGGTTGGTCATGATTCCCGCTGCTGCAGCTCACGCTACAGACTACAGCGTGAATATGGATCAGACGTGTCAAATTCAGTATGGAATCGGTTATCAGTCGATTCTTCTGGATTCCAGCAACGCCTATTCGTGGAGGTGCTGGGTCGCACCATGGGGTGTACGAAAGAACGTTAGCGTTCAAGCGTACTGCTCTTATTTTGGTCTTGGGACTGCAGTGATCCTAGACTCGAGTAACCCCTACTCGTGGAGGTGTCGAACCTGACGGTTAGGTCCTACCCATATATAATAATATATATGGGTAGGACCTTCTACTATCAACTACAGTAAGTCAACTATTATTCGATATGTACTAGACGTTTTGAAATGTCAAAGATGCGATTTCATTTACTACGATTTATCTATTCAGTCTAAAGCTTGCGAATTACAATGGGCCTCGGTTGTGCGGTCAAGGCTTCAATACTATCTTCAATAAAACGTAGACTACAATAAAATGCAGGCAGGTCGCTATGGTGTACCACAGCCCTAAGGATGAGGACGCAGACAAATTATAAGAGATCAGGGCTAGTGCCGGATAAATAACTATATATAATAAGAAAAAACGAACAGAACGAAGCCCGAGCCTCTGAAACGTATCTGACACGCGACTTATTATCCACATCGTGTACCCGACCCAAAGAGATGCGACTGAAAAGCTAAGAAAGACACCACCGATAATGTTAGTTTGAATAGCGTCAGGAATAACATTAAGACCTAATACCAAACCCAACAGCACACTATATGTTCTAAAACTGGTTGATATGGTGACATGTTTTGGCACGTGCTTTGCGCGCATCTGATCAATTTCACGTCTTTCGTTAGCGAATTCGAGTGAGCTTTTTGGTGTTGGATAAATGTCGCTGAGTTTAGTTTGACGAGGAATTATCCCCCCTTTTTTTCTAGAAGCATCTGCCATGCTCGTATTATATAACAGTATACCTTCAACTCGGTCAGCTTCGCTCTGTTTGTTCAAGGTGGAGGGATATTGACACTGGGCCGAAACCTTAACTCTTGAGTTGAGAGTTTCGTATACCAACGAAAGACACGGCAGCGCCAGCCAAGAGTAGGACCGCGCAAACGAGCAATCCACGATGAAAACCATCAAGCCCGATGGCGTTACCAGTGAACAGACCTACCGTAGCTACCGAAAGCAAACCGGCTATCCTTGCTACGGCGTTATTGATAGCTGAGCCAATGCCCGCCTGGTTCGGATGTATAGATCCGAGAATCGCAGATGTCAGAGGTGCTACGGTGATGGATAGACCGAGCCCAAACAACATAATTCCTGGGAATAACTGTGTCCAATAGTGCACCGGCATGCCGGTTTGTAGCATAAGCAGTACACCGATCGCACAAATGAACGGCCCAACTGTCATAAAAAGACGCGGACCGAATCGGCCGGACAACGTTCCAAACCGCGACGACAAGAAGAACATGATGATGGTAATCGGCAGCATGGCAAGGCCGGCCATTGTTGCCAGAAAGCCAGCTGTTTGTTGAAGGAAAATGACGACGATAAAACCTTGCAGAGATAGGGCCGCATAAACAAAGAAGGTAGAAATATTGCCCATGCTAAAGTTTCTGGTATGGAAAAGACCCAGTGGTAGCATTGGTCGAGCCGTTCTCTTCTCGTGAATGAAGAACCATACAAGAGCTGCCATGCCGACAACAAAGCTAGTGACAATGAGACGATGCGTCCATCCGTAGTGTGATTGCTCAATTAGGGCGAATACCACCCCAGCCAAGCCGATAATACCCAGCACGATACCTTTGTAATCGACCACTCGACTTTCTGTAGTCGCATCTTTTATCGTTAATCGATGAAGCAGGAGTAGCGTTATGGTAATCGGTATAACGTTGATAGCGAAGACAAGTCGCCACGAGGCAAGATCCACCAGTCCACCACCGACCAGTGGTCCGATCACGAAGGCTATTCCTGTCCAGGCAGTCCAACTGCCAATCGCTTTGGCTTGCTTGGCGCCGGAGAATGCCGAAATAATGAATGCCAGCGAACTTGGTACTAGTAACGCTCCTGCGATCCCCTGGATGGCCCGGGCGCCAATCAGTGCTTCTGCGGTTGGGGCTAGTGCACAGCCAAGTGACGCAACCAGGAAGCCATACAGACCGATGGTAAGTATTCGCTTTCGGCCGAATAGATCTGACAGCGATCCAGCGGCAAGAATAAGTGAACCGAGCGTAATGAGGTAGGCATCGTTAACCCATTGTTGCGTTACTAGGCCGCCACCAAGTTCACGGCTTATAGCCGGCAGTGCGACTCCGGTAACGGAACCATCGAGAAATGTTACGAACGAGGCTAGGATACACATGATTAATATAATCTTTTGTTGTTTCGTCATGATTTCAGTATATATCGTCAGTTCCATTTGTTATACTTATATGAAGTATATGAGTAAACCACTTCGCGATACGCAAGTTGTCGCTGCATCGTTATCTGTTAGCCTTCTCGACGTCGTCATCAATCTTGTTGTCGCTCTTCTGACAGGAAGTGCCGTCATGTTGGCGCAGATGTTCCAGGGTCTATCTGATCTTACTACCGCCGGTTTTCTCTATCATGGAGTTCGTGTTTCAAAAAAGGAGCGTGATGAACGACATGATTTTGGATACGGACGCGAAGTTTATTTCTGGGTGATGATTTCCGCAATGTTTATGTTTTTCGGAACAGGCTTGCTATCGGTCTATTTTGGCTATAGACAATTTACCCATCCCCAAGTAGTGCACAATGACTGGCTGGCACTTGCCGTTCTTGTGATTGTCTTCATAACGAACGGCTATGCGTTCTGGCTTAGTTTCCGCCGACTTAACCAAGACAGACACCCGCGACTTCCATGGTGGCGACGTATTATTTACTCCAGTATGATTGAGACGAAGACAACTTTTATCATCGACTTTCTAGGTACATTAGCAGCAGTTGTCGGACTTATTTCGATCGGATTATATGCACTGACGGACAATGCGCGGTTCGACGGCATCGGCGGCATGATCATTGGCGGCTGCATGATGGCCGGGTCATTGCTGCTTATCTACGATGTAAAAGGGCTCATTGTTGGACGGTCTATCCCGAAGAAACAAGCAAGATTACTTGTCCGACGAGTCGAGAAACTTGAGGGTGTTGAAGACGTGCTCGATCTTAGGTCGATGTATATCGGCTCGACTAAACTTCTCATAGTGATTGAAGTTCATCTCGACGAAACGCTGACTACTGACCAAATAGAACTTCTTAGTGATCATATCAAACTTGTTACTAAAAAGGCCGTCCCATACGCTGCTGTCGTTCAGGTAGAGGTAGAGACGCCCGACGAAGAGTTGTAGCAAGAGTCATAACTAAGCACGTCGTGTTGTTATGGGTGGAGATAAGGGATATTGTCTCATACCCCTACTCCGTTTGTTTGGTTTGGTGGCAGGCCTCGTGTATCATTGAACAAAAGTACTATTCCATAGGAGAAACGTAACAGAATGATTGATATCAAACCGATTACCGACGAGTCTAATATACTCGACGAGGTTAAAAAGAATGAACCTCAGTCAAAAGCTTTAACGCAGGATAATGCAAAATTTGCGCAGGGGTCAGCTGAAGCTTCGAGTAGTACTAAGTCAGATCAACAGCTTTCAACATCTGCGTTAGTAAGTATTAATGACCAGTCAAGCCGGCCAGAAATCCAACAGTATTCTACATCAGCCAAACTTGCTAAACATGACAGCGTTGCCGTAAATAACAACAATCGTTTGTCTCCGGCAAGTTACGTACTAAGTACGATATATTTTTGTGCTTCCATATTGTTATTTTCATATTGGACAACCATTTGGATTTACTCGTCTGCATACGGGCAAGTTGGGAGCTACTTTTTCCAAGGAACAGCAAGAGATACGTTACTCATATCATTATTTTTTGGTGTCATTGGTTTTTGTATAATATTCGGTAATAACGCGTTGCGTCGGGTCGCTGTCGTGATGTTGATGATCGGATCGGTATACTCTATACTTCCTTTGTTCAATGCTCTCGGGTCTATAAACATGGGGGGATTGGGCGGTAGTGTATCTTTCGGCTATCAATTCGTGACCTTCATGCAGCATCTTGAGCCTATTCTAGTCATGGTGGTGTCCGCGCTTGTGTTGTCTCGAAGGAGAGTAGCAGATTATTACAATTAGCATTTCTTTCTCACTAGAAATTAGCTACCCCTAGAGACAACATGATCAAAATAAAATGAGTCCGGACAGACTCATTTTATTTTGGCTGGGGTGGAGGGATTCGAACCCCCGAATGCGTGGACCAGAACCACGTGCCTTACCACTTGGCGACACCCCAATATAACTGACAACGCCAGCGTCTTGATAAGTATACCAATCTGAGGGGTTAATTTCTAGTGGCGCGACCGCATGCGTCGGCCGATGAATTTATGGATCTCTACAACGATGATTGGTACGAAGAATGCCAATAGGCCTGTCGTATAAAAATCACCGAGAGCCACCGGTGTGACGTGCAACACTTCGCGCAAGGGGCCAAACAAAGCCATAAATTGGGCGATGACAGCGACGGCCAGGCCGAAGTAAAATGGTTTGTTCATAGTTTTAAGCCGCGTCAGCAGTGATTGATAATCGCTGCGGGCATTGAAAGCATTGGCCCACTGCATGACTACTAAGGCGCTAAACGCAATCGTCCGGCCGTAGGCGTTGCCATACTCCCTGCTGAACAGGACATAGAGCGTCAGCGTCAACGCGGCCATGGTAAGTGCCATCAGGACCATGCGTGACACCAGGTAGAGATTGAGAATCGGGGCATCAGGGCTTTTCGGTTTGTGGTCCATGATGGTTTTCTCGCCAGGTTCCAGACCGATCGGGATGACCATCGGTGTATCAGTGACGAGGTTGACCCACAGGATTTGTACTGGCACGAGTGGCACTGGCATGCCGATGACCAGCGCACCGAGCGCGACCAGTACTTCCCCGGCATTGGTTGACATAAGATAGAGCAACATGCGGCGAATATTGGCGAAGATGATGCGGCCCTCACGCATGGCGTCGATGATACTTTTGAAATTATCATCGAGCAGGATGATATCCCCGGCATCTTTGGCAATTTCCGAACCACTACCCATTGCCACGCCAACGTGCGCGCCAGCCAGTGCAGGTACGTCGTTGACGCCATCACCGGTCATAGCGGTAATATTCTTTTGTTTGAGAAGGTCCAAAATCCGATACTTATGCTCGGGAATAACTCGCGAGAAAATCCGGATCTCATCAATGGTATCGAGCAATTCGTCATCGCTCATCGTATGCATTTTGCGACTGTCGAATACCTGGTCGCGACTAGTAACCATACCGAGCTCTCTGCCGATATGGAAGGCTGTTTCCAGGTGATCACCGGTAATCATCCGCACTGATACACCAGCGGCTTGCGCCCTGGCAATGGCACGTTTTGCTTCTGGTCTGAGGATGTCGGCTACGGCGATAAAGCCAACGAATGTAAAGGGGTGATTTTTCGGTACTTGCGCAAACGAGGTAATTTCGCCATTAAAATAGGTTTCGGCGAGTGCTATGACGCGATAGCCCTGGGCAGTTAGTTGATGAAGCGCGTGTGTCGCTTCTTCCTCCTCGCCACTTGTCAGACTACTGCGAGCGATGACGTATTCTGGCGCCCCTTTAACAAATAATTCGTAGCCATCACCCTTATGCCATAAGTTACCACTCATGGCGGCGGCTTGATCGAACGGTAAGCTGACGATTGGCGCGGCCCGCGGTATGGCTACTTTTTCGCGCAGAATGAATTCATGTATTGCCGTATCGAGCGGATCGTGTGCCTTGGTGCTGCCAAAATTAAGCGCCAGCGACAGATGCTTAGCGATGTTTTGAGGGGTGTGACGTGGTTGCCAGATCTCTTGAACGGTTAGTTTATTTTTGGTCAGAGTGCCAGTTTTATCGGTGGCGATGGTCGTGATGACGCCGATGGTTTCAATCGCCTCCATATTACGAACCAGTGCTTTTTTGGCTGCCATCCGACGCATACCAAGTACTAGAATGACGGAAATGGCAATCGGTAGGCTCTCCGGAACGGCCGAAACAGCCAATGCCGTCACGAAGCGGATACTCTCAGCGATATCCATACCGTCAAGTACCGATAGCCAGAAGGCTACGATCGCCATGATACCGACGGCGGCGATGATTTGTGACAGTAATTTGTCGATTTTCACTTGTACCGGACTTTCCAGCTTCGCACCGCTACTAAGCATTGCCAGTTGGCCGAACTCTGTATCATTACCGGTGTGTACAATTACGGCTACCGCTTCTCCCGAGGTAATGAATGAGCCTTGGAACAACATATTACTTTGTTCGTAGACTTCTTTACCTTCGTCGATAGGCTCAATCTGCTTTGTTACCGAAGCTGATTCACCGGTTAGGAGCGACTCGTCAGCCTGGACGGAGCTGACTTGTAATAAGCGTGCATCGGCCGGTACTTTTTCACCTTCGTTCAACTGAATGATATCGCCCGGCACAAGCAATGAAGCGTCGCGACTGACGTACTGGCCGTCGCGCAACACATCGACGGCCTGGGCAGTGTGTGATTGCAGGGCGCGTAGAATCCGTTCGGTCGAAAAACGCTGTACATAATAAATGGTCGCGCTAATAGCGATAATAATAATGATGATGAGCGCGTCGAGTGCCTGCTGATGAAACAGACTTATGCCGGCTGCCACAAATAGGACCAACATGAAAATACTGGCAAACGGCTCGATTATTTTCTTGAACAATGGCTCGCCCTGTACTTTGATAGTGTTTTTTCCATGTAGCGTCAAACGCTCGCGCGCTTCGGAATTCGATAAGCCATGCTCGTTGACATCAAGATCATCGAGTGCCGTGCGCGGTGAGACCGTGTAATAAAGCATTAGCATCATTGTAACAAAAACCGCCTCTTTGGATAAGAGGCGGTTTTTAGATTACGTTGATTGCAGGCTAAGCGATACGTACCAGCTGTAGACGTTGTGTCTGTAATTTGTTAGTCGTCCACTCGATCGTGTCTTTGGCAGTTTTGCCGATTAAACTTTGACCGAGCGGGCTAAGAATCGATAACCGACCGTCGGTCGGGTTAGCTTCGATACTGTTAACGAGCGTATAACGCATCAGGCGACCTTGTTGGTCGACCAGCTCCACGACTGAACCAAGCGCAACTCGGATAGCGTCGCGTTTACGCGGTAGGAGTTTGACGTTATCGAGTTGCAGGCGTTTTTCGGTCAATTCGCTCCCCATCGATTCGATGATAGCTAGCTTCTCTATTCGAGCCAGACGTTCTTCGCGGCCATCGGTTTTGTCGAGCTCGCGTAATTCTTTCATGGCGTTATTAAGCGCATGTTCTAGTTTCGTGATTGATTTCTTTAATTCCTTGACGCCTCGACGACTAAGGTAGGTAATATCTGCGTAAGTGTTCATATTTTTCTCCTTTTTACTAGAGTTTTCTGGGTGTAGCGAGCGTGGTGTGCCAGCTCGCTACACCCCTATTCTCTCGTACTAAGCTGAAGCGTTTCTGAGAACTACCCTTTTTTCGTTGTGATTGCCCCATCCACAATAGTAAACGTTCGGTCGGTCTTACCGGCAATTGCGAGATCGTGCGTCACTGCGATAATCGTGGTATTTTCACTGCGACTTAGGCTATGAAGCAAGTCGAAGATTCTTTTACCTGTCTCGCTGTCAAGATTACCGGTCGGCTCATCGGCTAAAATGATAGCCGGTCGGTTTGCCAACGCTCGGGCGATACTGACGCGCTGCTGTTGGCCGCCGCTGAGTCGTAATGGTTTACGATTTTGTTGGTCTTCCTCAAGTCCGACAGCTTCGAGCAGTTCCTGTGCACGACCAACCCGTAAACTCTTCTTTACACCGCCAAACTCAAGTGCAAGCATGACATTTTCAAGGGCAGTAAGGTTTGGGATGAGGTTGTATTGCTGAAATACAAAGCCTATTTTTTTTGCCCGGTATGCCGTTTGTTGGTGTGCAGACAGTTTGGCGATATCGATATCATCAACTCTGATGACACCGTCACTTGGTGTGTCGAGCGCACCGAGCAACGATAGAAGTGTTGTTTTACCACTACCACTCTTACCGACGATTGAAGCGAATTGGCCAGTTTTGATTTCAAGACTGATATCCTTGATAGCTTCTACCTCGCCACTTGGTGATTTAAAGCTTTTTTTGAGATGAGATACAGTTAACATAGATAGCCTCCTTATTCTGACCTTAATACTTCTGCTGGGCGGACACGGGCGATGAACCAAGCCGGAAGTGCGCTACCGACAATAGCGATGAGCAGTGTTAGACCGATAGCTACGGCAATGATTGATGGTGAAATCGATGCGGTGATGTGTTCGATATTTTGTTGTACTTGTCGGCTGCTGCTTCCGATAAAGCCGCTCGCTCTCATATTCTCGCCTTTCGACGGTGTATTACGGAACGTTTGGTTTGTTGAAGTTTGCGAACTTACCAGTGAGTCAGTTAGTGGTCCACTGACGAGTATGCCAAACACGATTCCGACCAGCCCGCCAATGATCGTGAGCGTGAGGGCTTCAGTGACGAATTGGCTGATGACTTTGAAATTCGTACCACCAATGGCTTTGATGACACCGATTTCTCTCTGACGCTCTCGGACAATCATCGTCATGGCGAGCAGGATGATGACGGCACCGGCGATCGTCGCGCCGATAACGCTAGCTGTCGCTAAGCTGCCGATACTGGAAAGTGAGCTGGTGCTGGCTTCGGCTCGTTCGGCCTGGCTGCTGATATCGGCTTTATTGCTGAGTTTGGCTTTTAACGCGCTCACGACCGTGCTGACATTTTCGCTTGAGTCTGCCTGTGCCGTTACTGTCAGTACAGCACCAGCTTGATCGGTGTCTGTCTGTAAGGTCTTGAGAGGCATGACCAGACCGTTGTCTTGAAATGTATCACCTGTCTTGTAGATACCCTTGACGGTCACTTTTCTACTATAGGCCGTAAATGTGTCACCGACTTTGAGGTTGTTCTTGGAAGCAAGAGTGGTTCCGACGAGCGCAATCTGCTGATCGCTATTGCCATCGATCGCTGTTCCACTTGTCAAAGAGAGAGCCGTACCATCAGTCGTGATCGAATTCGGATCAGTTGTACCGGTCACGGTGGTTCGTGGTGTCGGGGCTTTGAATTGACGATCTGAATTTGTATCACCGAATGACTGCGAGCTTGAGCCGTCGCTACTTTCGAATCGCTGCATGCGTTTGCCGAAACTACCTAATTCTAATGATGGCGTAAGATTTGTGTCAGTGCTGCCTAACTGGTCGGTAAGTGTCGAAACAGTTGAGGCTACATGTTCGGTACTGCTGATGGCTTTTACTTGGTCGGCAGTCAATGGATTACCACCCCCGAAGCCGCCACGAATACCAGCTGCGCTAATCGTTATACTCGTCGCGTTCGTGGATTTTATGTCGCCTATCTTATCATCGACGCCACTTTTGGCAACTAGCATACTGACCACGAGTCCGATACTGATTGTCAGCATAATAACAATTGCCCCCGATCGTATCGGGCTTCGAAGCGCGTTCCGGGCGCCTCTAGAAACTACGTTCATATTGTCTCCTTCGTTCTAAATTTTTAGTGAGTCCAGAGGAAGTATGAAATGGTTTACTGATTTTTTGCTTGGGATTTCTTGAGAATTGGTAACAAAACAGTAAATACTGTTGCACCTTCTGGTGCGCTACTGGCACTGAGTTCACCATGGTGGAGCTGAACGATGGTCTTAGCTAGTGACAAGCCAAGTCCGAAACTCGTTTTTTCCGTATTCGTACGGGCGTTGTCTGCACGGTAAAAACGATTAAAAATATGAGGTAAGTCTTTGGCGTCAATTCCCTTGCCGGTGTTGGTAATCTCGAAACAGGCTTTTTTGTCCCGACGGCCGGTAGTAATTTGAATAAGTGAGTTTGGGGGACTGTACTTGAGGGCGTTATCGATCAAAATGGTGAATAGTTCTTCGATGCTCGGTTGATGAGCATCAATGATAGTAGGCATGTTAGCTTGGCGGAGTTTGATCCGTTTACCGGTAGCATCATAGCGCGTAACGACAGAGTTAACCAGTTGATTGAATGGAATAGGCTCGTGCACGAGGTTTTCGTAATTAAGCCTTGATAAACTAAGTAGTGTTTGCGAGAGTTTTGTGAGTTTATTGACCTCCTCGAGATTGCTTGAAAGGAGGTCTCTCATATCGCTTTTTGTCAGCGTTGAATCGCGCAGCGCTACTTCAAGTTCTGTTTTCATAGCAGCCAGCGGCGTACGGAGTTCGTGACTGGCATTGCTGACGAAACGCGACTCGGCTTCGTGCGCCTCCTCGAGTGGTCTTAGTGTTCGCTTTGCCATCAGGTAGCTGGCTACTCCGCCCGCCAATAGCACGAACCCATTAATATATACGAGTGTCACCATGAGATTATGAGAAGCCTGCGTTGATTGGGCGTGGCGCAGGGTACTCCAACCCTCGAAGGGGCTGTTCGTCGTAGGCAAAGGGATTTCGTGGCCAAACTGCTCTAGTCGAGTGCGTACTTCGCTTGAGGCTGATTGAAAAATCAGCACACTAAACAGCAAGCTGATGACCATAATGATGAGTAAATACCAGCCGGTAAGTTTGAGTGTTGCCGATTCAAACATCTGGGATTAGGCCTGTAGTTTATATCCGAAACCACGCACGGTGTGCAGCAATTTGCGCTTGAATGGTGCGTCAATTTTATTTCGCAAATATTTAACGTAGACTTCAACGGTGTTTGGCAAGATATCAGCATCATAGTCCCAGACATGAGCAATGATAGTGTCTTTGGAAAGGGGTCGGTCTTGGTTGCGAAGCAAGTATTCCAATAATCCGAATTCTTTCGAGGTTAGTTGGATAGTTTTACCGGCTCGCTGAACAGTGTAGTCAACTGTGTTAAGACTTAAGTCACCTGCCGTGAGGACTGATCCCTTGGTTTCTGGTGGACGGCGTAGCAGGGCTCTGACACGCGCTAAAAGTTCTTCAAGCGCGAACGGTTTGACTAAGTAATCGTCGGCGCCGCTATCGAGTCCCTTGGTCTTATCGGTTGTACTACCGAGCGCGGTCAACAGTAATACTGGTGTATGAATCTTTTGCTCGCGCATGGCCGTTACGATATCGAGGCCATTGTACTCGCCTGGTAACATACGGTCGATTACTGCTACGTCGTACGGCTCGGTAGTGGCCATGGCATAACCATCATCGCCATCATATGAAACGTCGACTGCATAACTCTCCTGCTCAAGCGCCCGCTTCAGAGCATTGGCAATCTTATGTTCGTCTTCAATCACAAGTACTCGCATATACTCTCTATAGTATACGCTGAAATTGAGGATATGCTGAGATTAGACGGTGGCGTAATGATCCGACCAACGTTGCATGTCGCGGACGATTGGCAAAAGATCCGTGCCTTTTTTAGTCAAGCGATACTCACAGCGACTCGA
Source organism: uncultured Candidatus Saccharibacteria bacterium (assembly GCA_964428955.1). GTDB lineage: Bacteria > Patescibacteriota > Saccharimonadia > Saccharimonadales > Saccharimonadaceae > CAYSAD01. The sequence continues at coordinate 28,633 of CAYSAD010000006.1, read as the reverse complement.
TTCGGCGTGGAGTTTTTCGATAATACCGTGGGTTTCCAGATGGACCAGGCGAGCCGACAAGGTGCGTGGATTGATACCACCAACCAAATCTTGAAGCTGGCAAAAACGGACTATCTCTTCATTGGCAAAGAAACGCAGTAATTGCGGCGTCCACTTGTCGCCGATAATATCTGTGGCAGCTCGGACACAGCCGATTGATTCACGGGTAGTTGTCATGAAATTACTATACATTGTCTAGCGTGAACTGTCAATTTCAATTACCGTTCTCGTCCAGATAGTGATATAATCGCGATATGAACGTGAAAATCAATATAGACACGAGAACATTCATTCGGTTCTGGCTGGTAGTTATCGGGTTTGGCCTGGCTGGCCTGGCGATTTATAGCGCCCGTAGTGCTCTGACGATTATTGGCGTAGCCTTCTTCCTCGCGTTAGTACTCAATAAGCCAGTTAGCTATTTGGCGAAATACCTACCTGGTAAAAGCCGGGTCTTCGGTACCTTGCTCGCTTTTGTCGTCGTCGTTGCCTTGATTGGAGCGGTTGTGACATTGGTGATTCCACCGATTGTTCAACAAACAGCTAAGTTTGCACAGACTATTCCAACAATCGTCAACGGTGCGACCGAGCAGTATCGAGGCATCAACGACGTAGTTCAGCGCTATCACCTTCAGCCACAGGTCGATCAAGCTTTGCAATCACTTAATGAACAGTCTTCACACTTAGCGGCTAATGTTGGTTCGACGGTTGTCGGTAGTGTGAGTTCGCTAATTTCGGCTTTCACGGCACTTGTCTTGACGCTAGCACTATCATTCCTAATGCTAGTGGAAGGTCCAGTGTTATTGAAAAAAATGTGGCAACTCTACACCGACCGAAAGCGTATGGAGCATCACAAAGCCGTTGCCCAGCGAATGTACAACGTGGTAACTAGCTACGTCGTCGGGCAACTGACCGTTTCGGCTATCGGAGCTACTGTTACGGGCTTGTTCATTTTCCTTCTCAGCTTTATTCTCAGTATACCAAGTAACATTGCCTTGCCGGCAGCGACGATTTACTTTGTCTTGTCATTGATTCCACTATTCGGTGCAAGTATCGGTGCGTTTATCATTACGTTGTTACTGGTCCTGAACGATCCAACAGCGGCCATCGTTTATCTTATTGAATTCGTCATTTACCAGCAGATTGAAAATAATTTTATTTCGCCAACCATTCAATCGAAACGGCTTGATATGTCCGCACTATTGATTTTGGCGGCGGTGACAATCGGTATTTATGTCTTTGGCTTACCAGGCGGTATTATTTCCATCCCAGTCGCCGGTTGTTTGAAAGTACTATTCGATGAATATTTACAAGGTCGCAAGCACAAGCGAGTCGAGCCTAAAAAGCCACTTGCCAAGCTCGTTAAAGGCGCTTAAACGTACGACCAAATTGTGCCATGAGGAGTGTCTTTTAGCTGGATGCCCTGCTGGTTGAATTCATCACGGATTTTGTCCGACATCTCCCAATTACCACTGTCGCGGGCCTGGCGGCGTTCTAATAAGCGGCGTTTCTGATCATCATTGATGTCGGGTGTCGCGTTGATGAGCCCAACACCAAGTAGTTGGTCTATACATTCAATCAGTTTCGTCAAATCACCTTGGTGAAGCGATTGGCTGTCGGCTTCGTCAATCCTGGAGAAACAGTCATCGATAATAGCTAGTGCTCGCGGCGTATCGATATCATCATTGAGCGCTTCAATCAACAAGTTCGGCACGGCGAGTAACTTGACGTTTGAATACTCTCGTTTGTCGGCATTCGCTTCTAGACCGTCATGGACTTGGTGGCGCAACGCCGCGATTGAACGCCAATGTTGCAAGCGGTTCCGGGCTGCTTCGGCGTTTTCGAAACTGAAGCTGGTCGGTCGACGATAGTGTGATTGTAGAACCAATAGCCGGAAAGCAAGTGGATCAATATTCCGTTTTTGCAAATCACCAAGCGTGTAGAAATTATCTAAGCTCTTACTCATTTTCTTACCGTCCACCAAGATGTGCTCGTTGTGAACGAAGATCGTAGCATATGTTGGATTATCACGTCCAGCAGTACTTTGAGCGATTTCATTCTCATGATGCGGGAATGCCAAGTCGACGCCACCGGTGTGTATATCGAAAGGCTGGCCAAGGGTTAGATGACTCATGACCGAACATTCGATATGCCAGCCGGGACGCCCAGATAGCTCGTGGTCGTCCAGTGTGAAATCCCACGCTGGTTCGCCAGGCTTCTTCACTTTCCATAGTGCGAAATCGTGTACAGAATCTTTGTCATATTCGTCGTTTTGAATGCGCTCACTGCTTGTGTTTGATTCGGTGATTTCGACTAACTGGCCATATTTCTTACCGGATTTTTTGTAAGCATCGATTGAAAAATATACCCCATCATCAGCGATATAGGCGAAACCGTTCCGGTGTAGCTCGCTGATCAATTGGCGCATGCCGTCGATTGTCTCATCAGCCGTCGCTTTTATGAACGTCAAGGCCTCGACGTCATTACCGACAGCTTTCATATCGTTTATAAACAACTGGCTGTATTCACTCGTTAACTTGCGGAGCGCTTCCATGGCATCAATGTCTGGATATGTTTCTGCACTTCTCCGGATAGTTTTGTCGTCGACGTCAGTAAAATTCATGGCATGCTTGACAGTCAGGTTGTTGGCCGCTAGAACGCGGCGCAAGGTGTCGGCGGCGATGAAGGCGCTCAGATTACCAATATGGACGTGGTCGTAAACCGTTGGACCACAACTATAAACCGCCGCCTGTCCTTCGATGAGCGAGGCGAACGGTTCGATCTGTCGTGTCAGACTATTATGCAACTTTAGCATAATAAGCCTCGAGCGCTTTATCGGTTTGTTCGATCAGTTCACGGACGATCGTATCGTATGATTCGTAGGCACGAAAACCGCTAGCATACGGATGGCCACCACCACCAAAGTAGCCAGCGATTGTTTCGGCAATCGGTAAATTGGCCCGCAATTTACCGGTAATCTTTCCGTCGGGGTATGTCTTCAGTGCTATGCCAAGTTCAACGTTCTCGACAAGGCGCATTTCGTCGAGCACCAAAACACTCGGATTGTATTGGTCACTATATTTGGCGATGTCTTCCCAGGGAATATGGACGAGTGCCAGTTTACCGCCACTGTAATACTCAATCCGGCCAATCAGCTCACCTTTGTATTTCAGGATTTCTGGTGACTTCTTCATAAACTCTCGGCGACGACCCTCAATCACAGCGACATGCGCACCAAGTTTTGTTAGTTCGCCAGCAATCTGGTAGCTTTCTGATGTAACACCCTGGGTACTAAGTCCTAGGCTGTCGGCTAACTGCGCAATCAATAACTGTTCGGCGGCTTGTTGATTAATCCCCCACTGCGCTGCTTGGGCAAACTTGTAAATGATTTCGCTGGTTGAGATTGCCGTCGCTTCGACTAGTTGAGTATGGTCGAAGTTGAGGGTGCTCTTAGTGGTGTGATGATCGATAACGAGCACCGGATGCGACTCAAGGAAGTGACGGACTCCACCCGTTTCGAGTACTTTCGTCAGTAGGATGTCAGCGCTAGTATCAACGATGATAGCCAAATCTGCTACTGTGTCAAAATCAGATACGACTCTGTCCCAACCGGTAATATAGCGCAGGTATTTTGGAATTTCTACTGGGCAATACAAGGTGACTTCTTTGCCAAGATCACCCAGAATCTCTCCTAATGCCAATGCACTACCAAGTGAATCACCATCCGGGTTTTCGGCTTGGATAATAGTAATTTTCTGACTATTTTTTATCAGTTCGGCAGCGGTATCGTACATCTGTTTTAATTGTAGCAGAATTTAGTATATCAGGGCGATAGGTTGGAGTGAGGAATTATCACCGGGTTCAAATAATCCTATAATGATTTGCGGCCTTCAAGAGCGTGTCCGAGGGTGATTTGATCAGCATACTCCAGGTCGACGCCGACTGGGATACCACGCGCCAAACGCGTCAAACGGACGTCGATGTTATTATCAGCCAAATATCGTTGCAGGAAGAGTGCGGTTGACTCGCCTTCCACCGAAGCGTTAGTGGCGATGATGAGTTCTTCGACATTGTCACGTTTGACGCGTTCAACAAGCTCAGGAATGTGAAGCTGTTCCGGACCGATACCGTCAATTGGCGAAATAGCACCACCTAGTACATGATAGGTGCCTTTGAACTGACCGGTTCGCTCTAGCGCTACGACGTCGAGTGGTTCCTCGACGACCGCTACTAATTGCTTGTCACGTGTCTTATCGCTGTAGAGTGGCGAAACATCTTGACTGGCATCAATCAAAGCGAACGTTACGGGACATTGTTTAACATTGTCGTGCAGTGCCGTGATGGCCGTCGCCATATCATTCGTGAGTTTTGGATTTGCTCGTAACAAATAATACGCATAGCGTTCAGCCGTCCGTGCTCCAACACCCGGCAAGTGGCCAAGTTCATCAATAACGTGAACGAGAGCCTTAGGTAAGATAGATTGCGCCAACGTCGTACTTTCGCTTAAATTCCGAGATTGCCAAGGCCGCCCATTAGCGGTTTCATTTTTTCAGCGGCGATTTCCTGGGCTTTGGCCATGCCGTCGCGCATGGCGATTTCAATCCAATGCTCTAATTCGGAAATGTCGTCGAGGTCAATCATGGTTGGGTCAATCTTGACGTTCTTGATTTTCAACTCGCCGTTGATCTGTACTACGACTGCACCATCGCCGGCTTCGACTTCTACGATTTCTTTTGCTAAATCCTTTTGGGCTTTTCTGAGATCATTGATCATTTTTACCTGATTAAAGGCCATACTGTTCCTCCGTCGTTATTACATCCTATTGTACGCTAATCGGCTAGTTTTTTGTAGACGTAAAATCGATCGGCTGAACCGCTTAAACTATCAGTTAGGATTTCGTCGAGTCCAGTGGTTGGCTGCGCGGTTGGTGTGGTTGGCTGCGCGTAGATTGTATAATCGGTCGTCATAGTAGTCGGTGGTGTGGCGGTGACGCGGCTGATATGCCAACCTGGGTTATAGTGGCTGAGGGCAATGTAAAAACCAACGTTCGTTGGTGGACTGACGATTGCAACTGTGCCGTTTTGGTGGTCGGCATGCCAGTCTTTTAATAGTGACAAATCGTGCGAGAACGTTCGTGATACATCATTACCGTAGTGATAGCCGAAGTAAAATCGATCGGTACCTGACAGTGTCAAGCTGCCAACCAAGATAACAAGCGATACCAGTCCGGCGGCGCGGGCGTATGGATTGCGCGGAAAGAGTCGATACCAATAACGAATTAGCAAATCAAGCCCGAACGCGATAAGTAGTAGTGCCGGGACAAACGTGATGCTGGTCAGTTCCGGGTTGTAGATTAAAAGCGGCGCCAGTAAGATCAGCCAGGCAACCAAAATGTAGCTACGAGCCGTGTATTTCGTCGTTACGATCCGGTACAGCCCCAGACCGATGAGAAGCATGGCGCCTAGTTCATAGATTGGCTGAATAATGCCATTCTCGTGGGTGTGGACGAAATCGAAGTATCGTTGGCCGAGCAAGCTTAAATTGTGAACTATATCGAGCGTGGGGTGGCTGAAGCCAAGCAGTTGCAGTGCTAAGTCATGCTTCATAGCAAGCGCATAACCGACCGGTGCCACGATGATGAGTGCGACGATAACGGCAACAGATAACTGTAAGCGAGGTAAGGTTTTGAGTGTGCTGCGCAAATGTGGGTGAATCAAGGCGGCGGTAAAGAGCGTTAGCAGGATGTAAATGCTCATTGGTACGTAGAAACTAAGCGCCACCATGCCGAAGAGAACGATCAGCCAGAGGAGTCGCCGCCGGACTTTTTGGGTAATCATCGAAGCGGCCAGCAGGATCCAGGTTGGAAAAAAAATATAGAGAATTGATGGCGTACCGTCTTGGGCGAAAAACAAAAATGGCCCGGTCGTCAGTGCTACTAGCGAGCCGAGTACGGCCACGTTTTGCTTGAACCACACTCGCAACAGTAGAAGAAGGCCAAAAGCCGTTACTAGGGCCAAAATAAGCGACGGTAGTTTTATGCTTATTTCACTCATACCTAACACGTGCAAACTAGTTTTTTGTAATAGATGGTAAGGTAGGTTTACTATCATATCAGGTGTGAAATGTTTGAGCGACAACGTGTCGCTACTGACTACCGAAACCTGTTCATTCGCCGTCAGTCCTGTCGGTGCAAAGAAACCAGCCATAATGATGAGTGCGATAAATGACAGACTGACGGCGATATAGCCGAGACCATAGCGCCAGCGGTAAATCAGAAAATCAAGTACTTCAGGCCTACTCATAAAGTCCTCTCATTATACCACGCGCTAGCCGTCGTGGCGGCTATCGAGCGACATGAAGCGCAGCCGTTCTGGATGGAAGTACAACTCGACTTTTCCGGTCGGGCCGTTACGGTGTTTGGCGATAATCAAGTCAGTAATATTTTCGCGATCAGTTTCGGGATTGTAGTAGGCTTCACGGTAGATGAACATAACGATATCGGCATCTTGCTCGATTGAACCAGACTCACGCAGATCGGCCAATTGCGGAATCTGCGGATTACGACTTTCAACTGAACGCGATAGCTGACTCAGGGCAATAACGGGGACGTTGAGTTCACGGGCGATTAGTTTCAGGCCACGCGAAATCTCACTGACTTCCTGCACACGGTTGCCGTCGCCTCGCCCACTGGCCTGCATCAATTGTAAGTAGTCGACAATGATCAGTCCGAGTGGATTCTCGTGAGCGGCGCGACGGGCCTTGGTACGCATTTCCAAGACCGACAAGCCAGGTGTGTCATCGATGAAAATCGGCGCTTCAGCCATCTCGCCCATCGCCTCGGAGAGTTTACTAAAATCTTGATCACTCAGGTTTCCAGTACGAATATTCCAGGCGTCAACACCTGAGGCATCGGCCAACATGCGGTCGACTAGCTGCTCTTTGCTCATCTCCAAGCTAAAAAACAAAACCGGCTGTTTTGCGACAGTGGCTACGTTGTAGGCTAAATTTGTTACTAATGTTGTTTTACCCATGGCTGGACGAGCTGCTAGGACGATGAGATCGCTGCGCTGCAATCCGGCTGTCATAGTATCGAGATCACGATAGCCGGTGCGAACACCGCGTAGGCTACCCTTGTTGCGATGTAATTCTTCCATGCGGTCGAAGCTTTCGGTAAGGATACTTTCCAGACTAGCCAGGTCTTGCTTGAGTGACTGATCGCTGACGCTGAACAGTTCGGCTTCGGCTTTTTCCAGTAACTCTTGGGTAGTTGTGTCTTCATCGAAGCCGAGTTCTGATATTTCCGAGCTGGCTTTGATGAGTCGTCGTCGAACGGCCTTTTGGGCGACCAGTTCAGCATAAGCTTCAGCATGGGCAGCTGTCGGTACGTAATTCGTCAGTTCAGTCAAGAAACTAGAACCGCCGATGGTATCCAACTCCTTTTTACGCTTAAGTTCATCGGTCAGTGTAAGTAAATCAACTGGTTTGTGCTTTTCGTACAGCCGCATCATGGCGTCATAGACAATAGCGTGACGTTTGTCATAGAAATCTTTGGCGGTGACGTGTTCGGAAACATCAGCGAGCGCTTCTTCGTCAATTAAAACCGCACCGAGCAAACTCATCTCGGCGTCTAGATTTTGAGGCGGTACTTTACCGGCCGCTACTTCTTTTTTAGCCATTGTTATCTAAACTAACCTCTTCTCCTCCACCCATAATAGCAGCAACTTTGGCAGCTTGTTCGTCCTTCGGTGGACAAACTGTGGGCACGGTGTTGATAGTGAGGTTTGGCATACCAATTGCTTCCAGGGATGATTCCAGTTTTTGCCGATATTTGCCGTCATCGAGCTTTTTCTTATAAAAGGCATTGACAGTGTAAATCGTCAGCTCGTCACCGCTTATTTCGAAACTACATTTACTGAGGACGCTATAGATAGCGACAAATTCTTTTTTGGTATATTCGATCAGTTGCTTGGCATCAAATGGTTGAGCCGGTATCGATTTGGTAACGGGTGGATTTTTCGGATGCTTTTTAGTAGCTAGTTTTTCCAATTCCGGTATCGGTGAGCTAAGAATCACGGCTGGCGAAGCGATCAATGGTGCGGATTTAGGCTTAGGGGGAATAGTTGGGACGGCTCCGCGTGCTAATACCGTCAGTAATTTGACTGATGGTAGCGATGATTTCGGCACGTGGAGAAGCTCATCGAGCAGTTCAATGTGTTGCGGTGTGTCGGTGATGGCGTGTCGAAGGTGTGTTATGAGTTGACGGCTAGCTGTAACGGCGTCAATGCCGGTTTCGCTTAACTTTTGAACAAGGTTTACGATAGCATTCAAATCATGCTCGTCGTGGGCAGTTACCAGTTTCGCTATGAGCGTATGAGGTGCCATGCCAAGGACTTGTTCGACCAGCTCGGTCGTAATGCCGGATTTTTCATCAGCCAGATTTGCTAGCTGATCCAATAAACCGATACTGTCGCGGAAACTTCCTTCGCCTGCCTCACCGAGGAGCTGTAATGCCGCGTCGTCAATCGTAATCTTTTCCTTTTTCGCAATCATCTTCAGGTGTTTGACGGCAATCGCCGGTTCGATTGGCCGGAAGCCGAATTGCTGGGTGCGGCTGATGATGGTCGCCGGTAGCTTATCCGCATCAGTGGTAGCCAAGATAAAAATAACGTGTTCAGGAGGTTCTTCCAGTGTTTTTAAGAGCGCGTTGAAAGCGGCTTTAGAAAGCATGTGGACTTCGTCGATGATATAGATTTTCTTGGTGGCTGAAATCGGCGCTAGGCGAACTTTCTCACGAAGGTCTCGGACATCTTCGACACCGTTATTGCTGGCAGCGTCAATCTCAATGATATCCAAGTGTGTGCTGTCGTCTGTATATGGCAGCCGGTTGATTTCGTGGGCTAAAATACGGGCGACGGAGGTTTTACCAACGCCGCGCGGGCCAGTCAATAAATAAGCGTGTGACAGACGGTCTTTGGCGATAGCGCGCTTTAACACCTCGACGATGTGCGCCTGACCGACGATTTCATCGAGTGATTTTGATCTGTATTTACGGTAGAGCGCCCTAGCCACTGTTTGTTTCCCCTCACTTGCTATGTTCCATTGTACGCGGTTTTGGGCTGGAATGTGTTGTGATTTTAGTTCGTCGCCTCAAAGCTCTTTATACGAAAAGAGCCACCGAAAAGGCTCAAGCGGAAACGACAGGTTAAGTCGAATCGGCGAACTCTTTTCGATGGCTTCAGAATGCCACACCAGAGCAACAAACAATTACCGTAATGGTGATGTCGTTGTCAGTTTGCGGGCGTAACCGCTAGCCCGCAGCCCATAAAGGGCCATGTCAATACCCCATCAGCTCCTGAATGGTGTCGTATTGAAAACTTCAGATTATCCACTTAATGAAGGCGATCATTGCAAGGATCACGAAATTAAAAACGCAAGTAGCTATCTCGTTATAACGCAGCTTCGACGGCGGCCCAGGTAGCTTCGGGATTGTCGGATGGAACGATGATGGTAACTTGGTCACCGATGTTGATACGGAAATAAGTTACGCTGGCTAGTAGAATCCTGTATTCGCGACCATTAGCTTCAACGTAGTAGGCGCCATCATGCTGAGTCAGCGTGCCGATGACTTGGGTGCGTTCGGTCGGGTTAATCTGCTTGTAAATGAAGCCACCACCATCTGCGATAGTGAGTTTCAGAATGTCACCCTCAACCAATTTCGATTTACTAGCATAATTGGCTGGTACGGGATATTCTTTGCCGTCAGGGCCAGCCATTTTCTGGCCATCGAAGACACCTTCAATCACCTTACCGGTGACGTCTTCTTGGCTAGAGCGTGGTGTGATTGTTTCGCCATCATCACCGATAATGCTAATTAATAGCTCTTTGGCGGCAGCCAAATTAGTCTCGGCGTCTTGGATAAGCGACTTCAGTCGCTTGACTTGTTTCTCTGGTAATTCAGACATGGTTCTCGCATTTCCTTTGTCTATTTTTGTGGTTCTATCACCTCTATATATACCAGCCGGCTAGGACCATGTCAATAGATGCCGTTTTCCACAGCAAAAACAGATGGTAATCAAAGAGCGTTGTAATTTTATTGCCATAAACAAAAACCATCCTGCATGAGGATGGTAATTGCGACAAATCGACAGATTCGATCGGGTAAGCAGAATTAGCTGAGTTCGACAGTTGCGCCGGCTTCTTCAAGCATCTTTTTGGCAGCTTCAGCGTCGTCTTTGTTGACTTTCTCCTTGACAGGTGCAGGTGCGCCGTCAACGATTGCTTTTGCTTCACCAAGACCAAGGCCTGTGATTTCTTTAACTGCCTTGATGACAGCGACTTTCTGGGCACCGGCGTCTTTGAGCGTTACGGTGAATTCAGTTTTTGCATCTTCGGCAGCAGCGCCAGCGTCACCGCCAGCAGCAGGACCCGCAACAGCGACAGCTGCGGCGGCCGGTTCGATGCCGTATTCATCTTTAAGAACGTTTTTCAGTTCGTTTACTTCTAGGACAGTCAGTGCTGTCAAATCTTTTGCAAGTTTAGCTATGTCAGCCATGGATTTGCTCCTTTATATACTTAAAATTAACTTGTTGCTTTGGTCTCGATGCTATCTAGTAGACTGTGTAGGTTGCCAGAGAGCGCATTGGTAATATCGTGAACTGGCGACAGTAATTGTGCCACCACTTCAGCGATAAGCTGCGTTTTACTTGGCAGACTAGCCAGTGCTTTGACCTCATCGGCTGAGAGTGTTAAACCCTCACCCGAGAACGCACCAGCGAATTGCAGAGCCTCGTGAGTCTTAGCAAACTGGTTCAGCACTTGAGCTGGAGCGACTTCATCGTCCGGCGACAGTGCGTAGAGCAACTGCCCTTCCAAACCTGAAGTGTCGACAGTTTTGTAAGTATCCGTTGACTCTAAGGCGACGCGGACTAAACGGTTCTTTATCACCTTGATAGTAACACCAGCTTCGCGAGCACTACGTCGAAGCTCTTGGATATCGGCTACACTCAAATCCTTATAGTGAGCGAAGACCGTCATCTTTGAGTTTGCGAGCAGCTCACTCATCTCTTGAACCAAAGCATTCTTTTTATCGCGTGTAATTGCCATAAAAACTCCTTAGGTTATAGTTTTTGTAATCCGATCGAATTGTCAATGTACTGGTAATGCGACTTCCCAAACAAGTTGGTGAATTCGGTTCAATATCCTGCCGAGGTTGACCGTATTCACCAATAAGTTGCTGAATTCGGTTCAACACCTTGCCAGGGTTGAACGAATCTCGATTTTTTGCAAAACAAAAAGTCTTTGATTCTCGCACTACCAAAGACTTACTGAATGAAAATTTTTGTTTACATCCTCGGTAGCATGATTAAGTGATTTCTCACCGCCACTGTCTCTGGTAATGTCTACAACGCATTATACATGTTTTAAGTGATGGATGCAAGTTTACTGCGATTGCAAAAATACATGTTTTGTGCTAAAATAGTAGTTTAGAATGAGTAAAAATGAGTTTTATACCGATATTAGTCACCTTCTTCCGCTTGTGCCCTACACACCTGGGCCAGATGCTGAAAAGCATTTGGTAACAGCGTACGCAGAGCATTTCGAGACAGCGACGACCGACGTGCCAGACCTGCCCCCAAGCGGTGTTTACGTGGGTGTTTCGCGGGCCAATGTCCGCAAACGATTGTCGCATGCCTATCGGGTTGAGCCATACCATAGGGAACTCAATCGGCAGGTCATTCCTGATGTCAGGGAAATGAACGCAGTCCGCGTGGCGGTCTTTGATGAAATTGGTAACTACAACCCCACGACACGCGTTACTCACTTTATGAAAGGCCATTCAATTCCGAGTTATGAGATTTTTGCGAGAAGCCGGGTTGGCGAACATGATTTGACGAACACGTCGCTCGCAGAGGTAGCATTTCAGGCGATAGCCAAAAGCTATAGTGATGAATATGATATCGATTCGACGACACCTCGGATACGCGTAAAAGTTTCCCGAATCATCGAGACTAATACTGGAAACTTCGCCATTATACCTGTGAAGATGGATGGCTTGCGGCTAAAAAATGACCGTGAGACGATCGAGTTTAAAAGTCGCCAAACTGGTATCGTGCCGCTTTATTCGGAACTTCTTGACGAGGATAGTCGTCGGGCCTTTAAGGTATTAGGTCGTGTCGCGGCGCAGAGTAGCTTTCAAGAAGAAACTCTGACACCGTTTCGCCGACGAGTACACTCGTTACTTGACGCAAGTTCACGCGATCAACCTATCGCGCACGCTGGCATTGAGCTGCACTATCTCACAAGAACTGAAAATCACGCGTCGAATATCAAGCCAACTTTATAGTAGTCGCGTAACCCGCCGCCAAATTTCGTCAGTAACGGTTGGAATGGGTCGATTGGCATCGATGATGTCAATATCTAGTGATTTAGCCACTTTTAGATAGCCGTCATTGACGCTATCTTGAAAATCGCTATCGCGTGACTCGAACGTGTCAAGTTTTTCCAGCTCCCCGCGTTGGGCGATCCTGGTTTCACGTTCTCTATCTTGAAGATTGAGAATCACCGCGAGATCTGGCTGCATGTAGCGCTGACTTGTAAACATTTCAGTTGTCTCTTCGATAAGACCTGGATCAAGGCCGTCACCATAGCCTTGATATGCCAGGGTCGAATAATAATTTCGGGCAGCCACAACCCAGATACCCATCTTGAGTTTAATGTTGGCTTCTTGCCAGATTTCGTGACGAGCGGCTGTGAAGAGTAGTAGGTCGGTCATGCTGTCGCGAGCCAGCTCGCCGTTTTTTATGATTGTCCGGATCTCATCGGCTATTGGAGTGCCGGCTGGTTCGTGAAATTCAATCGAATCTATGTCGTGGGTGGCTAGGCGCTCTCGGATTTTTTCGACTTGGGTTGATTTGCCAGTGCCGTCGTTGCCTTCGATGACGATATATTTACCTTCGGTTATCATTTCAGACCTTTCGGTAATCCACGGATAACGTTTGGTGCTATGCGCAAATCTTTGTAGGCACGTGGCAGCATCTGGTCGGGAGACCATGTTGCGATAAGTTCATCAAGATTGTCGGTGTGTTGATATTTACCACTCATACCGCCACGGCTATCACTGTAATCGCCTTCAACTGGCCCGGTCTTGTGGAATACCATTTGGCCGACGCGTTCACCGACTGGCAAGACGACTGATTCGTGTTGATTGAGGTTATAGATTTCAAGTGTAATCCGATTGACATAGCCCGGATCAACCCAGCCAGCGTCGAAGCAAACTGCCACGCCATTTCGTCCCCAGCTGCTACGTGATTTTACTTCCGCGGCACCACCTTGAGTACGGATACCGATGAATTCATGGGTATGGGCGAGAATTCGCTCACCGGGCCTGAGAACAATAATCGGATGGTCTTCTGGAATGTTTTCAAACAGTTGATATCCGTATTTTTCGCACCAGTCTTTATGTGGCATAGCTTCAAGTGGGCCTTTGAAATAACGGGCGACATCAGATTGATCAAATGGATTGTAAACGCGGGATTCCTCTTCGAATTCTTGCTTGTAAAAATAATGTCCAAGTGTGAAATCAAGACTAGCTTCAGAGACATGGTTTTCATTATACGGAACACTAACGATCGTTCCGTCTTTTATCGCAGCTTTAATCTCAGTATTACTATAAACGCTCATGTCACCTCCCCAGGTTGATAATTGTTTGTTTTTGTCTGTTTGTAAGTTTAGTATCGCATAGCACAATAAGTTTATCAATGAGTTAACCCGGATGAGTTAACCGGGATTGCCGAGCAATCAACCGAGTTAACTCATCCGGGAATACGTGGGTTCCCTATTAAACCGCGATGGGCGCTTTGATTGTCGGCTCAGGGCGGTAGTCCTCTATCAGGATATCCTCGAACTCGAATTGGTCGATTTCGGTGACGTTGGGATTGAGGTAGAGGGTTGGCAGGGACTTCGGTATACGCGTCAGCTGCAGTCGAGCCTGCTCGAAGTGATTCGAGTAGATGTGGACGTCACCGCCTGTCCAGACAAACTCGCCTACCTCCAGGCCAGTGACTTGCGCCACCATGTGCGTCAGTAGCGCGTAAGACGCGATGTTGAATGGTACGCCCAAGAAGACGTCACACGACCGCTGATAGAGCTGGCAGCTCAAGTGGCCATTGGCGACATAGAACTGGAACAGCAAGTGACACGGCGGCAGTGCCATCTCGTCGACCTCGGCAGGATTCCAAGCCGTGACGATGTGACGCCTCGAGTCGGGATTCTGCTTGATCTGCTCGATGACTTGGGCCAGCTGGTCGATGACTCGACCGTCTGGTCCTTCCCAACCACGCCACTGCTTGCCGTAGACCGGGCCGAGGTCGCCGTTTTCGTCGGCCCACTCGTCCCAGATCGTCACGCCGCGCTCGTTGAGCCACCTGACATTAGTGTTGCCACGCAGAAACCACAACAGCTCGATGAACACCGAACGGGTGTGAATCTTCTTCGTGGTGAGTAGCGGAAATCCCTCGCTGAGGTCAAACCGCATCTGATGTCCAAAGACGCTTCGCGTACCGGTACCGGTACGGTCGCCCTTGTCGACACCTTCATCCAAAATCTTCTCCAAAAGGTCGAGGTACTGTTGCACCTTCGACCACCTCCTTAGATAATAGGGAAACGTTAATGTTCACCCACCCTGGCGTCATTATACAATAAAAACACTCCTTCATCGGAGCGTTTATTAAGTAATAATCACGAGCGGGATGTGGTATAGTAAAATTATTCGAGGTTGGAGACCCGTAGACACTAGACAATTATGCAGTTGAATATCCGACAACGAATATCCCCCGGCTTGGTTTGAGCGAGCCGGGGGAATTAATTTTGTTTCTGAGTTTATTTAACTGACGACGTTCTCGACTTTGATGCCAGGACCTTGGCTGGTACTGATATTGGTTGTGTGGACGTAAGCGTTCTTAAGGCTTGACGGCTTTTGGTTTTGCAAGCTGTCAAAGAAGGCTTTGGCGTTTTCGACGAGTTTGTCGGCACCAAATGACACCTTACCAATACTGACATGAACGATCGCTTGTTTGTCGACACGGTATTCAACCTTGCCAGCTTTAGCTTCGGTCACAGCTTTAGCGACATCAGTCGCGACCGTGCCGCTCTTTGGATTCGGCATCAGGCCACGCGGCCCAAGCAAGCGTGCGTACTTACCAAGACGTGGCATGTACTGTGGTGTGGCAACCAGAACATCGAAATCAAGTACTTCTTTGTCTAGTTGTTTTAGGAAATCTTCGTCACCGGCTATATCAGCGCCAGCTTTTTTAGCGGCTGCAGCGTCAGTTTCAGGTGCAAATACTGCTACGCGGATAGTTTTACCAGTGCCGTTCGGTAGTGACACGGTTGCACGGATATTTTGATCAGCTTGGCGTGGGTCAACACCGAGACGGACGTGGATTTCGACCGAAGCGTCAAACTTAGCCGGATTGGTTTTTACAGCGATGGCCAATGCTTCAGCCAGGTTGTAGACTTTGTCTTTTTCGACTAACTCAGCGACTTTACGGTAATTTTTACCACGGCGTTCGATGAGTGGACGAGTGACAGGTTTGGGACCTTTCTTGCGAGCCTCGGCTGCTTCAGGGTCTTTGGCTGATGTGTCACCCGCTTCTTTGCGAGCTTCTTTTTCAGCCTTCTCTTCAACTTCCTTGAGGGCTTTTTCACTGCGCTTGCCAGCTTTTGCCGGAGCGGTTTCTTTGATTTCGTGCTTTTCAGCGCCAGCAATCACCGCCTCAATCTCGGCGATGGTGTTTTTCTCTGAAACTTCTAGCTTTAATTCTGCTGCTTTTTCTAGCAGATCTGCCTTTTTAGCCATAAGACTAATCCTTTCTGTGGTGCAAGCGGCATTCTCTGCCTCCCAACATTGATGTGATAGTACTATTATAGAGGAAACACCACCGTTTAGCAAGGTTCGAGGCTTGCAAGCATGTCGTGAACCGATTATGCTAATAACAGTATGGATGACATAAAACAAAAACTGAAGGCCGCTAGTTTTAGTGGCGACATCGACGATTCAGCTGAAATGTTATCGAAATATTCGCACGATGCTTCGATGTTTGAAATCAAGCCGAAGTTAGTAATAGCGCCAAAGACAGCCGAAGATGTTGAGGTAGCGGTGAAGTTAATAGCTAACGAAAAAAAACACCACAAAGACCTGTCACTGACAGCTCGTAGCGCTGGTACGGATATGAGCGGTGCCGCCATCAACGATTCGATCATCGTTGATTTCAATCGCCATTTAAACAAATTCATTTCGCTCAAGAAAGATGTTGCCGTCACACAACCCGGCCTTTTCTTTCGTGATTTTGATGTTAAGACCGGCGATCAACTATTGCCGAGTTATCCGGCTAGTCGTGACCTGGCTTCAGTCGGGGGTATGGTAAATAACAATAGTGGTGGCGAAAAATCGTTGGAATTTGGTAAAACTGATCGCTATGTCAAGGAATTAAAGTTTGTTTTTGCTGACGGTATTGAACGCGTCGTGAAGCCGCTGAACCGTGAACAGCTAAACAATAAAATGGGTCAGGATGATTTCGAAGGCAAAGTGTACAAAGACCTGTTTGAACTGCTTGAAAAGCATTACGACCAAATTCAGGCCGCTCGACCGAATGTCAGCAAAGATTCGACTGGTTATCACTTATGGAATGTCTGGAATCGAGAAACCGGTATTTTCGATTTGGCGAAAGCGATTGTCGGTGCACAGGGTACGCTTGGCTTCGTGACCGAAGCTACTCTCAAGCTCGTACCCCGCACCAAGCACTCCGGTTTGCTTGTGCTTTTCATGCGCGATCTTGGTACGCTTGGCGAGTTAATTCCAAAAGTACTAGAACATAAGCCAGCCACATTCGAGAGTTTTGATGATGCAACACTATGGCTGAGTATCAAATTTATGCCGAGTTTCTTGAAGATCCTTGGACCGATACGCTTCATTCGATTGCTCATCGGCTTGATTCCTGACGGCTTGCAGCTACTTCGTGGCATACCGCGACTCATTCTGATGGTGGAATTTACCGGTGATAGTGAAGAGGAGGTGCGAGCTAAAATTCGGGCACTTCATAAAGAACTATCACGTGTTAAAGCCCGTTATGAAATAAATGGTTTCGAAGAAGATCCGAACGAAAATGCTAGCGAGAAGTTCTGGGTGATGCGTCGCTATAGTTTCCAATTGCTTCGCAGTAAAGTCAAAGATAAACACACGGCCCCGTTCATCGATGATCTCATCGTTCGCCCTGAATATTTGCCAGAGTTTTTACCGCAGATTCGCAAGATTATAAAAAAATATAAGTTATTCGCGACTGTTGCTGGTCACATGGGCGACGGCAATTTCCATATTATTCCACTGATGAATATCGAAAAGGAGTCGGAGCGTAAGAAGTTATTGCCAGCCATGAAAGAAGTCAATGAATTGGTTCTGAAATATCACGGTAGTCTTTCGGGTGAGCATAATGACGGCTTGGTACGAGGTCCGTGGTTAGAAAAAATGTACGGTAAAGCGATGTACGATATTTTCCGTGAAACGAAACATATCTTTGATCCGCAAAATATTTTCAATCCGCACAAGAAAGCTGATGCCGATTGGGACTATAGTTACTCACATATTCGCCAAAACTTTGACCAATAAAAAATACACCGGCTTACCGGCGTATTTTTTGTAGAAGAAAAAGTTTAACCTTTGACTTCAACACCCATTGAACGAGCTGTGCCGGCGATTACCTTAACGGCACCGTCAACATCGTTGGCGTTCAGCTGAGCCATTTTAGCTTCGGCTATTTTCTCGAGCTGCGCCCGGGTAATCGTCCCCACCTTTTCAGAGTGCGGCTTACCGCTACCCTTTTTGATACCGATGGCTTCGCGGATCATGTCATCGACTGGTTGGCCGAGACTTTGCCAATCAAATGTTCGATCTTCGTAGACTTGCATGTGGACGATGACGTCTTTACCCATGTCAGCTTTGGTGGCGTCATTGAACGGATTAATAAAATCCATCATATTTAGACCCCATTGACCAAGGGTTGAACCGACCGGTGGCCCTGCCGTTGCGCGGCCAGCTGGAATACGTAGTTTCAAATTACCAATTATTTTCTTTGCCATAAAAATTCCTTTATAAGATTACTGCGTTAGTTGAAGCATTCGCAGTGCGTAACAGTGGTTGATTATACCTTTTTTACCTGCAAAGCGTCAAGCTCTACTGGTGTGTCGCGGCCAAACATACTGACCATGACTTTGATTTTGCCCTTTTGGGTGTCGATTTCAGAAATTGAACCGTCGAAGCCTTTGAATGGGCCGTCGGTAATTGACACGACTTCACCTTCTTTGAAGTCTATGTGGTGCTTAGGATCGTCCACGCCCATGCGTTTCTTGATTTTTGCGATTTCACCGCTAGATACTGGCGTTGGTTCGGTACCTGAACCAACGAAGCCAGTCACGCCTGGTGTGTTGCGTACAATATACCAGGTTTCATCGGTCAGTTTCATTTCAACCAGTACGTAGCCTTGGAAGATCTTGTTCTCGACGACTTTTCGTTTGCCGTTTTTGATCTGAATCTGTTTCTCCTTCGGTACCATGACGTCGAAGATCTTGTCAGCCATATCAACGGCGTTAATGCGCTGCCGAATACTATCGCCAACCTTTTCCTCGTAGCCTGAGTAAGTGTGAATCGCGTACCATTGGCGCGATGAGTCATATCGATTTTTTACCATTATTTCCTTTTCCTTTATCCTAATAATAATTCAAACAAATATTTAAAACCGGCGTCGAGTAGCAAGATGAGTGCTACAAAAAAACCGCTGAAAAGTAGTACCGCTAAAGTCAATCCCCAGGTCGCACGACGGTTTGGCCAGTGAACTTGACGCAGTTCCTGCCAGGCACCGACGAAGTAATCCCTGGTAGCCCTAGGTGGATTGCGACGCTTGGTCGTATTCACCTTAAGTGCTTTTATTTTGCTAGGTTTTTTTTCAGCAGCTACTTTTGTTGCCGCCAATTTTTTACCATCGTCCGCACTGCTGGCGCTAAGGCGAGTGATGTGCGGTTTTGAACTGTCCTGTTTAGCCACGGGTCGGTACTCCCAATTAAAAAGAGTTTGCTCTTGCAAACTGTCAAGTAACACTATAGCGGACTACCCCCAGGCTCGTCAAGCATGCTATCATAGCAAGTAATGACGACGATGTACCTATGGATCACCCTACAGCTAGTAGTCCTAGGTGGAAATATCTGGTTGATGCTGAGTATTATCCGGGCGTTGGGTCGTAGCCGTTATCGGCCAGTCACTAGTAATTCAGACGAGCTCCCTACTATCAGTGTTTGTATACCAGCTCGTAATGAAACGCACGCTATGACACGCTGTTTGGAGGCGGTATTAGCTAGCCGTTACGAAAAACTGGAAATTCTGGTGCTTGATGATAACTCTGGTGATGATACATCGGTTTTAATCAAATCGTTCGCTCATGCCGGTGTACGTTTCATCAGTGGTGACCCTTTGCCTCGGGATTGGTTAGGAAAGAATTACGCACTCAGCGAGCTTTTAGGCGAGGCTAGCGGTTCGCTGGTGCTATTTATGGATGTCGATACCTATATTGAGTCGGACACGATTGAACAAGCTGTCCGTCTGGCACTCTCGCAGCACTTGGCGTTGCTATCGGTCGTACCGCAGCGGAACGACGTCTGGCGGCCGAGCGCACTTTTCGGTAGTTTGCGTTATTTATGGGTTCTGCTATTTTCTTCAAAGACTCAGCCGAGCGCCAGTGCGGCGTTTTGGCTAGTGGATCGCAGTAAACTGCAACAAATCGGTGACTTTGACGCATATAAATCCGCTGCTCAGCCGGAGATCCATATTGCTCGTCGTCTTAAAGCTGCTGGTCAAACGAGTCAACTGGTGATATCGAATCGTCGTCTCGGTATCACGTACGAAAAGCGCTGGCGGTCAATCAAAGAAAACGGCATTCGCCTGCTACAACCGACATTTGGCGGTCGACTACAGGCGCTATTGGTCGGGTGCGGCTTACTTCTACTCGTGATTACTCCTATCGTCGGAGTTATTTCAGTTTTTGTTAACAGTCAGAATGGTTTACTAGCTTTGATCGCTCTTGTTTCATTAATCGGTTTACTACTGGGTGCCTATGCGTTTTACCGGGCATCGTGGCGCCGAGGTGCTGTTGTCGGTGCGTTACTTCTACCATACATGGCCATGCAAGAAGTCTGGTTTATAATCCTTAGCGTTATCGGTCATGCAAGGGGTACGCTCACTTGGAAAGATCGTAAGTTGACATCCATCGATTAAGCTTTCTTTTTTGGCAAGCTGAAACCGAAAGTTGAACCGTGATTAAGTCGGCTCTCTAACTTGATCTTACAACCAATTTTTTTAGCCAGTTTGGCGGCGACATATAATCCAAGACCAGTGCCTCCGGTCTCGCGGGTACGATAATCTTCAGATCGATAGAACTTATGGAAAATCTTGGCTTGGTCGCTTTTGCTAATGCCGATACCAGTGTCGTGAACACTGAAGTGAATCTTGCCGTCTTTAGCTGATACATTTAGCGTAACTGTTCCCTCTTTGGTGTACTTTATGGCGTTAGTAATGAAGTTTTGCAGTAGCTCATGTAAGTATAATCGACTGGTAGTAACGGTACCGAGCGTACCTTCTGTGTTTAAATCAAGCTTCAAGCCTTGGTCGGCTGCTTCTGGTTGATACTCATTGTACAAATCATGGACTAGTGTCTTGACGTCAATATCTTCAGGTGTGTCGGCCACGCCACGTTCAGCTCGTGACAGCGTGCTAAGATCGTTGACCATCTTGGCCAGGAAGACGACTTGTTCGTGGGCAGTATTTAAACCTTGTCGCAGGAGTTTATTGTCGATATCTTTGCGCTCGAACATCAGCTGGGCGTTGCTAATCGTACCCTCGGCGATAGTAATAGGTGTCCGTAATTCGTGACTAACGACACTGATGAATTCATCACGCTCTTCTTCAAGGCTTTTGGTTTTGGTAATGTCACGCAAAATAATGATATGGCCGTCTTCGTGCTTCGGTTTATTGTCACCATACGTCGAACGGATCGGTGAATATGTCAGCTCCAGGCGAACCTCTTCGTCGCCAATCGTCATCGTCATACTATCATTGACTTCGACGCCCTTTGCTTTTCTGAGCAAGCTAGAGAATTTCTTGGTGGTATCATTTTCTTTGATACGGACAACATCATCGATACTTTTACCGATCAAGTTGTCGTTCGTGTCGAGTAAATCCAGACTAGCGGCGTTATATACCTTGATGAAGCCATTCCGGTCGGTACTGATGACGGCATCGGCTAAGTTATTGATAAGCGTCAAGATACTGACTCGTTGCAAGGCTTCCTCACTTTGGCTACGCTCCAACTCTTTAGTATCGATTTCTTGTACATGCGTCAGTGCTACGATAGAAAAACTGATGACTAACGCGGATAGTAGCGTACTAGCATTTGCCAGAACAGTTCCTGTAATCGTGTAGTGCAGTGCCGTATCAACCGTGGCTGTCAAAAACAGGACGACGGTACTTAGGATAAAACCTTTATAAGAGAAGAACGCGAATGTCGCGAGGATGAGCAGCGACCAGCATTGCACTAGCGGCGTTGAAAAACCGGTCACGAATATGAAATACAAAGCGCCAAAAATATGGTAAAGCCCGAGGCGTATGTATGCTGAACGCATGGTTCTGATGGTGTAGATAAGTTGCCACGTGCCGAGTACCACCCATGCACTCATCAAACTAAAGAAAATCAGATCTGACTTATAGTAACTATCGAGAACGACGTGAGATCGAACTAGTAAACCGTAGAACGTCAGCAAGATCGGTACTACGAAACCAGCATAACGTAGTATCTGCAGTGATCGCTCCCTAGTTCCTATTCCACCTAAATCCATAACTCGCTATAGTATACCTTGTTTTTGGCGTACCTGCTATATGGACGGTGACTCTTGTTTCAGCGCGCGCCGGTGTAGTTTATAGTCTGGGTTGGTTTGGCTAAGTGTCGACCAGAACTCTTGACTATGGTTCATTTGCTGCGTGTGAGCCAACTCGTGCAACAGAACGTAATCGATGAGTTCAAATGGTAACTTCATGAGAGCAATATTAAGACTTATCGTACCTTTGGTACTGCAGCTGCCCCAGCGGCTACTGGCGTGCGAAAAACGAACACGCGTAAACTGATAGTCGTATTGCTTGGCTAAGTAAGCCAATCGTTTTGGTAGGTAGCTTTTAGCCTCGCGCCGGAGTGCTGTAATAACTTCACCACGAATCAAGCTTTGGACGGATGAATCGGCCATATTCTCATTTTCGGCCAAGCGGACGATAATTTGTTGACCGGTTCGCTTGACTGACGTTGTGGAGACGCGGACAGGCGCCACGCTAAGATGGTGGCTTTTGCCAATTGCCATATCACTCTTGAAAACCATTTGCTGGTGGTGTGATACCAACAGCGGACGCAATTTAGATCGTGACGAGTTAACGAACCGTCGAATTAGTAGCAGCGGTGTATAGGGTGGTGCCGAAATACGCAATTCGCCAGCCGGTGAAACGCGAATCCGTACACTTGTCGCAAGAGCACTGCGTCTGACAGTAATCGGGCCAAACTCTTTGTCGTTGATGATTGGCACAACAGATTTCCTTACGATTTACTTCTACGAATGTCGGCAATAGAGCGGACTGGTGCCGAGGCGTGCATTGAAATCTCGGCACGTGGAAGTGATAATCGCTTTAAGACGATTTTCGCTTGTGTTGCATAGGTGTGCTTGCCACTGATGACGACCGGTTTCTCGGTAGCGTGTGGCGGACTGAAACGTTTGGCGATTTTATCGTGATCGTTGGCTGAACGGTACGGTTTCGCTTTTAGGGATCGGGCACGAGCGGCCAGTTCGTCAACTTGAACCCAGACAAGCAGCGGCTCGTAACCATGATTACGACATAATTTAGTCAATTCAGTCCGATCAGCTCGACTATAGGTGGATGCTTCGACAATTAACGAGCTCTTCGTTTTCATAATCTCAGTCAGTTGATGGTGTACAAGTGTGACTGCAGCCTCATGGGACGTTCCAGTTATTTCAAGAATTGTATCGACGCTTACGTACGGAGCGCTGAAGGTGTCAGCAAATTGGTGCGCAAAGAAGCTTTTACCGCTACCAGGTAGCCCCACCATAATTAGTGCGTGCGGCTTGGAAAGACTCAGTGATTTCATATATGACAGTATAGCAAGTTTATGGACTACCTAGCAATCTAGGCTGATGATTTTGGGTCTCTACCGAGAGTACTTAACTTGTTAATTAAGTCGTCGCGACTCATGCTAGTGGTGTCAACCTTGTTGTGAACGGCGATGATGTAGCCTTGGATGATGGTTTTCAGGTGAACGGCATCTTTGCGCCAAAAGTAATTGATTTCGAAATGGTCGGTCGAACTCATGACTCGGCTTGAAATGTTGAGCGAACCGAACAACGGCCCGACGCTACAAGAGACGTTCAGGATATCCTCGATACTGAGCGTAATGACATTAGCGGACCAAAAAAATGTCCGCAGTGTGATGGTCACGCGGGTTCGGTCGACGGTTACTGTATCGGCGAACAGATTCATCGGTAGGATGACCGTCTGAGCCGAAGCTAGGACATCACTGGCCTGTGAGACCATGCGATTGAGCTTTTTATCTGATTTTTCCGTGCTTGTTTGTTTTTTGGTTTTAGAACGGATAATTTGTTGCGGATAGAGTGTGGCAACATCTTGCCGTAGGAATTCACGGGTTACGTCATAGGTTTTCGTGGCGGTCGCGCCGATTTTACGACTCTGTCGAATAAGCAGTTCGTACGGACTGGTCTGATGCTTTTTTGACTGTTCCTCCCAGGATTCTGGTCGGTCGATTATTTCATCATCGTCCATGGTTTCCCTCCACTTCGCGTACTCCTATTGTATACCCTTCATGCCGAAAACGCTACATATAGCGCTTTGTAATTGCCTTATTGGTTAGATGCGGGGTTGTCCTCGTCTTTATCTTCGAGTTCCTCACGCCGATCGTCGTCGCCACCATCAACACCACTAAAATCATATTTATCAAGTTCGTCCTTGAACTCATTGGCAGGAATCTGCAGTGCCACGGTTGGATCGTCGGTCTCTTCATCGATAATCGGGTCAGTCCTATTGTCACCGGTATCAAAATCGTCTTGATATGGCGGTCTCGGCTCGTTGCCCTGTCGGTTAGATACGTCGTCTGAGTCTTGCATATGATTCCTCCTACGTTATCGTTACTATAATACCAGATCGATTAGTCTGTGCAATGAAGCCAGCTATCGAATCTAGTGCTAACTTAAATTAAAAGCCCTGCGTTCGTGCAGAGCTCTCAATTTCCGTGGCGGCCGCGCTAGGCGCCCATCGACAATAACGTCCAAACACCTCCACGGTCGTCACTTCGCAATCGAAATTGCTGTAGGCCGTCGGTCAACGTGAGTATTTTGCTCAAGTGACCGGCGCGTTGTACATGGCAGCTGATTCCGCTGTCGACAAAACTCACCGTTTTGCCGTCAACCTCTATCCGCTGCGGATACAACTCTTGGTTCTTGCGAAACCCAAAGGCCGTGACGTTTACTGTTTTGTTAATATTTTTCATATCCACCCCTAGTATCTGGCAAGCCAGAAAGCTAAATTTAAGTATTAGCGAACGGATTTTGGAGTGAGTGAACTAAAGGAAAGAGATAATGACCGCTCAAACTATCCTTTTTACCTTGTTCACGATTGAATATGAGACGTCGGGTGACGCCACTGTAAGGTTTGTAAGTGGAAAAGCTTTCGCCAGTACTTACATAACCATATCCATTATAGCCTAATCGGATTAAAAATGATGTTGATTTTCGCGTCAAATAATCGGACTACGGCCTATCGTAATAGGTTGATCGACTGTATTTGATTAACCCTTCGAATATCTCTCGGCAATACTTCGATGAGACTTCCAGTAGCTCTTGATATTTCGTACAGAATTGATCATACGATATGGAAAGCTCGGCATAGGGGCGCCAACTGTCCAGATCACCCATGATCATCGCCTGCATTTTATCTACTGTCCAGACGAATAGCGATTCTTCGTCATCTTTCGCTTCGTAGTGACGCATTGACGCTATCATGTCACCGAAGCCACTGAATTCATCAGACAACTTCTCAAGGGATTGCTGTTCGCGTTTTACCTTATCATTACGTTCGGCAACACTAGCAAAGGTATTGACATCTCCAGCGTAGCGTTCGACGAAATCATGAGCAATTGCATACTTAAGAATCTTAGCTATGTCCAGATCGATTTTATAGGCATCGTGAATGTACCAACATAAGACGGCGACGGTCATGCTGTGTTCAATGTCGTTCTCTTGCCTATCAGTTTTCGCCAGATAATGGTTACGGTCTATTAGCGACAAATCAATCATCATTTGCTGTAAAGAAAAGAAGAGCGGATCGGGCTTGGGCATAGGGCTAGTATAGCAAGATAAAAAAGTGAGATGAACTCATTTTATCTCGTTAGGGGTTAAAGGATGCTTATTGAACCTACTATGGTGTAATATATAAAGTAATGTCTAAAACAAAAATTTACTACTTCGCTTATGGTTCAAACCTATCGCAAAAACAAATGTTTGCACGATGTCCTCACGCAGTTCTTGTAGGTAAAGCAAGGGTACAAAATTATAAGTTTGCGATTACAGGATATTCCAGCAGATGGCGCGGTGGAGTTGCTACGATAGTTTCAAAACGAGGCTCTGAAGTATGGGGTGCGATTTACGAGTTAGACCCTGATTGCCTCGTGCGTCTCGATGGATTCGAAGGTGTTAAATACAGGGCATACGTAAGGAAAATAATCACCTGCCGATACGCAAACAACAAGAAGTGCCTTGCTACTACCTATGTCAGAGAGCCGAGGAGATTGACTCATTGGAGCGCAAAATACAGAAACATTATCCTGGACAGTGCTCGGAAACTCAATTTACCTGCTGATTATATTGTTTCATTGCACCAATCATTAAGGTAGGGTCTTCACATAAAAATAAGCAATCAATTCAGTGCTAATTTGACATAAGTTTGGATTGATATAATTCTGAAACTGTTTAGTTTTAGTGGACGATTATAGAGCCATTGTTGTGTGGCTAGATTTTCCTCTCATGATTTTTCAGAATCTTATCTGTGACGGCATCTCCGAGATCAATATCAACAGTATTTGCTAAATGGGCCAAGTAGATTTGCACATCGGCAAGCTCTTCGCTCAATTGGACATTAAACTCCCCGTCTCGTTTCAGGCCTTCGTGTTTGCGAACCGCACGAGCCAGTTCTCCTATTTCTTCTGTGAGCAATAGCATGGTGTCGCGTGCAGATTCTTTATCCCAATTATTTCGCTTGGCGACCTTAAAATACTGTGACTGTAGAGCTTTGAGGCCACGACCATAATCTATACTTGGTAATTCTTCACCCAATACGCCGCCTATCATTGCATCGAGAGTTTGATCCTTAACCTTTTCAGTTGATACAACTGGTACACCTAATGCGTGAGCAAACCCTATTTCGAGCGCAGCACTGACCCCTACGTAGCCATCGGGTGCAAATAGCACCACAAAATCCGAGTTGCGAATCGCGCTTAAATGACGCCCTTCGATCTCTTTAATAGATTTATCATTATCGTGATTTGCCTTTACGAATTCATCACCAGGATTGTTCCATTCGATGCTTGTCGGAGATAGGACGATGTATCGAGACGATAGATTTTCAAACAGTCTCCCGAGCGAGTCAGGGTTTTTTCTGAATGAACCAATAAGGGTGATTGAAATACCACTATTCATTACGTTAATAGTAGCAAAAAGGTCTACAGATTACACCTGTAGACTTTCAGAATTCTCGTGGCAGCAGCTCCTGGACAAGTACCAAACCGGTTTATTGCATAATAAGTATTTTGAGATCGGTGTCATTGAGTCTGGTAAACTTATAGTAAGAAAGATTACAAAATGAAAATCATAACATCTGGATTATCCTACTTAGACATTGACGCATACGCATGCAGTATTGCTTACGCTGAACTACTCATTTTACAAGGAGCTGATGCTGTGGCTGTTAGCACGGCTACGTTGAATGAGAGTATTCCGGCGGTCGTTCAATCTTGGGGAGCCTCTCTCCTCTCAGAATACAACCCTACGGAAGGTGATGAATTCATTATCGTAGATGTATCTGAGCCGCAATTCCTCGATAAGATTGTTGATGTAGATAAAGTCGTCGAGGTCATTGATCACCATGTGGGGTATGAAGATTTCTGGCGGCAACGTATCGGTGATAAGGCTGACATAGAATTTGTCGGTGCAGCTTGCACCCAAATCTACGAACGCTGGGTGGCGGCAGGTCAATTTAAGAATATGAGCCAGTTGAGCGCAAGGCTACTTGTGTGCGGAATACTAGACAATACACTCAATTTCGGGGCGGTCATCACGACTCAGCGTGATCATGATGCCTACAAGGCCCTACTGGCCAAAGCAGAACTTCCGGCAGAATGGACTTCAATATACTTCACTGATTGCGAAAAAGACATCACGGGTGATCCTGCGGGCTCTCTCAAGAATGATACAAAGACAGTGTCCTTTAAATCACATCCGATCGAACTTAAATTCGGACAGCTAGTAGTATGGGATGGCAAAAAGCTACTCAACAACTCTAAGGAAGAGCTAGAAAGTGCAATGGTAGAACTCAGCTCCAACTGGATGATTAATCTTATTAGCGTTAATGAGAATAAGAATTATATTATTTCAAATCAACAAGACACGCAGGCCTGGTTATCCCATTTGCTCAATGTGGAATTCGATGACTCGGTCGCAGTTACGGACAGGCTCTGGCTCCGAAAAGAGATCATCAAACAAGACTTAGATAGCTAGACAATCTATGTCCGGAAGCACAAGACGGGCAACCGGAATCGAACTTTTTTACAGAGGTGGTGAATATGAATGAATTGGGGGGTCACAAAAAACAAAAACCTCAACAGAGGTGAGGTTTGGTTATTGCGTCCATATAATGGCTTGGCAGGGGCTGACAGAACATTACCGAACATATTGTGGCATAATCGGTATTTCATAGCCTAACTTCCCCGGTTGGTCAGACTTCGTGTTCGATCCTGAGCCGTCTCGTATTCGCCTCATGACTTTAAAACACGTACATTCACCACTGATAATAACGAGTGTCTTTAAGATTGTCAATAGAATCTATTGACACTCCTTGACACTTTTTAACGATTCTCGTACACTAGGAGTATGAATAGCACACGCCAGCAACTCGCAAAGCTCATCAAGGACCAAGATCTGTCTACTTTTTCGATGCGTCAGGTTGGCAAGATGCTCAACGAGACTGAACCGGTTCACCCAGAAACAGTGAAGTATCACTGGAATCGACTCTTTAAAGATGGTGAGGTCGACTACCTCTACAAGGCTGCGAAGATCGCCAAAAAAGAGATCTCTGTGGAGAATAACATACTCAACGATGGATCAAAGCTGGTTTCAATCCCAGTTTATGGTGCTGCCGACTGCGGCCCAGCTACACAGG
>CAYSAD010000005.1:0-57563 GCA_964428955.1 uncultured Candidatus Saccharibacteria bacterium | reverse complement strand
TGAGAATACCGATAGTAGCTATGATGATGAGGAGTTCGACGATGGTGAAGGCAGGAGAGGCCCAACCATTGGTTCGCTTCTGTTTAATTTTATCAGTGTGTTGATGTTTATATGTGCCTATCATAATACCCCACTTATACATCAACATAAGCATTGTTACAAGTTTGAACGTAAGAAATTTTGAGAATCTAAATATGGTGGAGCATATCGGATTCGAACCGATGACCTCTTCCATGCCATGGAAGCGCGCTAGCCAACTGCGCCAATGCCCCATTTTTCAGGAAGGGCTTACCTTTCCACTTCGATTTTGAGATAAACTCAAAATCTTGCTCCTTCTCCTAAAGCTCACCTTGTGGCTCGTAGCAGAAACACAACCAATTGTAACAAAAATTCGCCTCTGTTTCCAGAAGCGAATCTTTGTTAGCTGTTACGCGCCCACCCGGGGCACGATTTTGTTTTCGACGTGTTTGTTTTATACGCAAGGGTACCCCTTGTTGCGTACCAGCTTGACAACCATTATGCGCCAAGCGGTTTGGATTTTCAAGCTTATGCTAGTATATTTCTTAAAATCATGCTTAAATAGTCTTGTTCAGAAGCATACGCGAAGCGAGTGTTTTCCTTCTTTATTAGGATACATTTTCTTGAAAAAGTTCGCCGCATGGTCGATCTGACGTAACAAGTAACAAGAAAAGAGTATCCATTTCATGGCACAGCAAAATCTTTTCATCGGTAGCCTAGCTTACAGCACTACGGATGATAGTTTGAAAGCTCATTTTGAGCAAATTGGCGAAGTCGCCAGTGCACGTGTGATTACCGATCGCGACAGCGGTCGCAGCAAAGGTTTCGGATTCGTCGAATACACTGACGAAGCCAACAACCAAAAAGCTGTTGACCAACTCGACGGTAAGGAACTTGATGGTCGTACCATCAACGTTTCACTGGCCCGCCCGAAAGAAGATCGCCCACAGCGTGATTCTGGCAATGGCGGCGGTGGTTCATTCCGTCAACGCAGCTGGTAATCACTCCAGTCAAAGAGAATCTCGTCTTAAACGACGAGGTTCTTTTTAGTTATCACGAAGTTGCGATTTGAACATGGTATAGTAAGCGCTTTTTTTCTTGACCAGCTCGGCATGTGTACCGCGTTCCACCACCCTACCCTCTTGCATCATATAAATGATGTCAGCTTTTTCCACCGTCGTCATGCGATGGCTGATGGTTATAACCGTGCGCTTCCGATCGGCGAACAGGTGTTCGAAAATACGGGCTTCCGCCAAAGCGTCAATGGCTGAAGTTGGCTCATCAAGGATGATAATCGGCGCATCGCGATAGAAATTACGTGCCAGCGCTAGCCTCTGCCACTGGCCGCCCGATAAATCGACGCCATTGTTACCATCATCATCTTCCATCCACGGTGTCAGGTAGGTGTCGAATTTCTGCGGCAGCTTCTCTAGGAACTTCCTAGCTTCGGCCCGATCGATTGCCTGATCGAAACGAGCACTATCAAGCGGTTCGCTGACATCACCGAAATACACATTATCGCGCGCATCGGCGAACCAATAAGCCAGGTAATCTTGTTGCAGCACACCAAGCAAATGGTGCCAATCGCTAATTTTGAGCGTGCTAAGATCCTGATCGTCAATCAAAACTCGACCGTCGGACGGATCATACAAACCGAGTAAAATCTTTATCAGCGTTGATTTACCAGCACCGTTCTCACCGACAATCGCGACATGTTGACCTTTTTCGATCGTTAATGTCACATCGCTCAGCGCCTTAATTTTTGCCGATGGATAATGAAACGAAACGTGGTCGAGCATTACTCGGTCTGGTACGTGTTCCAGGTGTGCCGTACCACCATCGCGCTCCGGCAGCTCCATGAACCGTTGATAATCGAACAAATTTGCCAAATCCTGATCAATATTATTCATTTGAGATACGAAATTACCCGCACCTTGGAGTGCTCGCGAAACTACCTGTTGCACGTAGAGGAACTGGCCGATTGGTTGTTGACGATGAATGATTTGGACGACGGTGAATAGCAGGGCGACAACTTCAGCCCCTGCCTCGAGCGCATCGGCACCGAGCCGCTTGAAAACGTAACGTCGTTCAAAGTCGATCCGTTCCTTTTCGTCCTTGTCGCGTAGTGAAATCCGCAAGTCAAGGAGATGTCGAACGATACCATATAGTCTGAGTTCGGCAATATATTTTGGCTGCTGCAACAACCGGTACTCAATCATATTGCGGGCGCGTCTGGTCTCCACATTCTCATTCCAATGTTCAGTCTGTGCCTTTGAGAGTTTGAATTGGATATATACACCAGGAACAACCGCCACTATCATGATGAGTCCGAGCCACCAACTAACCAACACCAGAGCCAATAACCCGGCAACCATAGTGATAAACTGCGTCATCACGCCAGCCAAACGATCGAATACATACGGAAAGAAATTGGCAAATTGTGAAGCACGATCAAAAACATCGGCAGTGTCTTTATCGTCGTAACGCCAGAAATCAAGCGCCAGAAAATGCTCGTACATCTGATCATTCATAGCAACTTCAACTTTGTAGCGCATGCTAGCATTGACATACTGAGCAATACTATTCCAGGCCGTCCAAACTATTCCCAGCAGCGCCGTGATAATAACGTATACCATAGCTTTGTCACCCGATTGCACATTGCCTGCATAGGCTTCGGCGAGTGCTGTCGTCGTCAAGGCGGCGAAGTATGAAGTGACGATTGGCAGGACTGCGCTGATAATCGCACCACCAAACTGTACCACGACCGCTATCGGAGCGGCTTTATACGTAATTTTAGCGACGCTTAGAATTGCACCGAAATATTGGCGCTTCGATAGTTTCTTTGGTTTGGTTTTTCGTGGACGCGGCATGTATTTTATTATACGGGGTTAATTAAAAAACGGAGAATCTACCCAATCTAAGCCGAGATTGAACAAATGATTTAGTATACCGTAGGCATTGAGCAACCAAAGTGTCACTATAACAATAACGGCAGTGACGAGAAAGAATATCACTTGAATAAAACGTGATTGTTTGCGCAACCAACCTTGCCAATTGTCGTATTCTTTTTGGGCGTAATCAAGTACCCGCTGGGCTTTCTCGAACTCAGTTGCTAAAATTGCTAAACCTGCAAAAACAATTAACCAACCCGGGCCGGGATAGGGAATCGCGATGATACCAACCAGCAGCACAAAGCCACCTACGATACCGATGAATGTCCGCCTGGCTTTATCCCTCACGTGACCCATCTTATTTTGACCTGCGCCTAAGTGTCAACGCACCAAGCACGATGGCGGCAATAATGAATCCAACCACCACCCAGACATCACGCCAACTTTCCTGCGTTATGGTAACCTCAGTCACGACGCGATTAAGCGCATCGACTGCATAAGTCAGCGGCAAAAAATAGGCGATCGATTCAAGTAAATCCGGCATCCGCTCTAGTGGTATGAACAACCCGCAGACGAGCAATTGTGGCAACACGAAACCTGGCATGAATTGCACGGCTTGGAATTCGGTTTTCGCAAACGCACTGACAAACAAACCGAGCGCCGTACCGAGCAAAGCATCGAGTACGGCCACTAACACCAAAAACCAGTCCGGACCAGCTACATCCAAGTTGAAACCGTAAAGCACCAAGCCGCTTGCTAGTAGTGCCTGGACGATCGCCACCAATCCGAATGCGCCCATGTAGCCGAGTATGATGTCGAGCCGACCGATCGGTGCCGCCATAAGCCGTTCCATTGTACCGTTGGTACGTTCGCGCAATGTAGTGATAGACGTAATAATGAACATTAGCACAAACGGAAAAACACCAAGTAAGGCTGGCGCGATTGAGTTAAAAACCGTTAGGTTGTCGTTAAACATCCAACGCAGCAATGACAATAAAACACACGGCACGATGAATAGCAGCGCAAGCGTGCGACGATCATGAGCCAGTTGCCGCATAATACGCGTCAACGTGGCGCTAGTAGTCCGCAGGTGATACATCTTATTTCTCCTCCACGATCTTTAGGAATGCGTCTTCGACAGAGCGACATTTAGTCTTTTGGAGTAATTTATCTTTCGTATCATTCCATAAAAGATCACCGCCACGAATCAGCAACAATTCATCACAGTGTTCAGCTTCATCCATAACGTGCGATGATACGAGCAGTGTCTTACCGTCAGCCGCTAGCTCTTTGAAAAGCTGCCATAGTTCTTTTCGAAGTAGCGGATCAAGGCCAACCGTCGGTTCGTCAAGTACGAGCAAGTCGGGGTCACCAAGCAGTGCGACCGCCAGAGAAACACGGGTTTTCTGACCACCAGATAGCGTTTCAACTAATTGCTTCTCCTGAGCTTCGAGTTTTACCTGACGAATAACTTGCTTGACTTGGCTCAGTGGAGCGCGTGCTAGTGTCGCAAAATAGCGCAAGTTTTGAAAGACAGTCAGGTCGGTATAGACCGCCGGTGCTTGCGTGACATAGCCAATCCGTGGGCGCAGCCGCTTATCGCCGGCTTTTAAGCCTAGTACAGACAACGACCCTTTAGTCGTCGTCTGTACGCCTACGATTGATCGGATCAGAGTCGTTTTACCGGCACCACTCGGCCCGAGCAGACCGGTAATCAAACCTGATTTAACTTCGAACGACAAGGAATTCAAAATCGGTGACTTCCCTTTTACGATAGTCAGATTCTTGGCGATGATTGATAATTGGGTCGCACGTTTTTCGGACATGTTTTTAGTATACTCTAATTGATTTTCTTGAATCTAGAAATTAATTTCCCGTTAACTTCAACGCTACCGATGAACATTTCGTACGGCCGCACCCAAAAATCAGTATTTGCGTCCGTTTCGTAGAGCGGTTTGTAAACCACGTACTCTTCATTTGTTTCAGTATTCTTACCAATCCCGACTACTTCATAGCGCATCGTCTCACTTTTATAATGAACGTAGGTGCCTGGCGTAATATTACTCATCAAGTAGTCTCTTTAGCTTTTTCTCATCAATAATGCTCGTACCGTAACTCTGAGCTTGCTTTAGCTTGCTCGCACCCACCTTACCGCCAGCTACTAAATACGTTGTATCTTTGGCGACGCCGGTTTGGAAAGAGCCACCCTGGCTACGGATTTTATCAGCCGCCTCATCGCGTGACATTGTTTCTAATATTCCGGTGATGACAAAATTCTGACCAATAAACTTACCTGTCTTCTTTTCAAAATGCGGCCTAATACTAAGGCGACGAAATTTTTCAAGCAGCATTATATTATCTTCGTCGGCGAACCAAGCAATGATTGATTCGGCCACGACCCCCCCAATACCTTCGACCGTTTCAAGTTCTTCGATCGTCGCCACTTGTAGCGCTTCAATTGATGTAAATTTATTCGCGAGATCAATCGCCGTTTGCGCACCAACATGACGGATACCAAGACCAAGAATAAACTTTTCTAGCGGCGGATTTTTCTTCTCTTGAATTGCGCTCACTAGTTTACGTGCGGAGACGTCGGCGAAACGGTCAAGCTGCAAAAGCTCATCCACGGTTAATGTATAGATGTCGGCAATATCTTTTACGAGACCGGCTTCAACCAGCGCTACGACGTTCTTCTCACCCAGTGTATCGATATCAAGCGCGCCTTTTGACGCGTAATATTCAAGCGACCGTTTCAAAATCAAATCGCCAGAACTGCCCTTGAGACGATAAACGACATCTTCACCCTGACGCTCAAACTGCAGCTCCGGATACTGCTGCGTTAGCGCCGATTCGTAATCAAACCGTTTGGCATTTTTAGGTCTCAACTCCTTGACGACGCTCTCGACCTGCGGAATGATATCGCCAGCTTTGAATATGACGACCGTATCACCAATACGGATATCTTTGCGGATGATTTCGTCGGCATTGTGCAGGCTAGCGTGTCGGACGGTCGTGCCGGCGACCTGGACCGGATTGAAGACGGCGACGGGCGTTGCTGCGCCAGTTCGCCCAATACTAATGACGATATCTTTGACGATAGTTGTGGCTTGTTCAGCCGCGTACTTATACGCCACCGCCGCGCGTGGTTGCTTACCGACAATGCCAAGATCGGTGAACTGAACACGATCATTGACTTTCACGACCAATCCATCGGTATTGAACGGTAGGTCATGGCGTTTTTTATCCCACTCATCAACGAAACGCATGACATCACCGACGCTCGTGAACGTTCGGGCTTGCTGGTTACGACGAATGCCGAGTGCCGAAATTGCTTCATAGGCGAACATGTTCGTCGGCACATCCGCCGGATAGTCGCGTAGAAGGTCGTAGGCAACGAACGTCAACGGACGCCTGGCAACAAGTTTCGGATCGAGCTGTCGGATCGTGCCGGCCGCTAAGTTGCGTGGATTCGCGAATTCTGGCTTGCCAGCCGCACGCTGCTTTTCATTAAGCCTTGTGAAGTCGCTCTTTAGCATCACGATCTCACCACGGACTTCTGTGCGACCACCTAAGAACTGTTCGAAATCTTTATCTTTACGCAGTCGAAGTGGCACATTAGTGATTGTCCGAACATTGTTCGTCACGTCCTCACCGATAAAACTATCGCCACGCGTTATAGCTCGCACCAACGAACCGTCTTCGTAAATCAACGCGCAAGCCAGCCCGTCCATTTTTATGTCGGCGAAAAATTCATGCGTCCGACCAGGCAATAACCTATCCATCCGCTTCACCCAAGCCTCTACTTCACTGCGGTCAAAAACGTCATTCAGACTTAACATGCGCGAACTATGACGGACTTTTTGAAAACCGCCCTTTAGTTCGTTACCAACTCGCTGCGTCGGACTATCGGGTGTAGTGAGATCTGGAAAGTCCGTCTCGATCTTCTTCAATTCACTAAATAGGCTATCGTACACGGCGTCACTGACAGACGGTGTATCTATCACATGGTACTCATAACTGTACTGATTCAGGAGTTGGCGCAATTCAGCGACACGATCCTTAGGCGGGTGCACTACCATCGTCAACTACCTTCCTATAGAGCAGATATACGTAGCTCGCGACAAACAATATAGTCATCGATGAGAGGATCAAAAAGGCTAGAGGTACAATCGGAATCCAGGCTGTCCATGTAACCGCATCTTGCAACCACTTCGTAAAAATTATCAATGGAATCATAGTCACAGCCCACGCAATGATGACTACGAAGAAGACCCACAAAAAGCGTAACAATAGACGAAGTCGACGACCAACGACCAAATCACCCGCCGTTTTAATTGCCTGCCAAGGGTACATACCTGGTAGTGTTATCACGACCAAGGCCATCAGTGTACTCACTATGAAGTAAAATGACAGAGAGACAAGTAGTGCGCCACCGAGACTAAATAACATCGCGATAGCCCCATCAGTCGTAAACCAGGCCGCAAACGTAAGTAAAGCGAACCCAAGCGGTAATAGCTGAACTAAAAGCAATATAAACAATAGTAGTGTTGATATTAGTGGTGCAGCGCTGTTATAAATAGCATCACGTAACCGTGGTTTTTTTCCGGCTAGGAACGCTCGTAGCAACCACACCGTGGTTAGCCATAATAAGATTAAAAGAAGTGCTCCAAAGATCTGTTGTGACTGACTAGGTTGAGTGCTCAAGTTTCCACTGGCTCCGACAAAAAGTAATAACGCCGCACCGCCAATCTGACCCCACGTGCCACTTAAAATATCGCCACCGGTTTGTTTGAGTGTATCTGACAATTGATTGAATGTATCTTGTGAGGCTAGACCAACTAAGAATATGCTAAGTAGTGAATATAAAAGAATCAGATAGAAAAAAGTTCGTCTGTGAACTCGTAATGTTCTGAAGACTTCACCGGTAAAACTAACATAGCCTGGTAATTTTAACGAACGCACATAATCACGCCGCTTCGTCCGGCGAAAACTGCGATGCGGACGACGGCCTAAGAACTGACGACGACGATTTTGTACGCGTCGCCACTTGGCTACTACTTTTTGACGCCTTGAAAGTGACGCGACTTTTTCAGTAGCTAATTTTCGTTTGATCGTCTTTTTTTTCGTAGTCGCCATGGATTTTTAAAATTTATTCGCGTTAGCACGCAACCTGGCAATGCGATCCTGAATAGGTGGGTGCGTACTAAACAACTTTGCCAAACTACCAGGCTTCAGTGGATTATTGAAAAACAAATGGGCCGTTGAGGTGGATTGACGCCGCATTGGTTGGCCATACTCCTCTAGTTTCTCGAGTGCACTGGCCAAGCCTTCGGAGTCACGCGTCGTCATGATGCCGCTAGCATCTGCCAAATATTCACGCTGCCGACTAATTGCCATCTGTACGATCGCCGCCATGATCGGCGCCAAAATAACGATTACGATTCCCAGCACCAAAACGATTGGGTTCGCGTTGTTATTACGGTTATCACCGAAGAACATCATCCGCATCACGATGTCCGATAAAATACCGACAGCACTGACCAAGCCAAAGGCGATCATACTGATACGAATGTCGTAATTCTTAACATGACTCATTTCATGCGCCATCACCGCCTCAAGCTCGCGGTCGTCCATGATTTCCAAAATCCCTGAGGTTGCAGCCACGATAGCGTGTTTCGGGTCACGGCCTGTCGCGAAGGCATTCGGTGCCGGATCATCAACGATATATATCTTCGGTGTTGGTAATCCGTCCGTGATAGCCAAGTTTTCGACGATACGAAATAGTCTGGGATTATCACGTTTCACGATTTCTTTTGCCCCGGTCATGGCAACCGCGAGCTTAGCGGCCGCGAAATACTGAATCAAACTGTAAATCGCTGCACCGGCAATAACCCACAAGGTAATCGACGTGTTTCCGAAATATAAACTAACGAGATAGCCGATAGCACTAATCAAGCCGATGAACGCGGCCATGATAAAGATGGTATTTCGTTTGTTGGCTGCGATTGCTCCGTACATAAAAGTTAGCTTAGCTTGCTTTGCTTACGTTAAAACTTAACGTCGACTGGTTTTTCAGCTTGAGCTGTTTCGGCTTCATCGAGCTCAAAGAATTCACGCTTCTTAAAACCAAGCATGCTGGCAAAAACATTGTTTGGAAAAATCTGAATCTTAGTATTGAGATCACGAACACCACCGTTATAGAAACGGCGGGATGCCTGGATCTTATCTTCGGTGTCAACCAGCTCGTTCTGCAGTTCCATGAAGTTCTGGCTAGCTTTGAGGTCCGGATAGGCTTCAGCTACGGCAAACAGACTCTTCAAAGCACCTTCGAATTGGTTCTCAGCCGCAGCCGTCTCTTTAACACCCTTGGCATTCAGCGCGTTAGCACGAGCCTCAGTAACTTCTTCAAAGACAGTCTTTTCATGCGCAGCATAACCTTTAACACTATTGACCAGATTTGGAATCAAGTCGAGCCGACGCTTCAACTGTACCGTAATATCGCTCCAGGCTTCATCGACCCGAACACGTAGCGTTACTAGTGAATTGTAGGTCAGCCACAGGAACAGTGCTACTACGACGATGACGCCGAGAATTATCCATAGAATAGTCATGTTTTCTTATCCCCTCGTATAGTTTGATTGTAGTTTCATTATAGCATTTTAGCGTGAAAAATTCGACGCATATGACGTCGAATTGAATCAGATGTGGTGCGCAGAGCGGGACTTGAACCCGCACGACCGTAATGGTCAAGAGATTTTAAGTCTCTCGTGTCTACCAATTCCACCATCCGCGCATATGGAGGCACGTACGGGAGTTGCACCCGTCTACGCGGTTTTGCAGACCGCTGCGTAACTGCTCCGCCAACGCGCCATCCACGACAATTATAACAGATGGCTCCCTCGTTTTAAGCTTTGCGCATGTAGGCACGAACCGTCAGTGGCGCGAAGATAGCGACAACAACGGCAGCACCAAGTAGTGACAGCCAAAAATCTACTCCAAGCGTACCGGCACTGGTTAACTCTCGGACAGCAGTAATCAGATGTGAAATCGGGTTACCGTTCACGAACCATTGTAACCACGTTGGCATAGTATCAACTGGTACGAAAGCGTTTGAAAGAAATGTTAATGGAAACAGAATTAACAGTGAAATCCCCTGTACGCTCGAAGCACTGCGAGCCAACACGCCGAAAAACGCGAAGATCCAACTGATACACCAAGCGAACGCAACTGTTAGCAGACCGCCAGCAACCACGCCAAGAATCCCAGCATCGGGCCGCCAACCCATGATGTAGCCCATCACGAAAGTCAGAACTGTCGCAATACCATAGCGGATGGTATCAGCCAACAATGCACCAGCCAGCGGCGAAATCCGTGCAATCGGCAGTGACTTGAAACGATTAAAAACTCCCTTGTCCATATCTTCCCGCAGCTGAACGCCCGTTACGACGGAGGTGGTAATAACGGTTTGAATCAAAATACCGGGAATGATAATCGGCAAGTAGCTCGCTACGTCACCGGCTATAGCACCACCGAAAATATAGGTAAACATCAACGTGAATAGGATCGGCTGGAACGTGACGTCAAACAATTGCTCCGGAGTGCGACGAATTTTCAAGACGCCACGGTAGGCCATCGTCAGTGAATTACTGACCGATTGACGTAAGCTGGTGTGGTTGACAAGCTGACGCTCAGCGCCTGGCATAATTTGAGTTGAGGCCATTACTTTTTACCTTTCTTTTCTGGTTTTACATTACCGGTTAACGTTAGGAACACTTCATCGAGCGTTGGCTCTTGCACACTGACTCCGCTGAGGTGAATACCAGCAGTACGCAGACCAACTAATAAATCAGTTACCTTGTCAGGGTCAGCCATCGGTGCCGTCAAATGTCCGGCGCGTGGCGTAGCTGGTTTGACGCCAAGTACTTTCTGAACAAGTTTTGAAGCTTCGCTGACATCTTTTGCCGTTTCGAGTTGCAACTGCAACGTAGCGGTGCCAATTGAAGCTTTCAACTCCTTGCCCGTACCCTCAGCCACAACCTTACCG
Source organism: uncultured Candidatus Saccharibacteria bacterium (assembly GCA_964428955.1). GTDB lineage: Bacteria > Patescibacteriota > Saccharimonadia > Saccharimonadales > Saccharimonadaceae > CAYSAD01. The sequence continues at coordinate 46,610 of CAYSAD010000005.1, read as the reverse complement.
CGATCGATAACCGCAATGCGATCGGCCAATTGATCGGCCTCATCAAGATATTGGGTTGTTAAAAGGACCGTCGAGCCAGTCGCAACTAATCGGCGAATCGTGTCCCACATTTGGTTGCGGGTACGCGGATCGAGGCCAGTGGTTGGTTCGTCTAAGAAAATCAGGGGTGGTTGGGCAATCAAGCTAGCAGCCAAATCAAGTCGGCGGCGCATACCTCCGGAAAACTTCGACAGTGGCCGTTTGGCAGCTTCGGTCAGACTAAACTCTTCCAATAATTCGGCTGTCTTTTGACGAGCCTCGGTTTTACTGAGACCAAGCAGGCGCGAAAAGATAATTAGGTTCTCGACGGCTGACATATTTTCGTCGACTGAGGCATATTGGCCAGTTACGCCGATAAGCTGCCGGATGATTTGCGGCTCCTTTTCAACATCATGGCCAAAGATTTTGGCACTACCGGCGTCTTGTTTCAATAGAGTGGCAAGCATGTTTATGACGGTAGTTTTACCGGCGCCGTTCGGACCCAGCACGGCATAAATACTGCCGGTTGGTACTTGTAAGTCGACACCATCAACCGCCCGGTTATCACCGAATGTCTTAACGAGCCCTCGAGCATCGACTGCTAGTTTTGCTGTTTTTTTCATACGCTCCTTAACAGTGTTAATGATTAGTTATTCTTAATTTAACACTGTTAAATTTTGTTGTCAACTGCTATACTAAACTACAATGGATGATGACAGTAAACACGACCGGCGACTTGAAAAGCTTGAGCAACAGCGCATGCGTATGCATGAACAGATAGATCATCGACGCCTGCTAATTGATAAGCGATTCGAACGCGCCCGCGAACGGCTAACACGTGCTCGTCACGTGCCAAACGACAGTCAACAAAAGATCATCGACGCTGCGCTTGAACTACTCGATGAAGAAGGTTTGAATAATCTATCATTGCGAAAAGTTGCCAACCGATTGGACATGCAAGCACCGGCATTATATTGGCATTTTAAAAACAAGGAATCATTGATTGACTATATGGCTGAAGCAATTCTGCGAGCTGAATTCAAAGAGCTTATACCGCGCCGTGATGACGAGCCTTGGCAAGATTGGTTGGCTGGAATCTGTAACCGGTTACGCCATGCTATGCAAGCCCACCGCGACGGTGCTCGTGTAGTAGCTGGCGCGCACCTGTACCCAGCCGTCACGTTGATGAAGTTGTTTGAAGTCTCCATGCAATCACTATTGAGTGCTGGTATCGAGTTAAAGGAAGCCAATTTGCTGGTTAGCACGGTTGTTCACTTTGTCTTCGGTAACGTCATCGAAGAACAAGCCGCCCCGTCACTCGACGAAGTTAAAGATTTTATTTGGAGTAAGGCACTACGGGAAGAATATCCGTTGATGAGTCGAAGTATACAAGAAACACTCGCAGATGCCGTGGCTGGTTATGATGAATTCGAAGATTCGTTGCGATTGATTATCGGCTATTCGGAAAAATCAAATAAAAAATAGCTCCCTAGGTCGCTTTCGCTGCCTCGATGAGCCGTTTTCAATTTGGTGCACTGGAGAAGACTTGAACTTCCACGCCCCGAAGGGCACCAGCCCCTCAAGCTGACGCGTCTACCAATTCCGCCACCAGTGCATACTTACTTTACGAAGAACTATTAGTTTTATGTCATCTCAGACGATATAACTAACGCGCGTCTACAAACTATTCATATTTCACGCAGCCGTCCGTCATTAGTTATGCATTATTAACGAGGGTGAACCCGACTGATTATAACTTAAATTACGGTGTATTGTAAACCGAACCGCGAGCAGCCGTCCAGTAGAGTACGGTTGCATAACGGTCGTAACTTGAAATCAGTTTCTGGCCAGGTTTTATGGCACTAAGTTGATTGTTGGCAACATAATTAAGCTGCGACTGATACAAGCCGATTGCTGGCACGTCACTGACCCATTGCTTAGCGAAGGCTTGATACTTCAAATCTCGTAGCTCTGGCTCATTACGGCTACGAGCGCTAGCCAAGGCGTCATCGACAATTGGGTTTTGATATACTGACAAGTTCAAACCACGTTCACCAACCTGCGAAGAGTGCCAGAACGCATAGACGTCTGGGTCGGCACCGATGGAAATCTCGTACACCAAGACATCGTAGGCTCGCGGCTGCAAAGTATTACGGCGAAAATCCTGAGCTGGGTCTTGCAGATCGACCGTTGCAACTTGTACATCGACCCCTAGTGCATGCCAATCTTTCTTCATAGCCGCTGTGATGATTTCATAGCGTGAGTTTTTAATCGTGACGACGTTGAGCGTCAATCGCTTACCTTTTTTATAACGGAATTCGCCTTTTTGTTGCCAGCCATCTTTAGAGAGAAGTTGTTCGGCTGTTTTTTGATTGTAGCTAGGTACGGTTGGCAGACTGACACCATCGAGTTGTCCAGCCACGAACGGTAGGTCAAGCGAGATCGTATTGTCACCGAGTGATTTTCTGAGCGCCGTTACATCCAAGCCCTCTTGTAACGCCCGACGGACAGTTTTGTCTTTCAAATCCGGACGTGACGTGTTGAAAAACGCATAGACGCCATCATTTAACGACCTGGTTGTGAGTTGGTAATCTTGTTTACTGCTAAGGCTCGGTGCACTTGGTAAGTCAGCCGCGGCGTTTACCTGACCGCTTTTGAGAGCGGCGGTAATGTCGGCCGGAGTTTCAAAACCATGAATTTCGAATCGGCCGATTTTCGGCGTACCACGAAAGTAATCCTTAAAGGCTATTAGATTGACGATCCGCTGGTTGCCATCGGTTTGCAATAGCTTGAACTGAAACGGGCCACTGCCAACCGGTGACAAACTGAACGCGTTTTCACGCAATTCGCTTGGTTCAACCGATCCCAATAAATGCTCTGGTAATACCGGAAATGTCAGGGCGTGTGGAAACGCCGCATAGACCGATGGCAGCGTGAACTGCACGGTTGTTGGATCGAGTGCTTCAGCTGGAATGTCGCGCCATTGGTTCCTAAGTGGCGAACGAACGACCGGATTGCGAATGAGATTGAGCGTGAAGATGACATCATTAGCGGTCAGCGTCGTACCATCATGCCAGTGAATATTATTGCGCAGCGTAACCGTGTAAACCTTACCGGATTTATCGACGGCGACTTTCTTCGCCAGGTCGCCCGATAAATGACCGGTTGGATCATACTGCAGTAACGACGAGAACACTAGCCGACTGACCGATGTCTCGGTACTCGATGAAGCATAGAGTGGATTGAGCGATTTAACCGATCCAATAGTCGCCTCGGCATAGGTACCCCCTGATACGCCGACCGTCTTGGTGTAACTGTGTTGTATCCAGACAACCTGCAGACCTACCGCTATAATCAAAAGACTGACACCAATCAACCACTGGACGATGTGACGACGGACATCAAGTGCGTTGTTGAGTCGCCTCGCTAGAAACTTCCGAGCATGACGTATAGTGGCCGTTTCGGCTTTACGAGCGCGACGAGCTACCGTTCGGCTATCGAAACTCAGTCGTTGGAAGCGCTGCCAGTTTGATTTTTTATCATCCATAGTGGGCGAAATTGACCTTGGCTACAAGTTAAAAGCCGGTATCAATAGTCCAGCTAGAATAGAGAGTACGAAAATAACAGCCAATACGATGGTCGCTTCATACAAGTTCTTATCAAAACCACGTCGTGTCGTATACAACTCGCCAGAACTACCGAAGCCTGCACCAAGACTAGCACCACGCTGTTGCAATAAAATACACACAATCATAAGTACGGCCGAAACCAGCATAACGATTTGTAAGATAGTATCGATATTCATCAATTTCGCTCCTCTTGTAGTAATTCGCGCCGAAATTCCACTGCGCTACTTACTATATAGTTTAGCAGACTGAGGACGATTCCGGTAAGGACTGAATAACCGAACGTCATACTGAGACCAGGTGCGAGCTTCAGTGACACGTAGACCATCAGACCGTTGACGATAAGCATAAATAGCCCAAGTGTCAGTAAAATCGCGGGAAGCGATAAAATGACGATGAGTGGTTTCAAAACACCGTTGACGATTGAGAAAATCAACCCCGCCAGAAGAAAGACAGGCAAGCTGGCATTAATCTCGTCACTGTGGAAACCGGTACCGAATAATTTGACGAATAACCACAATCCGAAGGCGTTCAAAAACCAACGGAACAAAAAGACAGAAAATTGTTTTCTCATAAACTGCTATCAGTATACGAAATTAGTATAGCCCTGTCGAGAGAGCAGCACTTAAATTCGTACGGCCGGTTTCAGTAATTAAAATATCGTCCTCGATACGCACGCCAATGCCCTCTTCGGGAATGTAAATGCCTGGCTCGACCGTCAACACCATGCCAGGTTCGAAATAGCGTGGCTGCCCGAGACTATCGTGCACATCAATGCCCAATCCGTGACTGACGGCGTGTGGAAAATATTGGCGCAAATCAGTAACTGGCAAACCGAGTGACTCAAGTGCCGCCGCCATGATGACCTCGACATCGTGCTGATACTGCTCCACGCTCAAATTTGGCTCAAGTAACGCAATGATCTGCTGATGAGCAGATTCAACCGCCGCATGAACCGCCTGCATCCGTTTGGTCGGCTCACCGCGCACATATGTCCGGGTAATATCAGCTGCGTAACCACCGTGACGTGCACCGACATCCATTAATACTAACTGTCGTGACCGTAATCGAGCTGTGTTGTGACTATAATGCAACGTACAGGCGTTCTTGCCGCTGGCAATAATCGGATCGTAAGCATGACCCGCTCCGGCTTTCCTACCGAAACTATGCGTAAAATCAGCCTCAATTTCGTATTCGTAACGGTATTCATTTAGTTGCTGACGAACGGTATCGAAACTGTTGATCGTTAAGCGGATCGCTTTTTTAATCGCATCAATTTCGACTGGTTGCTTAATGGCCCTCAGTCTTGCCAGCTCTTTGTGGCAATCATGGACAGCATTAAAGATCCGCTCCAGCGAACGTTTATGTAGTCGCAAAGCCGGGTTAAGTGTGAAATTAAGATGTTCGCGCGAGAGCTCATCGACGGTATATACCACACTGTGTTTTTTGGCCAATGCCCGTTGCATGGTCAGGCCTTCATCAGCTGATAAAACCTTGGTGATACCACTGATTTTTTTAGCATCGTCATAGCTGAGCGAACCATCAAACAACTGGTGGATCACATCGACCGCTGGCGCAATCAACCACGATTCGTGGCTCGTGCCGTCAATTATAACCTGCCAACCAGGTTGTTCGATGCCGGTGACATACCAAAAATTTGCTTCCTGCTCGAACGGAAAAGCCGCATCATTACCACGTTGCATGGCGCTATAACCAGTTAAGATAATTAGTCCGCCACGTAATTTTCTGGCCAACTGTTGGCGATTGCGCTCAAAGAAATCTATCGATACCACCATACTACCTGACGCATGGACCGGCTTGTGGTTGGGTGCCGTCAGACGAGTCTATATGATATACGACATCAGTCTTCGCACGACTGATTCCCTCGACGCAATATTTCGTAGTAGTACCAAACTTATAAACAAGCCGAACGTTGGCGCCGGATTTATAGATTGACGTATTACGTGCTGATGCACTATCGTCAAACTCAGTATCTTCGCGTAACACCGGAAAAGCTTTCTGGGAATTGCGAGAATGGCTCATACCGGCAGCCAGACCGGCTAAATCACTTTTAACTTCGTTGCCCGCCGCCTGAGTGCGCCATTTGCCATACGCCACGAAGCCAAGTGATATCAGAACTGCCAGAACTGCCAGAACGATCAACAATTCGATGATTGTAAAGCCATTTCGTGTGTCAAATCTCGTCGTTCTCACTCGCTATACCTTCATCCTTATTTAGCGTCACTATATCATAAGCGTTACGATAGGGGCAAATAACGCACTAAAGCATCAGCCTTAGCTTGACCGATTGCTTGGGCGATGGCATCTGGCGTGGCTTCGTTAACTTTGCGCAGACTGCCGAAAGTACGGATTAACTTCCGTCGCGTCGCCGGACCAATACCGGGGATTTCTTCCAAGTTACTGGCTGTTTGTTTCTGACGCTTCAACACCGTGTGATAACTAACGGCAAAACGATGTGATTCGTCGCGGATTCGTTGCAATAGCTTCACAACGTCGCTGTAGGTTGAAAACGTATTGCCGCCGCGCAGATTTTTGGAATGCGTGCCAGCATTGAGCTGCCCAGGGTGAAGATTAACAATATAATATGCTTTCTCGTTCACGACCGCTATACCGCTACGCGGATTCTTTTGCAAACTCTCAATAAACGCCGTATCGATATTCGAGCCAGCTTTAGAAATAATGATTTCTTCCTCACGCTTCGCAATACTGATAATTGGGATTTGCACACCACGTTCATGTTGCGCACGAATTGCCGCCTCTAATTGGCCTTTGCCGCCATCGATCAGCAATAGATTCGGCTTGCCCCAACTTGTTAGATTTTTTTCACCTAGCCGTCTTAGTAGCGTATCGTGAATGTTGGCTGTGTCATCATTGGTTTGTCTCATCATCTTGAACTTGCGATACTCAGCCCGATCGCTGACGCCATTCGTAAACACCACCATACTGGCCACCACGTTCGTACCCGACATGTGCGAAATATCATAACCCTCGATACGCGCTGGAGCAGCCTTAAGTCCAAGTAACTCGGTCAACAAACCGAGCGCACGATCCTTGCTGATATCGAGAAATTCCCGGTCGCCAAACATCACCCGGCGCTGGAGCTCTTTCATATGCGAAAGTTTGTTTCTTAAGCGCGCAGCATCTTCAAAGTCGTGTCGCCGAGCTGCTGATTTCATGTCTTTTTCAATCTCGGCAGCAAGTGCTTTTCGATTACCTTTTATATAGCTGATGAGCTTCTGTAGATTTGCTTTATATGCCTGTGAGCCATCGCTTATCTTGGGGCTCAGACCTAGATCCTCATCCAGCCGCGAGGTTTGTTTTTCGAACGGCTTGACGAGATACGGAAAAACCGGCCGCAGATGACGTAAAGCTTTCTTCAGGGCATAGCCATTGTAAAACGGGCCGAAATAATCCGCGCCATCATCACTTGGATTGCGAGTAAAACTCACATACGGCCATTCGTTTTTCGTGTCGATACGCACGAAGCTCTGTGACTTGTCGTCGCGCAACAGTATATTGAACCGTGGCATGTAGCGCTTAACCATTTCGCTTTCCAAGAACAACGCATCAATTTCGCTTTCAGTTTCAACCCAATCGGTATCGTCAATTTCCGTCACTAAAGCCTGAGTTTTGATGTCCATATCACGTTTTGATTGGAAATATTGGCGCACTCGATTCCGAAGTACCGCCGCCTTGCCAACGTAGATTATTTCACCGGCTTTCGATTTATGGAAATAAACGCCAGGGCTACGTGGCAATGTCTTCAGTTTAGCTTCAAGTCTTTGGTTCACGTTATAAGTATATGACTAGCCGATGACAACGCCAAACAACGAACCGACACCGTAGGTAACAATCGAAGCGGCAATGATGATAGCCAACTGGCGAAATGCCCCATACCAGAGATTACGGCCGCTTGAACTTGCTACAAAGCCACCGACAAACAAACCGGCAATTGAGGTGATGATGATTGAGGTGATGATACCTTTACTACCTGAGGTAAAGAGCCAAGGAATAATCGGCACAGCCGCACCGGCAATGAACAAAAAGAACGATGAAAAAGCAGCATGCCACGGCGAACCGAGTTCATCCTGATTCATACCAATCACTTGAGCAGTATAGAGTGCTGTGAAGTGTTCATCATTACGGGCTATATCACTCACCGCCTGGTGAGCAGTCTTAATATCCATACCACGACTAGCTAGCGTGTGAGCTAGCGAATGAATCAAATGATCTTTGTCTTCTTTCATGGCCCGCTTTAAATCTTGCAAAACACCACCGAACAACTCCACCTGTGAGCGGACCGAAATCCATTCACCAGCCGCCATCGAAATTGCACCGGCTAGAAGACCCGCGAAACCTGCTGTCAAAACCGCGCCCTGTGAACCGTGGGCAGCAGCCACGCCAATTACCAAACAAACGGTACTGACCAAACCGTCATTAACACCTAGCACTGCTGCCCTGGCGCTGCCCCGCTGGACGAGCGCCGCCCGATTACGCAGTTCGGCGCTAATTTTTGAGTCGATTTTTTTATCCATTCTTCTTATTGTAGCGATATCTATTTAAGAATAATAGTTACGGTACGATTATAGCAATATTAATCCCTATGCTTGCTGCAAATCAGCGATGATGATTTTCTTCATCTGCATCATCGCCTGAACAGCAGCTGGACCCCGAGCCAATAACTCGCTCATACTTTCGGGAATGATTTGCCAGCTCAAGCCGAACTTATCTTTACACCAACCGCACTGCTCACTTGCCGGTACGTGCGAAAGTTTGCCCCAATAATAATCAATTTCTTCTTGATCTTTACATGTGACGGTGAATGAAACGGCTTCGTTGAATGTGAACGTCGGACCACCATCGAGGCAGATGAAGTCCACGCCATCGAGCGTGAAGTGTCCGTTGATTACTTTGCCGCTCATCCCTTTGAAATGCTCGTCGAGTGACTCATCGGGATATTTCTCTATATGGTTAATGTGCGAATTTGGAAAAACTTCGCAGTAATAGTTCATCGCTTCCTCAGCGTTCATATCGAACCATAGACTCGGGGTTATTTTCTGTGACATATTTATGACTCCTGCGGATTAAAGTTTTCGTTCATCCAAACTGGCTCCCAGTGATTACCATCAGGGTCTTCGACTTCGTAGCCAAACATCATATTCTCTGGCACATCCATGTCGACCTGGTAGTAATTACCTCCGTTAGCTTTAGCCGTATTGGCAAATTGTTGCACCGCATCTTTGCTTTCTAAGCTCAGTGCAAGGAGCACACCAGACTGCGTATGTGGATCGGCAATTGCTTTATTCGAAATGAAGTGTTGATAAAAATCATGTGTTATCAACATGACGAAAATATCATCCGACCACATCATGCCGCTCGCCTTTTCATCGGAAAAGGCGGGGTTTTTCGTAAAGCCGAGAGCTTCGTAAAACGCCGTTGATTTTGCCAAATCACTAACCGGTAGATTGATAAATACTTGTTTGCTCATACTAACCTCCTCACCATTTATTCTTCTATCAGTGCCAAAATATTACCGCTTGGATCTTTAAACCATGCAATATTTGGCCCCATATTCGCATCTTTGCCCCTAAGTACCCCACGCTCATCTTGTGGTGCTGGCATGTTATCGTATCGTTCCATAGTCACGCCCGTCGCAACGAGCTCGTCAACTGCTGTATCGATACTCTCGACAACAAAATTTAACACCGTGTACGTCGCTGGTCGATGGTCTGATTTTTCGTAGATGAATACTTCGGCACCACCATGGAGTGAAAGTTTGAGTCCCATCGGTTCTTCATCAACTGTGACACCGATTCTTTCATAAAATTGCTTGCTCGTAGCGAGATCATTGGTTGAGAGCCCACCGAACGTTGCTATATATTTCATACGTACCTCCTTATGTTTATTATACTCTGAATAGCACGAGCGCACTTTAGCTTTTCAGCGCGTCTAAGTATTGAATGTTGATTGTAAAAGTGGAAGAATAGGGTTATAAACAAGGAACTCTCGTGGATATTATAAAAACTCATAATCTTACCAAAGTTTACGGTAAAAAAGCCGCGCTCGACCAACTAAATATCACCGTTAAAGCGGGTGAAATACTAGGCTATCTCGGCCCAAATGGTGCCGGCAAGACCACAACCATCCGATTGCTACTTGGACTCATTAAACCAACTAATGGAACGGCTACGATATTTGGCCACGACAGCAGTAACCAAGTCGTGACTATTCACAAAGACATCGCCTATGTACCGGGTGAAACGAGCTATTGGCCAAACCTGACTGGCGCCGAGACGTTAAAATTCCTAGCGAACATTCACGGTTCTGTTGATGATGACTATCAGGCCGTGCTCGTGAAGAAGTTCGATTTTGATCCCAACAAGAAAATTCGCGATTATTCCAAAGGGAACCGTCAGAAAATCGCCCTCATCGCGGCGCTTGCTACTCGAGCCAAACTGCTCATCTTTGACGAACCGACCTCCGGTCTCGATCCGGTCATGGCCAAAGTTTTCCGCGATGAAGTACTGAAAGCTAAACGAAACGGTCAGACGGTATTCCTTTCTTCGCACATGCTTGAGGAAGTCGAAGAACTATGCGATCGCGTGGCTGTTCTAAAGGATGGAAAATTAGTTGAACTCGGTACACTAGACGAACTCAGTCACCTATCAGCAATTACCGTTGAAGCGACATTCCCAGGGACGCCGCCTGATGTTTCACACTTAAAAGGAGTAAGCCGGGTTGAAATACATGATACATTTTTACGCTGCAACGTCAATGGTTCGATCGACGAGCTACTAGCCGTCTGTGCCAAAGCCAAGCCACTTAGTTTTTTGAGCCGTAAGCCGTCGTTGGAAGAACTGTTCTTAGCGATCTATACCACTAAAACCAATCTAGCCGACACACATAAGGCCGCTGAGAAAAAGTAATGGCAACCACTATATCTCCTCAACGTTCGACGAATCGTGCATTACGTCGGTTTGGTTTTCGCCAAACGATCCGCGGCGCAGTCATTATCGGATTGATTGCCGGTATCGTGATGGGTGCACAAGGTCCAGCGTATAACGAAGCTTACCCGAGCGCTACCGCGCGGCAAGCGTTCGTAAAAACGCTTGAAGCCGCACCAGCGCTTGGTTTTATGGCTGGTGAAACAGCTAATGCTGCCGAACCGGCGAGTTATTCGATATATAAATCTATCACATTGATGACAATGGTCACTGCCATCTGGGGACTACTCGTTACCACTCGACTACTGCGCGGCCAAGAGGAAGACGGCCGGCTCGAGGCGATTCTGAGTGGCAACACGACAAAACGACGAGCCAGCACTCAGCTTCTCCTGGGTTTAAGCGGCTCCGTGATTATTTCATTCGCACTAGCTTTCGTTGGACTCGCTAGTCTTGGCCAATTGCCAAACATTGGTTTATTACCAGGAAACGCAGCGCTTCTGATGCTCGGCGTTTATTTGCCCGGTGTCGTCTTTGCGGCACTAGGTATTTTTACTAGCCAATTGGCACGTACCCGTGGCCGAGCCATCATGTACGGCCTAGTGCCGCTTTTATTACTATTTGTCGTTCGTGGAGCGGGTAATAGTAATCCTGATCTGAACTGGCTGAAGCATCTGACACCGTTCGGTTGGACCGACCTTCTTAATCCAGTATTGGGACCTCACGCTGCTTGGCTATTACCACCAATGCTTTGTAGTGTGTTATTTATCGGCTTCGGCATTTTCTTGGCCGAGCGACGCGACATGGGCGCCAGTCTCTTACGTGAATCTGATGTCGCACGATCACATTTTTCCCTGCTTGGTTCTCCGTTGACACTTGCCGTACGCCAACAGAGCTGGACATTTGGCTGGTGGACGATCGGCACATTAGCCTTCACTGGTCTTATCGTAGGACTCGCTAAGCTAAGTGTTGATATTCTCAAAGACGCGTCGGGCGCACAGAAAATCATCGGCCAACTCGGTCACTCGTCTGATGATATGGCAATTGCTTTTATCGGTATCGGCAACCTCATCGTTGTGATGATTTTACTCGTCATGGTGACACTGCTACTCGCTAGTATTCGTCGCGATGAAGCCAAAGGCTATCTTGACAACCTTCTCGTCCAACCGGTAGCGCGCAGTCGTTGGCTTGCTGGCCGATTAACGCTCGTCGTTATCGTCGTTGCGTTTATAGCATTTGCGGCAGCGTTCCTGGCGTGGGGTATCGCTCGCGTTGAAGGCATTGACGTCCTTACTCTACGCACACTACTACTTGGCGCCTTCAATCCGATTGCCGTCGTACTTACCGTGCTCGGTATTGGTGCATTGATCTACGGTCTGTGGCCGCGAATAGCTGTTGTTGGCATGGGTATTGTCATTGCTTGGTCATACATGCTTGATATTTTCAAAGCACTCGTTACCCTGCCGAGCTTCGTCGAAAAGACATCACTATTTCACTACGTCTCAACCTCACCGGTTAAAGATCCTGATTGGTCAACGATTGTCTGGCTGGTGGTGATTGGTGGGATTCTTGCTTGCCTCGGTGTCATTGGTTTTACCAAGCGCGACATTGCGAGCGAGTAACTGACTTAAGCAGTCATACCAGTCTTAACTCGGTGGTTCCGTCTGCAGGCTTCAGTATGAAATAACAAATCGGGATTCTGTTTGCAAGTCTCGCAAACCAATACTAAGTCATTGCAGTTGGCAAGCGCGCAGTTTTCAAAATTACTCGTCTTGCCGCCGCAATGCGTGCATTCGCCAATAGTCTTGGCATGATCGGAGAAATTAACCGTCATACGATCATCGAACACGCGCAGTGAGCCCTCCCATAGGCCATCATCACCATATGCTTCACCGTACTTCACGATGCCACCATCAATTTGGTAAACATCTTTGAAGCCACGCTTTTTCATCATCATACTAATGATTTCACAGCGAATGCCACCAGTACAATAGGTGACGATTTTTTTATCTTTGATATCATCATATTTGTCACTTTCAAGCTCAGTGATAAAATCTCGTGAGGTGTTAGTGTTCGGCACGATCGCGTTTTTGAATTTACCGATCTTTGCTTCGTGTTCATTACGGCCATCAAAAAAGATTACGTCCTCACCATACTTTTCGATAAGTTCATGAACTTGCTTCGGCTTCAAATGTTCGCCACCACCGACAACGCCGCTTTCATCAACCGTGAATTCATCTTCGCTATTTTTGAAGCCAACCAGTTCGCGTCGCACTCTCACACTCATGCGCGGAAAATCATCGCGACCACCATCGGACCACTTAAAAACGATATCCTTAAAACCAGGAAACTTTTTCGTTTCTTTGATGTATTTCTTTAAATCATCCATCCCACCACCAACCGTACCGTTGAGACCGTGCCCACTCACTAAAATCCGCCCACGCAAATTCAAGCCCTCAGTCAGCGTTTTTTGCCATAACGTCACTGCGACCGGATCTTTAATCGGTGTGAATTTATAATAGAGCAGAATCTTTTGCATCAGTGGTCATTATACTATTTTCCATACCCCTGGTAAACCGTCATAGGTTACAATGAAGTCTATGAAACGTCTTCATACGCATGCTCAACATTTTCTGGCCAGTCCTCAACTAGTGGCCGAACTTATCGGACACTCCGATATCCGAAAAGATGATTTGGTATATGACCTCGGCGCGGGTAGCGGTATCATAACGGATGCCCTGGCGCGGCGCTGCCTGAAAGTCGTGGCAGTTGAAACCGAGCTACAGGCACTGGCAAAATTACGCCAAAATGTCGGCCATTTACAAAACGTCACGATTGTCGAAGCCGATATTATGAACCTGCCCCTTCCTGAAGCACCTTATAAAATCTTTGCCAATATTCCATTCTCTCTCAGTGCCCAAATCGTCCGCAAATTCACGGAAACCGAGCGGCGACCACAGAGCATGTATCTCATTGTTCAAAAACAATTCGCTCGTAAACTTGTACCAGGTGACGACCACTTTACGTCGCAACTTGGTGCGCAGTTTGGTCCGTGGTTCAGCGCCCGGATTCGGCGACCACTTCGAAAAACCGATTTCACGCCGCCACCTGGAGTTGATACGGTCTTACTTGAATTGAAGCAGCGGGATGAAGCACTACTCTCTACAAGAGAATCAACCAGTTACCGAGCGTTTGTGGGTCGTTGTTTCGCCGAGCAAAAATTCTTCATGCAAACGCCACGCGTACAGGTCGGTATTTCGCCAGAGCTACGACCGTCACAGCTCAGCCTCGCCCAGTGGTGCACGTTGTATGCTACCATAAAAGCATGAGTGTTTTATACCGCTTTGACACCAAATTTATCGCTTTTTGCCAGAAATACTATTCCATGGTCGCACGCGTGGCGCTATTTATCATTTTTTTCTATTTCGGTTTTTTGAAAATTATTGGCTTGAGTCCAGCCGACCAACTAGCCAAAGATTTCGCCAGCCACATGGGTGCTGGCGCAATTTTCCCACAGTTATTCATCGTACTGGCGTTCGTGGAATGTCTGATAGGTTTACTATTTCTGTTTCCAAAGCTGACCCGAATCGCGATTGGTATCATGCTGCTCCATATGTTGTTAGTCTGCGCACCACTAGTGCTTGATCCGGCTGCCGTTTGGAGTAGTCCATTGGTACCTAACTTGGAAGGCCAATACATTATAAAGAACGCCGCTTTGGTAGCGCTGGCACTAGGCTTGGTAGCGCGAACTAGACCGCTTGTTAAAACTAAGCGTTAATCTATACTCGAAGATGTTACTCCCTGCGGCGTGACGCCATCTTCACCTGAAAACCAGCAATCTCTTTCGTTAGGTCGACATTGAATGAATTAGCCAACGTGGTAATACATATAACAAGATCGGCAAACTCACTCCCAAGTTTATTATCGTCTTGCTTATAATCATCAGCGACGGTTCGTTTGCGGATTGCTTCAGCAACTTCACCAAACTCTTCAATCGCAAAAAGCAATTGCGCATCTAATCCTGGCTGAAGCTTGCTATTGTTCTTCCAATCATCTCTCACCCATTGTTGTAGTTCCTGGATTGTCATAATATGTCTCCTTGTAAACAAAATATGGCCGCATTGTACGGCCATATCTGATCGTACTTTTATTTGTTACTTGTTAGCGTCAACGTTTGATTGTTTCGGCTCGTCTTGGCTTTTCCCGCCAGGTTTAGTTTCTTCGGCTTGACTATCTTGTGGTGTATCTTCACCATTTACAGATTCAACTTCCGACTCATCTTCGGCATCACCGGCGGCAGCTTCGTTGGCGGCTTGCAAGGCAGCTGGTTCCCAGACACTGGCTACCATCAGATCACTGATGCGTGTTTTTTCCTCACTGGTTTCATCACCGTGACCACTTTCATGTTCGACGAATTCAACCCCAGCCGGCAATGTCGCATCGCCCAAAGTGACTTTCTCACCGGCTTCTTTAAGACCAATAATCGGGACTTCAACGGCATCCGGTAAGTCCATCGGCAGCGCCTTGACTTCGATTTTCTCTAGCGCTTGTAGCACGATTAAACCGTTCTTCTCGGCTTCAGACTCACCCTCACCAACCAGGCGGATTGGTACTTCAGCTATAACTGGATCGCTAGCTTTGACGGCGTGGAATGATACGTGACGGATCGTACCCTTGACCGGATCACGATCGATATCTTTGATCATGGCGATTTCTTTTTTGCTGCCAATCTCAAGATTGACCGGTGTGTATGTTCCGGCCTGGTGGTACAGACGCTTCATGACGCCATCTTCAACTTGGACACTAATCGGCTCAATGCCAGCACCGTAAACAACGGCTGGTACAAAACCTTCTTGGCGTAATTTGGCAACTTTTTTACCGTGAACGGTACGCTCTTGCAGCGTCAGTGATAATTTTTCTCCCATCTCTCTCCCTTTCTATGGATACCTTTTCGGAGCTTTTATAATACTCATAACTATACCACATCTGTTACAATGAGTGAAGTGGAAGCCTTACTTGAATTTATTACACACTTCGGCTGGTTGGCAGTTCTAATCGTTATTTTCGCTGAATCAGGCCTGATGGTCGGCTTCTTCTTGCCAGGCGACAGCTTACTGTTCGTAGCTGGCACCTTAGTCCAGCGGCAACTTTTCCACGTCAATATCGATGTCTTTATTGTCTGCGTCTTCATTGCTGCTGTACTTGGCAATAGTACGGGCTATCTCCTTGGAACGAAATTCGGCCGGAAACTTTTTACCCGGCCCAATAGCCGATTCTTCCGTCACGAATATCTTATGCAAGCTGAGAAATTCTATGAGCATAACGGCTCGAAAACCATCGTTCTCGCCATGTTCATCCCAATCGTTCGGGCTTTCGCGCCAGTCGTAGCTGGTATCGCCAAAATGCCTTATCGAACATTCCTGACTTTCAATATAATTGGCGCAGCTTTGTGGGTCAGCATTTTCAGCCTGCTTGGCTATTACGCTGGTGACATCATCCACCGGCTCGGTATCAATATCGAATTGGCGGCACTTATCATTATCGCAATATCGTTATTACCTGGCATAATTCATCTACTACAACAACCAGATAATCGGGCAAAGCTAAAACACCACGCCGGCCGTATTGTCCGTCGCAAAAAACCTTAAAGAACTGTTTTCAAATATTGACCAGTGAAGGAGTTAGCTTGCTTGGCTACCATTTCCGGCGTACCGCTAGCCACCACTTGACCGCCACCATTACCACCTTCCGGTCCCATGTCGATAATATGGTCAGCCGTTTTGATGACGTCGAGGTTGTGCTCTATGATAACCATACTGTTGCCACCTTCGATTAAACGCTGCAGAATTGCTAGTAGCCGCTTGACGTCAGCTGAGTGAAGTCCGGTCGTCGGTTCATCTAGAATATAGAGTGTCTTGCCGGTGCTGCGCCGACTAAGTTCGCTGGCAAGCTTGATTCGCTGGGCTTCGCCGCCGCTAAATGTCGTCGCGGGCTGACCCAAGCGAATGTAACCCAGGCCGACTTCGACCAACGTATCAAGCTTTCGGGCGATAGCCGGAACGTTTTTGAAGAATTCAGCCGCCTGTTCGACGGTCATTGCCAGTACGTCGGCGATAGTACTGTCTTTATATTTTATTTCTAAGGCTTCGCGGTTATAACGCTTGCCGTGACATTCATCGCACGTAACGTAGACGTCCGGCAAGAAGTGCATCTCTATCTTGATGACGCCATCACCTTGACAATTCTCACAGCGACCACCTTTGACATTAAAGCTGAATCGACCAGCTTTGTAGCCGCGCACGTTAGCTTCCGGTGTGCCAGCGAACAACTCACGGATCGGTGTAAACACACCGGTGTAGGTAGCTGGATTGCTGCGAGGTGTTCGACCAATAGCTGACTGATCAATAATGATCGCTTTATCAAGTTGACTAATTCCCTCAATGTCTTCGTGCGCACCAGGTACGGTTTGGGCGCGATGTAATCGAGCTGACAATTCTTTGGCTAAGATATCATTCACCAATGTCGATTTACCGCTGCCGCTGACGCCGCTGACGACTGTCAAGACACCGAGCGGAAAAGCCACATCAATATTTTTCAGGTTATTTTCCCGGGCACCACGAATTACCAGCTGGCGATCTTTTTCGATCGATCGACGCTTTTTTGGCAGAGGGATTGTTTCTTTGCCACTAAGGTACCGACCGGTAATACTGGCGTCAACGGTAGCTACTTCATCAGGCGTGCCAGCTGCCACGATTTCACCACCGGCCACGCCAGCACCCGGACCGATGTCAATCAGATAATCACTCGAGCGAATCGTGTCTTCATCGTGTTCGACCACCAGTACCGTATTGCCGAGATCACGCAGCCGTTTAAGTGTTGCGATGAGTCGATCATTATCGCGCTGGTGTAGCCCGATTGACGGCTCATCGAGCACGTACAATACACCTTGTAGTCCTGAGCCGATTTGTGTCGCCAAACGAATACGCTGGGCCTCACCGCCAGAAAGCGTATTGGCCGCGCGAGCCAATTCCAAATAGTTCAGGCCGACATTACTCATGAAACCGAGCCGGTCGTTAATTTCTTTCATAATCTGGCGGGCAATAAATAACTCCTGGTCAGTCAGCTTCAAGCCGTTAGTAAACAGTTCGAGTGCGTCGTCAACACCCAGACGACAAATATCCATAATAGTAAGATCGTGAACCGTCACAGCCAAAACGACTGGCTTGAGTCGAGCACCTTGACAGGCATGACACTTGCGTTCGCGCATGAAGCGCTCAATGTCTCGACGCATAAATTCAGAGTCAGTTTCTTTGTGGCGACGTTCCAGATTTGGAATCACACCTTCATAGGTCGATTCGTAGCTGCGGCCAGCACCGATATCAACGGTATATTTTTGCGTTCCCGTGCCATACAGTACCATTTCCAATTGTTGACTAGTCAGTTCTTTCACTGGTACGCTGACACTGAAACCATGCGCCTCAGCAACCCGCGCCAACCGTTTCATATACCATGCATCGCTATTGACGCGATTGTATGGCCGAATTGCACCTTCGCTGATAGTCAGGTTCGGGTTGAATACTAAATCCGGGTCGACTTCCAGACGGCTACCCAAGCCGGTACAAACCGGGCATGCCCCCTGCGGCGCATTAAAACTAAACAAGCGTGGCTCGAGTTCAGGAATCTCTTCGTTTGGGTGATCGACGCAAGCGTAACGTTGGCTGAAAGTATTGATTTCCTGCGAGTCGGCATCAAGCAACTCAACAACACCACCACCCAGTTCCAAAGCTTGCTCGACCGACTGCGTTACTCGACCGAATAGATCTTTTTTTAGCGCAATGCGATCAACCACGATTTCAATGTCGTGCTTGTAGTTCTTGTCGAGTTCAGGAAATTCGTCCAACGCATAGACTACACCGTCAACGCGGGCGCGGGCAAAACCAGCCCGGGTATACTGTTCGGGTATATGTGCAAATTCGCCTTTTTTACTTTTGACTAGCGGTGCTAGTATGAATAACTTCGTACCCTCATCGATCTTCATGATTTCGTCGATAATCGACTGCGGCGTCCGACGAGTGACTTCTTTGCCGCAGATCGGACAGTGTGGCACGCCAATACGGGCAAACAGCAAGCGCAAATAATCATAAATTTCCGTCACGGTGGCAACGGTCGAACGCGGGTTACGACTGGTTGATTTTTGATCGATCGAGATAGCCGGACTGAGACCATCAATCTGATCAACGTCGGGCTTGTCCATCGTTCCCAGGAATTGCCGGGCGTAGCTACTCAAACTCTCGACGTAGCGCCGTTGACCTTCGGCGTAGATGGTATCAAACGCTAAACTAGACTTACCCGAGCCGGAAAGTCCAGTAATTACCACTAATTTATCGCGCGGGATCTCCAACGAGACGTTCTTTAGATTGTGCTCGCGGGCACCTACTACCTTTATAACCTCTGACATAACCCGTCTATTATACGGGTTTCGGCGACTTTTTTCCAGACCGTTGCCTATCGTAGTGCTTATGATTGCATATAGTTGACAAAAGAGCTATATTCGTATAAAAGTTTATCACCTTGGAGTGTGGCATGAAAAAATCAATCAGCCTTATGTTTATCACCGGCAGCCTTGGCATTATCCTAGGACAGTTTGGTATCTGGAACGCACTGATGCTCTTCATCTTGGTTGGCGCATTGCCAGGCACGTCAGTCTCCCTTTCACCGCTCGCTATGCTGGCCGCATTTGGTTGCGTTACGCTGATTGGCTTGCGCTTTGTCATCGGTAAACTGGAAGTCACGCCAAACCCGACACCGCGCGGCCTGCCGAAAAAACGCTACAGTCGTATTTAATCAAGCTCCGAGGGCATGATACTCTCAGCCCACAATTGTAATTCTTGTAGAACGAACTGTTTCGACTCATCACCTGTCGCAGCCAGTCGCTTCAGCGATGACAAGAAATCTGGCAGCTGTTGCTTCAAGTGATTCGCGCGCCACTCTTCCCAGATCGCTACTTCACTCTCACTTAATGTCTCGGAGAAATTACGAGCTTTATAGTGCACTAGGAGCGGTCCCAAACGCTCATCATCGAAGTTCGGTTGGAAATCAGCCAACTCGTGAGCGTTCGCATTCCTAACAGTCTCGGAGCGTAACTTATCTTTGTCACTGACAAAACCGTCGTACAGCTGGGCTTCTGGATCAGTTGATTTTTTGTAGTCAGGCTTTTTTTCAAAAACGGTCCGGATATTCTCAGCAAAGTGCGGTGCAGCTAATAACTGTTTCAGATGTTTGTCGACAGTTGCCGCATCGAGAGATATCTTGGCCCAACCATTGGCCTTTTCTAGCACGCCAAGCGGTGCAACCGCTGGCGCGCGATTATACTGGAGTTCTTTAACGGGCAGTTTCACAAAATCATCCGCTTTTCGTTCGTCCCACGTGGCATAAATCTTTTTCTCCAGCTCTTTAACCGATAAATCAACGAAAGCACTTGGGTCGTAGCGCAGATCATACACTATGACATTGCCGTTCTTACCGGCAGTCAACGGAAACGTCACTGTCGTTTTATGAAATTCGGCATCAAACCGACCGCTGGTATAAACGAACGGTTGCTTGTAATCCAGATTAACCAGCTGTTTGACGGCGTTTTTGTCGCGCATCTTGAATAGATATGAGAATAGTTCCGGTTGCTTGGCTTGAATAAGTTTAGCCACTCCGATCAACGCTTCGACATCGCTCAGCGCGTCGTGTGCTTTGACGTGATCAAGTCCGTTGACTTTGCTCAGTAACTCCAGCCGATTAGTCTCTTTACCATCAACCACCGGCCACTCAAGACCTTCCGGCCTAAGCGCCCGTGCCATCCGCACCACATCTAGCATGTCCCAACGCGAACGACCCTCTTTATAAGACCACTCGTACGGATCGTGAAAATTCCGCCATAACGTATGACGAACGAATTCGTCATCAAAACGAATGTTATTGAATCCGACGACGATAGTGTCCGGCGTGAAGATTTCTTGCATAAGTAATTTAGAAAATTCAGCCTCGTTGATACCGTCTTGCAGCGTTTGCTGCGGCGTGATGCCGGTCACTAGCAGGGCTTCAGGACTCGGTAAGGTGTCATCGTTCAGTCGCACCAAAATATTGTGCGGCTCGCCAACTTGTTCAAGATCCATACCCGTCCGAATACCAGCGAACTGCATGATGCGCGCTTCGCGACCGCTGAGGCCCGATGTTTCCAAGTCGTAAAAGAAAAATGTTTGTGCCATTACTCTAAGCATAACAAAAAGCGCACATTTCTGTGCGCCCAGATGGATTTATGTCTTTACTTTGCCTCAATCATACTCTTGGTTTTATTGGCGTACACTGAACTGATAACGGCGGCGGTTATGAAGACCAGGCCGAGCATTCCGATGACCACTTCTGGTAGTTCAACTCCGACCAGCTTCAAGAACATTACCAACGCTAAACTCAAAATTGCCCAGTGTGCACCCGCATCAAGGTAGCGATACTTCAATAATGTGTCTTGCTCGACCATGTAAATCGTAATGCTCCGCACCCAAAGGGCACCGACACCAAGGCCAGCCATGATGATGATGATATTAGCCGTGATAGCGAACGCTCCTACCACTCCATCGAGTGAGAAACTGGCATCAAGTACTTGTAGGTACACGAACAGCGTAAAGGCTATCCAGCCGACTTGTTGCCCACCACTATGCTTCTGTTTTTTGGTGTCGAACCGTTCCATTAAAAGTGTAATACCGTGCAACGCTAGATAGGTTGCTGCTCCGAGTACCATTGCTACCGCTACTTCAGCTCGTTCCTCGGCCCCTATAGCAGACAACACAGCCACAAACGCCACGACCGGCAACACGACGTTAGGCCATAGCCACTTACCCCAATGGACAAATAACGGTTCAAGTGGCTTGATCCAGAAAGTTTGCTGTTGCCGGTGGCGATCAAAGAAAAATATCGTGACCACCATTAGGAGGAACATACCGCCGAAACCATCGATGAGTGGCGCGACTTCGTGTAGCTTTTGGGCGTAGGTACTAGGGTCATGCAGGGCCAACGAAAAAACGCTTGTTATATCGAGCGAGGTCGTCAGCGCCACCATGACGATCGGCAACGCGAAACGTACACCAAAAACAGCGATTAAAATACCAACCGTCAGAAACATTTTCTGCCAAAACGGTGATAGCTGCACCAATATCTTGGAATTTACCACCGCGTTATCGGCACTAAGAGTAATCTCCAATATGCTCAAAATAACCGTTAAAATGAAGGCAGAGAGGCCGAATTGCCAACCCATAATTGCCCAGACGGCGATAGTGATGATGAGTTCTGGCCAAAAGTGACGGAGTGCCGTTTTCACCGTTGTTCCTGCAGGGTGAACTCCTGCCCGTCAATTCGAATCAAACTGTCACCTTCCGCACCTTGACGGCGCAGTTCGTGCGTTATGCCCATCTTCTTCATGATATCGCGCAGGCGATTGACACCTTCAAAGTTCGTAAAGTCGGTTCGGCGAGCAAACTTTTCAATCTTTCTACCGTTGACAATGAAAACGGCTCCGTCTTTTGTGATTTGCCAAGCCAAGCTGGCGTGATCCGCCTCCAGTGTGATGGTTGGCACACCATCCAACTCATCACTGATCGTCTCTGCTACCTCTTTAATCTGCGCTACTTCGGTCGCCAAAGCCCGCAGCAATTCCTTCGTGCCAGCGTGGGCTTGGGATGAAATCGCAAAAATAGGGATCTCCGTAGGAACGGCAGCCCGTAACGCATCCGTTTGCATAGCAATAATATCCGCGTCAACACCATCACACTTGGTGAGAGCGACGACCTCTGGCCGCGTTACTAGTGTTTCACTGTAACGATGTAGTTCCTGACGAATCGTCTGATAAGCCTCAGCGACATCGTTGCTATAAACATCAATCAAATGAAGCAGCACCGAAGTACGTTCGACATGGCGCAAGAAGGCGTCACCGAGGCCTTTGCCTTCACTGGCACCTTCAATCAGTCCGGGGATATCGGCAATTAGCAAACTGGTGTCGTCTATATCGGCAACACCTAAATTCGGGGTTAGCGTTGTGAAAGCATAATCGGCGATTTCCGGCGTAGCGTTCGAAACCACTGATAGAAAAGTTGATTTGCCAGCATTTGGGAAACCGACCAGTCCAACATCAGCCAGTAGTTTCAATTCCAATTCGGCCTCGAACTCATCACCCGCTTCGCCAAGCTCTGCCATGCGCGGTGTTTGGCGGACCGACGATTTGAAATGAGCATTACCAAAACCACCGTCACCGCCGCGAGCTATCACGATCTGCTGGCCATGTTCCGTAAAATCGGCGATAACCTGATCAGCTTTTTTTACGACCGTCCCAACTGGTACTTTGACGATAAAATCGTTACCGGCCGCGCCGGCCCGGTTGGCTTTGGCACCATTACCGCCAGGTTTGGCTTTGAGCTCCGGTTTAAAGCGAAAATCAATCAAGGTATTGAGGTTATCGGTCGCTTCAAAAACAACATTACCACCGCGACCACCATTACCACCATCCGGTCCGCCTTTGTCGATATAAATTTCATGCCGAAAACTAACCGCGCCGTTGCCACCGCGGCCGGCTTGAATCATTACTTTCGCGGTATCAACAAACATCTACGTTTACTATAACAAAAATACCTCTGTCTTTACAGAGGTATTTATATGTTTTATCACGAAAACGGACTAGTGGATGTACGTATAGCCGCCAGCTGCGCCCCAAGAAATGGTTCGACTATTGACGATACCGTAACCACCATAGGCAGAGTTATTCATCTCACTAACCCGAATACTCCTACCGTTGTCGACCGACTCGACTACGGCAACGTGACCCGGACTACCTACTTCTACCAGAACTGCGCCAGCTTCAGGCGAGTGGTCAACACGGTAGCCAGCAGCCATCGCGCTGTAACCCCAGGAACCGCCATTACCCCAGAAACTACCGACTGGACGACCTAACTGAGCCCGACGCTCGTAAGCGTACCAAGTACAGTTACCTGGCGCGTAACGGTTACCGGCCGAAGCGTGGGCCATACCAGCATTCACCACGTAGCCACCACTGTTACCGCCACCGTAAGTTGGTCGAATTTCGGTTGGTGATACGTAGCCAGGACGCTCGCTATTCGGCAATGTACCATCGGGAATTATGATACGGCTATTATTCTTCAAACCACTGATCTCGAGATCATTATACGAAATGATCCGCTCGGCATTGGCGTGATACTTAGCGGCCAACGACTTGACACTATCACCCTTTTCAACCGTATAAATAACACCGTCAGTTGGTGGAATCGTCAGCTTCTTGCCTGGCTCAAGTGCGTCTGAGTCTAAATTATTAGCCCACTTGAGCGTTTTGCCACTAATACCATAGCGGCTAGCTAGTTTTTCAACCGTATCACCCTTTTTAGTGGTGTAGGTGACAACTTTACGTGAGTCAGCTGTCGGCTGTACGATTTGAGGCTTACTAATAGTCGTGTCGTCGGTCTGCGCTAGCTCATTCTTGACCGCCAGCGACACCGAAAGCTCGGCCACGTTCGGTGCGATCGGCAAATTAGCCTGTTCAGCGATACTACCAGCCACGCTAATCGCCACCATCTGGTCGACGGCTGGCTGATCAGAACTAGAAGTAATCGCATTCGTCTCGACAGCGCTCGCTATCTGCGTGCCCTGTTGGGGCGCTTGATAGCCGATAGCGACAAGAGTGATAATGAGCGAAAACAGGCCTGCATATGCAGCAAGGGTGGACTTCTTTGGCATTCCACGAGCACTTTTTCGTTGTTTCGTGTGTCTGTGTAAGACTTGCTGGCGAAGCGCAGCATTTGATGCGTGGGACAAACCCGACGCAATCTGTTGGTTACGAATTATCGTTCTCCTGCCGCCTGGATTACTCACAGGGGCGTCTACCTTACTCTGTCTTACTTCTCGCATACTAGAACAGGGTACGTATTCGACCATTTCATTAGATTGGTATTACGTTGAAAAGTTAGTTTCGTACCCGTAGCGACATTTGTCGGTAGGCGCATTTGTCACTTCGTACTCCCACCCGTTCACGAATCGTAAGATACCGCTTAATAAGATGACGAAGATGCAAATGTGCTTATTCGATTATACCCGTCGCCCCCAGATTCTGTCAATCGATTTTTGGCAGTTTTCCTACTCCGCACAATTGATTTTACAGTGGTCACGGATGTTTTTCTCGTGCTGGGCGAAAGTATGGGCAAAATAGGTTTTACCGTCATCGCCAGCCAGGAAATATTCGTAACTGCCCTTTGCCGGATAGGCGACTGCCTCTAGCGCGCCGAGCCCTGGTACGGCGATTGGTCCAGGCGGCAAGCCTTTGACTTTACGGGTGTTATATGCCGAATCTTGATCGGGTGAATCTATCAGATTAAAGCGTTTGGCAGCGTATTTGTAGGTAACATCAGAGCCAAGCGGCTTATCCTCACTGAGCCGCTTGTAAAAAACCTGTGCTACTTGTTTTTCGTCACTTTCACGGGCAACTTCCCGCTGAATAATAGAGGCGAGCGTAATTCCTTCATATAGTGTCAGATGGTGCTCTTTAAAAGCTGCTACCAGTTGGTCTGCCTCGATATGAGTCCAGTATTCATCAAATGTCCTCAGGAGAACTGTTTCGGGCGTCGCATCGGCTGGAAAAGTATAGGTTTCACCGTAAATATAGCCTTCTAGATCACTACCGGCAGGTTTTGAAGCGAACAACGGATGATCGTAGGTTTTATTGAGCGCCAGATCGACAGCCTGTGCGCTATAGCCAGCTTTGAGTAGAACTCGACGGTTCTCGGCTAAGGTGGCGCCAGGTAAGAAAGTTATCGTGAAATCATCGACCTTACCCGCGGTCAAATCACCAACTAGCTCCGGTAGTGATTCATGCGGTGACAAACTGTAGACACCAGCCTGTAGCTCATTTTCAGCTTTGTGCCAGCGCGTATAAAGCCAAAAAGCCTGCGTGCTATGAATCAGCTTGTGGTCGTGTAGCTGTTGGGCAATCATTGCCGGCGTCGAACCACTGGCAATCTCTACTCGTACCCGGACAGCTTTGGGATCACTACTAACCGGTTGAAGTTGCTGCTTATACCATATAAAACCACTGGCGACCATGCTTAACAACAACCCGATAATAATGGCGACGACGATTACCACCCGGCATTTACGCGACGGCCTCTGCTTGACCGACAGCGACTTGGTTGGCGGCGTCTTGACGACTGCCGGTGATATAGGTGGTTGATTCGTCGGCAGAGCTACTGGCTTTGGTCGCGGTCTGATCGGCCGACGAGGTGGCCGGATATCATCCATGAAATTGCTCCAAGTAATCTTGTAAAATCACTACGGCTGCTTCCATATCGATATCGGCTTTACCATAGGGTTTGCCACGATCCGCGAGACGCTGCTCGGCTAGTACGCTCGTCAATGATTCGTCTTGAAATACGATGTCCGGGCCAAGATCTTTTAGCTGCGCGGCAAAGTTCTCCACAAAAGCCGTCTGTGCGGTCGGCTCACCAGCTTGATTACGCGGATAACCTACCACGATAACGTCTATTGATTGTCGGGCGATCGTTTCTGCCAACTGTCGCAGTTCCTTACCGTCAACCGCTAATGTCATTAACGGCACGGCAATACGTACGGCCGTATCGGCCGCCGCCACACCGATACGAACTTCACCGACATCAAGAGCTAAAAGTGATTTACTGCTGCTCATTCAACTTGAATTCAACGGTTATCTTTTTAGGGTCGTTCGGCACGGTGTTGACCCAGAATGGGAAGAATTTTGTGTCGGCGCTATCGACGCCGCTAATTGACTCCAGATCGGCCTGGATATCACCATACTGCTTACCTTTGACTTTATCTTTGATTTCATTATCGTCAATCTTCGGACCGAGTTGGCCGGTAGTCGCCAGTATGACTTTTGTATTACCTGATTTTTTAGTGAAGTCACTGAATTGGATTTTATCGCGGCCGGTGTCGTAAACACGCTGCGTCGCCTGATCTTCCAAGTTGGTTTCAAGCGCCGCCTTTAAATATGTATCGAGCTCGTTATTGGCGATGCCGACTATTGAGTAGGTGATCGTACCGGTCAAAGTCGGAGAGCTTGCCGCTTCGCCGCCAACATCCGGTGAACTTGTCACGCCTTCGATGTCGGTTTGGAAACTGTCGTCGATAATAGTCACGTCTTTGTCGAATTGTGTTTTCAGTGTGTCTTTAATCGAATCGTCGACGCCGTCGACCAGTTTTTTGCGAGCCGCCTGAACGTCGCTTGCCGTCACGATCTTGACGATGTCGTCAGTACCACCACTCGCTGAACCGCTACCGGTAACATCCGCTCGGTCGCTAACACTGAAACTACCACCATTGACGTTATAGTCCTCACCTTTGCCGCTGGCACTGATTGGCGTAGCGGCCGTCGCGTCGTAGATATAGCAACCGCCGCTCGTACCACTACCCGTAAACGAAGTGGCCGATTCGGTCTTATAATTTTGGTTACCACTGCTCACAATCGTACCGGCCGGTACATCGCTTGGCGTCGAGAACGGATTACCAGAACATTTTTGAGCAACCAGAGTTACCGAGCCACTGGCTGTTTTGCCATGGTTTTCTTTACCGGTCGCTTCAAATTCGATGTTAGCTTTCTTTTGCTGCGTCTTGGTAATCGATCTGATAACGGCGGTATTGAAATCTGTTGCCGTTTCATCCGATAAGTTCACAGTTTGATTGACAGTGCTGCCAGTGGTGCGAGCTGTGATAACAATGGTCGCCCGTGGCGCGATAAAGATCGCCCAAATCATAAACGCAATAAACAGAATGACCGCGACGATAATCAATATCATCCGTTTGCGGAAACGGTTGAAATTAGGCACCTTACTCGCTTTTTTCACCCGTGTCCTAGTTGGCACGTCGCTACTAGTGGGTAAGTCGCCTGGTTTAGTAACTTCCATAATCTCAGCGGCGGCTATATCGGTCGCATTATCACTATCGCCCGTCTGGCTCATTTTTGCGTGTTCGCCGATCGGCAGCGTCGCCCCGTCAATCACATCTTCGCCATCGTCGATATCAAGTGCAGCGATTTCCGGCAGCTCTGGTTTGCTCTGCAGATTTTTAGCAACCGGAATCTTAGCGCTGGCAGCTAAAGCCATCAATGCCTGATTGCTCGTAATGAGGACCAGCCTTTTGTCACCAGTTTCGGCCGCGCGGCCAATCAGACGTAAATTGACGGCACTCTGAAGTAGGCCGATCCGTTTCGGCGGCACAATGGCAACGATCTTTTCTTTGCTGGCTTTGACCTTGCCAATGATTGCGGTGATGTCGTCTTCGACATCGATGTAAATGACGTCTTTATTCATGGCTAAATCCGCAGAATTCGATTGAGTTTTTCTTTGATGGAATCTGTATCACTACTACCCACTATTGTATCATAGCCAACCCGTAGCAGTCCCATGGCGGTGATGAACGTGTGGTCGCTGGCTTTACCGGTCATATCAGTGATATTGACGACTTCAGACGGCGATATGTGGTGGACGCTCGGACGCTTCGTAAATGGCAATTCCTTATACCAATCTTCAGTCTCCAGTGCCGTAACTAGCTTTTCCAGGCTGGCGCCACCACCACACAGTAAAATACGACTCGGCAAATGATCGACCGAATCAAACTCGCTCAGTGCCAGCTCAACACCTGATAGCCACACATCCAATGTCTTATCGAT
This sequence comes from uncultured Candidatus Saccharibacteria bacterium, assembly GCA_964428955.1. Taxonomy (GTDB): domain Bacteria; phylum Patescibacteriota; class Saccharimonadia; order Saccharimonadales; family Saccharimonadaceae; genus CAYSAD01. The sequence continues at coordinate 18,267 of CAYSAD010000005.1, read as the reverse complement.
AGCCGCCTCGGCTTCTTTCTTGACGCTCGGCTTAATTTGCTCGTGGCTGAGATTCAGCTTCAATTTCTCGGCATCTTTGTAAGTTAAATCCATGTCGCTAGCGATGGTGCGCGTAAAACTGCGACCACCGATACCAAACATCTTGGTACCTTCGACGCCACCGTCATTGACCACGGCGATGTCGGTTGTGCCGCCGCCGACGTCGGCTAAAATGGCGGTAAAATTACTACTGGCGTCTGTGCCGAGCACACTACGACTAACGGCAAATGGTTCGGCGGCAACTGCGACTAACTCCAGCGCTAACTCATCGGCTACTCGTTCTAGTGCACCGATATGAACCATCGGTGCGAAGGCCGTGTAAATTTGCACTGCCACATCTTTGCCTTGGAAACCAATCGGATTAGAGACCTTGTAGCCATCGATATGGATACTGACCAAGGCTGAGTTGACCAACTTGACCTCAACGTCTTCGTTGCCAGTCTCTAGTGCGATTTGCTGTTGGGCTTTGAACTGGGCCCGTTCTTGAACCTTCTCGATGATGAACTCCATTTCAGCTGCATCAAGCGCTCGGTCGGGTTGTGGCCGACGATAGCGGATGGTGTTAGTGACACCTTTCACCAGCTCACCGGCAATACCGATGACGGCTTTTTTAGCCTGTAAACCAGCCTGTTCCTCGGCCTCGGACAACGCATCCTCACAATGCTGAACAACACCGGAAATATCAGCAATTGCCCCTGAGTGCATATCACTGACATCTTGGCGCGATCGACCGACGCCGACAATCTCCAAGTTTTCACCGTCAAGCTTAGCAATCAAGGCTTTGACGAACTCCGTCCCGATATCAAGCCCGACGATATAGTTGGCATCGGCTTCCTTCAGTTTGACGGCTCGGAGTTTGTTTAAAACCATAAGTACTCTGATTATATACTACTCACGGCCCGGCGGGCAAAAGGTTGCTAAATATATATTTTCATGTTATTACTAAATAAATGGAAGAGTTGCCTGATAAATTCGATTTTTATGATCACGACAACGAATTGTCGTATGAAGCTCAGGTCTTGTTGACAGAAACCGTACTGTCGGTTATTCAACTGGGTGACAGTTTGCAACGGGAAGGCAATGACATCTTGCCAGTTTTTCGAGATACTAATCTGGTTTTTAATCCCCAAGAAATCGTCAGCGCACCACTGCTTTTACCATCGGAGTTCTTGGGTTGTATAGATGAGGATGACATCAGTCTCATCACTATATCGTTTGCCTTTCGCTCGCTCGAACAGAAACCATACTTTGAAATGGGTTTTGAGAGTAATAACATTCGTTTAGCCACCATTACTCGACCTAGCCTGGATAACGACGAACCGTTTACTGCCAGCCTTGCCGTTGGGGATAAAGATTACCATCCAACGATGGATGCTGAAAGTGTTGCCGGTATCATCCGACAATTACTACCCGCTGGTTACGACTACGACAACATTAATGATCCGCAATACCCTCCCCATGCCAGACTAATAATAGACACCTTGACACAAGCCTACAACCGCGGTGACGAACAATTGGTCGACTCTGTCACTACATCTTCTTATCGACTTCAATGTGAAAACTCAGATAATCAATTAGACCTGTACGACATCACATTATATTCATTAGGTGGTGCGCTGCACGAGGCAGAAATTTGTCACATCATGAAAGATGAGATGTACTTCGATCAAGAGATAGGCGAACCAGTCCACGCAACCAGGCAAATCCGAGCACAAATTGCACTCGATGATTATAGCCACGCGGTGAAATTTTACCTTGAAGAAAACGGTGACGAACCAGTTGAGCTAAAACCAGACAAAGGCATGATGCTTTCCCTACACGAAACTATCGAGCAGCTACTACAGCAAATAGATGATAAGCAAGCCGAGACTGAACTACCGCCAGATTTCTAAATAAGAACGGCTTTGATACGACGAATACCAGCTGAACTTGATTCTTCCTTGGTAATCTTGAACGTTTTTCCACCTTCGGCTAGTTGACCAGTGTGATCAACGTGCGGACCGCCACAAATCTCAAAACTGACACGTTTTGGTTCGTCGCCCATTTTGTATACTTTTACCGTATCGCCATATTTATCACCGAACGCCCCGATTGCACCCATTTCAAATGCCTCGGCCGTTGGATATTCTTTGAATGAAACGGGCAAATCCCATGCAATCCATTCGTTAACCAGCTTCTCGACTTCATCAAGCTGCTCGCGCGTGACTTTTTCGTCGTTGTTGAAATCAAAGCGTAGTCGCTCTTCGGTGATGTTACTACCATGCTGGGTCACATGGTCGCCGACGACTTTCTTGAGCGCGGCGTACATCAGGTGTGTTGCCGTGTGATATTTTTTGTGCTGCAAGGTCTGTCCGCCGAGACCACCTTTGAACGTACCTTTGGCGGCGGTTTGCGAACGCTCACGCTGCTCAGTCATGTATTTGTCGAATTCTTCACGCCAGTTATCGCTAAGCTTTATACCCCGTTTAAAAGCTTCTTCAACCGATAGCTCAACAGGAAATCCAAAAGTGTCATAAAGATTAAACAATGCCGCACCATGGCTAACTCTAATCACCACGCCGTTTTGCTGTTTTATGGGATTAAATAATCTGTCAAATTCCTTGAGTCCTTTGCGAAGTGTCTGCCGGAAAGCCTTTTCCTCTTTTACGAGCAGTGTTATTACTCCATCTCGCTTTTCAGCTACTTCTGGAAAATCGCTGTGATATAAATCGGTGATAACCGGCACAATTTCTTGCATGAAATTCTGCTCAACACCTAAGTCAAAAGCCTTCACCATCGCGCGACGTATTAGTCGCCGCATAACGTAACCTTGTTGTTTATTGCTCGGTACGCAGCCATCAACCGCCAAGAACGTGGCAGCACGCAGATGGTCGGCGATGACACGCATGCTTTCAGTATGCGAATCGTATTTCTTGCCGCTTAGACTTTCGAGCTTTTCAATGATCGGCCACATCAGACTGATTTTAAAGACGTCTGGATCGCCAATCGCTGCGGCGGCGATACGCTCTAAGCCTGAACCATGATCGATGTTTGGCTTTTCGAGTTTCTCGAACTTACCCTCAGCCACTTTTCGATAGGCCATGAAGACGTTGTTGCCGATTTCCATGAAACGACCACAGTCACAATTGGGATGGCAGTGTTCACCATATTCAGGATTATGTGGTGTACCGAAGTCATAAAACATTTCCGAGTCTGGACCACATGGATCACCGACCGGTGTGGTTTCTGGACCGCCATTGCGACTCCACCAGTTTTTACTACCATCATAGTAAAAAATCCGCTGGCCGCTATCGATGCCTTTTTTATAACCGTCGTCTTCCGAGCCGATTTCCGCTTCACCACTTGAAAGACCTTTGGCTTCATAGAGTTTCTTCCATACCTTAGCCGCTTCGGTGTCTTTTTCGATACCATATTCCGGCGCACCGATAAAACAAGTGACGTAGACACGGCTCATATCGAGCTTCACAACATCACTTAAGAATTCGAACATCCACTCGATTTGCTGCTCTTTGAAATAATCGCCCATACTCCAGTTGCCAAGCATTTCGAAAAATGTCGTGTGACGATTGTCGCCGATATCATCGATATCCTGGGCGCGCAGACAAGTCTGCGAATCGACAATCCGCTGTCCGTCTGGATGTGGTTCACCTAAAAGATAGGGAATCATCGGCTGCATGCCGGAACCGGTAAATAAGGTCGTTGGATCGTCCTTTAAAACCAAGGGTGCGCGTTTAATAGTTTTATGACCGCGCTCTTCAAAAAATTTCAAATAAGCGTTACGGATTTCCTGAGCATTCATCTCTGTTACTATATCACAATTCCGCCGCCAAGACAGACGTCACCGTCATACAAAACCGCCGATTGGCCTGGTGTAATTGCCCGTTGCGGTTCGGTTAATTCAAGCAGTGAACCGCTAAGCGTAGCTTTGACCAAAGGTGCTCGGTGACGAATTCTGACATGACATTCGCCCTCTTTGAGTGGCTGGTTTATGAAATGGAGATTTTCAAGCTTGATTTGTTTCTGCCATAACGTTTCATCGTTGAGATCGGTCGAAACGTAGACTTCGTTCTTTGCCATGTCTTTGCCGACGACGTAATATGGCAAACCACCACCGACATCAAGCCCGTGCCGCTGGCCCAGTGTATAGAAAATTGCACCGTCATGTTGACCCAGGTTTTGGCCGGTTTCTTTATCAATGATATCACCTGGCTTGGTTTCGACATATTGACTCAAAAAATCACGAATGCCGATCTGACCGACAAAACAAATACCCTGGCTGTCTTTTTTTGTAGCCGTGTACAAGCCTCGCTTTTTAGCCATTTCCCGGACCTCCGGCTTGGTAAATTTGCCGAGTGGAAATAATGTCTTCTTCAACGCTTCACCGGTGACGCGATACAAGAAATACGTCTGATCTTTATTCTCATCAACTGCCTTTTTAAGGACGCCAGCTTCGACTTGTGCATAATGGCCGGTTGCGATCATATCCGCACCGTTTTCCAGCGCCGTTTCTAGAAACAATTTGAATTTCACCTCTTGGTTGCACATGATATCTGGATTCGGTGTTCGGCCAGCCTCGTACTCAGCCACCATGTAGTCAACGACTTTGTGTTTATATTCCTTTTCGAAGTCAAACACTTTGAAATCGATGCCAAGTTGCACGGCAACACGTTTGGCGTCAGCCAAATCATCAGCCCACGGACATTTCATGCCGGGCAAATCTTGCGTCCAGTTTTTCATATAGACGCCCGTCACTTGATAGCCTTGCTCCTTTAAAAGCGCAGCTGTTAGGCTGGAATCCACACCACCGCTCATGCCGACATAGACATGCGTCACGACGCAACCCCAGTATAAAATGCGATGATTTTTACCATCTCACCACCAGCTAGCCACCAACCACGTGGCGACAGCCACCACCACCAACCCCAATCTTTATCGTCGGTTGGACTATTCCTGATAGAAATATTACTGTCGAGTAGTTTATGAAATTCCAAACTCGCGCGGCGCTGATGATAGCCCGACGTCACTAGGATGACGGTCGATATATCGTGCTGTTGCAGCAATTGATTTGTATTGGCCGCATTTTGCTGAGTATTGCGCGACGTTTCCTCAATGAGAATTGACCGTGCCGGTATACCGGCACGGATTGCCAGACCTTTCATTACCTGTGCATTACTCGGGCCAGACGTATCCTGTGCGGCACCGGAGAAAATTATCGTACTCGCCCAACCGTTTTGGAATAATTCAATCGCGTGACGAGTACGCGCCTCGGTGTCACCGCCACTAATAGCAATGATGGCATCGGCTGGCTGGCAACCTTCGCGTTCGGCTGGTTTACCGTCAGCCGGACAAAGTGATAAATCATTCGGCTGCAGATAGGCGCTCAACCCGAAGATGAGAGCTGCCGATGCTAAAACGATGATGATGATTACCCGAATCATCCTAGCCTCGCCTTTTCGCGATTAACCGCATCAATGATTGCTTCGATGGCGATCTTGCAGTTCGCCTCATCCGACAGATGTCCCAGCGTAATCCGTAGACTACCGTCGGCCACATCAGGCGGAAGGCCGATCGCTTCAAGCACGTGCGAACGCGTGCCTTTGTTGGCCGCGCAAGCACTGCCGGTCGCAACCAAGACATTCTGACTTTCCAGCGCGAAGATCAATCGCTCGGCATCAATTCCGGGAAATGAAATATGTAAATGACCAGCCAAGCGGTGTTTCGGATAGCCAGACAAAACAGCCTCGGGAAATACCGCGATCAAAGAACGCTCGAAATCGTCGCGCAGTGCGGCGAGCCTAGTAACTTCGGTTTTTCTACCGACAACCACCAGTTCCAACGCTTTTGCGAAACCGATCACACCGGCGACGTTTTCCGTTCCGCTGCGCAGACCGTTCTCCTGCCCGCCACCGACGACTTGTGGCCTGGCACTCAGCTGGCGTGACATGTACAGCAAACCGACTTGCTTGGGACCGTACAATTTCGCGGCGTTAAGCGTCAATAAGTCGACGCCTAGTCGAGCTATCTGAACGTCAAGTTGGCCGACACCTTGCGAAGCATCGCTATGTAAATAGAGCGGGGTTTGATTACCTGCTTGCTGGCGATTCTCCCGTTCCATCTGAACGAGCTGAGCAATCTCACCGAGCGGCTGAATTGTGCCGATTTCGCTGTTGGCCAAACCGATACTGATAAATTCCGTCTCGGGGCGGATTGCTTTTTGCAAAGCATCCATATCGATACGACCGTGCGCATCAACCGCCACGACCGTGACGTCACGCTGGCTGGCAGCTGCTAACACCGCCGGATGTTCGATAGCCGAAACAATCACGTGCCCACCGGTCTGGTGGAACGCCAAATTGATGGATTCTGTCGCCCCAGCTGTCATGACCAATTCTTCCGGCCGCACACCAAGCTGACGTGCCACAGAGGCCTTGGCGGCTTCATACGCGTGGCGCACTTCAACTGCCGGTTGATACGGGCTGGACGGATTAAAAAACGCATCCGAAAAATACGGCTGCATAGCCGCGAGGACCCGTTCGTCAAGCGGCGTGGCAGCGGCATGATCGAGATAAATAATGTCCTGTTTCACTTGTACCAGTATAGCAAGTTTAGGCGAACTTTTGGCCGGTGTGCGGATCACGCCTATACACACCACGCGCCACTTGTTCGTAATATAGTCGGATCGCCATCAGTAAGTTTCGTAACTCATCGCCTTCTAAGAAACTATAGTGCGCACCGTCCTGGGCCTTCAAAACCCGATCGTTCTGGATTTCGTAACGCGTCGTTAGCGACTTCTGTTTACCGGATTGCACGTCTTCCCACTCTTCATACCAAATCCAGGTCGTTTTATCGAGACAAAAAAACTCCCGACGATGCGTCGCCGGTATCGGACCGAATAACTGCGCACCGATTTCACTTTCCAATTTGATAAGCTCACGTTCACTTAGACCGTTAAACGGCCGATTCAGTTTCTTCGGTAAGCTCAGCAGCTGATCGGAACCAGTTAGAAGCGCCAGGGCTTTTTGAAAAACGCTCGTCATTACTATGCTGCCTCGTCTTGACTCCAGTTACGAGCACGATAATCTTTTCGGTAAGCATCAAGCAAGTCGCCGATTCTTAATGCGTCAGAAATTAAGTACTCTGGTGACTTTACAAATTCCGGCGTGGTAGGTTCTTCCGTCATCAGGGCATTGGCAACATCTGCTAAAGCGCTCTTCTCGGCTGACGAAAGCAGACGAGAGGTAGGTCGTTCAACCTGATGTTCGCGGGCCATGACGTCAAGTCGGCCTCTCTCTGGAGACTGTTCGGGAAATTGATAGGTGGTGGCTTGCTCTGACACGATGTAAAAAATCCTCTGTGATTTGTACAGTTGGTAGGTGTTAATAGATGTTTGTTAGTGTGCGAATAACGCAGTGGCGTTTGCAGTAGTGGTCGAAGCAATCTCGTCAACCGAAATTCCTCGGCGCTTCGCATGATACTCTGCGACCACTCCCACAAACGCTGGCTCGTTTACTTTACCACGATGTGGTGAGGGCGTCAAGAAGGGTGCGTCGGTTTCGAGCAGCATTTTTTCAAGCGGTATGGTGTCGAACATTTGCTGCTGTCCGATATCTTTCGTAAAGGTACTAATTCCATTGACACCAAGGTAGAAACCACGTGTCAGCGCTTTGTTTAAATTCTCGATCGAATCGGTGAAACTATGCAACACGCCGCGGATCGACGGAAAGTTCGCGATGATTGGCCAGAAGTCGTCGAATGCTTCGCGGACATGAAAGACAACTGGTAGGCCATAGTCGACCGCCAGTTGCAACTGAGATTCCAATGCCTCAATTTGAATATCACGCGGACTGTGGGTATAAAAATAATCCAAGCCGATTTCACCGATTGCTACGACCTTAGTCAAGTCCGCTGTCTTTAATAGTCGTTCGATCCCATTCCAGCCGTCTTTGGTATCGTGCGGGTGAACACCGAGACTCGCCCAGGCATTGTCGTGGCTGGCGACGAAATCAATAGCCGCCCGACTGCTAGCTTCACTCGTTCCGACACAAACCAACTTCGTGACACCAGCTTCGTGCGCTCGTCTTAATGTGTCGCCGATATCAAGCGGGTAATTGCTTTCATGAATGTGGCAGTGGGTGTCAATAAGGGTCATCAATCTTTGATTATATAGGCAACATGTAAAAAGTTTAGTATGATTGGGCTTATGGATGATCCAAAACAAACACCAATTGAACAAACCCAAGATGCACCACAACGTATCTCAACGCAAGTGCAGCCACAATCCCCTCCACCAGTCATCGATCAAACTCAGCGCCACAGCTCTGCTCAAACATTTTTAATAGTTATAGTGATTTTGATTGGACTTGCAGGCTATGGCTTATCCGCATATTATTACATGAAGACTACAGATTTAGAGGCCCGCATTACAGCGATGGAAAATGATGCGAAATCAGCTCCCACCTTTAAAGAAATGAATCAAATAAATGATTCGGACATTAGTAAGAATCTTGAAACGACCAACAATCAACTAAAAACATACTTGCGTACTTATGCATCATCACATGACGGCATGTATCCTGGTGATATTAATCCATCGATGTCATCTATTATTATGCGCTCAGGTTTCGGGGTTGCTGCTGCAGGACCGAACTTGACATGTATCAAGGATGACAAAACAATGTATTCGTACAACACCTCTCCAAATCCCGCGACAGGAAAATATGACTCATTTGAGATGTATTACTGTGAAAATATAAAGAAGTCCTTTTTCTCTGAAAAAGACCTTTAGTACTATTTCTTTAATTGAGTTGCTTGCACGGTGTGTTGATGTATCTTTGGGAAAAGCACACCTTGCGGCACCACGACACCCGTTTCGAAGGCGGTATGGATGGCTTGGGCGGTCCCAGGCAAAAACGGTACGAGTAAGTCGGCGATTTGGAGTAGTGAACCGACACTATGGCCCAGCACCTCATTCAGGTGACCTTCAGCGTCGGTATCTTTTTCGCGCTGGGCGGCAATTTCCCACGGCTTCACGTTTTCAATGTACTGATTCAAACTGCGCACCATCTGCCAGACTTCGTCGAGAGCCTGATTGAATTCCAATTGTTCCATCGCTCGATGATAGCGGCGCATATCGTGTTCACCTTGTGGCGCATCACCGATGACGCCTGCTTGATATTTGGTTACCATAGCAGCAACTCGCTGCACTAAGTTACCTAGGTCATTACCAAGTTCAGTATTGTAGGCCGTTTCGAATTTTTCCCAGGTAAAATCACCGTCATCCTGGGTTGGTATGTGGCGCGCGAAGAAATAGCGGAACGCATCAACACCATAATTGTCTATTACTTCATTCGGATCAACCACATTGCCGACGGTTTTGCTCATTTTTGCGCCAGCCACGTTTACGAAACCATGGACTAGCAGTTTCTTCGGTAGCGGTAAATCTAGTCCCAATAGCATCGGCGGCCAGATACCGGCGTGAAAACGTAGAATATCTTTGCCGATAACTTGCACCTCGGCTGGCCAAAAATCCTGCCACTCCAGATTATCCGGATACCCGAGCACGGTAATATAATTTGCCAGCGCATCCAGCCAAACGTACATGACCTGACTGTCGTCACCTGGTACCGGCACACCCCAGCTCAGGCTTTTCTTCGGCCGCGAAATACTGACATCCTTCAGTCCGTCTTTCATCATTTCTAGGAATTCTTTTTTGCGATATTCCGGAACGATTTGCATACGACCCGACTCAATCGCTTCACGGACTTTGTCGGAAAATGTGCTGGTTTTTAAGTAATAATTTTCTTCACTAATCTGTTCATATGGCGTTTGGTGATCCGGGCAAACTCCGCCGGTGGCTTCAACTTCTTTATCGGTAAAAAACGCCTCGTGGCCGGTACAGTACCAGCCGTTATAGCTGCCTTTATAAATATACGGTTGTAACTTTTGCCAGATATACTGCACTGCGCCAACGTGATGACCGTCGGTCGTACGAATGAAATCAGTATAGCTAGCGCCCATTTTTTTCATCAAGGCTTCGAAATTGACATACTGTTGATCAGCGTAGGCCTTGGGGTCAAGTTTCAGTTCGGCCGCTTTGGCCGCGATTTTATTGCCATGCTCATCGGTACCAACCTGAAAACGAACCTTCTTGCCGTTTTGCGTCTCATAACGCGTCCAGATGTCTGCTAATAGATAATCGAGCGCATTACCGATATGCGGCGTGCCGTTGACGTACGGAATGGCGGTAGTGATATAGAGATTTTTTCCCATTGCTTCTTAGTATAACAGAGACGGTATTTACTTCAGAGAGACGATCGTCACGGTTAATCTTTTCCAGTCATCGATTGATAATTCTTGAGCACGAGCCTCGGCTGAAAGCGAACATTCAGCCAGAAGACTATCGACCGCTTCTTTCGACAAACCGAGACCGCCAGCCAAACTGGAGCGTAGTTTCTTGCGGCGCTCGCCGAAGCCAGCGCGAGCCACGCGGAAGAAATCCTGTTGTGACAAGTCGCCAAGTAGTGAAACTGGTCGGGTTTTTAAAATCACCACTTGGCTGTCAACTTTTGGTGGTGGCGTGAATAGCGCCGCCGGCACAACCGGTCCAAGCGACGCTTCGGCAAATAGTTGCGCACTAAGCGACAGCATACTTATATCGCCTGGCCCGGCCACGATTCGCTCGGCGACTTCCTTTTGCACCAGCAATACTGTAATCGACGGCCGGTTGACGGCATTCATCAGCCGATGAATAATTTTACTGGTGATGTAATACGGCACATTGGCAACGACTTTGTAGCCCGCTGGTAGTTCGGATAAATCGTACGATAAAATATCTCCATGCACGACCGATAGGGAAGTGCCAGGGAATTGAGCTGGTAATTTAGCAGCGAGATCCGAATCGAATTCCACTGCCACCACTTGCCCGGCACGTTTTAACAGCTCACTAGTAAGCGTACCTAGGCCCGGACCGATTTCCAGAACCGTATCATCTTTCGTTATATGAGCTTCTTCGGCAATCCGCGAAAGAACTTCCCGATCTTTGAGCCAGTGCTGACCGAGTGATTTGTTCGGAGCTACCACCAACCGTGACCAGGTTGGCCGCTTGAGCCAAACTTAAATACATACGCCCCTTGCCAACTGCCATATCGAGATACTGCATAGCCGTCAAAGAACCGAATCTGACAGATCGGATCGGACTGCCAACCCGGACATGCGTTGGAAAGATTCGATTCACTCGTCTGACCTAATCCAACATAACCTGCAGGATTGCGCGCAGCAGGATTCCAGCCAGATTCTTGCGAAAAGATAGCGTTCGCATATCCATAAGCGCCTGACGGAACACCACCTTTAGCCATCCAATCTTCATGGGAACCTGGCGGTAGACTCATTTTGGTACCGACAATCTCAACCTGGTTTTTCGCTTGCTTAAGAACGACGCTTTGTATTTTTTTCTTCTTTATGATCCTGCCGTTTTTCATGACCACTTCATACGTGACGGTTTTTTCGCCCTTGACGCCAGGAGTTGTCACTTTCCTGTAGCCGATCGGTCGGTCGGTATCTTGGATCTGTTCCACTTCAAAGGCAATCTTTTCCTCGCGGGTAATCGTCTGTTTGCCGTCGCGCCAAATTTCGACTTTCATACCCGGTTTTATCGGTGTTTCTTTGGCGACCGATAATTTATCTTTGGCTTGAAGGTCAATCTGCTTTTCAATCAGCATGTCACCAACCGAGGTCGCTTGGGTATAGGCTTGGGTCTTTTTACCATACAGTGTCAGCGTAAATGGTGTCGCCCGGTCAACTGTGACCTTGAGGCCAGCGCCGTAACTGACGATATCGTTGATAAGTTCAACTGAGGTGGTGTCTTCATCGTGGAGCTGTAACCCAGCGTGTTCGGCAATCTGACGCGACGTCTGATATGGCGACATTACCTTAGTCGTCGCCGTACCATCAACTACAATGACCGGTCGGGCTCGATAAACGTTCACTTGGTAGCTCGGGGCGACTAGTTGCTCGTCGAGACCCGGCTCGACCAAATCATTTTTACCAACTGTCAGTTGTTGCTCGGCAAAAGCAGCTTTCAGTGTAGTCTGATGCGTTAAAAAGCCGACGTCCTTACCTCGGTCGTGAACAGTAATCAGATGTTCATTGGAAGTAACCTTCGACGTACCGGCCGCGAGTACGCGACTGGCTGAGATAAACGTCAAAAAACTACCAAAAAATACCGCTACAGCCACCAGGATGTAGCGAAGTCGTATAGATACGGGCATTGATGAAGTCCTCATACGTAAGCGTGCACTCCAGAGAGTGTACTTCGCTCTATTGTAGCGAAAAAGCGACCAAGTAGCAAACGCCGTTAGTCAGCTTGCTTCTCGAGGCGAGCATACTCGACGTTCAGCTTCTTGGTCTGGCCGCTATCGAACCGTACCGAGACCGCTAAGCCGTCGATATCAACCACCTCACCACTGCCGAATTGATTGGAGCGGACGCGGTCGCCGATGTCGTAATCCGGTATACCCTGACTCCAGTCGGCTTCGCCTGGCCCGTCGCTGCGCGGTACTTCGGTGAGCTCATGGCCCATGTCAGCAATAAAGCGTGATATCGGATTATAGCCACGCTGGCCGAACTGTAAGCGACTGTAAGCGTACGACAAATGAAGTTCTTCGCGCGCCCGAGTCATACCGACGTAACATAGCCGTCGCTCTTCCTCTAGTTCGGCCGGACCACCTTCATGGACACGGGCATGTGGTAATATTCCCTCTTCGAGCCCGACCATGAATACCACCGGAAATTCCAAGCCTTTGGCGGCATGGATCGTCATTAGCGTCACACTTTTCTCGCGACCATCGCTGTCAGTACTCGACATCAAAGCGACCTCCTCTAAGAAATCAGGCAGGCTGGCAAACGCTTTGGCATCGGAAATCAGCGAACCGAGGTTGGCTTCACGGTCTTCGGCTTGCGGCGTCCCGTCGAGCAGATAATCGCGATAACCAGTGAGGGTCAGTAATTTTTCGATGATATCGCTCGGTGTCCGCTCATCCTGCGCCATAAGCTGGGCGATCCGTAGTTTCTCGCCAAGCGCACCCAATGCGGTTTTAGCCCGAGCGGTCAGACTCGACGTCTGCTCCACGTTACTGAGCGCCGCAATCACATCCAATCCGGAGCCGGCCTGCCAAATCAGAAACTTCTCAAGGCTCGTCGCACCAAGACCACGGGTTGGCACATTGGCAATCCGGCTGAAACTCATCCGGTCATTCGGCTGATAGATTAACCGCAGATAGGCAATGATATCTTTGATTTCCTTGCGGTCATAAAAACGGACGCCACCAATAATATGATAGGGGATACGAGTCTGTAAAAAAGCCCGTTCTAAACTGTAACTTTGGGCGTTGGTACGATATAATACCGCGAAATCATCGTAGCCGCGAGCTTTGATTGCCGTTTGAGCGCTGATCCGGCTGGCGATGACGCCAGCCTCTTCGGCTTCGTCGTAGGCACCGTACACCTGGACCGGCGCGCCACTACCAGCATCGGTCCATAGTACTTTGTCGCTACGCCGGGTATTTTTGGTGATGACGTTTTGGGCAGCTTCCAGAATCGCACCGGTACTACGATAATTTTGCTCCAATTTCACGATGGTCGCGCCCGGGAAATCCCGTTCAAAATTCAAAATATTAGTAAAATCGGCGCCACGCCAGCTGTAAATCGACTGCCAATCATCACCGACGACACAGATATTCTGCTCTGGTCCGACCAGGCTCTTGACGATGGCATACTGAGCAGCATTGGTGTCTTGGTACTCATCAATCAAGATGTGTTTGAACTGCTGTTGCCACTTCTGGCGAACAGATGGTTGCTCCTGAAACAGACGAACGACTTCTATGAGCAAATCGTCAAAATCCAAGGCGCCGGCAGCTTTTCGTAATCGTTCATACGTTTCATAGATTTTAGCAACGCTCTGCTGGAACGGATACTGGGCCGAAGCGGCGAAATCAGTCGGACTTTGCAGTTCGTTCTTGGCGCTGGAGATTATACTACTGACGGCTTTGGGTTTGATGCTTTGATCCGTAATATTCAGCTGCTTCATAGCCTGTTTAATCAAACCTTGCCGGTCATCTTCATCGTAAATGACAAAATTCGGCTGTATACCGACAGTCGTACCGTCGATTCTGAGCAGTCGTACGCAAATACCATGAAATGTACCCATCCAGCGCATGAAACTACGCGATGAACCGTCTTTTTGTAGCAATGTACCCAGGCGAAGGCGCATTTCGCGGGCCGCCTTGTTGGTAAACGTCACCGCCAAGATTTCATCAGGCCAGACTGCCTGCTCCTGAATCAAATAAGCGATGCGATGCGTCAGTGTTTTGGTTTTACCGCTGCCAGCACCGGCCAAAATAAGCAGCGGCCCGTTGCCGGTCCGCACTGCCGCTGCTTGGGCGTCGTTCAATCCCTCAAAAATATCCATTACTTACTAGTATAACAAGCTAAATCAGCCCGGAAAAGTAGGCGGCCGCGCCAGCACCGGCACCAACCAGTAGTAAAACAATGATGACGATGACCCACAGCCAGCCGCTCTTCGGTTTGACCGGGTGGTCGAGTGGCGAGTGGTCGGCGGCGGCATCGAAAATTGGCGCATGTGACGTGTCACCGCTGCTTGGTTGTTCGTGATATTGCGGTTGAATCGAACCAGCCCCAATCGACTCCGTTGGTGTCGTAGTTTCAGTAGCTTTGGGTACGGTTGGCGGCTCAACTTCCGTTTGCTCGCTGGCTGTCCCAGATTCGATGGCGACTAAGTCTTGGTTAAGTTCCGGCGGCAAGACGGCTTCTTCGACCGAAGGTGTCAATTGTTTATCGTCTTTCCGAGCCGTTGGCTCTTCGACTAGTTTAGGCTCGAGTTTTTCACTCGTTTTAACTTTAATGGAATCGACAGACTCAGTGGTGGGCACAGCCTCATCAATCGTTACTTTACCCAATTCCGCAGCAATAGCTGCGTCAAGTGAAGGTATATTGCCTCCGAGTGGCCGTTTTTCAACCTTGGCGTCCGGTAAGAACGGTGACGTCAGTGGCGCATCAGGCGGTGTCGTAGCTGGCGAATCAGAGGAGTCAATTGAATCTGGTATCGGTGTCGAATCTGCCAGCGCAATTGGATCGGGCATCACTGGTGATTGTAGCTCGTTTGCCCCACCGCTCACCTTTTTAGGCGGATCAACCGGTGCAGCTGTCATTGTTGGCGGCGTAATGGTCAGACGCTGAGAGGGCATAGTTGGCTTGTTCGGTGTCGCCATATCCGACGACGGGTGTACGACGTCCATGAAGCGACCAGCCCGCCTGGCAGCCGGTGGCGATGATGGTCGACTCGGTGGTTTTATTGGCAATAAAGCTGGTGACGTCACTGGTGGCGACGATGGAATGGACGTTGATTCGGGAGTAGCCGCTGTTGGAGCGGTTCCATCAGCAGAAGTATTGGCTGTCTTTTCCATAACCGAACTAACGGCTTTGTCGAGTTCATCAAAATCAAGCTCTGTCATTTCCCCACCTTACCGTTTTATTTCTCATCCGCCGATGATTGCTTAAATGCTATTTCGACCATCTCACTAAATGCTTCAGCATCAAGACTCGCACCACCGGGCAGAAGACCATCTATACCGTCTATCGCTAAGTACGTTGCAGCATTCTGGGCATTGGCGCTACCTCCATACAGAATACGGACAGTCTGCGCGGCTGGCCCACCATATAAATGCTTGATTTGGCTACGGATTGCCCGCTGGACATCAGCCACGTCCTTGGCGGTCGGTGTTTTATGATGCTCAAAATCAGTCCCGTTGCTGATTGCCCATAGTGGCTCGTAAGCGACAACGATCTGTTCTATTTCTTCGCTGGTGATGTTGGCGAGTCCCGCCGTCAGTTGATCGTGCAAGACGGCGTGTGTTTCACCATCTGCCCTCTCGCCAGCCGTTTCACCGATACACAAAATCGGCTTGATGCCATTGCGGACTGCGGCTTGGACTTTCTGGCGGATATCTTTGTCAGTCTCATGAAACAGATGTCGGCGTTCAGAATGACCGATAATAGCGTATTGGACGATACCACGCAGCTGCGTGGCCGAGACTTCACCAGTAAACGCACCCTCGTCGCGCCAATATAGATTTTGCGCAGCCAATTGAAATTGTTTGTGGTCGATTTGCAGGCTGAGCGTTTGCAGTGCCAACATAGTGGGTGCCAAAACGACCTCTACTGACCGATGGCTCTTGACCTGCTTACCAAGCTTATGAACATACAAACTCGCCTCGTGGACACCGAGGTTCATTTTCCAGTTGCCGGCAATCAGTTTCTTTCTATGGACTGTCATATCTCGCTTACGCTTTTCTTCTTCAAGTGTAGCTTATGTACCGCCGGATTGTCGAGTAGACTTTCGATACCGGGCAGTTTTTCGCCAGCCATAAGATCAAGACTGGCCCCACCACCGGTGGAAACGTGACTGAAACTACCACCATGTTTGGCGTCCCAATTCAGTACGAAATCAGCCGAGTCGCCACCACCGATAATCGAAGTAATATCCGGATGGGTTGCCAGCGCCAGAGCTAATCGAGCCGAACCGTGAGCGAAGCTGTCGAATTCACTGACGCCGAGCGGACCGTTCCAAACCACAGTCTTAGCTTGTTCGACAATCGTCGTTATCGTTTCGATCGTCGCATCGCCGATATCAAGCGCTAACTCGTCAACTGCCACCTCATCCACAGAGATAGATCGGCGCGGTTCATTGGCGAAGGTTCGCGCCACGGCAACATCCGTCGGCAACACGATGAAATCATCCATCTTAGTCGCGCCAACTTTGGCCGCCGCAGCTCGATATATCGCGTCGAGCGTGGCCGTTTGATCCGCCTCGACCTTACTTTTGCCCATAGCATAGCCTTTATAGGCCAAAAAGGTGTTAGCCATTGCTCCGCCAATGACAATTCGGTCAGCCACCCCGACAAACTCATCAATAACCTTTATTTTATCACTGACTTTGGCGCCGCCCATCACAGCGACGAGTGGTCGCTTAGGTCGGCTCATGGCTTCTGTTATAGCGATGTATTCTTTTTCTAGCAATAAGCCGCTAACCGCTGGCAAACATAAGGTAATGGCGTGCGTCGAGGCGTGCGCCCGGTGAACGACACCGAAACCATCTTGTACGAAATAACGTGCACCAGTCGCAAGCGCGATTTTCTTAGCAAAAGCGTGGTCATCAGCCTCTTCTTCCTTGTAGAATCGTAGATTCTCCAGTAGTACGACGGCATTTTTTGGCGCTCGCTTGACCACCTGTTTCACTCTATCGCCAATGCAATCATTAACGAAATGAACATCACGACCCAGCAATTTCGCTAGCCGCTGGCCGATTGGCTCTAGGCTCAGTGCTTTGTCTTTACCATCTGGCCGACCTAGATGACTCATCACCACCACTTTACAACCATGATCAAGTAAATAATTCAGTGTCGGCAAACTAGCCTGGATTCGAAAATCATCGGCAATGTGGCCATTTTTCTTCAGTGGGACATTGTAATCAGCCCGCACTAATACGGTTTTACCCTGCAAAGGTACGTCACGAATCGTTTGTTTAAAGAAGCCACCCATATCTCTTATTATTCTAATGGATAGGCCGATTTATCACAATTAAAAAACCGCCTGATTAGGCGGGTGGGTTGATCGGTTCGCCGACCCCGGCTAAAAAGCACTGGGGTCGGCGAACCGGGTGATCAGGAGGAAGAAAGGTGGAACGGGTCTTGCACCAGCGGCAAACCACTGGCCTTGGCGACATTCTCGGGTAATGTCGACACACTGAACGGTTGAACTAGCCATGTCGGCTTCTGGTCGGTCGACCAGACTGTCGTCTGACCACTCATGCGCTGACCTCTGCAAGCTGACGCTCGAAGAGCTCGATCTGGACGGCATCCGAGAGGCCGTCTGTTTTGGCATGTGTTCGTGCTTCGCTGTCTGTCATCCTCATGTCGAAGATGAGCAGGACAGATGGGTCGATTCCCCGGTAAGCACAGCTTACCAGACCGACTCGCTTGAGACAGCAAGTGATGTGCGCCGAGACGATTCTCATCGCCTCGGGCGGACACTCGCTGAGATGCGAATCTTCTTCGCGCACCGCTTCGCACAGTTCAGAGCGGGTCATGATGACCGCTCCTCCGTGCTCGTCGATGACATCTCGTACCGCCTGAGCAGTACGCGCGAACCAATAAG
>CAYSAD010000004.1:0-117994 GCA_964428955.1 uncultured Candidatus Saccharibacteria bacterium | reverse complement strand
GTGTTAGGCACTCCGCCAGCGTTCATCCTGAGCCAGGAT
The DNA here is from genome assembly GCA_964428955.1 of uncultured Candidatus Saccharibacteria bacterium. GTDB lineage: Bacteria > Patescibacteriota > Saccharimonadia > Saccharimonadales > Saccharimonadaceae > CAYSAD01. The sequence goes on along the minus strand of CAYSAD010000004.1, from coordinate 117,955 downwards.
CAAACTCTCCATAAAAAGATGTCACTATTGCTAGTGACGTCTATAAAAATAGACTGACGATGATATATCGCACCAGATATTACTATCTGTCTGCGACATACATTGAAATTTGAAAACAAATTTCTTTATATTGCACAACTAAATTGTTAATGTTCGTTTCATCTGTTCAACTCCACAGTTGCTTACCACCTTCCGGCGACCAGACTGTTATCCATCATACGTCATATTTATCTCTGACGCAAGTGATAATTTCTACTAGCTTGTAGCGGAAAATACAATGATGCCGACAATCGCACCAATCAACGCACCAATCAGCACTTCGATTGGACTATGACCTCTAGCAGCGCGTGGCAAGACACCCTTTTTATCGGTCAATCTAATAAGCTTCTGTAATGCTTCACCTTGCTCGCCGACCGAGCGTCGAACCATCACAGCATCGTAGGCCACGATGGCGCTAAACAGTGCCGCTAAGCCGAATAACCCTGAGTCAATACCGTCCTTGAGCGCGATGACCGTTACTAAGGCGATAGCTGTCGAAGTATGGGCACTGGGCATATTACCCGACAGATATAATTGACGAAAGTTGCCAATATCTCTGGTCTTCGCCACCACGATCAAGTACTTTACACCCTGTGCAACCAGCCAGCCGACAACGATTGCAATCAGGTACGGCGAGATCATGGTTACGACTCCCCACCGACGACTTCGGCAACTTCGTCATCAATCTTTTCGGCAGTCATCAATCCCACCGACGAGACGGTATCATCCCCATTCAACTTCATAATTCGAACACCTTGGGTCGTACGACCGAGCGTCGGAATATCTTTAAGACCGACCCGGATCGCTTGGCCTTTCTTTGAAATCAGCAAGACTTCGTCGACTTCGTCATCGAGAGTTCGGACGGCGATAATTGGACCAGTCTTGGCTGTCACGACTGCCGCTTTGATACCGACACCACCACGTTTATGTGAAGTGAAGTGCGACACTTTGGTAATCTTGCCGTAGCCTTTTTCGCTAATGACGAGCAACTTACGATCATCATCGACAATATCCATACCAACGACCCAGTCGTTCGGTCGTAACCTTACACCACGGACGCCTCTAGCTGAACGGCCCATCGGACGGGCATCTTTCTCACCAAAGCGAATCGCCTGACCGGCTGAGGTCGAAATGATGGCGTCATCATTGCCTGCAGTTTTCTGAATCCAACGCAATTCATCGCCGTCGTCGAGTTTAATAGCAATCAAGCCATTGGTGCGAATGTTGGCGTAATCTTTAAATGGTGTTTTCTTAATCGTACCCTTAGCCGTCGTCATGAATAGATAGCCATCGTCGTTGGCATCCTTCTCGTGCTTGATGATAGAAGTAATTTTCTCTTCTGGTTGCATCTGCAGCAAGTTGACTGCTGCCACACCGCGAGCCGCCAAACTGGCTGCTGGCACTTCGTATGCTTTAAGACGGAAAACTCGGCCCTTATTGGTAAAGAACAGTAGGTAATCGTGTGTGCTGGCGGCAACCAGTTGTTGGATCATATCCTCCTCCTTGGTCGTCATGCCGCGCTTACCTTTACCGCCACGATGCTGGCGTCGATATTCACTGACGAGCGTTCGTTTGATATAATTTTCACCGGTCAACAGAATTACCGAGTCTTCTTCGGGAATCAACTCTTCATCGCTGAATTTGCCAAGTTCGTAGTTGATAATTTGTGAACGACGGTCATCACCGTACTTTTCTTTCATTTCAAGCAGTTCGGTTTTGACGATTTTCAGGATTTCTTGCTGACTAGCCAGAATAGCTTCAAGTTTACCAATCAATTCCAATAGTTCTTTGAGTTCATTCTCAATGGCTTCGCGTTCCAGTCCAGTCAATCGACGCAATTGCATCGCGAGAATCGCTTTGGCTTGGATTTCGCTCAATTTGAACATTTTTACCAAGTTAGCTTCCGCCTCTTCACTGGTCTTGCTAGCTCGGATCACCTTAATGACTTCATCGATGTGATCGAGAGCGATTTTATAGCCTTCCAAAATATGCGCTCTGGCTTTAGCAGCCTTGAGCTCAAATTCGGTTCGGCGACGAACGACTACTTGGCGGTGTTTGACGAATTCATCAAGAATCTCTTGAAGGCCAAGAATTTTTGGCTGAATACCATCTATCAATGCCAGCATGTTGTAATGAAAACTCGTTTGTAATGCTGTTAACTTGAATAATTGGTTCAAAATTTTCTTAGGATAAGCATCTTTACGGAGCTCGACTACGACCCTGACTTTGCCACGGGCACTCTCGTCGCGCAGATCACTAATCAAAACCTTTTTATCCTTATGAAGTTCAGCTATCTTTTCAATAAGTGTAGCTTTATTTACACCATATGGAATTTCGGTGATGACAATTTGACTACGACCTTTTTTCGTCTCTTCAATCTCAGTGACGGCTCGAACCATTACACTACCCCGACCCGTTTGGTAGGCCTGTTTCATCGGGGCGCCACCATAAACAATAGCGCCAGTTGGAAAGTCAGGCCCCTTAACGTGTTTCAATAAATCATCAAGATTTGCTTCGGGGTTATCTATTAATTCTATTGTGGCGTCAACCAATTCACCGAGGTTATGAGGCGGAATGCTTGTGGCCATACCAACGGCGATACCGATCTGCCCATTTAGTAGCAGGTTTGGTAGTTTCGCCGGTAGAACCGATGGCTCTCGTTCTTGACCATCATAGTTGTCGCGAAAATCAACCGTGTCTTTATCAAGATCGGTCAGCAACTCATTACCAGCTCGCCCTAAACGGGCTTCCGTATAACGGTTGGCGGCTGGAGGATCACCATCCATCGAACCGAAGTTACCCTGTCCGTTTACTAGTGGATAACGCATTACCCAATCTTGAGCCAGACGGACCATTGAAAAGTAAATCGAACTGTCACCGTGTGGATGATACTTACCCATAACGTCACCAACGATACGAGCGCTCTTGAGGAAACGGCCTCCTGGACGCAAGTTTTGCTCACCCATGCTGTATAAAATACGACGGTGAACTGGTTTCATGCCATCACGAACATCAGGCAATGCGCGATCGATAATGACGCTCATCGAGTAACGCAGATAGCTGTCTTCCATCACATTTTCAACGGAAAGGTTCTCTACTACCCGCGAATGTGTCTGTGGACTAGTAAGTTCACTCTCGAGTGGCGTATCGTTTACATCAATAGTATTGTCGTCCATATTAAATATCCAAATCCTCTATACTTAGTGATTTCGCTCGGCTTTGAATGAAAGTCTTACGTGGGTCAACCTGATCGCCCATTAACTTCGTAAAAATTGCATCACACTTTTCCGCGTCTTCAATTTTAACTTGGATAAGGACACGGTTTTCTGGATTCATGGTTGTTTCCCACAATTGCTCGGCATCCATTTCACCGAGTCCCTTGTAGCGCTGAAGAAGCGTAATGCCAGCTTGCTTATTGATGTCCGCTGTCTCATCAACCGCTACGCCTTTTTCGCGTCGTTCGGCAATAAGCGTTTGAAGGATCTTGTCGCGCTCTTCGTCGCTATAGGCATAATGCTTTTTTGTTCCCTGCCGAAGTAAAAACAGTGGTGGCTTCGCCAGATAGACATAGCCGCCATCGATTACTTCTTGCATGTAGCGGAAGAAGAATGTCAGTAATAAAGTAGCAATGTGACTGCCGTCGACATCGGCATCGGTCATAATAACGATTCGATGATATCGCAGACCCGATATATCGAACTGATCACTGATGCCGACACCCATCGCTTTAATAAGACTAACGATTTCATTATTGTTCAGCATCCGATCCAATCGAGCTCGCTCGACATTAAGAACCTTACCGCGGAGCGGCAGGATAGCTTGAGTCTTAGAGTCACGCCCAGATTTAGCAGAGCCACCCGCCGAGTCGCCCTCAACGATATATAGTTCAGATTCACTCGGGTCTTTACTGGAACAGTCAGACAGCTTACCTGGCAAGCTTAGTCCATCAAGCGCACCTTTGCGGATGACGTTATCCCGGGCCGCTCTGGCTGCTTTACGCGCCCGAGCAGCCAGTAGTGCTTTACCAACGATCTTCTTGGCAACGTTTGGATTTTCATCGAGGTAATACGCAAAGTATTCGTTCATGACCTGCTCGACATAGCGACGGACCTCAGGGTTACCGAGTTTATTCTTAGTCTGGCCTTCAAACTGCGGATCAGGTAGTTTCACGAGGATAATCGCTGTCAGACCTTCGCGGATATCGTCACCAGATAAATTGTCTTCTTTTTCTTTCAGTAGTCCGCTCTTACGCGCGTAGTCATTGATGACGCGCGTCATCGCTGAGCGGAAACCAATTAAATGTGTTCCACCGTCTGGTGTTAGGACATTGTTAGCGAAAGGTTTTACCGTTTCAACGAACGTTTCATTATATTGGATTGCTACCTCTACCATAGAGTCTTCTATTTGCTTTTCAACATAAAAGACATCATCGGCAACCACATCCTTGCCGATATTAAGATGTTTGACGTAGCTCTGGATACCACCTTCGAAGTAGAATGCCTCACGTTCGTTGGTGCGCTCATCACGGACGGCAACGTAGACACCCTTGGTCAGATACGCCTGGTGACGTAGGTAATTCACAACCCATTCGTAGTCAAACTCTACCGTCTCTTTGAAGATAGTCGGATCGGGATAAAAAGTAATGGACGTACCTGTCGGTCGGTCACTTTTGCCAATTTTCTTAAGCGGCGCCAGTGAGGCCCCTTGCGCAAATTCAATTCGATAGAGCTCACCTTTTTGTACTACCTCAGCAATAAGCTTCGTAGAAAGTGCGTTCACGACGCTCGAACCAACACCATGAAGACCGGACGACACCTTATAGCCACCACCGCCAAACTTACCACCAGCATGCAGGACTGTCAGAACTGTTTCTAGCGTGCTAAGGCCAGTTTTTGGGTGTTTATCAACTGGAATACCACGTCCGTCATCTATTACTGTCAGACCACCGTCGGCCTGAATGATTACTTGAATTTTTGTCGCAAAGCCAGCGATCGCTTCATCGACTGAGTTATCGGCGATCTCTTTAATAAGATGGTGGAGCCCGTCAAATCCGGTGCTACCAATATACATACCCGGACGTTTGCGGACTGGTTCAAGGCCCTCTAGGACCTGAATTTGCGACCCATCATATGAGTCTTTTGTTTGTTTCGCCATCATTCCCTCACTTATTCAGACATCTCTGCGGTTTACAATGACCCTATTATACCGGATAAATTGTGTTCACTCAAGTGACTTGTCTGAACATATTTATTATGCTAATCTTAAGCGTAAGAGGTTACAAGAAACAAACATATGTTTAAAAAGATCGTATCGAACTTACCGTTTAGCCCGGCATTGGTCGGACAACTCAGTTTCTATGCCAAGCGTCTGCGTAAGGAGGAAGCAACGAGGCGACTCGGCCTTATCTTCACCGTCTTGGCACTTATCGTCCAGTCATTTGCCGTCTTTCAGCCGCCGGAAGCGGCCAACGCCGCCAGTAGTGCTGACTTCGTCAGCGGTGGTGTTACAAGTGTTAGCGACTTCCTTAAAAGTTATGACAACAACAGCCGTAACATAAAGACATTGTTTACGTCACTCGGCATTACCCGCGATGAAATCAAGGCCGCGAAATCATCAACAGTCGGCAAAAGTGGCTATTATAACTGGTCAATGACCAGCCTCTATAGTTATGGCCAGGGCCAGCGCTCGTATACGTTCTATAATAGTGCCGGTACAAAAGATACGGTTTACAACCGACCGATTCAATTGACACAAGAAGGCAAAGCCCCCTACCCCGTCTACGTTGGCCAATCCAAGAAATTCGGTTGGTTCGCAATCAAAAAAGATTGTGGTAACCTCATCACGAAGAAGCGCCCCGAAGAAGTCAAACCACCTGCTTCAAGCTGTAATGATCTCTCAGCAGTCAAGTTAGAACGAACAAAGTTCCGTTTTGACGCCAAAGCTAGCGTTAGTAATGGTGCAAAAATAAAATCCTATACTTTCACCGTAAAAAACGCCAATGGTACCACCGTCACAACTAAAACCGTCAGCTCTTCGTCCCAATCGGCTAGCTATACGTATAGTCAAACCAAAACCGGTTCGTACACGGCCACCGTACAAGTCGATACCAGCCTTGGTGTCAAAAAAGACAGTGACTGTAAAGCGAGCTTCACCGTCGCTCCTACGCCAACCACACCAGTTACGCCTCAGCAACCTACGCCCATGGCACTCTGCAGCTCGCTGTCGGTGGCTATTTCTGATCGTACGAATATCGAAATGAGCGGTTCAGCGATTACTAGTGGTGGTGCGACAATCAGTAACTACACCTTCACCATTAAAGACAGCAACGGTAACACCATCGCCACAAAAAACGTTGCCACCAATCAACAAAGCGCTCGTGCCGATGCCGTTACGATTAGTACACCAGGAGCTTACGATGCTACCTTGGTCGTAAATACGAGCCTCGGCACAAAAAGCTCGGCAAACTGTGCTCGAGCATTTTCCATCGTCAAGCCAGCAGTTTGCGCCATAAACCCAAGCCTACCAGTCAGTAGTCCTGATTGTCAGCCGTGTCCTGGTAATCCAGACATTTGGATCAAGGACGCCGATTGTGATGCTGACATCATCCAAACAAAGACCGCCTCAAACATCGATCAACACAAAGACGCTGCTACGACGCTCGCCAGAGCGTCAGATCGAATAGCCTATACCGTCAAAATCGAGAATAAAGGCTTCACAGCTACGACTGTACCGATGACCGAGAAACTTGGCGACGTCCTAGAATACGCCAGTCTAATCGATAAAGGCGGCGGTAGTTACGATGCCAAGACCAAAACACTATCATGGTCAAACGTAACTGTTAAACCTGGCGATTCGCAGGAACGTACATTCGTTGTCAGGGTTGCAAGTAAGATTCCCGCTACTAATACTGGCAAAAGTGACCAGGCCTCATACGACTGTGTCATGACGAACACCTTTGGCAACTCAATCGACGTTGACGTTGATTGCCCCGCCCAAAAAGTAATCGTTGAACAAGTCACATCGGAACTGCCAACCACCGGACCGACTGAAAATATGTTATTCGCAGGTGGCCTATTAGCTGTAGTCGCCTACTTCTATGCTCGAGCTCGGCAAGTCAATAAAGAGATCCGTCTGATCCGTCGTGACGTTAACGCTGGTACGATATAATACTATAAAGCATAAGTAGGGTGGATTAATAAACATGGCACACAATGAAAAACTGCAAACCAAGCACGAACATGGCGACGACCATCATGAACTTGAACGTCTCGCTCAGGAACAGCGTGAAACTATCCGAGAAAAGCTTGAGAAGAATCATGAGGACAAGGCGGAAAAACTAGAAGATATCACTCGTGAAGCAATCGAAAAAGCTCACACCGCTGAAAAAGAAACCGCCCCTCACAAGCGTGAAAAGATCACAAAAGCTGAGCGGCGCGGCATTCCATCAAAGAAAGAACGCGATATTAGCTATAAACGAACCATGACGCAAGTACAAACCGAGATGTCCGTACCGAGTCGCGCGTTCAGTAAAATCATCCACGTCAAACCGGTCGAAAAGACCAGTGAAGTCGTTGGTAGCACTATCGCCCGGCCGAATGCGATTCTTGCCGGCTCATTCATGGCTTTCGTGTTCACGTTAGTCATCTTCTTAATCGCTCGCTACTACGGCTATCCATTATCAGGAGCTGAGACTATCGCTGGCTTTATAATCGGCTGGTCAATTGGTGTCTTGTTCGACTACGTCCGCGTCATGGTAACAGGCAAACGCTCGTAGCGCTCTCTAACGATCAAACTTAATCGAAACCTCTTCATGAGCATTACTATCCGCGCCGCGAAGATGGAGACCTTCGGCTTGCTGAGACGACGTAGGCTGTTTGGCTGATGGCGTTGCCGGTTGTGTTGATTGAGATGGAACTGATGGCACATTCTGCAAGGATTGCCCTGCCCCTGGTGTTTTGGTAGAAGCACTAGTAGGCTGCTGAGAGCCACCTAGCTGCTGACGCTTTGCCAACCACTCATCAAGGAACGAAGAACCCCCGGCATTCATTCCAGTACCCGACCCAGCCTGGCCACGTTGGTTTTGCTTCATCTGCTCTAATCGTGCCCGTTTATCAGCTTCGGCTTTACCAAGACGATCAAAAATGTCTTTCTCGACTACCGCACGCGGTTTGCCGTACTTCGTTGCTGACAAGCGTTTGAGAGCATCATTGAGCTGCTGGTTTGGCTCACCCATCGGCGCAATCCAATTCATACTGAATGGCGCCGAGGGCACGTTGTTAATCATCACACTGGTGATTGATTGGTAGTTTGGCATCTTTGTCAAATCATCAGTTTCAAAGGTTGGTGCGAATTTCTTTACAAGGATTTCAGCATCAGTAATACCGATACGGCCGGAAATAACCGTCCCAACATTACCAATGATAGCTTCACGTATCTTATCAGTAAGCTGTGTCATGAACTGATTTCCTAGCACCAGATTAAGACGGTATTTTCGCGCTTCAGATAAAATCGATTCGAAGCTATCAGTCGCAAAGTTCTGGAACTCATCCACGAAGAGACAGAAATCCTGTCGCTCCGACTCAGGAACGTTAGCGCGTCCCATTGCTGCCGCCTGGAATTTCATCACGAAAATAATACCTAATAGCTTAGAGTTTAACTCACCCATCTTACCCTTGCTCAAGTTCACTAGAAGAATCTTTTTGTTATCCATAATATCGCGCAAATTAAAACCACTCTTGGTCTGGCCTATAATGTTGCGCATAGCATCGTTACTAATAAATGGACCGAACTTCGAAACGACCCAACTAATCACTTCACCAGCTTCGTTTGAGCGTTTGGAATCAGGGAATTCCTTCGTCCAAAAATCCAATACTGTCTGATCGGTAACGTATTTTAATTTGCTCTTCATGAAGTCATCATCAATCAGTAGCTTCGGGATGTCGATGAACGTACCACCAGCCGGATCACTCATCAATAGCAGCGCGCAGTTACGGAAAATATGTTCAAGACGCGGTCCGACAATACCGGTATGCCCCGGGTCGTACAAACCATAGAGCATATTGATGGCCTCTTGTACCAGAAAATCCTTCTGGTCCGGGTGGTCAAATTCAAACATGTTTAGACCGATCGGGTTGGTCATATCACCGGGATTGAAATAAATAACATCTTCAACCCGTTCTTTTGGTACCTTACCAAGCAATGTCTCAACCGAATCACCGTGCGGATCGACAAAGGCAAAACCTTTTCCATCAAGCATATCTTGGTAGGCTATGTTTTCCAGTAAGACTGATTTACCGGTACCTGTCTGGCCGATGATGTAGGTGTGGCGACGGCGATCATTAGTACTGAGACGGATCGGCTTCTTGACGCCGCGGAACTCGTTATAGCCAAGTAACACACCCTCGCCCATTTCTTGGGTCGGACCATCAACTTGCTTACTCATTTGGCGTTGAACCTGCGAAGTTGGGATACTGTTCTGATCTGGTAGATGGAAAATAGTAGCCAGCTCAATGCTATTCAAAATGTTCTGTGTCACAGATTGGGGGAAAAAGCGGAAGATATAGGCCGTTACTAACTCCTCGATATTGCGAGATAACGCAAACTTGAAACCGTTGTAGCTCGGTGAATCAAATAACGAAAAAGCAGCGATCACATTCTTAAGTAGCGTCTGTGAACGACTGGCCGTGTTAGAAGATACAACGACTCGAACCAATACTTCGTAGCCTGGATAACGAGTCTTCTCCTGTAGGACATCCACTAATGATTGCTGCAGATTTGACAACTGTTTGTCATCGGCCTTCTGTTCGCTTGACTCAGGTGGTTTCCAAAGTGCTTCAAACAAATCCCGTGGCGCTATCACTCCACCGAAGCCTGGTTTAGCCGTACCCTTATTTTTTACGATTCGATCTGCCGTGGCAATCGAGCGTCGTACCCAACTACTTGGCGCTGGCCTTAGCAATATCTGTATACCAACTCCATCCTCTCGATCCGCAGCTGATAACGCGTTTAGAAGCGCCCTGGCAGCGTCACGTTTTGATTCTTGGTATGTCGCAATCGGATAAATGTAATCCTTTTTTAGAGTAAACTCCCCACCAATCGTACCGCTCATTTTGCCGGCCTCACTAAATATATTGTGTTCCTCAATCTCTTCCAATCGCGCTGATGGATACGCAGCTGCGAGCGCCTGGCGCACGACGTCTACCAGAACAACCGGTACAACCGTGTAATATAGTACTAGTCCATCCTTGGCGACAATTTCAAAGCTGATATGTCGTTGACCGTAAATCTTACTCTTAAATCCCCGCGTGGCTGTACTAGAGATAATATTGTACATCACCTCGGCTTGCGACAATGCCTCTTCGGTAATGTCACGCTCGTCACGACTACCCGTCTCAAGATCATCACTAGTCGGAGGCAAATGGATAATCATCGGCACCATCTTCAGGCCGCGTTCATAATTCTTTGCCTCTCGCATTGTTTTCTGATATTGCAAAAAAACAAAGATAGCAAGACTGGCCACAACCACCATGAAAATAAGTACACCAAAGATGACGCCTAGCACAGTCTAGTCGCTTTCATTACTCCGACTCACCGAGCTCTTTACCGTACCGTTTCCGCAGATAATCAGCCTGGAGCTTAGTAACTTGTTTTTCTCTAAGGTGCGGATCGGCGCGAGTCTCAGCGATTATCTTCTTAGCTTTATCAACCCACTCCTTTTCAATAAGATCATCATCTCCGGCGACTGTCGGCATATCATCCGTCAGTGGCACGACAGGTGTGATACCTACGCCCGCTGAAGTAGGTGAGGTCGGAGCCACAACAGGTGTTGGTAGTGCCGGTGCGGCGCTTACAGCTGGCACAGCTTCCGCTTGTTGTTCGAGTGGTCGCTCCGTTTCATGAATGCCCACTTCAGGGTGTGGTGGCAACGGGAATGATTCAAGCGATACCGGTGAGTTCAGCGGCGCAGACTCATGACTACTATTCGGTGTCGGCAGCTTTGGTTCCATATCTGTAATTATAGCATAATCACTTCAACGCTAGACACTTCTTTTCGCAATATAAAAACAGCCTAGCACCACGAAAAGTACAATAAGTCCTACTTCATAGATACTAACCGTGCCGACAGACTGAATGGCCACGATCATAACTGGCACAAGCGCGAGTATGGATGCGAAGTAATAGGCCTGTCTAAAACTCAACCGCGTCAATGGACGTTTTGCCGTAAACGGTGATGAAAGGCGTATAAATAGCTGACTCCCCCAAAATAAAACAAAGCTTAGAATGCTAAATACGATCGCGTAGAGACACAAAAAAACCGTTAGGATACCGAGCGGTCCGGCCGTAGCTGGTGTTGTCATGTTAACGAAAAAAAGCAGCACTACTGCTGCCACAATCCCTAACGTACTCACAATTCTTGCTATCATATGCCTACTATATCACCCCTTAAGAAAAAAGAGCCTGAGCGATAAACCTTTACGTTGAGGTTGCGACATCCGCCACTAATACATAAAAGGGCGCGTGCTTCCAAAACAGCCTATCGCTCAAGGCGACTGACCGCTCCAGCAAATGCTGGGGCATAATCACATTTGAACGTTCCACACATGCGCTGAGTTGTTACATTACTACAATGGTTAGTAATAAAGTTAGACTCAGCGCAGCGGTACCTGTCCAAATGCTGCTCAACACATTGTCCGAAGACAAGGCGGAGCGTCGATAACGCCAACATGCGCATGGGAATAAAAAGGTGCGTGAGCATCTTGCGAAACTCATAGTTTCCCACGCTGTGCCGTTATCGATTTTCCGTCTAGGTAAATTGATGCGGTCGGGCTAAATTGTTAATGTTTTTTATTGCTTTTTATCTTTATAAAAGCTTATGTCTACACTAGCACAAGCTTTGCGGATAGTCAATATATATTGCTGTTAAAAATGAGTGTTGTATATACAACGTTATTTTCATAGGTGTTATAATACATAATACATCTTCTATCTAACTATGTTTAAATTACTACAATTTATAATCTTCGTCTGCGTACATCACCAACCACACCCATAAGACGTTCGCTACCAGCCCCATCACTTTCGAATGACGACTTATACACACTCTTCGTTGGTTTGATTTACATAGATAGAACTTACTGGCTATATGGCCCCACGTTACAACAATCGCCATAGACGGCACGTCAGCCTATCCAGCCGCAGCAGCTATCTTTCAAACGTTCGTGGTTCTAGGATTTAGAATAAACGGGCAGGATAAGCGCCCGTTGCGCGATAGCTTTGACACCCATTTGATAGTCAGTAAAATCGAAAACAGGCGTGTAACGCTAAGTCTGAAATACTGCTTTCACTTAATCCGAAAGCCAAACAGTGAATACCTACCATGCACAGTTCCTTACTTGGTGAACTACTACCTGCTTGCTTGTTGCTACCTTTCCGTATTTAACTTAGTTCCGCTGTGGCCGTAGGCGCTATACAGCTATTAGCTAGCCGTAGTGCTAGGCAGCAATAATTCTCCAATCTATACGCCATATATAGCGCTCAAAAAGATATGAAAAAAATCTCCAAAAAAGTCATTGACACAAGCGTGTTGAAAGCCTATTATAGGGGTAGTTCCTGAATAAAAAAATTATGCAGGGGCCAAAAATAAAAAGAAATCAAAAAACTCCACACAAAACAACCACTACTCGCAGGTGGTTGTTTTATTTTACGATGTTTACTGATTTATAAGCACGAAAAAGCCGCCCATACAGGCGGCTTGTCTACATATGCTTGGTGGAGCTGGCGGGTATCGCACCCGCGTCCAAAAGGTAACTGATTATTCGTCTACAGACATAGTTTGTCTCATCATTTTACAACCCATCGAACTTGAAGACAAACAAAAATATTCAATCGGTTGCGTGGAAAAGTGTCCTTATGTTCATGCCACTGCCATAAACACAGTAAGCGACATAGATATAACACCGCCGCTCGTCATGTCGCCTAACGAGAAGTGATGATCGTAGCGATTAGGCTGCGATTGGCGCAAAAGCAAAGCTCGGAGCAGTAAAGCTCGTCGCAAATGCTTTCACTTTTGCAGTAAATTTTGCAATTAAAATATACGTGTCGTGTAAAAGCGATCTGCAGAATAACCTGTTAATGTCCTCTTGTCGAAAGCTATATCAGCCCCAACATACTCTTTGGATTATAGCGTATTAACAGAGGTAATGCAAGCTTTGGGCGCATGGTATACTTATAAGTATTATGGTAGGTGTCGCGAAGGTTTTATCGGCCGCTCCCATTGGCTACGACGGTGACGTTATTGAAGTCGAAGCGGATTCTTCTCAAGGCCTTCCGTCATTACAGATCGTCGGTCTCGGTAGCAAAGCCATAGACGAAGCCCGAGAACGGGTGCGTAGCGCTATAAAACACTCTCTGCTTGATTTTCCAGCTAAAAAATTAACGATCAACCTTGCCCCAGCTGAACTGCCAAAAGACGGCACGCATTACGATCTACCGATCGCCCTGGCAATTCTGGTGGCGAGCGGCCAACTACGACAGACAGAGGTCAACCACGCGCTCTTCGCCGGCGAATTGGCGCTTGATGGCACAATCCGACCAGTCCGCAGCGTCGTGACTATTGCCGAAACGGCCAGAAACAAAGGTCTATCCGCACTGTTCGTTCCCCGTCAGAATGTTTCTCAAGCGAAGCTGATATCAGGCATAACGATTTATGGCGTTGACTCACTCAAGGAACTGTTTTTGCATCTAAAACAGGAGCAGATGCTGACTGTTACAGATACGGGGATGCCCCACTCGTCAGTACGTGCAGTGAGCGCGCCGGCGCTAGATGATATCCATGGCCAAGAGTTAGCAAAACGAGCGCTCGTCATTGCGACAGCTGGTCATCATAACATTCTGTTAAGCGGACCACCGGGCGCCGGGAAAACGATGCTTGCCCATACGGTAACTTCCCTGCTTCCACCGCTGACCAGTGACGAACAGATCGCCGTCACGAAATTATATAGCCTGTCCGGTGAGACGATCGACGAAATCATAACAACTCGTCCATTCCGAACTCCGCACCATACCGCCAGTCGGATTGCGCTTATTGGTGGCGGCACGAAACCGAAACCTGGCGAGATAAGCCTTGCCCATCTCGGTGTGTTATTTCTTGACGAACTGCCGGAATACCCGCGTGCCACACTTGAGGCGTTACGCCAACCGCTCGAAGACAGACACGTAAGCATCGCACGCGCCACCGGTAGCAGCACCTATCCAGCCGATTTTATGATGATTGCCACGATGAACCCCTGTCCGTGCGGTTACTACGGTGACCAAACTAGAGAGTGCCGCTGTAGCTCGACCCAGATCCTGAACTATCAGAAGCGCTTGTCAGGACCTCTGCTCGATCGGGTTGATTTACAAATCACCGTCCCGCGCGTGCCAAATGACGTGTTATTAAATCATAATACCAGGTCAATATCACAACAAAATAAGGCTGTAGATGTTATAAAAAATGCTAAGGATTTGCAATATTCTCGATATAAGAGTAGTCTAAAAAACAACGCTAATCTTTCTTCAAAAGACGTGAAGCAGCTCATTACATTGTCCGAACCAGTTCGTGACCTTCTCACCAAAGCGACCAAATCAATGGACCTAAGTGCCCGCAGTTATTTCAAGATCATCAAAGTGGCCCGTACCATCGCCGATTTGGATGCTGCCGCTGACATACTGCCCGAGCATCTGGCCGAAGCATTACAATATCGTATGATTGCCTCTTGATATAGCCACCCCAGTTATGGTAGTATGGTATCCGAGTAACACTCAACGATTAAATCGATGATAAGGAGATAGCTACAATCAGTCAGTCAATTCGGATTAACGAAGCGATTCGTGCAGAAGAACTGCGTGTCATCGGCACGAATGGTGAGCAACTTGGTATCATACCGCGAGCCGAAGCGCTCAAGCTCGCCGAGGAAGCCGGTGTTGACCTGGTTGAAATATCGCCTCAGGCTAATCCGCCAGTTGCGAAAATCATCGACTGGGGTAAGTACCAGTATCAAAAGATGAAGGAGCAGCAAAAGAGTCGCAGGAGCAGCAAACAAAGCGAGCTTAAGCAAATGCGATTTGGATTGAAAATCGGTGCCGGGGATCTCGAGATTAAACTTCGTAAAATAAGAAGTTTCCTCACCGACGGACACAAAGTACGCATCCAGATCTTCTATCGGGGACGCGAGAACGCCCACAAGGAACTTGGTTACGTCATGATCGATAAGATTACAGGCCTGCTTGAAGATCAGGCAATCGTTGAGCAACAACCTCAGATGGCTGGTCGCAATCTGAGTGTAGTAGTAAGGAGTAAATAATGCCAAAAATGAAGACCCACAAAGGAACAGCCAAACGGATGAAGCTTACCGGCAGCGGTAAAATCACCCGTCGACGTGCCTTTGGTACCCACTTGCTCGCGAAGAAGAGCAAAAGCCGTAAGCGTGCCATCAATACCAGTGCAACCGTGACTGGCTCGATGGCTAAAAATGTTAAACGATCGTTAGGAGTCTAAGATGCGAGTTAAACGAGGTGTCGCCGCAAGAGCGAAGCACAAGAAGATATTAAAAGCTGCCAAGGGTATGCAACATAACCGGACACGTAGCTATCGCCTTGCCAAACAGGGCGTCATCCGTGCCCTACAGTATGCATACCGTGATCGCCGTAACAAGAAACGCGATCTGCGTAGCCTGTGGATTACCCGCATCAACGCAGCTGCCCGCGAGAACGGCACGACCTACGGCAAGTTGATTGCCGGTCTTAAAAAAGCCAATATCGAGCTTGATCGCAAGGTCTTGGCCGAATTAGCAGTCAACGAGCCGAAAGTATTTACTGCCATTGCCAAAAGCACCGAAGCCTAAATACGATATACCGTGTTCCTTTAACTAAAAATACCACCGACATCGGTGGTATTTTTAGTAGGCAGCCCGCCTGTAAGCCGGGTTCTGTCAAGAACGATCATCTATCTAGCCCTGCCGTTACCAACAGGATCGAGCGGTTATCGGTCTACAGACGGATCGCCTTTGATGTAGACCTCCTTGCAGCCAACAGGGTTTACCTCCACCGCACGTCACCGTGCGTTGCTGTGAGCTCTTACCTCACTCGTTTCATCCTTACCCCTAAAAGAAAGAGGCGGTTTTGTTTCTGTGGCACTTTCCCTAGAGTTACCTCCGGTCGCCGTTAGCGACTGTCGATATCCTACGCTGCCCGGACTTTCCTCTTGCTAATAAAAACAAGCGATCGTTTAACGAACTGCCTACTTATAAGTATAACTTACTCCGATGCCTGGTGAGCATTTAAAATCTTATTGACCATGCCATCAGCTAGCTGGTTGAATTCTCGTTTGACATGGGTAAAAGTAACCCTGTCGAACTTGGTGACCAGTTCTTTCACTCGTTCATTGACTGGCCAAAGCTCACGGTTCTTTATTTGATAGATGCCATTCAACTGATTGACGACTAAAAGACTGTCGATTCGAAAGTCGATGGTTCTCACGCCCATCTCGAGCGCCTTTTCCAAACCGACTCGCACCCCATGATACTCGGCCAAGTTATTCGTCGTGATACCAAGATAGACACCGCCTTGCTGAACAACTTCGTGGCGCTCATTCATGATGACGAAACCAGACGCAGAGTGGCCTGGATTGCCGCGTGAACCACCATCCGAATATATGATAGCGTGTAGTACGTCCGTTGCACTAGTTACATCATTACTAATGACTTCATCCTTTTTGACAGATTGAATAGTCTGTTGTGATATTCCCAACAACAATTTTGCCGATTCCGTCAAGTCAGTCTGCTGGATGTTACCGACTTTTTCCCAGCTGTATTTATCGTAATTCTGACTGAGTCTGACCCGACTGCCATCAGGCGTCAGGCTCACCAAATACAAAATAAAGACGTACTGCATATCTCTATCGTCGTGATCGATATAGGTCAACACATCGAATAATTGCGCAGTGTTGATAATTAGTGATACATCATCTTTTAGGTAGCGGGCCAGCGCGTCTTCCGGTTGCTCACCGTAGTGAAGCTTACCACCAGGTAGTTCATACTTACCCAATATCGTCGGTCGACCGTTCGCCCGACGAACCAATAAGGTCTTCGAGTCATTGCGGATTATAGCTCGGACGGCAATTCGTTGGTTCATGTCGCTTTAGTACTCTTCGTATAAACAATTAAAGTCCCAGATGTCGTTGGACGCCTGATATTCCCCGCGTTAGAGCAAGGTGGATCTCCGTTCATTTGCTTCCACGGAAGCAAATCATTGGAATTCCTATCA
The DNA here is from genome assembly GCA_964428955.1 of uncultured Candidatus Saccharibacteria bacterium. GTDB lineage: Bacteria > Patescibacteriota > Saccharimonadia > Saccharimonadales > Saccharimonadaceae > CAYSAD01. The sequence goes on along the minus strand of CAYSAD010000004.1, from coordinate 100,615 downwards.
TATGATGTTAGGAAAATCATATACGCCCGAAACCTCTGGGACTACTTCTAGTATAGCACTTCGCTTATGTTAAAGATGAAAGATCGTCTGGAAAAAATCAACGATTACCATAATGGCGTTGTTCATGAACAGGCCAATCGAGGCGCTCGCCAGTAGCACCAGCGCGAACACCAAGATGATGCCGTATTGTTCAATCGACGCCATGACGCGGCGCACTGGATCCGGGGCTAGCGCATATAATACCCGCGAACCATCTAGTGGCGGCACCGGAATCATATTGAACACGAAGAAGCCGAGATTAACATACACACCGAGCAGTACCGCCTGGCCGACCAACGTGCCGCCGCCGATCAGGCTGTAGATACCAAAGAGCAAGAACGCAATCATGAAGTTCGTCAACGGCCCGGCCAGCGCTACCAGTGCCGCTCCCCACTCATCGTATTTTACCCGAGCCGGATTGAATTGGACGGGTTTCGCCCCGCCGAAAATCGGACCACCGGCGAACGCCAAGAGAATTGGCAGCAGGATGGTCAAGAACGGATCGATATGCTTGATTGGGTTTAGCGTGAGCCGGCCCTGCAACTTGGCGGTGTCATCACCCAGCCAATAGGCCACGAAGCCATGCATCGCTTCATGCAGCGTCATCGAGAATAAAATCACCACGAGGAGCACGATGATCTGGGTTACAATATCCATTACCCTCTATTATAACTCAGGATAGGTAACTTGCTTAGTGCGCTCGTGCAGTTCATCACGTAGCGCCATAACGTCAGGAAATTCATCGGCATACACCTGCATCCGCGCAGTGACGTATCCATAATACCTATCAAGCTCATCGGCACTTAGTACGCCAAGCTTCTTAAGAGCTACGCCGTTACCAGCGATATGGCTGAAGCCCGGATCGCACTTATCGAAACACTTCACGAACCGAGCTTCGGGTTCTTCCAACGTTTCATAACGTTCAATCAACTCAAGGAACCGCGGCCACGTGGCACCAAGCTCCCTGCTTAGCCGGTTAAAAGCTAGCTTTTCGGTAAGAGCCTTTGTCGATATCTCTTCCGGTGTGGCCTGAAGGGAATTGACGTCACCAGCATAAACTTCGATAAAATCGTGGATCAGTGCATACAGCGATACTTTTCCGACATCCAGCTCGACATGATACTCCTGAGCATACGCCACCGCTAAGAATTGCAGATGAAGCGTGTGCTCGCCATCAGTCTCCGGCCTTCCCTCGCGCAGCGTAGCACGTGGCACGTTCATAAACTGATTCACCACCTGACTGAACGTTATCAAGTCACTGGCCCGCTGCTCAAATGACGACGCAGAAGGTTCAATACTCAGATTCGTCATAATAAAACTCCCTTTCAACAAACCGTTCACCGTCATCCATCAACTTCGTAAAATCATCGACACTGGTGAAACGTTTCGGTTGCTCATGGAACTCTTCGTCGCTCATCCAACGATTAATACCGCCTTCGAACTGTTCGATCAATTCCCCGCTATGCGTCGTACCATATACACAAAGGAATATTTTGTCCTCGAGTAATTTACCGGTAGCTTGATCGAAATCACGCTTGTGATAAAGCATCTTGTACTCCATCTCGGCTTTGAGTCCTGTCTCTTCAAGTAACTCCCGATCAGCAGCTTCAATTATCGACTCGCCCCATCGTACTTTGCCACCGACGCGGCCCCAGAAATCGAAATAAGGATTCTTTTTACGCTGTTGGAACAAGAATTCTCGCTGACCGTTCGCTCCTTCACGCACGAGCGTAATCGCCACCGACACTTTTGGTTGCTTCTCGATCTCATTTTCGTCAGTGTCCATACGATTGGCATATTCTTTGCCTTTTCGCGTTAGCCGGTAATGTTTTATGTCTTTCTCGACGTAACCTTCATCGATGAGCTTCTTGATATGAAAGTTGAAGTGATCACTCGTCAGTTCAGTAGCCTTTTGGACATCCGCAAAGCCAGCCGACGGCACAAATAACAGATAGCGTAGGATTGTCGTTTGTACCGGGTGGGCGTTTGGCTCATAACTCATGCTGTTCTCCTTATTATCTCTTAATTTACACTCTTTTCAAAGCATAACCGACCAAGCCAGCACAATCTAGTAAACTCAACTTCACCTTGACGAAACTGCCCTAAACAGATACAATAGTACGGATTGTTTAATAATTATAAGAGGTACAACCATGGCAGCACGCTGCGAGTTAACCGGTAAAGGCAAGCAATTCGGCCACAATGTGAGCTTCTCTTTGCGTCGCACCAAGCGAGTCTTCAAACCGAACCTACAGAAAAAGACCTTCATGGTCGACGGCCAGAAAGTGACGATGACACTTTCAACCCAGGCCATTCGGACACTAAAGAAAAAAGGTATCTTGACATCGCCGACGAAAGTCGCTGACGTAAAATAATAAAATCCCGCTTAAAAAATAAGCGGGATTTTTTATATCTAAAACTATCTTAACTACGGCTAATCATCACGATCGTCAAGACCGTTGGAAGAGTCGCTACTGACTTTACCTTATATTTAGTCGTCTCTTCTACCGGTGCGCCCAGTTCTGTTACGAACGTACTCAGCTCTGCCTGCGGCACTTCGTAGTTGACCGCTTTATCAGCATAGTGAATCGGGATGACCATCTTCGGATCGATGCGACGCACAAGATTAGCCGCTGCCGTTGGATCGAGTGTATAGCCACCGCCACCAACAGGAACAATGGCCACATCGATCACACCAAGCGCTTCAAGCTGCTCTTCACTCACGCTCTCGGTGATATTACCAATCAGTGCAATACGTACATCACCAATTTCAATTCGATAGATCGTAGCTAGTTTTTCCGTTGCATCAGTATCCAGATGGCGCACTGCACTGACACCGCGAATTGAAAAGTCGGCAATTTCATATTCGCCAGGACTCTCGATAGCCAATTTAGCATCACTACTGTTGAGCGCGAAGCGCGTTTCAGTTGACAGTTCAACTGCACCTTTTACGGCGTAGTCTTTAAGGCCAACGACCGATAATTTCGGATCAGCCACGAGCGTGGCTCTTTTAGTTGTTATCACTACGCAGTTTGCACCCTTGTACTCTATATCAAACATTGTTTCCTCCTCTAAGCCTGATGTTTCAGAATGTTATCCGTGTCGATAAGCACAGTGTGCTTATCTTGTAATATCTCGGTAATAAATTTATCTCGTACGCTGAGGCGGTAGTAAAACTCATCGTATGGAATTTGCGTATAATTCAGTTCACGACCCTCAGTTTTCTCGATCGTCGCTACAGCTCGGTTAAGTTTTGTAGCCGAGGCATTACCAACGATAAGCAAATCAATCTTGCTAGCCGAACCCGGTACGAGCACTCCAGCCAAAACTGCCAATCGGACCCCCGTAAGGTCTTCAAGTAGGCCCGTCCAGCCCTTTGATGTCTGTTTTGGTTGTTCAAGCGCTATAGTTTCATCGGCAAAGATTGCCCTCAGTGGTACATAATGTTCGTAGCGCTGATCTACTTCGTAGTAAAGCTTATTGTCAGCGCTGTCGCTAGTGATAATACCGACTGCAAGCATGTTCGACAATTCACGCCGGACGGAATTAATCTGTTCATCGATTAATCGCGTAATTTCACGAACATAGAAAGATTTGCCAGGATTGTTCAAAAAAAGGTGAAGAAGTTTCACTCGCGTTTTTGAACCGAATAGTGCGTCAATCATTTTTTCCCTTGCTCATTTTTGTACCCTACGCTCATATTACTCGTATAGATTTCTTGTTCTATCATATCATGACTTTAGAACATTGGCGAGTCGCTCAGAAATATAGTGTTCAGCGTCATCGAGAGACAGCCAGTTTATCGAGGGATTTCGCTTCAGCCATGTAATTTGGCGTTTTGCCAAACGCCAATCCGCTGTTGTAAATTTCTCTCTTAATTGAGTTGTTGTCAATCTTCCTGACAGATATAAATGAATAAGTTTATAGATACTTGCCGTCATTGCTTCGTTTTCCCATCCGTACTTTTTGCCCAATAAAGTAGCTTCCTTGACAACACCATCGTCAAATAGTTGTTCGGCTCTATCGTTGATTCGCTGACGCAATATTTCTTTGTCTGTGGTTATACCTACAATAAGCGTATCGTCGATAAGCTGTTTACTCCTCTTCATGTTGCTATTTCCCCGCTCGATTGTTCGAATGACGTAGCGCTTGTTAAATTTATTCTCTGGTAGAGTTATATTGTTTTTATTACAATATTCCCACAATGCTTCTAGACTCATTGCTTGTAGCGTTTCGCGCAGTACATCATCCACTGGCTCACCAAACTCAAAATCAAATACAACACTATCAATATAAAGCCCCGTACCACCAACTAGAAACGGAACATTTCCCCTAGCGCGTATCTCAGCTATCTTCCTCACGGTGTACGATTTGAAATCTGCCGCGCTAAAGTGATCACCTGGCTCGACCAGATCGAGGCCCCAGTGTACGACACCACCACGTTCTTCCACGGTTGGTTTCGCCGTGCCAATATCCATATACTTGTAAATTGTCCGTGAATCAGCACAAATAATTTCACCGTCATACATTTTGGCTAATTTAATTGCGAGCGACGTCTTGCCACTAGCAGTCGGCCCGGTAATAACAACCAGCGGTAATTTCTCTATAGATTTTTTGGTCGCCATCGTCGTGCTTCAAAATTTATAACTATAAAATTCTCGCAAATTACTCCTTCTTGAGCAAGCAACTGTGCTTGAACCTCTCGGCCACCGTGAAAGCCACTGGCAAGACCACCGAAACGATTAACCAACCGATGCCAAGGTAAGCTCGGATTACCGTAGTGTGCAATCCCACCAACGATTCGACTGGCGTTGGCATGCCCGGCCAAACCAGCAAGATCACCGTAAGTAGTTACTTCTCCATATGGCACTTGTGCCATTAATCGTTCTATCTCCAGACGAAAGTTTTTATCAGGCTGCATGATTTATATATTCCAGCACTTCCGGCCAATCTTTGCATGAGTCATTTCATTAGGAGCTTTGCTTTGCCAGCCATATTTTCCAAACAATATTATGTCCACATTTTCATCGAGCGCTGACTGACAATGTGATACATTATCATCAATAAGCAATGATACACCTAGCTCTTTACATAATTGACCCTTGGTTTTTGCCTTAGCGTCTTTATGGTTCTCGCAGAAGTACAGTTCTATATCCTTTTTATCAAAGCTCTCGCCAAACCATTGCTGTGTTGCTCGCTCCCACGTTTTATTTCGAGCAGTGATAAATATAATGCGAAACTTCTTAGTTAACTCATGAATAGCAAAATCAGCTCCTGGAAGTAACGGTACATGCGATTGATCAACAACCATTTCAGCCTCAAAATCTTTATAGCTAATCTTGTTAGCTAACCCGTGCGTTTGCCACACCCTCTCATAATAGCCCCAATACTCACCGCCAACATTATGATACTGATCGCTCGTAAGATTAGCGCCGATTTGCCGATTGACAAGCAATTTCAAAGCCTCGGTACTATCGGCAATTACGTCATCAATGTCAATCGCGATTGTTTGCTTGTTCACTATAGTGCTTTCAGGTACTCAACTAACTCTGCAAGGGTCACTTTTTGCTCGCCAGATTGAGTGCGTACACTCACCTCTTTAGCTTCTTTATCTTTTGGACCGACGATTATCTGCACAGGAATTTTCCAGGTTGTCGCATCGCGAATTTTCTTGCCGAGACTCTCATTGCGGTCGTCGCGCGTGAAGCGCAATTCGTTATATTTGACAGGTTTCATCAAAACCACGTCTTTGAGAATAGATTCAATCTCTTCTACATAATCGAGTATCGTATCGTTGATAGTCAAAATACGGACCTGCTCGGGAGCTAGCCAGAATGGGAACCAACCAGCCGTATGTTCGATATAAACGCTCAAAAAGCGCTCAATCGAGCCGAGCAAAGCCGAGTGGACCATGACTGGCGTTTGCTTTTCAGCCTTTTCATCGGTGTATTCAAGCCCAAATCGGCCCGGCATGACGAAATCAAGCTGCACGGTGGCTAGTTGATGTTCGCGGCCAAGTGCATCCGTTGCCATGAAGTCGATTTTTGGCCCGTAAAATGCAGCTTCGCCTTCTTGTTCGAAGTAGTCAAGTTTGTTGGCAACAACCGCCGATTTCAGCTGTTCTTGTGCGGATTCCCAGAGAGCCTTGTCACCAAGGTAAGCATCTCCCTCATCACGATAACTCAATCGGACTCGCAATTTCAAATCAACTTCACTATAAAGCTCTTGTGCGGCCGTCATCAGCCTGTGAACTTCTTGCTCGATCTGATCAGGCCGACAAAATACATGACTATCGTCTTGCGTGGCCGAGCGCACTCGATTAAGGCCGCCTAGTTCGCCGGTTTTTTCGTCCCTATAAATAGTGGTTGTTTCCAGGTATCGTAGCGGCATATCGCGGTAACTCCGCGGTTGCGAAGCGAAGATTTGGGTATGATGCGGACAATTCATCGGTTTCATGACGAAGTTGTCGCTTGTTTCTTGACTCTTGACGAGGAAGAGTTCGTCGCCAAACTTTGCCCAGTGGCCAGATGCCTCATAGAGTTCTTTTTTGGTAATATGAGGAATCCAGACTTTCTGGAAACCATTCTGTTCCCGTAATTGATTACTGTAACGGCTTAGTAGTTCCCGTAGTACAGTTCCCCGTGGAGAAAACATTGGTAAGCCGACACCAACGAGTGGTGATGTCGTATAAAGATCGAGTTCTTTGCCGAGTTTACGGTGATCACGCAGTTTTGCTTGTTCAAGATTCTCTAAATAGGTATCGAGTTCTTCCTGGGTGGTAAAAGCCACGCCATAGAGTCGCTGCATCTGCGGATTCTTCTCATTGCCGCGCCAATAAGCGCCGGCAACGCGCAGTAATTTAAACGCGCCCACCTCTTTTGTATTAGCCACGTGCGGACCACGACAGAGGTCGACGAAATCACCGTTTTTGTAAAACGACACTTCTTCCACGGCCGCATCACCCTCGGTGATTGTGCCGAGCTCGTCGGCATCGAGATCTTTCGCTACGGTCGTACCAGAGCGTTTTAGATCGTTCAGTAGTTCTTCCTTATAAGGCTGGTTGTTTTCTTTCGCCCAAGTAATCGCTTGGTCGATCGGCATGGTGAAGTGCTCAAAATCCTGAACTTCAGCGATAATCCGACGCATGGTTTTCTCGATTTTGCCAAAATTCACTTCGGAAATCTTTAGTTCACCCAGGTCGATATCATAATAAAAGCCGTTCTCTACCACTGGTCCAACACCGAACCTTGCCTCTGGCCACAGCCGTTTCACCGCGGCAGCCGTGATATGGGCCAAACTGTGGCGCATGGCATGAAGTTGTTCGTCGTTCATATCGTGTCTCCTTTTTTATAATTAAAAAACATGCGATGACTGGTTTTAATCACTATTAAAGCCATATATCGCATGTCTCGGACTCATATAATTTACATAACGTAAAAACATATGAGCGGTTCCACCGGACTTCCCTTTTTAGAGGGCGCTCATTGAGAAACGTTATCGTACATCTCACACCCACGAGGTTCAGCGGGCGGTTACTCCGCGTCGTCACCTGGAAGTTAGTATAAGCACTCACCCCGGTTATTGCAAGCGTCGCCCCCGTCTGCTAGACTGGTACAGGTTGAGGGCGATTAGCTCAGCTGGCTAGAGCACCACATTGACGTTGTGGGGGTCAGAGGTTCAAATCCTCTATCGCCCACCAGATGACTTCCTATTTCTTATGCATGGAAGTCTTTTTTTATGCTACATCCTAGCGACTCACGTATTGATTATCCTTGATGTAAAATCGCCACGGCTCGTCAATCGCCTGGGAGATGCCGATACGCGGCGTCACTGCGATGCGGCTGTCGTCAATCTCCGGTCGAATAATCAGTTGCAATGGTTCCAGTGTTAAATCATGGCCGTTCATAGTCTTATCAATCATGAGTGCCTGGCAAAGTTTTGCTGGCCCATTGGTAAGCTCGCTGCCTGATTTATGGCGATACTCCTCCATCATAACCTCACCCTCCAGCGGCTCAACTGCTCGAATGAGCACTCCGGCGCCATAGCCAGTTTCACCGACAACCACGTTCGCACAATAATGCATACCGTAGGTAAAGTACACGTACAAATAGCCAGCCGGACCGAACATTACATCGGTGCGCAGCGTCCGGCCCCTATAGCTATGGCTGGCGGCATCCGTCTGATCGTATGCTTCGGTTTCAACGATTCGTACCCGAGCTACCCGTCCATCAATGATACGTAATAGCTCACAGCCCAATAGTCGCTGAGCGGCTTCGATAGCACTGCTCTTGCCAAGCACACGTTGTAAGTTTGTCATATTCACTTTCTTATTATACAAAGTCGTACGGCATCTTTGATTGAAAGTAGTTCGAATTAAATCCGCCTATGAGTCAGTATGCTTCTTATTGTGTACCACTATCTGCGGTAACGAAATTTCAATCCCGGCTTTTTTAAAGGCTTTTAGTAGTCGGCGGCGATATTCACCAGCAACTTCCCACTGCGAAGCTGGCGTTACTTTGCCAACCATCTTGACCCTAACACCAGAGTCAGTAAACGAATCGACTCGCAAGAATGTGATCGGCTCAATCGTTTCTTTGCCGAACTTCTCAGTTTGGGCTATATCGTGCCCAACCTGGTTAATCGTCTTCTCGACCAAATCTATATCACTATCGTAGGTAACGCCTAGTTCAATTACCACGCTCGAATAGTTAAATGTTAGATTGGTAATGATGCTAGCTTCACCGTTACGGACAACATGGAGTCGACCATCAAGATCCCGCAGCTTAGTAATACGCAGACTGACATCCTCCACTGTTCCTATAGCGCCAATACCAGTAGTACCTCCGCTCAGACCAACTACGTCACCAACTCGATATTGATTCTCTACCAAAATGAAGAAACCAGATACGTAGTCACGGATGGTAGCTTGTGCACCAATACCAACCACAATACCGAGAAAACCAGCACCTGTAGCAACCGAAGCCACATCAAAGTGGAAGATACGCAAAATTACCAATCCAGCCAAGAGCCAAATGATCGCTCGTAAAACCGCTGCGAATACATTCCGTACAGTATCTTGACGTTTACGGTGGTCAACCGCTGGTTCGTTCTTTTGAGGTCGACTCCGCCGAAGTAACCAGGTAATAATCCACCCTGTCGCATGATGGCCGATATAGGCAATGATTATGACAACGACGACTTGTACGACTTGATTATCAAAAAAGGTGGCACTCATATGATTATAGTAGCACGAGCGTTTTAGATATGGCGCACTTATCCCCTATTGGCTAAGTTTTTCCACGCACTATATCAGTTGCAGTTACAAATATAATCTCATGGATGAGATAGTGTCTTATTGTCTGTTCTATTGACAATATAAAATGTTTATGCTAATATGTAAATATGGTTAAGGTAAACACCCAAACACATACCACTGAAAAACCGTCCTTACTCGACCAATTCAAAGTCTCTTATGAGTATGACGTCAGTTGGAGCGATGCTAAACGCTCGATCAAAACGCGTACCCAGCGTTAAGCCGCGTACAGATCTACTGAGTACCCCTATCATTAGGGGTACTTTTTTGGTTTTGCCCAGTTATCACGCATTTTTCCACTAGCATTATTTATAGCTGTATGACACTATATAGCTATGTTTTGCATTAATTGTTTTCACGAGAATACTTCCGTCACTAATTCGCGGCCACATAAAAAGCAGCCGCTCGTCTGGCGACGGCGGACCTGTAAAGTATGTCGTCATAGTTTTACGACACTTGAACGACCGTCACTGGCAAGCAGCATCGCTGTAAGACGGACAGATGGTGCAATAGCGCCATTTAACCTCGGCCAACTGATTATTAGCATCGCCGAGGCTTTCCATCATGACCAGACTACCGGTAAGACTGCTGCTTTGTGGCTGGCACAGACCGTCGAGACTCACCTAGCGACCGAACGAAATAATATATCGACCGATGATATCGAAGCCGTAACTCACAGTGTTCTCAAGGCTTTCGACGAATTAGCTGCCTTGCAGTACGCCGCTAAGCAGCAACTTATCGTTTCTGCGAAGCGTCGCGGCCGACCTTCTGTCGTTTCGCGCGCTGAACCGATGCCACAGTCGCCTTCTCTGTAACATCAAACTTATCGAGATAGCGACCGAAGGCCAGTCTTGTTTGTGAATAAAACGCCGCCAAGGCGTTATAGACCACCGCGATGACCGGCATGAGCACCCACTGGATAACCATAAAAATATTGCGTCGGCGCTTGTAGCGTTCGGGACGAGGTGGCAGCATCTTAAAAGCCAGAAAAATCGTGATAAACAAACCAATGAGTGCGAATCGCTGGACGACACTGACCACCTCTGGTAATTGATGGGCGGTGACACTGCGGGCCGCGTCTCCGTATACCAACAGCGGTACCCAGCCACCAAAAGCAATTAGGATAGAAACACTGGCAAGTGTTACGTGGCCGTCAAGCAGACGGATAAACCGCGCGATTCCACCCCCAAGCGGCACGTTACGGTCCTTGCTAAACACCCGGGTCGCTACGTATGGAACGTCCGACGCACCATATGCCCAACGGCGCAGCTGAACGAACTGAGCTTTGAGTGTTTTTAGATAGGTATCTGATAAAACAGCATCTTGGTAAATCGGCACATAAATCGGAGTAACGGCGTAATTACCCCCGAAATAGAAATAGCTGCGCCAATATTGATGACCATCCTCGACGATGGTACGCGTACTCCAAAAGTTCATTTCCACCAAAGCGTCCATCGGCTGCGAATGCGAAGCGAAGTTTCGCAGCGTATGCGGCCGCATAGCGCTAATGATATTCCAAAATGAGTTACCGGTCGCCACCACCCGCATAGGCGCTGGGACGTCCCATATATTGTTCAGGAAGAGTGATATCGGCTGGTATGACAGATGCTTACGATTATCGTGCACGATATATTCATAGCTAACGTAATCAAAGTAGGAGGCATGTGGCCGATTGTCACTGTCGAGTGTGGTCACGATGACGTCTTCATAGTTGATTGATTGCTCGTCAAGCCATGTTTTCATATATTTACCGGTATAAGTTATGTTGCCACCCTTACCAATAACTTCATCGGGTAGGTCATCGGGGTGCTCTACCAGTTCGAACGCCCGGAATTGGTGGCTGTATTTCTTCTGGAGGCGCTTCGCAGTCGCTTTCATTGCCGATCCACCACGTTCTTCGTAGGCTAGTGCCACAATTAACTGACTCTTGGGATAATGCGCACTCATCAATGATTGAATCGTCGGATCAAGCACTTCGAACGATTCATTATAGGCTGCCACGATGACCAGATTAAATAGTTGCGACGGTCTCGGATAAGTCTCGGGTGACGCAGCTACTAAACGCAAATTTTCTTGATGCTGACGAAAACCAAACGAAGTGTGTCGCTGGCGTTTTTCCCATGCAAAACTTTCAGTCGGCCGTTCCAGCTCGGCAAGCCTCTTAGACCAGTCAATCCGTTGAGCAGCATCAAGGCGCTTACGGCCACGAATCGTATGAATTGCAATTCCGATAGCCTTGACGATAGTAGTGATGATAACAAGGAGCAGATACGCTGAGGCCCACAGTGGGCTAATAAACGACAAGATGACTAGTAGCAAAATCGAACTGTAGCTGAGAATCGCTGGTACAGTTTCGAAGAAGCGGTATTGTCGAGTACGGTGGCCGAGCGGAATTTCTAAATCAATCATACTATGAAAGGAATGCTATGCCGAGCACCGCGTGACTTAGCACAGCTGTCACAATCAAGAATATCACCGTCAACCAGCCAAATGCTATGCCAAGTGGACGCAACTCAGACACTACTAACTTTGCCATGATCGCTATATGTAATGCCGCTACAACAATACCGAATGCCGCAAAAGCAATCATATAATACCATTTCTCTCTGTAGAAATGAGTCTCACCAAAAGCTGTATAATGGACAGCTACTTGTAAGTCGCGTGGCTCAAGCGCGATAAGAACGTAGGCCACGTAGATAGTTGTCAAAATAATGATAAACAATGACAACATTAACAGTCCCCGATCGGAGAAAATTTGTCGCAGTACTGTTGTCATACGTGTATTCATAGGGTGTTGAGACTTGTTGTGGAGCCGCTGTCCGGATTTGAACCGGAGACCTACGCTTTACGAAAGCGCCGCTCTACCAGCTGAGCTACAGCGGCAGGTCCGTGGGATTCATTATACCAGTTTAAACCACGGAAATAAACGCCCTGGAGTCAGTTGCACCAGAGGCGAAAAGCTGCTATCATACCTTAAGTTCACTCCAAAAGTTATGCGCTCGTAGTGAAGTGGTTATCACGCCTCCCTGTCACGGAGGAGATCGCCGGTTCAAATCCGGTCGAGCGCGCCAAGTACGCTAGGATACACTCCGCACCATAGGGGTGTTTTTTATCTACTGTGGTTTATAGCGACTGGCCACGAAGTTCCAATCAACGACATTCCACCATGCCGCCACATAATCATCGCGCTTGTTTTTGTAATCAAGATAGTAAGCATGCTCCCAAACATCGAGCCCTAACAATGGAGGCGTTTGACCAGTCGTAATCGGACTATCTTGGTTAGGTGTTGTAATAATTTCCATATCAGGCTGCAACCAGCACCAGCCACTGCCAAAGACAGTTAGTGATTTTGATGTGAATTCATCAACAAATGCTTGAAAACTACCGTACCTATTCGTTAAAGCAGTCGCTAACTCTCCCGTCGGCTCACCACCACCCTCTGGTGACATCCACTGCCAGAATAGACTGTGATTATAGTGACCACCACCATTGTTGCGGATTATTGTCTGAACTGATTCTGGTAGTGTTTCTGTGTGTGTCAGCAAGTTTTCCAGAGAACGCTCTTTGAGTGCGGGTGCTTCATCAAGTGCTTTGTTTAGTTTATCGATGTAGGCCTGGTGATGCTTAGAATGGTGTAACTCCATGATAGTTTTACTAATGTAGTCACCCAAGGCGTCATAGGCGTAGTTCAGTTTAGGTAATTGATACATATATTTATTCCTCCTTATTGTAATGTGTTCGCTTGAGTGTCAATTTCTGGTATTGATATGTACTCATTGATTTTATGGTCAGTTTTCAATTGATGAAATTGTTGTATAAATTTCGTCAATGGTACTTTTATAGATTGGTAGTTTAACTTTGTGTCATCGATATCGATCAATTTCACAACATAGTAACCATCGCCTGATGTCGATTTTATGACTGGCGACACCTCACCTACTTTAAGTTTTGTGGCGGCGGCAACCAAACCGTAGTCATTGTTAGTCTTGCTTACCATGCCCGACGTGCTGGTTTCAACGCCTTTACCGAGTATTTGAGCAGTTTTTTCGAAATTATTTCTCTGGCTCTTCAGTGTTGCAAGGAGTTCATTGCTCGTAACCTTGGCTTGATCGTCCATGGCATAGGCGACTTTCTGCCGCAATAGTCCCTGGCGATATAGCAGACGATACTCAGCTGGCGTGTAGCCGTACGCCTCAAGCGCAGATGCATCGAATGTATCCTGTGATATGGTGCCCGTCGCCGTTCGCGAACTTCGAAGAACGGCAGCATCAATCTCAGCATCAGTCACACTAACACCTTGCTCCTTGGCAAGTTTTGCAGCATACGTATCCATCTCAAGACCATCAAGTACCTGACGCTTGAAATAGTTTAGCTGTCGCTCGCTGTCATCTTTACCTTGCTCTATCAAGCCTTGCTGGGTAAGTAGTCGTTTCTGACTGCGATAGCGCATCAAATAATCACTGTACCGAGCAGTAGCCCCATCCACTGAAGCCACAGGCAAAGGTAGTACTTTGGTAGTTCGGTAGGCAAAATCACTTGTATTGTTCAGTTTGTACAGTTGCCACCAACCAAATAATCCCACGAGGAATAGAGCGACAACACTGATTATGACAGCATTGAAGACGAGCCTGTGTTTAGCGTACTGAACAGGATATTTGAAGCGACGACCACCAGCCAGGATTCGCTCCCGATGTTCGGCGACAGTCTCATTGGTAATCCGTTGGGGTCGCTCAATATCTTTTGGTTTACGTTTCAGCGTCGGTTTCTTCATAGTCTCCTTGATCTCTTGTGGCATTGGAAACTGCATCTTGCAGTTTGTTATAAATCGTGTCGGGGTGCTCTACCTTGTGAATGACAAGATCACCGACGAACGTCTGAATGACGATCGTACCGAACTTGAAAAGTTCGCCTGAAAACCCAGGTATATTATAGCTTATGTTTTGAATCTTTGATAGCCGGAGCTCCACTACATCCTTACCGAAGAACCCCCGTTGGGTGATTTGCCTGATGCGCTGGTCGGTAACAATATAAATAGTGAAGTACCACATCATGAAATGATACGAAAACAACACCAGACCGATAGCCAAGCCGGCCAACGGCAACAAAAACAATTCCAAATTAGTCTGCCAAATAAGTGGTGGTATGGCCGAAACAGCGAACGGAATCAACAGTAGATAAAAGCCTTTGCGCATAGCGATGATATGACGCCGAAACACGAACAATAATTCTTCGCCGTCGCGTTGACCTTCAAAGTCCAGTTGTTTCGTTTCGTTCGTACGTGCTTGTTTACTCATATTTTGGTACCCCGGGCAGGAGTCGAACCTGCAACCTTATCCTTAGGACGGATCTGCTCTATCCAGTTGAGCTACCGAGGCTCACTTACAGCTATTGTAGCACGAAAAACAGCGGTCGTCGGACCGCTGCTCTCCACTTGCTTTAACTGCATTAACGCGTAAACTTTTCGTTCAGCGTCTCATAGTCATATAATTCACTGTCTGCAAACCAATGGCTAATTTCCTTAACCGCCTCATCAGGATCACCCGAAGCATGGATGAGGTTTGGGATACCTTTGTCTTTCTTGTCAGCGTAACCAAAGCTCATGTGTGAATAATCACCACGAATCGTACCTGGATCGGCTGATTTTGGTTCGGTACCACCGACCAGCTTACGTACTAAGCTGACCGCTTCGACACCTTCAAAGACCATAGCAATCACTGGACCTTGGGTCATCATCTCAAGCGTAATGTCAAAAGTGTGCTCGCCGCGACGACTAATCATCTGGCCGATTTCTTCATAATGCTGATGATAGTGCTCAGTACCTGGCGCGATCATTTTCGTACCGACAATCTTGAGGCCGACACGCTCAAATCGTGTCAGAATCTCCCCTACGACACCACGCTGAACGGTGTCAGGTTTAAATAGTACCAAAGTTTGTTCAATAGCTTCCCCTGTTGCCAAAATATATCTCCTTTTGTTTAAACTCAATCTGACCTATTGTACCAAAAGTACCAGCCTGACGACAATTGCGCTATGCTAAATATATGTACGTATCGGAACTCATCGTTGATTTTATTGAACATCTCGAAGTAGAGGGCGGGCGGGCGGCCAAGACAGCCGAGAATTATCGGCTCTATTTGGAACGCTTCGTCGAATTCACCAACGATACGACCGTCGATTTGATCACGACTGAGATGATACGAAAATATCGACTGTGGCTCAACCGGTACATAGGAGTCAATGGCGACGAACTAGCAATTATTACCCAGAGCTATCACTTGATCGCGCTTCGTGGTTTCCTGGGCTATCTGTCAGAACGTGATATCGTCAGCCTTGCACCCGATAAAATCAAATTACCCAAAGTCGCTCGCAAACAAGTCACCTTTCTACATCACGACGAAGTTGAACGTCTATTGGAGCAAATCGCTACTGATGATGAAGCCGGTATACGTGACCGCGCCATAGTGGAGTTGCTGTTTTCAAGCGGCTTGCGCGTATCAGAGCTGGTCGGACTAAATCGTGACCATATCAACCTGAAACGACGTGAGTTCATGGTACGCGGAAAGGGCCAGAAAGACCGGCCAATTTTTATCAGCAAGGCAGCCGCCGAAATGGCCCAAAATTATCTCGATACGCGCCACGATAGTGTACCGGCACTATTTATAAGCTACAGCCGTAATACACAGGCCAGTGACACATCTGGTGATTACCGTCGCCTGACCTCGCGCAGTATTCAACGCATGATAGCGAAATATGCCCGGTTAGCTGGAATCACCAAACATGTCAGTCCGCACACCATGCGCCATAGTTTTGCGACCGACCTTTTGATGAACGGCGCCGACCTGCGCAGCGTCCAAAGCATGCTTGGCCACAGCAATATCAGCACAACTCAAGTTTATACGCACGTCACCGATGAGCATCTACGCGATGTCTATGAGCGTTTCCATACCGACAACACTTAAGGTGTGCAAGCTGATTGGTAGTCCGAGCTGGCGTCGGTAATGAAGAAACTTTTACAGAGATTGCCTTCAATATCAACGGCCGCTTGTGGATATGGTAAATCGGCTGGTTTGAGCTCGACCCGAGCTTTTACACGGCGAAACAGGTCATTAGCGCGGCCAGTTGAATCAATTTCTGGCTGCACGCCATCGAAGTCAACCGGAGTACTGTCCTGATATAGTTGCAGCTGAACATGAGCTTGGTTATAGAGCGTACTGAGCCACAGATAGGCTTGTCTCTTACCACTAGTCAGCGGACCAGGCAAAGTTATAGTGACCGAGCAGGCATAAGTATTCACGCCGAAAGTGTTGCTACAAGTCACTGGCGCTGGCGCGTTGATCGCTGCTGAACTGCTAAAATGCGTGTCGTACGTACTCATACTAGTAATCGTGCTGTTACCAGCCGTAGTCGGATAGAGGAAGACTGTGCTGGCGTCAGTTTTAAAGCTTCCACCACCACCTTCGGCTTTATCGAAGTCGGATAGTTGAAAAGTTTTACCGTACTGAATCAGCTGAAAGCGAAGCATCGCCGGAGTCGTTGGTGCGGCCCACTGTGTTCCTACTGGCGGCAACGCGACCGGCCCTGTGGCTGGCGCCGGGAACGTAACAGCTGGTGGTACGCCACCATCAGCTAACGGCGTGCCGCCTGCAGCGTCTTCACGCGTAAACCAAGTTACTTTGACCTCGTTAAAATTACTGACACCCTTTAGTGGAATCAACCGCGAGGCATTAGCAGCGAGTTGCGTCTTGTAATCAGGCGTGTTCATCGTTACTGTTACACAAGTATAGGCTTGGTTAAGCGCATTTCCATCAGCAGCACCACCTTGTTTTTGAATTTGCGTCTCCGTACCATCTTCTTCGCCAGCTACACCAGCCTTGGCTAGACTGTTGCATTTCTCGCTAGATAGCGCTGACTGGATCTTGACGCAGTCTGCGTCATTGTTGTTGCACAGATGATCGATCAGCAAAGCACGTTTCGCATCTTCCACACCTGCCATGGCTGAGTCGTAGGCACTTTGCGACAAGTCGCTATCGCTCGCTTGTTGTTGTCCTTTTATCATTAATTGAACAAAACTGACCGTTATAACGGTAATGAGTAACGTCGTAAAAATGACGACGAATAGTGATACGGCTCCTGATTGTGATGATTGCTTCAAGTTGGTCATGCTCCTCCTACTTCATGATTACCCGCCCGGGCTGTAATGTCAAATGTATTTATGGCGCAATATTCCTGGTTGCTGGCGTCATTGGCTGGTGGTAAGCAGCTACCGCTGGCGTCAAGAGCCTCGGTTTCACCCGTCCCAAGTCGGAAACTGATGGCATAGAGGCGCTGATCGGATACTGCCGGATAGGGATTCGAATCGGTAATGACAAACTTATACATCACCAAGTTACGCTCGCCAGCTGCCAGGATTTCAGTCGTCTTGGATTTGTCAATTGCAGCTCCAGATTGAGTGTCGGGAATTTTTGGATAAACTTTCGGTGTAACGCCAAACACGGGTTTGCATAGCTCTTTACCTGGATCAATCACTTTGACGAACCGGATGGCTTCCGTATCCTCGCGTGGCCCATCGTATACATTGAAGAGGTGTTGGATTTGACCTACCTTTGTGGCGTGCTCGATTGCGTCACCATAATTCCAGGCGTAGGTGGACTGGCCGGTACATAATCGCCCGCCCTGGTCGTTGTCGATATACGACTCACCATCATCTGTCAGAAGGAATGGGCTGCTCGAATTAATAGTCTGTTGTAAATCGTTCGATATCGCCAGACCAGCTTGATTGACCTCTTTCAAAGTAATACCCTTGGTGTAGGTATGGCTGATTTGCAGCGTAATCATGGCGATAGCGAGCAACAACACTGAGATAAAGCCCATTGCCAGCATCAGCTCGACCATCGTGAACCCAGCTCGAGATTTTTTAATAAACCGGCTCATATAACCTCACAATCGTTCCCAGTGTCATCGCTACACCACTACCTGGACTTTCCCAGCAAGCCCGGATATGGAAATCGACGTATCCGACACCTCCGACGGCTGATTTATCGGTCGGAACTGCCTCAACCCAAATACCGTATGAATCCTGAAAGACACCATCGTCGCTATAGCGCACTTGCGAATACGGAGGAGGCGTCACGTCTCCACCAGTTTCTGAGATCGATTGCGGTTTGCCGCTAGCACCGTTGGCAATCACCGCTTTGTGTGCATCCATGATGAAGCTCAAGTCCGGCATAGTCAGTGGGCAGGTCGCAGTAGTACCCTCGCCAAAGGCTGAGGCTTCAGTTCGCTTATGATCGATCGTCATCGCTTTCCACTGAACCGTTGCCGGGTTGCTTGGTGAGCGATTGGTGATGTAGGCCTGATGTATATAGCGAATAGTATCAGCCTGGGCATCAATTTGCTGACGAACCAGGGTTATCTCTAGGGCACGTTGAGCCGCAGCTGTTCCTAGGTTCATAATCGTCATAGCACTGATAGCAACCAGACTAAAAACGGCGACCGCAAACAAGACCTCGATAATCGTGTCGCCGCGCTGACGCGCTGACGTTAACACCCGTTGCCCTCACCTAGCGTCTCGATGCCGCTAGCACTAGCGGCATATTGGCGAATCACCACTGCCATACGGGCCGACGCAATCACACTGCCAGGATTGAGACAGACTTTTTTCTCAACCTGGTTTGCCTCAGTTACCATAT
This sequence comes from uncultured Candidatus Saccharibacteria bacterium, assembly GCA_964428955.1. Lineage (GTDB taxonomy): Bacteria > Patescibacteriota > Saccharimonadia > Saccharimonadales > Saccharimonadaceae > CAYSAD01. The sequence goes on along the minus strand of CAYSAD010000004.1, from coordinate 81,574 downwards.
CCTTCAGGGGAGTCGGGTTATCGTCACCATTATAAATAAAGGTACGGACTGTGCCACTGAGTGGCGAACGCATGATCAACATCGTGAAGCTCACTGAGGTATTATCAACGGCATTATAAAGTGTCGCCCCCCAATTGAGTTGAGTGGTCGTGGCGTCATTGGCCGCTACGTTCGGTGCGCTAATCGTGTAACGCTGCAAATCCTCAAGGTCATTGTCACTGACGACACCGGTAGGCAAGTCGGTAGCATAGCCGATAAGGTTGGCGGTCGTTATGTTTTCACCATGATCAACTTTAATGTAACGTCCGATAATAACGCACTCGCTCTGGCCGCGCGGCTGCCCTGGGCTAGGATTGGTTTCGGTGACCGAGGTATCACTATTACATTTGAAATCGTTGCCGCGTCCGTTGACAACATTAAAGGTTCTTTCGTACTGCTGTTGGAGTTCTGCTTGAAATGAAGTAACGCTGTCTTTATAACGCTGCGTGGCAATCATCAGTGATGAGCTAGCCAATATACCGACTGCAAGTACACCGGTAATCGCCAAAAAGAGCATCGTTTCAATAATAGTAAAGCCAGCGACAAAACGTGTGTTCATTTGGGCCTCATTATAGCATAAACAGTATGGTGACTACAGGGTAAAGACGAGACTCGTATACCAACCGATAATCTGACCGCTGAATATAAACGCGATGACACAACCACCGATGAGCATCGGTCCAAATGGTACATGCGTACTGCGTGATAATTTACCACTTACCAGACCCGGGATAACGATCAAACAGCCGATTAAGTTAGCAAGGAAAAGTCCCAGAAAGGCCGTTTGCCAGTCGCCAAGTAGCAAACCGAGCACCAGACCAAGTTTGACGTCGCCAAAGCCAATCCAGCCACCTTTGGAGGCCAGCCAGAGCAAGAAATAAATACCGCTCAGTACCCCTACTGCGCCAACCAGATTCAGAACCGAAATGGTGAGGTCATCTGCCTGATAAAGTGCGATACCCGCAAATACCGCCGAGGTGGCGTAAAGTAGGATCATGATCTGATCTGGCAGTAAAAACCATTTCAGATCGTAAGCGAACAAAATTGCTAGTAGCACACCACTTACCAACCACAGTACAAACTGGGCTATCATTAGCGGCGAATCAAGCGGCAACGGCCATAGGGTAAATGACAACACGAAGAACGCCGCCAAGCCCAGTTCTATTAGCGGCTCAAACCAACCAATCGGCTTATGGCAATAGCGGCATTTTCCCCTGGTACTAAGCCAGCTGACAAGTGGCAGCAAATCGTACCATGCTAGTTGGCGCTGACAATGTAAACAGCGCGAGCGATCATGATTCAATTTCTGGCCAATAAGACTCTTCAGTTTCTTGTATTCTTTGCTGTCGACTTTTTCGCCCGCCTTTTTGTCGTTGGTGAGTTGTCGTGCTCGTAGCCGCCACACAGAAGCGCCCGCAAAACTACCAAAACACAAACCAAGCAAGGCCAGTCCAATATAAGCTAAACATTCCATAAGCACTATCATAGCGTACAATCACCGTAATAAAAACCTCGCTCCAAACTGGAACGAGGTTTAGTGAGTGAATCGTATGCCAACTATTGATTATCTGCGCAGAAAGTTCCGCTACCTTCCAGTTTAGTAGCAACTCCAGCTGAACGATTACCTCCACCTGTTTCAATATTCTCGCCGTTACAATGTGTATTCGGTCCACCATACAGCACAACCCCCACATCTAGACTTGGGTTACTTTCACTAGTACCGAAGGCGAAGGTGTAGTGTTCACCACTTTTTGGATCATTGAATTCGTTATCACTCATCTTCATATACTGCTCAGCGAAGCCAGTCCCACTCGTGGTAATAGCGTCTAGGCTTGTCGGAATAGCGCCACGGTTATTGGTCGAATAACTGGTTAATTGCGATACAAACCTACTTATATCATCGCGTCGCTGAGTATCGCGTTGTGATCGCTGCAAAGAAGGCAGTGCAATGAAAACCATAAGGAAAATCAAACCGGCGATTGCCAGCACCAGAACCACCTCGATGATGGTAAAGCCTTTAGAATTAGTTGTCTGTTTCGCGTTCATAAAATCTGTTCCACCTTTCTATGAACTTAGTTTCAATGCGATTATTCCGCTTATGTACCAGCGTATACCATCAATTACACTTTGTCTATACGTTAATACCATTGACCAGCCCGTAAATTGGGAACAAAATCGCGCCAACCATACCACCAGCCACGATAGCCAAGACTACCATCAGAATCGGCTCGATCGCCGTCGATATAGCCTTGATTTGCTGATCAAGCTCTTCCTCGTAAATCTGGGCCGTCTTGCCTAGCATGTCATCAATCTTACCCGATTGCTCACCAATCTTAATCATCTGCGGCACCAGTGGTAAAATATAGTCTTCTTTCTCAAGCGCCTCAGATAGTGCCTTACCACCCTTCACTTTTTCGGCTGCCCGACCGATTTCCTCGCCAATAATGACATTGTTGACTGCGTTACTGGTGATACTGAGCATGTCGAGCATCGGTACACCAGTCGCCAGCAGCGTCTGGCCTGTTCGCGTCAAACGAGCCATATACAATTTACGGAACATCGGCCCAAACAATGGCACATTCAACTTAAAGATGTCCTTTACCCTAATGCCGCTGTCGGTCTTTAGATACTGCAGCAAGAAGTACGTACCAGCGCCAATTATGATGATGACTAGCCACCAGTAATGAATCATGAAATTAGCGGTCGAAACCATGACTTGGGTAAGAAATGGCAGTTCTTTTCTAAGATCATGATACAGTTTCTCAACTTGCGGCACGACCGTAAATAACATGAATGCCATAACACCGAAAATAACTACCAGGACGATAATTGGGTATGTCAACGCCCCTTTGATGCGGCCCATGGTTTCGGCGTCGTTTTCTTGCTGGGCCGCGATACGCCTCAACGAATCGTCGAGCGTACCGGAAGCTTCACCAGCCTCGATCAATGCCAAGAAAACCTTACTAAACACATCGGGATGCTTTGCAAATGATTCCGTTAGCGAACGACCACCCTCGATATCAGCGACGATCTCATCTACCACGCCACGAAGTTGCTTGTTTTCAGTTTGTTCGGCCACTGTTCTCAGTGATTGCGATAACGGTAAACCAGCGCCAATCAAAGTAGCCAGTTGGCGCGTAAAGACAATTTTGTCCTTGGTAGTGATTCGTCCAGACAGTTTACTTAAGAGACTGGCATTCTCATCGACTTCACTGATCTTCAGCGGTGCGAAACCTTGTTCAATCAGAACTTTGGCAGCAGCATGCTCTGATTCGGCTTTGACCGTCGCCTTGACGATTTTGTCGCTCGACGAGTCCTTGGCTTCATAATTAAACTTTTTCACGCTTTTAGCCTCGCATCAGCCTTTCAAATTCGGTTACATCAACGGCGTATTCACGAGCATTGTCAAACGAAATCGTCCCAGCTTGTACCAAGCTAGCCAACGTGCGGTCCATGGTCTGCATACCTTGATCAGCGCCAGTTTGAATGACGGCGTCAAGTTGATGTGATTTACCCTCACGGATGATATTACGAACAGCCGAGTTAGCCACCAGAATTTCAGCCGCTACCACACGGCCACCACCAATCGCCGGTACTAATCGTTGTGAAACAATCGCCATTAGAATGTTTGAGAGCTGAGCCCGGATCTGCGGTTGTTGATGCGGCGGGAAGACGTCAATCATACGGTCTATCGACTGTGCGGCCGAGTTGGTGTGGAGCGTCGCAAACACCAAGTGGCCGGTCTCGGCAATCGTAATGGCCGCCGAAATTGTCTCGAGGTCACGCATCTCACCAATCAGCACTACATCCGGATCTTGACGCAAGCTGGAGCGCAAAGCCGCCGAGAAACTGTAGGTGTCATAGTGAACTTCACGTTGAACGACGACTGACTTCTTCGATTTGTGCGTAAACTCGATTGGATCTTCAATCGTGATAATGTGATGTGATTTCTCAGTGTTAATCTTGTCAACCATAGCTGCGAGCGTGGTCGACTTACCTGAACCGGTCGGGCCAGTCACCAGCACCAAGCCGCGCGGGAATTCCGAGAAATTCATCACGATTGGTGGCATGCCGAGCTCGGTAACGGATTTGATCTCATTTGGAATCAGACGAAGCGCCGCTGCGATATTACCGCGTTCATGAAAGGCGTTAACACGAAAACGACCAAGATTACCAAACGCGAAACTGAAGTCAAACTCTTTGTCTTTCAAAAGGATTTGTTGCTGGTCTTGGTCGAGAATGGCAAATACTAATGTTTCAACTGCCGCCTCGTCAAGCGGATTGAACCCCTGAACCGGCACGAGCGCACCGTCAATACGCAACATTGGCGGCAAGCCAACCTGTAAGTGAAGATCAGACGCCCGTTTCTTGACGACTTCTTCGAGTAGTAATTCAATTCTTAGTTCTTGGTTGTTCATGCCCGCCCTTCTTACGCCGTATCCGCTGCTACGCGGTTGACTTCTTCTATAGTTGTCAGTCCCTGCAGCGCTTTGAGATAACCATCCTGACGCATCGTTATCATACCTTGTTCAATCGCCTTGCGCTGAATAACACTACTAGTGGAACGCGCTACGATCAACTGTTGGATTTCGTCGGTGACATCCATCGCTTCATAGAGTCCGGCCCGTCCAATATAACCTCGTGGAGTTGCAGGGGTGTCTTTACCCTTGACTAGAGTATAAGCGTTTTGACCACTTAGAGGCAAGTCTTTGTAACCCAGATCTTCCGACACACGAGCGACGTCCTGTTTCGTTTTAGGCAACAGATGTCCAACCGTCGTCATAATGTTCTGCGTTTCAATCGGCGATGAATTATAAGAGTCACGCTTTGGCGCGACCCGACGAACCAACCGTTGACCAATAATCGTATTCACTGTGCTGGCAATCAGGAATGGTTCAATTCCCATATCGAGCAGTCGTGGCAACACACCAGCTGCCGAGTTGGTGTGGAGCGTACTAAACACCAAGTGACCAGTCAAAGCCGCCTGCACCGCCAAGTTAGCGGTTTCACCGTCGCGAATCTCTCCGACCATCACTATATCGGGGTCTTGACGCAAAATCGAACGCAGGCCGCTGGCAAATGTCAGACCAACTTCAGCGTTAACTTGGATTTGGTTGACACCATCCATCTTGTATTCGACTGGATCTTCCAGTGTCACGATATTAACCGTGTCATCCTTGATTTCCTTAATCAGCGCATAGAGGCTGGTTGACTTACCTGAACCGGTCGGACCGCTAGTGAGGACCATGCCGTTCGGCTTACGGATACCCTTACGGATAGCGCGTAGCGTTCGACCGGCGTAGCCCATTTGCTCAATATCAAAACTGTTGCCCGACTTGTCGAGCAGACGAATAACCACCTGCTCACCCCACACCACAGGGCTGATAGCGATACGGAGGTCGACTTCTTTATCGCTAATCTTAACGGTAAACTGGCCGTCTTGCGGCGTGCGGTGTTCATCAATCTTCAGGTTCGCCAAAATCTTAATACGACTGACTAGCGCCGGTTCAATTGACTGTGGCAGCTGCATGATCTCTCGGAGCACGCCATCGACACGACAACGGATTTTAAGTGCTTTTTCAAGTGGCTCAATGTGAATGTCACTGGCTTTGGTCTTGATGGCATATTCCAGAATCGTCGTCAACGCCCGACTAATCGGCGAGTCCTGAACAATCGTTTTAATCTCATTGTTAGCGGTAGCCTGAGCAGCGTCTTCCTCACTGGCTTCGGCGGCGGCATCGACGCTCGAAAGGTCAGTTTTATACTGTTCGATTACGTGGCGCACGCCGTACTCGGACGCCATAAAGACTTTTATCGGTCGGCCGATTCGATTAGCGAGATAGTCAACCGCTTGGACGTTATTAGCGTCAATCATAGCGACAGCCAAGCGGCTCTGGACTTCAGCTAAAGGCACAGCCATGAAACGCTCGGCGATATCTTGCGGTAATAGATCAAGCACTTCCTGGTTGATGACCGTGTTCGATAAGTTAACATACGGCACACCCGACACTTGCGCCAATGCGTGTGTCAATAGTTCATCATCGATAATACCCTTCTCGTTCAAGAGTGAGAAAAGTGGTTTATTATCTTTAGCGGCCTCGGCCTCGGCCTCGGCTATAACCGTGCCGCTAACTAAGCCTTCTTCGATCAGAAGAGTTGTCAGCTTGGTCTGAATATCTGCCGTCAGTAGTGCCACGCCTCGTCTCCTTCTTATTAGTTAGTAGTCTGGTCGCCGGACGACGTTCCCGTACCGCCACTTGGAGGAACGACAGCATCGGTATTAGTGCTTGTATCAGTCTGACTAGCATCCGATTGGGCACTATTGTCTGTTCCGCTAGTCTTTTTATCGGTACCAATCGAAACTCTGACGGTCGGGTTAATTGCATTTTTGTTGAAGACACCGCTTAATTCTTGAGAGTCAGGCATGATTACATCCGGAGTGATTTTCTCAGCCGTCTTTACTTTGACGCCCTCTTCGCTCTTGCCCCCGATCAAAGCGTTCGTGATAAAATATGCACCAATCACACTGACCGAAGCTATCAGAATAATCATCGCAATATCAGATCGTTTCATTGTGGCCTCACCGTCTTTTCTTTTAGTTCAACCGTCTTAGCAGGCTCGTAGTAGCCAACGCCGTCTGCTGACAGAACTGCTCGTGAGCCCTGGGTCTCGATGACGACTTTCGTAATATCAATCGTTCTGATTGAGCTTTCCAATCGCTGCAAAAGTGTTTTCAATGCATCAATCTTGCTTGCCTGGGTGCTAACAGAGAAGCGAAATGTAATGACGTTACCAGTCGCCGCACTTGAACTGCTGCTGCTCGTGTTCGATTCGGTGTTCGATTCGACGCCAAATACCGGGTCAACCACTAGTGATTCAATGGTTATATCCGGGGCTTTCAGTAGGTTCTCTTGAAGTGAAGCACCGAGGGCCGATGAGTTGGCATCAGATGGCAGGGCGTCGAGCACCACCTGAACCGGTTCGTCCTCACCGGCAGCCCTGCTGTCAATGAGGGCCTGGTTGGTATTGAGCACACGGACATTCTTTTTCAGCTCATCAACCACGCTATTGTTATGTTTGAGTATGTCGACGGTTTTGCCTTTTTCACCTAGGACCTTTTCATTGAACATTAATTTTTGGCTAAGGAAAATTGACACGACAACCGCGATACCAACGATAGCCGACACACCCGCTACCCACAAGAACATCGTGCGGTTTGCTTTGCTAATCTGCTGGCGCTTACGGAGTGCTGGATCAAGTGCCATACTACTGTCCCCCCTCGATATCTTGGCCGCGATTGGTAAATAAGCTGGTTGGCACTCCAAGATAAGAGTCAGTCGCGTTGGTTTGATTCGGTCCGACTATAGCAGCATTCTTTGAAGCCGGTGCTAGCAATTCATCTGGATAAGTAAAGCTAATCGTGAAGCGCAACACCTTCTTACCGCTGGCGTCCTCACCGTAGCTACGGTCCGTATCGCTCAAATTGGTGGCCAGTGGTATTGATTGACGTTCTGTACCACCGTCGCTATATTCAAACTTCGTCGCGTTTATAGTCTTTTTGAAAACCTCGAGTGCCGGGTAACCATTTGGCGCTTGGGCTTCAATCGTAATCAGATTCGCGTCGGTATCCAGTTCAAAATTACTGATTGCTACTTGGTTTGGTACTTTGGGGATAATAGTTCCCAACAAAACAAGTAACCGCGAGTTTATGTGCTTTTTGGCATGCATCGATGCCAACTTGCTCAACTGATTCTGAATCGTCAGCGTCTTACCCAGGTCGGGTACGTCTTGTAGTTTTTTATTCTCACTGGTTATCTGGCTATCAGCAATGACACCGCGAACCGTTTGAGCACCGAAAACGTAGAGCGCCAACACGACCGTTATACCAACTGCCACGATACCAGCAAAGATAGCAATCGTTACAACGCTATTACGAACACGCTGGGCACGAATCAATTCTTCTTTGACATCTGGAATCAGATTAATTTCTATCATAGGTCGTTCTTCCTCTGACCAAGCCCAATAACCGTCGCGAATTCATTAGCGATCGGTGCCAGTTGCGGTTGATACACCTGTGGGACGTTTACTTTTTGCCACGGGTTAGCCGTCGATGTGGCGATACTCGACTTTGACGCCACATAATCACCGAATTTCGGAATCGTACTGGCAAAACCTGACAACAAAATGCCACCGACTGGTGCGTTCGGATAACGGGTCTGGAAGAACTTGATTGATTTTGTCAGTTCAGCCGCAAAATTATCAAGCGTGCTCTCGAGTGCTCGATATACCTGGCCTTCGAGGCGATCTGGCGCTAGGCCAAACTTCAAAATGAATTGCTTTGCCTGATCTTGTTGGACGTTGAGATTTTGAACCGCTGCTTTTATCAAACCCTGCAAACCAATCGGTACGGTCCGGATAAGCCGTGGCGAGTCGCCAAACGTCATGACGATATCACTTGAATTGTCACCCATATCAACGATGAGGCGACCATCGAGAATACCATCTGGTAACAGCGAGCGAGTCATTGCAATCGGATCCGGTTCGGCAGCAATCACGTTAAAGCCCAGTCCTTCGACAAACTCTAGCCGATCTTCCGAATATGAATTAGCGGTACTTGTCAGCAGTACTTCTTGTTGTTTTGGGTCGTGCAGTGATTGGCCGAGTAATACCCAGTCAACCTTAGCATCATCGAGTGACATCGGAATATATTGATCGATTTGGTATTTAATCGTACCTTTAAGTTCGGCTAATGGCATGGTTGGCACGTCAATTACCGTAGAAAAAGTCTTTTGCGAAGGTAGACCAATAGCCACATCTTTGGTCTTGATGCCACTTTGGCCGACTGCCGTTAAAATAACCTCGCCAAGCTTTTGACGGGCTTCTGGTGAATCAGCTGACATTGTCTTGGCATCAATCGGCGCGTAGCCGAAGTGTGTTAGGTTCCACCGGTCTTGCGCTGAACCGGACAACTGGACGACGCGCACCGCATTTGTCCCGATATCAAGTGCGAAAAAGTCGCCCACGCCTTTTATTAACTTCATAATGTCTCTCATTATACAAAAGCTTAAGCGGTAATAGCAAGGCCTTTATAAAGAGATGGCTCCTGTCTAGAAACGAGGTGGTACTTCTGTGATTTGAGTGGTCTCGACGGCAATGTTCGAACCGAGCTTGCCCATGCCGCCATACATCCACAAGTAGGCGTCTGGTCGCAGATTGATGATTTCGGCAGGCGCGTCTTTGTCAGAGCCTTCAGCACCGTAGGTACGCTTCAAGTTCAGACTACCGGCCATGACTGGTCCGTTAATGACTAGTTGTCCGTCGCAGCTCGTTACCGTCGTACCCGGCTGATCCGAACAGGTATTGACCGTTCCGGTAGCAACCAACCAGGCGTCCACTTGGCCAACACCAGCCTTGATATTGATGTTCTGCGCCAGAATCATCACCTGGGGAATATCTTCCAGTTTGCTAATCGAACTATCACTCTGCTGGATGTCACCACTTATCGTTACTGTGCCGCTGACACAGATGACATGCGATTCCTTCGTATCAATACTCATAGCTGGAATCGTCATACTGCCAACGTTCTCGGTACACAGGCCGCGTGCCTTCATGGTTGCTTCCACTGTCGCGACTGGCGGCAATGAGCCGTAAGAACCATAAGAGCCGTCATTGGCAAACGTCAGCTTGCTCCAATCTGACCGTCCGGAAAGGTCAGAACCACTACCACCCATCAGGCCGGCACCGCTACCTAATGCATTGTCCGTACCGATTGACATTGCGCCATACTCTACCCAACTACCGTACGTCTGGCCACCGATTGTACTGACACTTGTCACTGTGTTGCCCCTAGTGCGAAGGTCGCTACCGTGTATTTGCATCTTTGGCCGTTTGCCAACACGGACACACTGCAGATTGCTGTGACGCCAAGCCGGATCATCGTTCTGAGTCGGTTTTTCAGCCGAAACCGCAAAACAAACGCGCGAGCCCGCTTTCACATCGTCAGGTACGGGGTAGGTTGTTGCATGTGATACTGACTCATTCGCTTTCAAGCTATTAGTCCACTCTTCAAGCGTGTCACAACCTAGCCGCCCAGATGACGTGAAGTGATCACAGACGTCATCGCCACTCGCGACTGGGCCTGATTTCGAATCTATACCGCTGCCTGGTTCGTACGTTAGAACCGTCAGTCTCCAATCCACACTACCGTCAGTCTTGCTTGGCGGCGTACCATTACCCTCTACCGTACCACTGAGCTCAGTATTACTAAGGGTACTGGTAACCCCGATATCTCCGCCGATTTCTACGGCATCTGTATCAGTGTTTACTTCCGGATGGACATTGTAGTCAAAACATGGGCCAACTGTCTGAGAGATCGTATCAGTGGCAGGCGCTGTGTGATACAACCAGTATCCTCCATTCACATTTCCATCGCTGTCATAGGTCACTATCCAAGTCCGATAGTCGTAATAGGCTTGGGTCTTGAGGTGTATATTGTAGGTTTCTCCGGTCGTATGTGGATAGGTAATATCGTAGGTTGTCTTCGCATAGGCCGTACCTATCGAATGATAGTAGCTGCTACCGAAGTACGATTGTACTGTCACCGGTACGACCTTACCATCCCAGGTATACTTATCTGGCGTCACGACAATCTTAATCGGATCGCAAGTTGAAGGCCCGGTCGGTGTTTTCGTCACTTTGGCGCATTTAGGATCAGACGCCTTCCACTTGTCGCCATCGCTACCACTCTTAAATGGCTTGACTCGTATATACTGGCATACGTACTTATTGATATCACTGTCTTTTGCCGTATAGCTCGTTGATTTACTGAATACGTAGTCTGCCGCCTTACCTTTCGTGATTGTACCTGAACCACCGCTCACAACGCTGCCGGTTTGGTTCGGTGCGCCCGCGCTCGCCTTGATAAACTGGCGAACTTCCCAGTTTACGTCTTCATCAGTTTTTCCGCCAGAGTTCGCAGCTTTGTGTGTCCAATTTATGACTTGGGTTGGCTTGACTTGAGTTGGACTGACTTTAGTGGTTGGTTTAATTTCCCAGCCACCAGTTAATTTTGCGTGTTTGGCCGTCAAATTCCCACAAGAAATCTCTACTTCTGCGACAATCTTGCCATCCTGTTTAATATAAATAACATAACGTGGCCGTCCTCCGCCATCGTATGGCGTATCGTGAATAACGTCATTTTTTGATGGAACATACCAAGACGTTTGGTCAACAGTCACCTTATGGTCGGAGATGCTAAATTTTACATCATCCTGCTTCATAAGCACCTTCCATCTTGCCACGTCACTACTATCCGGTCGTCCGCTCACGTCAGAAAGCATATTTTTTATAATAAACTGAGCTCCAGTTTTATTGTGACCACCATCACTGAAACGGCCTGTGATAAAATTGATGAACTCAGTCTTGCTATTTATGCCTCCCAACACATCACGATCTGGTCCACTACGACCTGTAAAAAGGTCATTCGTACCGTAGTCACCATTACCATTAATCGAGCAGTCACCGCTACCAAAATAACAGTCGCTATGAACTGCGAATACAGACGGTGAATGAATGGCTGACAGACAAAGCGATGTAAACAATACAAAAGATAGTACCGTTATAAATCGACGCATTATTGTTTCTTCTCCATTTGTTGCTGCGCATAGCGATAATCATTATATGAAGAGTTCTCCCTAGGTCCAGTTTTAGGACTCCGCTGCACTGCCTGTCCATAATACTTAGCAGCGTTGGCGTAATCACCCATTGCTTCATATACTGCAGCCAGGTGAGCAGCCGTGTACACCGTCCCATAATCGTCATTATCTTCAATTGCACTATCCCGTGCAGTTGTCATATCACCAGATTGTTCATATAGGTCAATAGCTGCTCCGCCGTATATTTGTTTTAGCTCAGTTGTTTTAGCGTCTTTTTCGAGTGCAGACAACTGTGCTTGTGTTTTATCTAGGGATGTCTTTGAGGTATCCTGCGAACTTCCGTCTACGAGATCGCTGGCCTGTTGACTGGCTTCTTGAGTTGTGTCTTTCGGTGTAAGTTTAGCGACGTCAGGTGCCGCAGATTTACTCATGTGCGAGAGATACATATAAGTGATACCAGCTACCGCCAGTAACGCCACAAGACCACCGACAAGTATTAAGAGTTGTTTACGAGATAACCGTTTGTCGCGCGTGTTTTTATCGTCGTTCATGATATCACTTATGGTATATCAATTCACGGTGTACGTAAAGCATTTGAAGTCGGATATCTTTTCTTTTACTAAACAGGTGTAGCTATGTCATAATTATATGAGTATGAGTCTCTCTATCGGCATCGTTGGCCTACCAAACGTCGGGAAATCGACGCTTTTTAATGCACTCACAAACAATGACATCCTGGCGGCTAACTATCCCTTCGCGACCATCGAACCCAATACCGGCATCGTGCCTATGCTTGATCCGCGGCTGGCGGAACTTCAAAAAATGTACTCAGCCGAAAAAGTCATCCCGGCCACGGTGACTTTCGTTGATATCGCCGGGCTGGTGGCCGGTGCATCCAAGGGTGAAGGGCTCGGTAATAAATTCCTGGCAAACATCCGCCAATGCGACGCCATCATCCACATCGTCCGAGCCTTTGAAAACGACGACATTCTCCGTCACGATGACAGCACCATTGATCCAAAAAACGACATCGAGATTATCAATACCGAACTGATTCTGGCCGACATGCAAACAATTGAAAACCGATTGCCAAAGCTACAAAAAGAATCAAAAGCCAAGCCTGCGGCCAAGTTAGCACTTACCTATCTCGAGAGTCTGTTGCGTCATCTAGAGGCTGGCACGCCACTGTCAGCCCTGCCTAGTCTTGACGCAGAACACATTGCCGACCTGCATTTACTGACCGCCAAGCCGGTTATCTATGCCTTTAACGTTGACGAGGAAACTCTGAGTGACGAATCAAAAAAGCAGGAATTGAACAATTTAGTTGCACCGGCTCGCAGTTTGTTTGTGAGCGCCAAGCTAGAAGATGAACTAAAAGGCCTTGACGTAGCCGACGCCAAAGAATTGCTCGAAAGCTACGGTGTCACCGAAACTGGCTTACAACAAATGATTCATGCTGCTTATAAAACCCTCGGACTACAAAGTTACTTAACCGCCGGACCTAAAGAAGTCCGCGCGTGGACCGTTAAAAAAGGAGTGACCGCACCCCAAGCGGCCGGCGTCATCCACACCGACTTTGAACGCGGTTTCATTGCCGCTCAGATCGTTGATTACGATGATCTCATTGCCGCCGGCTCAGAAGTAATCGCAAAAAACGCTGGCAAAGTCCGTACTGAGGGAAAAGATTACATTATGCAACCTGGTGATGTCGTTGAGTTTCGCTTTAACATCTGATATCACCTTTTGTTAGAGGAATGATGTATGGTGTCGTTTGCCATCAATCATTACTACAACAAAAAGTTGATGCTAGGGGCAACAGAGCAATCGCTCCGTTGCCCCTAGACTTTTCAAGCTGTCTTTCTAGCGACGAGTAACTGGCCGACCATTCTTGGTCAACCTAAATCGTCTCTTTCCGTTTGCTGTCCGAACTGGCTCGATCGCCAATCTCGGACCGACCTTAGAAAGCGCAACCAACATCCCTCCCAGGATGAACAGTACAACGGCCAGCCATAGCATGTGGCTCATAGCAGCAGTAACTCCTGTTGCTGGCAAGACCGCTGTCTTAATAGTCGGTGGTGTGTAACTCATAAAGGTAAAGCTCCCTCACGTAGAATGCCAAGAACCCGTATGGCCCCTCGCAAAATCTTTTGCTGCACTGGCAAAGACAAATAGCAGAAAGATACTATAGAGCATCTCCGGTATCAACAACATCGCGACAACTTTTTCTCGTCGCCCCATTGACCCTACCGTCATCAATCGCTCTGCAAGCAAAACGATTGATGGTAGAAGCCAAAGAACTGAAAAGCGCCATTGCCCTTGAATTGCGGTGATTGCGACTAATCCAATCGAAATTGTCATCAGCGAGATGACAAATAACGACAGTAAAAGCCCTGCTTGTTGCCGCCAGTACACCCAACGCAGATGCCACGGAAGCTTCAGACCATAGGCCTTCAGGTTCCGCAATGCACCCAGATACCAACGGTGTCGTTGGTGATACAACATCTCCACCGTTTCCATAACATCAGTCACACTCGTCACCCCTGGCGCCGGACAATTGTAGTCCAGTGTCTTGAGTGCAAACGTGAGTTCGTTATCTTCGGTCAAAGATTCGGTATCGTAATAACTCTCGCCTCGTGGCAAAATGACACCGTCACGCGCAATTTTAACTGCTCGCAACGCTTCAACACAAAACAGCGATGCAGTCCCACTCATCACGAACGCCTGATCACCATGACGACGAATCTCGCGTTTGTAACGGTGATACTCCATACGCTGCATCGTACCGAGCAGTGAGTTAGACTCTCTGCCAACAAACACGCTACTGACGCCACCAGCTAGGTGGTCATCACGTAGTGTCTGCAGTGCAACTTCGATGAAGTTTGGCGACACGATCGTGTCAGCATCCATCACCAAAACTACATCTTCGCACGACAATTTGGGCAGAAACAGCTCAAGCGCTTGATTCAGCGCCCCGGCTTTTTTATAACGATTACCCGTAGTCTCAAAAACCGTGACACCGCATTTTTGCGCGACAGCAACGGTATCATCACTACAGTTATCCGCTATCACAATAATGCATGAAGGCGAGATAGTCTGCGTTAGCAAACTATTTACCGCAGTGTCGATGACGGCCTGCTCATTGTGTGCAGGAATCATCGCCCAGACGTGCAATCAAACCACCCCCACTTCGTCATAGAAAAACAACTGAATTTTTAAACACTACACTAGATAAACAGTTGACAGCTGCCACCCGTGAAGCTACAACACAGATGCCCAGAAACCCATGTGTCACCATGACAAAAGACATCTTTGTGTTATTACAACTATACCACGATGAGTCCTATCTGTAAATAGCGCACAAGGTGTGTAGTTCTATAAGGATGCGCGTATTTTGAGTAAATAAAATCGCTCCTTGTTACCTTTTGCGCCCGCCACATCGCTGTCGCTTTTATCAATTATTACAAAGTATTGTTTCGCCCAGAGCTCGAAATCTTTTAAAATCTGGCGTCGAACTGAATCGTTTTTAATAACGCCTTTATTCACTTGATTCTTACCAGCTTCAAACTGCGGCTTTACCATAGCGACAATCTGTGTCGTTTGGCTTACCAATATGGCAATGTGCGGCAAAATTTCGCGCAGGCTAATAAAACTAACATCCATAACCACAATATCCGGTTTTGCACTGGGTATAAAGTTTCGAATATCAGTTTTTTCATGTAATTCGATGCGCTTGTCACTCAGTAAACTTGGATGGAGTTGTTCGGTGCCAACATCGACGGCGAACACTTTTTTTGCACCGTGTTTCAAAGAATAATCGGTAAAACCACCGGTACTACTACCGACGTCGAGAACTATTTTTTCGCTGAAGTCTAAGCCAAGCGTAGCTGCGACACTGGCTAATTTCATGCCAGCCCGACTTACATAACGTTCTTCATTTTGAAGCACCACCTTGTGATATTCACTGACTATAGAGCCAGGTTTTGTTACCACTACACCATTGACGCGAACTTTGCCAAGCTTAATAAAGTTTTCGGCCTGCGAACGACTCTGAACAAGCTTCTTGCTCGCAATATACTGATCGAGCCGCTGCTTCATTCGAGCTTACTTTTTCCGTTCGCGGTATTCGCCGGTTGAAGTGTCAACCGAAATGACATCACCAACTTTGATAAAAGCCGGAACTTTGACGCTCAGGCCAGTTTCGAGTGTGGCGTCTTTCAGAACAGCACCAGACGTATCACCTTTGACAACGTCTTCGGCATAGGTCACCTCCAGGAACAGATTCTTCGGTAGCTCCACGTTTATCACTTTGCCGTCGAAAAGCTGAAGATTCAATTCTTCGCCTTCTTTGAGAAACTTAGCGGTGTCTTCGACAACGTCGGCCGAGAGCTCAAATTGCTCGAAATTCAGGGGGTCCATAAAATGGAAGGTCGTGCCATCGGTGTAAAGATATTGAACACCTTTGTTGTTCACTTCGGCTGACTCAATCTTGTCCTGACCTTTGAAAGTCTTCGGAATGACTGATCCATCAATCAGGTTTTTTAGCTTGACATTAACGATGCTTCCGCCACGCCCCATAACTTTTTGATTATAGTCGGTCACTCGATACGGCTTACCGTCCAATTGAACCACAACACCTTTTTTTAAGTCAGTTGGCTGATACATATGGCTAGTTCGAAGTTACGAATGGTAACAGTGCCAAATGACGAGCACGCTTGATTGCCACAGCTAATTGACGCTGCTGCTTGGCGCTGAGATTGGTTTTCGAAATCGGCTCGATTTGACCGTAAACATTAATGTAGCGCTGCAACGTTTTAACGTCTTTGTAGTCAAAGTAAGCTGGCGTGTCTCGTTTTGATCGTTTTAATACCATGATTATTACTCCTAGAATGGAATTTCTGACAAGTCGATTGGTTTATCATCAATATCTTCGATGACGACGTCGTCAGATTTCTTATTAGTTGATTTGCTTGTTGTATCACTGTTGTTTGAGCCGGCATTATCACCTGATGGCCCGTCGAGGAAAGTTACATCCGTCGCGGTAACTTCGACGCGTGAGCGTTTCTTGCCAGTCTCTTTATCATCCCAGCTATCTTGACGCAAACGGCCCTGTACGAGAACGCGACGCCCTTTTGAAAGATATTGCACTACGAGATCACCGAGTTTTTCCCAGGCGGTAACATCGAAAAAATCGGCGGCGTCATCTTGGCCGACACGGTCGACAGCCAAGCTGAAACTAACAACGGTTTTACCTGTCGAGGTGGTCCGCGCTTCCGGATCGCGGGTGAGGCGTCCGAGTAAAATTACTTGATTGATTGAGCGAGCCATAGATTAGTCCTCCTCTTTCCCTTCTTCGGGTGCGTTAGCTTTGGCTTCTTCAAGCGCCTTGCGGCCTTTTTCGTCGACTTTGACGAGCAGGTAGCGTAACACTTCGTCAGTAATGTTCAATGTATTGCTGATCTTGAGCAATGCATCTGCCGGCAAGTTTACTTCCAGGTATACATAGACGGCAAAGTCTTCTTTGTTGATGCGGTAAGCCAGGCGTTTCTTACCCCAGACATCTTCTTTGATGATTTCACCACTGGCATTCTTGATGATATCGCGAACTTTACCTAGCGGCGTTTCTAGATCTGTCTCAAGATCCGGGTGAATCAGAACGGTCAGTTCGTATTCTTTCATAGATTTCCTCCTCTGGAATCCTTATGGATGCTGACGTCCAAGCGCCAGCCGAGTTAATAACCCTTTAATTATAGCAAGAAACTGTGGAAAAAGCTACCGCTCCAGACCGTGCTCCTGACGCCAATAATCCAACGCACGTGAATCGGCCAGCTTGCGAGCCGAAATCACTCGCCAACGGTACACACCCAGTAGGCCAAGAAATACCACGATACCCAGGCCAACCAATACGACACTCAGCGTCACCCAAATCGGTACAGTTTTCGATTTTCCGACCGCGATATAATTAAGTTCCATAGTATTTAGTTCTGCTACCGTATCTTTATTATTGATAGTGGTAATCTTCTCGTTTAACTGTTGCGGACTTACATAGCCTATAAGTTCAACGAAAGCCATCGAATCGGTAGCTAACTTACCGAGATCGAGACTGGCACTAATTGGCTGGGCGAATTCAGTTATGTAGCTGCCACTCGCCTCTTGGCACGCAAGTACGTACGCACCAGCCACACGTTGATAATCCTTAGGTAACGACAATTCGCTAGGAACGGTTGAAAGTGAGCAGTTGGCCGGATGTGTCAGACTGTTCGGCTTTATAACTGCCGTAAAAATACCATCATCAGACGTCAGCGTCAGGTCACTCTCTTCGCCGGCATTGGCTGCAAACTTGGCGCTTGTGGCCTGGGCTGAAACCGGTTTTGCAGAAAGTTGCGAATCCGCATCGCTAGCCGTGAGGCGATAATAATATTTAGTTGCATACTGTGTCGTCGTGTCGCTATATTGTGGGAAATATAAATCTTCCGCCAGAACCGCCCACTTTTTGCTATCTGTTGATCGTTCTAGTTTATAGACAATCGAACTATCATCAGTCACTGTATCCCAACTCAGCTCGATCCGACTGCTACCGTCCTGTGGAGATGCCACGAAACCAGTTGGTGCTTTTGGTGGCTTTGGTTTAATCGTTTTTGATGGAGTGCCAGATGAGCTAGAACCACCACCCGACACAGGTGATGTCGGTGACGAGGGTGGTGACGTGGGTGTCGTTGGACTTGTCGGTGGTTTCGGCTTGATAGGTGGTTTCGTTGGTGGTTTTGGTGTTGGCGGTGGTGGATTCGACGGACAGCTCGACGTCTTTGCCGAAACACTATTTGAATTGGCCGCGCCAGCCGAGCTACTAAGTTGAACATAGAACGTATAGTTAGTATTACAACTGAGTCCCGTAATCGTATCACCTCGAGTGCCCGTACTATATGAAGTGTAGAATGACCCACTTTTGTACAGATTATAGCCATAACTCGTACCCGATCCTGGACTACCAGACGACCATGAAAGTGATACCGATGAGCTCGTTTTACTATTAACCTGCAGATATGGGCCACTTGGTGATTGATAATCAGATGCCAAATTTACATAGATATTCGTCCAGCCCTGAGAGTAGTTAAGATAGCAGTAGGAAGAACCACAACTGGCGCTACCACTCGTAATACTACTACCTCCCATCGTCCAACTCGTTACATGATATCCAGAAGGCACTGACAAGGCGTAAATATACAATCCATCAGGTGTTCCCATCGTATTACCTGAACAATTCGTGTACGTACCGGATGAAACTGTAATCGACTGGCCGGCTCTACTACTGCAAGTTCCGAGTGAGTGACCGCTTGTCGTAACCGTCATACTACCACTGTAACCATTGACCAAAATACTAACCGATGTATTCGCGGCTGCTGCGGGACTCGGCTCTACCAGAACGCCACTGATGAAACTAGCCAAAACAACACAACCAACAGCAGCTATCGTCGTCAAAAATCTAGGTGGATTGAAACCACGCCGTCGTTGGCTACCTAAACGCGGGAATCTTTCATGCATTTTCATGGTTGGTCTTCTCTACTAGCTATTATGCCTCATCTTGAGGATAAATATCATCCAAACTGGATATCAAAACATCGCGCGGCCGATTGCCATCAGCCTGACCTATAACGCCTTGTTCTTCCATTTCCTCGATCAAGCGAGCCGCCCGCGAGTAGCCAATCCGTAAACGGCGCTGCAAATAACTGGTACTAGCCTTCCCACCCTCGACGACGACACGCACGGCGTCCTTATACATTGAGTCATCGCTGCTTCCTTCTAAATTCATCACCACACCACCCTTGCCGTTAAGCTGGACCGGTTGCGAGATAATTTCTTCGTTATACTGTGGCGCCGATTGCATACGCAAATGATCGGTAATCTTGGTAACCTCATCATCAGTCACCCAGGCACCCTGAATACGCTTCGGTTTGTTCATGCTCGGTGTCAGCATCAGCATATCACCTTGGCCAAGTAGTTTTTCCGCCCCAACCTGATCCAAAATAGTACGACTATCAATCTGTGAGGCCACCGTAAAAGCAATCCGAGCCGGAATATTGGCTTTAATCAGACCAGTAATGACATCGACGCTTGGACGCTGTGTTGCCAGCACCAGATGAATACCGACGGCCCGAGCTTTTTGAGCCAAGCGCACGATCAGTGCTTCAACGTCACGCGGTGCTGCCATCATCAAGTCAGCCAACTCATCAATCACAATGACGATATACGGCATCGCGCCCTCACTGTGTTGCTGCGCATGACCTTCAGCATCTTCGACTGAAATTTTCGTACCACCACTAATAACTTTGGCATTGTAACTACGAATGTCTTTAATTTTCTCTGCCGCAAGCAGACGATAGCGACGCTCCATCTCGTTGACTGCCCACTTGAGAGCACTGATAGTTTTATCTGGCTCGGTAATTACCGGTGTCAACAAATGCGGAATGTCTTCGTACGAAGCCATTTCAACGTGTTTCGGATCCACCAGAATCAGTTTCATGTCACTCGGGCTGTTGTGATACAACAAGCTTGTCAGAAGCGTATTGATCATAACTGATTTACCCGAACCAGTTTGTCCGGCAATCAGCAAGTGGGGCATCTTATTAAGTTCACCGACCACTGCCTCGCCGGAAATATCTTTACCAACCGCAAAACTAAGCGGCTCAGTAGTCATCTGCCACTGTTTTGATGTCAAAATGCCGTACAAGCGCACATCGGCCGCTCGGCGGTTCGGTACCTCAATACCAACGGCTCGTTGTCCCGGAATCGGCGCTTCAATCCGTAGGCTTTGAGCGGCTAAGTTGAGCGCGATATTAGTTTCGAGCTGCGTAATCCGCGTTAACTTCACGCCACTTGGTGGCCTCAGCGTATATTGGGTCACCTTCGGCCCAATATTGGCGCCTTCCATTTCGACATCAATGTTGAATTCTGCCAGCGTCTGACGGATAGTATCAGCATTGCCCTGGACATCGCCAGCGTCAGCCGGACTCTGCTTCTTTTCAAGCAGGTTCAGACTTGGTGCTTTCCAGTTCGGATCGCTCACCGCCACCAGCGCCGCCTGCTCTTCGGCCATCTTATCTTGCAGGACACTGCCTCGTAAGTTCGACAGACGAGCAGCTTTTTTCTCTTCAGCTTTCACCTCTTTGGCATCAAGTGTCGGTACACCAGCGTTCAATTTGAACTCGCCAAGCGAACCGGTCGATTTTGCAGTCTGAGCCTCACGCATGACTTTGACGTTTTGATCTTGTTCACTGGTATCACGGCGTACTAGTTCCCATAATTTCTTAATAATTGTAATGGGCGACACGCGAATCACGAACAGTATTGTCAAAATGATAAGCAAAACGTATATAAAGACTGCTACACCCGAACTCACCAACAGTAACGTACCATTGTTGAGCGTTTCGCCCACAAAACCACCGGTCGTTTTTCCAGCGCTATCTTTCATCAAGCCAAACAAACTGGCCGACCATAGTACCGTCAGAGCCGTCGCCAATTTCATGACGAACGGCAAGCGGTTGTCTTCGGCCCGGAATGTTTCAACGGCGACGTAACTAAAAAGTAGCGGAACAATGAAAACCGCGTAGCCTATGGTATTACGACTGGCTTCGTCGAACCATTGCAATACCGGCCCGCCCGCTCCAAACCAGGCCACAATCAGAAGAGCCGATATGGCCAGGAGTAAAATTGCGCCGACCTGCGCCCAGAATCCATCTGGTACAGCATGTTGTGGCACTGTTTTCTTGATGGGGGCTTTTTTTCGAGTAGTTCGTTTTTTCTTTTTTGCCATAACTGTGTTTATTATACTCTGATTAGGGACGAATTATCGTATATTTCTTGCAGCTCGGAAGAAAATGAGCAAGCTAATTTTCTTCCCTCACTAGTTCATATTATAGCAAAATTTACAATATTTTGCAAGCGGTTTAAATTTCGTCGGTCAGTACGTCACGAAACGGCGTTTTAGACGGACGACGATAGCGAATAATCAAGATAGACATCGTCGTGTAAAAACTAACCCAGGCTATATTAGCGATAACCATCAGTGGGTTTTGCAGACTGACAACATAAACGAGCGTCATGGCTTGCGTCATCGCCCAGGCTAACCAGGTTGAGAGATTGAATTCGTCCGACGCCTTAGTCACGACGAGCTGTCGAATTTGCGGCAACGAAGCTGCAATGGAAACGACAACGCCAAGAGTGTAAAGAGCTTCAATGATATGCATGGAGGGTGTTTATTCTGTTTATTTAAGAGGTTACTGTATTTAAACATTAGCATATTTAAATACAATTGTCAAGAAAAGCGCCTCAAGATAGTCCTGAGGCGCTTGATTTGTGACCGCTTAATTAGTATCCACGGTTATCGGGGCGAGCTTTAGGCTCGACTGTCTCGGTATCTGGCGTTTGACGTGGCGGGAACGAACGCGGATCAGACTTTTGGAACTGTGGTTGTGGTACATTCTTCTGTTCGCGCGAATTATTCGTCTGACGACTCTGCGAATTTTGATTACCGCCACCGCCACCGATTTCGTTGATAACCGGAATCACAATCGGTGTGCGCCTGGTCTGGTCGTACAAGATATGGGTAATCTCGTCTTTGAGTTCTTTCTTCATCTGGTCCATATCGGCTTTTTTACCGAAGCCACGAGCCACTTTTTGCTTCAAGTATTGACGAATCAGGCCCATCAACTCTTCACTATCGCGCAGATAGATGAAACCGCGCGAGATGATATCGGGGCTGGTCATCAACCGACCACTGCCACGTTGGATGGTCAGCACCACCACGAACATACCTTCGTTGGCCATATGAATCCGATCCTTTAGTACCACTTCGCTGACGACCGCACCGCTGTCGTCATACATGATGCCACCAACTGGAATACGGCCGGCTTTTTTGGCACCATCCGGCGTGATTTCAATCACATCACCAGAGTCACAGACGAAGATATTATTGCGCGGAATCGCCGCTTCCTTTTCAGCTAGCTCGGCGTTATGCACCAACATATGGAACTCACCGTGAATCGGCAGATAGTAAGTCGGGTTAAGCGCGTTGATCAGCTTGACGTGATCATCATAAAAGCCGTGACCGGAAAGGTGTAACGGACCGATACCCGTCAGGTGGGTTTTGCCGTTTTGAATGACATCACTTCCCTCACGCATCAGGCCATCGACGGTACGGACGACGTACTTCTCGTTGCCCGGAATCGGATTTGAACTAAAGACAATAACGTCGGAATGCTTAATCTTAATAAATTTGTGGCTGCCGCTGGCCATCCGATTCAAAACGGCGTTGAATTCACCTTGTGAACCGGTACAAACGATGGTCACTTTGCCATCAGGCATCTTGATGATATCTTCCATCTTTACCACCACGTCTTTTGGTACCTTAATAGTACCGGTACGTAGTGCCACTTCCAGATTCTGAATCATCGAGTAGCCAGCGAAAGCAACTTTGCGATCGTGCTTTTTGGCTTCATCCAAAATCACCTGCATACGGTGCAGTTGCGACGAGAAACAGCTCAGAATCAGGCGGTTATTCGGATACTTTTCCATGACTTCACCCATCGAGCGTTGAATGTCGAACTCACCGTGTGTGTGCGTACCATCGGATTCACAGTTGGTTGACTCGTTCATCAGCAGCAAGATACCCTCTTTGCTGGCGATCTCAGTCAAGCGTTCGAGGTCGAACTTCTTTCCATCAACCGGGTTTTCCTCAAAACGCCAGTCACCGGTGTCTACCAATACACCCAGCGGGGTGCGGATCACGACAGCTGTCGCGTCGGGAATCGAGTGGTTCACGCGAACCAGTTCAATACTAAAATTATCACCTACCTGAACTCGTTCGTGCGCTTCAGGATTTAGTTCGCGGTAATCTGGCTCGAAGCCGCTGGTGGCTTCTTCCATTGTTCGCTTCACCATTGCCAGCGTAAATTTCGATCCATAGACCGGCGCCGGAATCCGATGTGCCAAGTGACGGTACGCCCCGATATGATCGAGGTGGCCGTGCGTAAAGACTTGGGCACGAATCTTATGCTTGTTTTCTTCTAAATAGCTAATGTCTGGCGTGATGTAGTTAATACCCGGATAATCAGCACCTGGAAACAGGAAGCCGGCGTCAATAACGATAATTTCATCATCGTATTCGATAGCCATCATGTTTTTACCGATACCCATTTCACCAAGGCCGCCGATTGGCATGACTCGGAGGGTTGGTTGGCCGGACGGTCGACGTTTCGGCTGTTGAGACATGCTAAATTGCTGGCCGTCATAGCCGTTATAGATTGACTTGTTGACCGGCACATTAATGATGTGTTGGCTGGCTCGCAAATTGACACCCTCAGACATCCGGCGCTGTGCGCGGAAGACTTCACCCTTACGAGTAGTGGTACCGTTTAAAACGGTGTTGTTTGATTTTTTTCGTTGTTGGCCCTGGGGCCTTTTTGCCATATCGTCGCCGTGAGGCGTGGCGAGTCGTCGTTGACCCATAGTTTGTTATTTCTCCTTTGTCTTTTGAAATAAATGATATTGCGAAATAAGGTATACGAGAGGTGGGATTCAGTCAATGTTCGGTCGGTCTCCCCTTGTAAGTACCTCTGATTATAGCAGATAACTACTGTTGTAGCAATCTTAAAGTTGTCTGATTATCTGCGGGACACGTAAAAAGTCATCGATCAAGGTTTGACGCATGCCACCGTTATAAAGCGCGGCGGCCGGATGGTAGAGCGGTACGATGACCAGTTTTTTGTCACCAAATGTGATGCGTTTTGCTTGACCGTGAATCTGACTTATCTTCATCTCGGGCAAAAAATACTCCATGCTGTGACGCCCAAGCGTAATGACAATTTTTGGCTCGATAATCTGGAGCTGCTTCAGAAGATATGGCCAAAATGCTTTTTTCTCTTCTGGCAATGGATCGCGGTTATTCGGTGGTCGATATTTCACAATGTTCGTAATGTAAACATCATTGCGGTCCATGCCTGCCGCGGCTAGCATTTCGTTGAGAAACTTTCCCGCCGCCCCGACAAACGGTAGTCCCTGCTCATCTTCATTCTTGCCCGGCGCTTCACCGATGAAGACAATATCCGCATCCGGATTGCCATCGCCCATGACAAGTTGCGTTGCACTCTCGGCAAGCTCTGGACAGACCTTGCCGGCAATAATTATTTTGGCTAATTCATTGAGCTGAGCTTGTTTGTCCATGAAGTAACTCCTTGACTTGCACCTCAAAATCAACAAATTGCTCATCAAACGGCTTTTGGCCATCCAGACTTACCACAAGCTCATCTGAATCAAACGGATCCGTCGCACTTTGAATACGATCTATCAACTCACGCATACCAGCTTCATCTTTACGGCGTTGATCAGCTTGCTCCTCGCGATCTTGTCCGCGTCGCAACGCGACTTCATACGGCACCTCGAGATGTACGACAATTGGTGCGGCACCAAACTTTTTCGCCATCACTTCTTGGGCTCGCCGCAATTCACGACCATTTGTGTTTGTATCATAAATGAGATCAGCACCAGGAAGCAGGATTTGTTGAGCTGCATAATCCATCGCCCCAAACAATTGTTTTAACATTGCTGGACGACCATTTTTCTGTTCAGCCTCACGCCAAGCCTCTACCGAGCCGTATATTGCAGGACGAAATGCATCGCTACTCAGACGAATCGCGTGCATCCTGTCGGCAGCCTGCCGAGCAAAGTAGCTCTTTCCCGAACCCGGTATACTAGTAAACAGTATGAGAACAGGCTGCTCAAAATAGCTCATTTACTGATCAACGTCCTTCAGACTTAAGCTGAGTCGTCCGCGCTCGTCGATACCAGTCAGCTTGACTTTCACGATCTGGCCTTCATGGAGGACATCTTCAACTTTTTCGACGCGTTCGTTCGAAAGTTGAGAGATATGCACCATGCCGTCTTGGCCTGGCAGAATATTAACGAAAGCACCGAAGTCCTTAATAGTAACAACCGTACCTTCGTAGATACGACCAACTTCCGGTTCTTCAGTCAAACCCTTGATCCAGTTGATGGCTTTTTGAATGTTCTCGGCATCCGAACCAGCCACCGTAATCAGTCCGTCTTCTTTGATGTCAATCATGGCGCCGGTTTCACTGGTGATCTTGTTAATAACCTCACCACCCTTGCCGATGACTGCGCCGATTTTCTCAGGATTGATTTTGATCTTCTCGATTCGTGGTGCAAACGGGCTCAGGGTTGGTTTTGGTGCAGCCAGCGTTGTCAGCATGTGATCAAGGATGAACTTGCGGCCAGATTTGCTGGTACGAATCGCTTTTGCGAGTACTTCGACCGGTAAACCGTGGAGTTTCATATCCATTTGTACGGCCGTAATTCCCTTTTCGGTTCCCGTCACCTTGAAGTCCATATCACCAGCAAAATCTTCGGCATCGGCAATGTCAGACAGGACGTACGGCGTGTCACCATCCATCATCAAGCCCATGGCAATACCAGAGACTGGTCGTTTGATTGGCACGCCGGCATCCATCAGTGCCAGACATGAGCTACAGGTGGCGGCCATACTGGTCGAACCGTTTTGGCTCATAATTTCCGTGACGCTACGGATTGCGTACGGGAACTCTTCTTCGGTTGGTAGCACCGGAATCAGCGCGCGTTCCGCTAGGTAGCCGTGACCGATTTCGCGGCGACCAGGGCTGCCAAGGCGACGGACTTCGCCGACTGTATAGCCAGGTGCGTTGTAATGGTGCATGTAACGGCGTTCACCGTCGGTCACTTCCATCGTATCAACCATTTGCGCGTAGCTCAGCGGTGCCAGAGTAACGATATTCATACCCTGTGTCACGCCGCGGGTGAAGATGCTTGAACCGTGGGTGCGGGGTAAAACGCCAACTTCAGAACTTAGCGGACGGACTTCGTCGAGCTTGCGGCCATCTGGGCGGGTCTGTGATTCCACGATACCGCGGCGAACGTCTTTATGGAGTGCCATCGTAAAGGCTTCGTCATATTCATCACGCTGGTCGGCATAATCATCGCCAATTTTTTCAGACATGTCTTCGTGAAACTTCCAACGCAGCTCATTGATCATCTCATTACGTTCTGGGTATGGATGGTGGAGTTTCTCGCCAAGTTTTTCGTGTGCCCAGGTGTCGACTTCAGCTTGGACATCTTCATTTGGCAGTACTAGTTCATACTTGATCGCTTCTTTAGCAACTTTTTCAGCCAGCTGCTTTTGCAGCGCAATCGCTGGCTGCATAGCATTGTGCGCCCAGGCAATCGCTTCGATGACGACTTCTTCATCGACTTCATTCGCTCCAGCCTCTACCATCACGACACCACTTTCGATACCAGCAACCACCAAGTCAAGATCGCTTTGCTCGCGTTCTTCGGGCGTTAGGAAGGCTTTGAACTCACCATCCACGCGACCGACACGCAGTCCAGCTACCGGACCATCAAACGGTGCGCCGCTAATAGAGAGAGCAGCGCTAGCGGCGGTCATGGCAACCATGTCAGGCCGGAAGTTTGGATCCATCGACAGGACACTGGCGACAACCTGCACTTCAGCCCGAAAGCCTTTTGGAAAGAGCGGGCGGATCGGACGATCGATAATACGACCAATCAAAATTGCTTCGTCACTTGGACGACCTTCACGCTTAATAAAGCGTGAACCAGAAATCTTGCCAGCTGCATACATTTTTTCTTCGTAATCGACGCTCAACGGAAAATAATCCAGCTGAACTGGCCGTGTGCCGATTTGGGTCGTGCCCAGCACCACGGTATCGCCATATTTCACCAGCACAGTGGCGGTCGTGCGGAATCCGACACGGTTAACTTCAAGTGTCAGCGGCTGGCCGCAAAAATCGGTAGATACAGAAATAATTTCCTTACCGGTTGGGTTAATAGTACTCATCGTACCTCCTTCATGTGTGCGGAGAGTAACAGGTATGAAAGTTCGGCTCGAGCTTTCGTATCCATCACCGTCCGCGTTATTTACTCTTACATTATACCGTATAATGGACGGAGTATGTTGAAGATTATGACTTCCACCGTCCATGACGGCTCGATGAAAACAAAAGATCCGTCCGATGTCATTCGGGTTCAGCATGATCGTCGCACGTTTTTAGCTAAGCTTGATAGTACGCTTGAAAACAGCGTATTGGTCCATCTGGTCTATGAGGGTGATGATTATTGCCGCTATAGAACCGTCGACGAATCACTGGCGGGCGACGGCATGGTCCGATCGCCCAGTTTCGTGGCCGACGGTTTGGTCACAACGACGCCGGGTTTGACGCTATTCCTACCGTTGGCCGACTGCATTGGAGTGGTTTTACATGATCAGACTACTGACGTTCTGATGCTAACTCACCTGGGCCGGCATAATCTGGAACAAGCCGGCGGTACGAAATCGGTCAAATACATGGTCAAACAATTTGGTTGCAATCCAAAAAACATCACCGCCTGGCTCAGCCCTGCCGCCGGACAAGAGAATTATCCTCTGTTTGATTTCGACAACCGTAGCATGCATGATGTTGCGACCGAGCAACTCCTGAGCGCTGGAGTTTTATCAGACAACATCACTAACTCGCCTATCGACGTCACCAAAGACGACAATTATTATTCACACAGTGAATTTTTAAAAGGTCGTCGCAAGACGGACGGCCGTTTTGCCGTCGTAGCCCTCATGCGTTAACAAAAACCTCCGCTATTTGCGGAGGCCTAGTTTGGCGACAACGGCTTTGTAGCCTTCAAAGTCTTTACGTTCGAGATACTTGAGGAGGCGCTTTCTCTTTCCAACCATCTGAATCAAGCCGCGGCGAGCCATGTTGTCGTGCTTGTTCGATTGCAAATGAAGCGTTACCTCTTTGATACGAGCGGTCAAGATAGACACCTGCGCCTGTGGGCTGCCGACGTCTTCCTTTGATACCTGAGTCAAAGTAATTGCCTGTGATTTGTTCTCTTTAGTAATCATCAAGAGTGTATTGTACCAGATAGCCGAGGTATTTTCAACTGGCCTTAGTTGCTACTACCGAAATCCGCCAATTGCTGGGCATCATCAACCGACCAATTGCTAATCTTGGTCCGTCGTAACTGATGACAATATGCTCCCACTTCCAGCATTTTGCCAATATCTTCAGCCAAGCTGCGGATGTATGTTCCGCTTGAGACATGGGTACGGATTTTTAGCTCAGGATACGAGTAGCCGATAAATTCAAGCGAATGAATCGTCACCTGCCGCTCAGGTATTTCGACGGTCTGGCCGTCACGCGCCAGTTTATACGCACGTTGGCCGTTAATTTTGATGGCGCTAAAAGCCGGTGGTGTCTGTGTGATGACACCGGTGAACTTTTGCAAAATTGTCTCAATCTCTTCCCGACTTGGCTGCCGGTCGCTCGCTTCCATAAGTTCACCTTCCGGATCACCCGTCGTACTTGTCTGCCCCAATCGGATGGTAGCTTCGTAGACCTTGTCGAGCTTCAAGAATTCACCGGCCTTTTTCGTAGCAGCACCGAGAAGAATAATCAGAAGTCCCGTGGCAAACGGATCAAGCGTACCGGCATGACCAACTTTCAATTGTCGCTTCGTCGGTTTCTCATCTCTTTGGCGATATTCTGCCCGAATCTGCCCACGGACCTTCGCCACCACATCAAAACTCGTCCAGCCAGCTGGCTTGTCGACGAGTAAAATGCCGTTTTTAGATTTAGAAAGGTCAAACTCCATGCAAGACTTATTATAGAACAACACCCGCCCGAAAAGTGAAATCGCCACCCCTTTCGGGGTGGCGATAGGTCACGCTAGCTAGTGGTCACGGTGAGGTCGAATAGCGCGTAGCCTACACCTGCACCGCTCGTATGTATAGTGACGGCCTTGATTTCGAATCCAGCCTTTTGGAAAAACTGTCTGCAATACGCAAGCGCAGCTTCTTCCTCGACCGGCCCAACTCCACACGAATGCCACCCGTCCAGCCCTACACCAGCATGCTGATGAATGATGACCTGAAGCATGAACTCCTTCTTTTTCGTGAGTTTCGCCAGACGAAGAGTCCAACGCGAAACTCGTGGTCGGCCGAATGTAACTCGTCCAGTCATCTTTGGCGACGGTATGGCATCGAGTTCTGCTTCGAGCGCATCCCAGCCTGGATGGCCGGCATTATCCCACATCTCCTCAGTAGCTTCCAGCCGACGTGTCGAGGGCCTATCTTTGTCACGGTGCATGATTACCTCTTTAAGTAGTAGCCGGTGATCTATAACTGTAAACTATATTGTAAAATAAAAGATTGTCAATAGTCAGTTCAAACGATTGGGGTCTGGGGCATCTGCTTCTTTTGGTGACAAAAGAAGCTAAAAGAAGTTATACTAAACCTCATGAAAAAGATTATCTTTGGCATCTTTGCCCACCCCGACGACGAAGCGTTCGGCCCGAGTGGCGCGTTGCTAACGGAAACAAAGGCCGGTAACGACGTCCATCTCGTCACTCTGACACTTGGTGATTCCGGTACGAATCCGGATAATGTGCCCGACCTTGCAGCAGTACGTGAAAAAGAATGGCACGAAGCCGGCCGACTCATCGGTGCCAAAAGTATGCAATTTCTCGGCTATAAAGACGGTCAGCTGAACAATCTGGCTATGTTGGAAATTTACAGCAAACTCACCGATCTGATTGCGGATATCATCAAAGATGAACCTGATGATGCTGAAATCGAATTCATGTCGATGGACACCAACGGCATCTCTGGTCATATCGATCATATCGTAGCTGGACGTAGTGCCTGTTACGTCTTTTACAAGCTGAAAGCAACAGACCCGCGCGTCACGCGCATTCGTCTGGCTTGTATTCCAAAAATTTGGCTCGCAGAACCAAACACTCACTGGTTATACATGGAAGCTGGCCGTGACGAGTCAGAAATCGGCGAAACTGTTGATGCCCGCGAACATCACGACGAAATCATTGAAATCATGCGCACCCACCATTCACAGCGTGGTGATGGCGAAAGTCACATCGAAAACCGTGGTGATCAAATCGGTATTAGCCACTTTATCGTTAAGTCCTAAGACTGACCAGGAATCTTGAACTCACCCGGATCACTCGGTCCGGCGGGCGACTGCACATCAGTCGCGGCTGCGCTGCCTTGAAAAACATTGGCTAGTTCGTCAGCTGGAACCGCACCTACTGGTGGCCCGGTTTGGATTGGTGGTTGTGGAATAGTCTCGCTTGCATCAAGCGGTGGTGGGATTGGTGGCAGAGTCGAAAGATCCGGTAATGGCGGCAACGTCGGTGTTGACGGTATCGTTTCAAAGGCCGCGTCAATCGCTGCTCGCGGATCTTCGTGCGGTTGACGCGTTTTAGCATCAAGATCAGCCAATGTTTCACCGCTTGGTTTCACTGATGTTTCCGGTGCTGACTGACCCGGATCGCCTGACTGCAGTGACGTGTCGTGGCTAACTGGCGTCTCTATGAACGGATCGACTGGTGCTGGTTCATCGGCATCATGGACAGAATTAGAATTGAATGGGTGTTCTTCGTGTGGCTTATCAGCTACGTCACCAACCCGCTCATGGCCTTTGTCGTGACTGAGAAGCGTCTTATTGCGATCCCTATCTTCCTCATCACGTGCATCCTCAGCAGCTTGTTCGGTGGTCGCGTTCAGGGTACCGCCAAACGATGGCTCAAGCGCCGACGGCGCACCTGCACCAGGAACTGTGGCTTTCAGTTCAGCTGCTAGCTTTTCTTCGGCCTCTTTAGCCGCATCAACCGGTGGTTTGCTCTCACTTGGTTTGGACTCGACATGATTTAGCTTGTCAGTGGCTTCATCGGCCGCTACGCTCGTTTGATGTTCGGAAACCTGCCGAGCGACTTCATCCAGATAGTCACCCTTATTTTCGTGCGTTATCTCGAGTGAACCATCATAATGTGGTTTCTTTTCTTTGGCTGGCTTCGGCTCTGCTGATTTGTCGAGCTTGGTCGAAGCTCCTTCTTCCAGAGTCGTCGTACCGTCAGAATTCTGCGGCTTATTGTCACCAGTCGGTGCCTCGGCTGGCCGGATAGCATTGGCATCCTCAAGCTTTGCGGCAATCAGCTGCTGATTGGCACCAGCGGCCATTAGTTGGGCCGACATCGTCATAACTTTTGAACTGGTGCGTTCATTGCTGAAGCGGTCAGTCGCGGCAACGATACCAGTTAGAAGTGCTGTCGAAATTTGCTCGTCGAGCAATGGTTTGTCACCTTTGATCGCTTCACTCAGACTCACCAGCATCTCACACAGGCTACTAGCCGTCTCGTCGCGCCAATCAATACTGCCGAAACTGCTTGGTTCACCCTCATTGTCAATCGTCGCCACCGTCGCATCGTGCAGAATACGGCCGTGCGCCTCAAGCGCCGTATCAAGTTGGGCTTCGTCCTTGACACCGAGGGCCAAGACCAATTCCACGTTGTAATCACCTTGACTGAATTCCAAATCACTCTCACCAATCGTAGTGCGGTACGGCGTAATAAAAATCTTAACGACATCACCATCGACTTTGTAGCGCAGGTGATCTGCCTTTTCCTTATCGAGCGCAATGATAAAGTCACGCAAACTATCGACGGTATTCTCGAAGGTTTTTTCCGGATCGAGAAAGGTAATCGCCGGTGGAATAGCCCCACTCATTACGGCCGTACCGTGTTTGCCAAGCTTGTTAAGCATCATGGTCAGACCCAGCGCAGCTGATAGTTCGTCAACCGAAGGGTTTTGTCCAACGGTCACTAAAATATTCGCCGAGTCTTTGATCTTATCGACGATTTGCTGACGAGCGTTTGGTGCTTCTGCCATCTTTTTGCTTTCCTAGTTTCTATTTTTAACGCGTTTTCCATCACTTTACCATAAGAGTTACCAGCCCGTCAAGAGGTTCTACCACTTTACAAAACCCCGCTTTTCCCCTATAATTCCCTCTTGATTGCAATAACAAATCTAAGAACAAAAGGAACCATGTATGCCAATCATCCAATCAGCCATCAAACGTGCCCGCCAGACCGTTAAGCGTCGCGATCGTAACGTCGGTATTAAGCGCGATATCAAGGAAGCCACTAAGACTTTTCTAGCCAAACCAACCAGCGTCAGTTTGTCAAAAGCGCACAGCGAACTCGATAAGGCTGTCAAAAAAGGTCTGTTGAAAAAGAACACCGTCGCTCGCCGTAAAGCTAGCCTGGCTAAGGTTGCTAAAGCGGCTAACGTAAAGCTAGCACCAGCAAAAACAGCCGCTAAAGCTACCCCAAAGCCTACAACCGCAAAACCAGCAGTTAAAAAGCCCGTTGCCAAGAAGCCAGCTGCTAAAACGACAGCTACAAAAAAAGCGCCGGCCAAAAAGCCAGCTGCTAAAAAATCCGCAAAATAAATTAGTCGCTCGAAAAACCAATTTTCATTAGTGCCCGCTCAATCAGCAGCCAGGGTTCGGCAGCTGACGTCTTCATGGCGTCATCACACTCCATCATCGTCTCTAGCACTTGCTTAGCCTGGGCGCGGCTAAGCTTTCTGGCTGGCCCGGCCAATTTAGATAGCACGAATGGATGTGCACCGATCGCCCTCGCTACCTGGGCGCTTGGTGAGTCGGTCACCACCAGCGTCACCAATTGGACTGTCTGACTGGCAAGCAGCCCGAACGCCTGATACGGATCCTCACTGAGTGCCAGCACCTCTATCTGGCGGTGTAATTGAACGCGCTTACCCATCAGTGCCGTTTCAAGCAAGGCGAAAATCGTTTCATTCGGCTCTTGCTCGATGACGTCGTCAATGAGCTCTGGTGTGATATCTTCAAACAAACCTAATTTTTCAAGGCCATGATATAGCCGCCACTGGTCAACTCCAGCCCGCTCAACTAACTGCCGCGCATGGGTGGCACTGAGCGTGAAACCCAGTCGTTTTGCTTCGTCAACCGCCCAACGCTCAGCAACTCGTATGTCTCGCTCGTTCCAGGACGTGAAATCTTGGACCTTAGCAAGCTTCTGCAGTTCTTTGTATGTTTTGGTTCGCTTATCGGGTTTTGGTTCGACCAGTATCAGATCAATATCGTCACTAACTCGCCCGATCCAATCTGCTAGCATTAGCCAAACAACCTTGTTTTCCGATAAGTTTTTTATAATGACCAGCCGCTTGTCAGCAAACAGCGAGACACCCATCAAAAGATCAAGCAATTGCGGTGATTCCAGTTCGTTACCATCAATGCGTTCCAACTGGCCGGCAAAATCCGCTACGATTGCCGTGAGCGTTCGTTCAATCTCAAAACTATTTTCACCAGTTAATAGCGTGATCATACTCTTCTATTCTACCTGACATTTCGGGCAGATGTGCGTGCCACGACCAGCAACGCGTAACTTCTCGATCATAACGTCGGGGTGACGTGGACACGGTTGGCCCTCACGGCGAAATACCCGTGCGAAATCCATATAACTTCCTTTTTTACCCTCTGCGTTGATGTAGGTGTGGTTGGATGAGCCACCTTTTTCAATCGCCAAGTTCATCACTTCGCGCAGTTTGTGGTATAGGTTTTTGAATTCGTCGTTCGTGATGGATTCGACCAGTCGTTTCGGATGGATATAAGCACCCCACAAACTCTCATCGGCGTAAATATTACCGACACCGGCTATGACAGTCTGATCGAGCAGCGCTGCCTTGATATTGGTTTTGCTGCGGCGCACAAATCGATCAGCGAATTGCCGCCAACTAAAATCGGCTTCGAGCGGTTCTGGGCCGACTTTTTTCATGAAATCGATGTTTGGTACTTCGATAGTCGGCAGTAGCTTCATCCAACCGAATTTACGTTGATCATTAAAAAATAATTTCGAACCGTCACCAAAATCAACCGTCACTCGCGTTGAACGGTCGGGTAACTCACCGATCAGGCTGTCGCTGGGGTGACCGGCACCAAACCGCTGCTCGCCGACAAACACCAGTTGGCCGGTCATCTTCAAATGAATCACCAGGCTATAGTCAGACGATAAATCAATCATCAGTACTTTCGCCCGGCGTCGCACCGTCTGCACATGGGCACCAATCATGAACTGTGTCACCTCACTGCTAGCATTCGGGAAACTCTTTGGCGTATCGTGAACAACTTTTTTGATCACTTTGCCGATAATAAGCTCGCTAAGGCCGCGACGAACCGTTTCAACCTCTGGTAATTCAGGCATCTGTTCGCCCCAATGAACGTCGTATATCTTCTTCAAGTTGATGGTTCGTTGTGTAGAGAAAGGCTTCCATGCCGGCGATTCTCGCACCATCAACATTGATTGGTAAATCGTCGATAAAGATACATTCTTCGGGAGCTACACCAAGACGGGCTGCCGTCAACTCGTAGATTTGTCTGGATGGTTTAATGTAACCGACTGCACTCGAAAGCACAACCGTGTCAAAAAGCGTCGCCTGCTCTTCTTGTGAAAATAGTTTATTCAT
Organism: uncultured Candidatus Saccharibacteria bacterium; assembly: GCA_964428955.1. GTDB lineage: Bacteria > Patescibacteriota > Saccharimonadia > Saccharimonadales > Saccharimonadaceae > CAYSAD01. The sequence continues at coordinate 46,471 of CAYSAD010000004.1, read as the reverse complement.
CAGATCATCACCAACATTACTCAAAAGGCCGACCTTAAGTGTACGCCGCTTGTCCATTATGAAGTCAAGCAGTTGCTGATTGCGTACATTCTGGTTCAGAAAAATGTGCTCAAGCTCGTCGAGCGGCAAACCAAGTAATATCGCGGCCTGCTTGGAAAAGTCTTGACCTGATATATATCCGTAATCCGCCTGAGCATACAAATCTTTGAGCTCTTGTCGTTTGTCTGGCGGACACAGATTTTGGATATGACTTTTACCGTCACTGTAGAGCACGCCAAAACAATCAAAAATGAGAGCACGAATCATGCTCTCATTATAGGTGACTTATCTGGTGGCGGCTAGTCTTTACCGATATACTGCTGCGCATCAGGTACTTGGGCCAGGAACAATTCGCGAAGCTGATCGACATTAGCGTCAAGTGAACCCTTCGAACCTTTGCAGGTCGTCGTCCAAAGTCGTTTCTGGACATCTCCACCCTCGACGATTTCGAATTCGTACAGTATGCCGCTGGAACACAGGCCACGCGTATCATCTTTGTCACCAGTAAATGGTGTACCGTCGGCAAATTTGGCAGTAGCTAAGGCGTGGACGAATTCGTCGTACGCCTTGGTGTTGTTGTCGTAGGTTTTACTGACTAGTGGCGTGTCAAGGTAGCCTTTATAGCGGTTAAATTGGCGGGAATTCGATGACACAGTCACTTCATAACTACGAAAATCTTCGTCGCCAACAATCGGGCCACGCAGACGCATAACGACACTATGGCCGGCGTCAGTGTTAAGCAAAGCTTGATTCCGGACAGTTTCTTCAGCTACCTGTGAGCTGTCCGGCGTACCGCCACCAGCAAACAAACGCACGATCGATATACCGGCGGCAATGATTAAAATGAATATAACAATCACAAATATGATTGGAATAAATCGTGAAAAACCTCTTCGCATACGTTTATAATATCATACTTATGTTTTTATGTCAATGGCTAGAGCTGTCCCCAATTCGTACCACTTGAAACGTCTACCCGCAGCGATACGCCTAGCTCGGGGTAGATATTTTCCATCGTGGTCTTTAGAATGTCAGCGACTTTATCGGCGTGTTCAGCCGGGCACTCTACCAGGATACTGTCGTGAATCTGTAAGATCTGCTGCCCAAGATTACCTAATTTTTCGTCAACCTCAATCATCGCCCGTTTCATCAAATCTGCTTCCGTTCCTTGGATTGGCATATTGGCCGCGGCCCGCTTAGCCGCTTCACGCACCATGAAGTTACTACTTGTGATATCTGGTGTCGGTCGGCGCCGACCGAAATAAGTCTCCACGTAACCGTCAACCGTAGCTTTTTCCAACGTATCGTCGATGAATTTGCGGATCGGTTTTCTAAGCGCGAAATATTGATCGATGAACTTCTTGGCTGCCACGAAACTCATGCCGGTTGCCGCTGCCAAACCATGCGGACTCATGCCATAGAGTACACCAAAATTAATGACCTTAGCATCGCGGCGCTGGTTTTTCGTGACATCATCCATCGGTACACCGTAGACATCACTAGCGGTTTTAGTGTGAATATCGACATCGCCGTTAAAATCGTTGATGAGCTCAGTATCATTTGCCAGAACTGCCGCCAGCCGAAGCTCGAACTGTGAATAATCGGCGCTGACAAAAACATTGTCACCTTCCGGAATAAACGCCTCGCGGATCTTACGGCCAAGCTCGGAACGAACCGGAATATTCTGCAGGTTCGGCGCGGTACTCGATAGTCGACCGGTTGCCGCCACATCCTGGTTGAAAGTGGTATGAATACGGGCTTTTTCGTCAGCGACTTTCGGTAAGGTATCGATGTAAGTATTTTTGAGTTTAGCCAATTCACGTGTTTGCTCGATCAGTTCGATAATTGGGTGTTGTCCCCGTAGTTTTTCTAAGGTTTTTTGGTCGGTGCTATAACTGGTCTTGCCCTTTTTTATGCCCGTGGTCGGCAGTTGTAATTTAGTGAACAGGACCTCGGAAAGCTGGGCTGGACTTGCGATATTGAATTCATAACCGACCATGTCGTACATTTCTTGTTCGCAGCGCCCAAGTTCGGTGGCCATTTCTTCGCTCATCACCGCCAGTAGTTTGGTGTCGATTTTAATGCCGCGACGCTCCATAGCAAACAGGTTATAGCTGAGTGGAAAATCCATTGTGTGCGCCACACTGCTGAGCTTGGGCGTATGGGAAAATGCTTCGATTTGCCAATCGTAAATTTGCCACAAACCAGCTACAAACTCTTGGGGTGATGCCAGCTTGCCACCAACCAGCGCTTCCAAAGATCGGTCGCGTCGGAGCGGATCAATCAAAAAAGCCGCCTGATGAACGTCGTGCAATTCGCCAAAACGTACTAGCACATCATGACCAGCTAGTTGGTGATAAAGCAATTTACTATCATAACTGATGACCGTCGCTAGTTCGAACGCCCGCCAGACGCTGCGATCTAGTTCGGCTAATTTAGTATGCGTCACACTACTTTTGTTCAATGACAACCATAACTCGTCGCCTTCCACGTATAGTACCACCGGCCCGTCAATCGATACCGTTTCCGGCCAAGCAGCTTCCGTGAGATTCGCTAGTTCTGGCGTGTCGAAATAAAGCGCTTTGTCTTCAGTTTGTTGCATATGTTTTGGTAAACGCTTGATCAGTGAACTGAACTCAAATTTTTTCAAAATCGCCGCCACTTTAGCAAGGTCCGTCCGGGCAATATCGCTTTCATCCCAATCGATGGAAATCGGCGCGTCGCAGTATATACGTGCCAGCTTCTGACTGATGTAGGCGATGTCTTTGTCATCTTGTAAATTCTGTTTTTGCGCGCCTTTCAGTTCCTCGATATGTTCATAAATACCATCGATCGTGTCGTACGCGCTGAGCAAACTTTCGGCCGCTTTTGGTCCGATTTTCCGCACACCCGGAATATTATCACTCTTATCGCCGACCAATGCTTTATAATCGACGAATTGATCGACCCGTACGCCATACTTCTCCATGAAGGCCGTACTGTCGTATTTCGTCAGGTCAGTCCCACCGCGCTTGGTAATATAAACTGATGTTTCTGGCGCAATCAACTGCAGCATGTCGTAATCGCCCGATACCACGCAGGTTTCGATACCCTTTGCTGCAGCTTCGGTAGCAAACGTACCGATGATGTCGTCGGCTTCGTACTGGTCGAGTTCATAGAGCGGCCAATTAAATGCATCCAGCACTTCGCGTAAGACCGGTAATTGTGCATAAAAGTCATCGGGTGGCTTAGTACGCCCGGCCTTGTATTCTGGATAAATTTCCGTCCGCTTCGACGTACTCGTGCCTTTGATATCCCAGGCCACAGCGATATAGTCCGGCTCGAGTTGCTTGATAATCTCAATAGCGATACTGGCAAATCCAAACACGCCACCAATCGGTGTCCCATCACCCAGCGACAATCCCGGCATGGCATAATATCCGCGATAAAATACCGATTTTCCGTCTATCACCGCTAAACGCTTCATAGTATCAGTATACTTTATTCAACGTATAGCCGATATGCCCCAACACACTCTGATAGGCTGTCGCCGGATTGAATGAGTCATCGCGCATCAGCTCAATTTTTGCCAATGCATTAAAAATTCGCTCATCAACTAACATGGTACTCGAATTCTTCAAGACTACTTTTATAAAGTTAGCACCCCGTACGAAAGTCTGATCTATAAGTTCGTCGCCCCGATGTGGCTGCCTCGCAATCGTTCGCTTCAGTCGCTCTCGCAGATGCTCCTCGATGGTAGTAATGGCAGATTTTTGAGCGGCTAACGTGGCCGACGATTCAGCCTGGCGGAACAATAGCATCAGCGCACTTGCCTCACCGCGCGAGACACGATTATCTTCGTACAATCGCCGAACAAAATCGCCAAGTTCTTGAAAATGCTCGTAGTTACCCTCTTTATAGACCTCGATAGGTTCACCTATTTCCTCCAGCACCGGCATCGTGTCGCGAACATAGCGGGCACCAATACCCGCTACGCCGAGAGCATACTCCATTGGTAACTTAGTATTATCTTCTCGATCCTCTAAAGCATTGAATTCTTCGGTCAGTTCTACCGGCGAAACTCCTTGGAGAAATTGCAACGTAAACGCCACCCGTGCTAAAGCGGCTTCAGCTCGATCGCCTGAGCCTTCCGTACGAACATCGTCGCAATCTTCCAAATAAAAACCGATCATCGCGTCGGCAAAAGCCGCTCTATCGACATTGCTTGGTGGCCTATAAGCTTTTGGTAAATTCATTCGATAGATTGCCCGACTAAAAAATGACTGTAGTCGCCGTTCGTTATACTCAAGTGGTGCATACTCTGGAGTTTGGTTTTTCATCGTCATTGTCATTATAATCTCAAACGAAAGCCGACTTAAGCAAGCATAAGTACTACTGAGTTTGCTATAATTAGTGGAATGCATCATCTGGAAAATGTTAAAATCATCGCGTTCGTCGGCCTGGCTGGCAGCGGCAAGAGTTCAGCCGTGGAGTATCTTGCCAAAAAGGCCTATCCGAAAATTTATTTCGGCGGCATTATTTACAAAGCCATGAGAGAAGCTGGTATTGAAATCACCTGGGAAAGTCAGGAGAAATTCCGCGAGGAAATCCGTGCGCATGAAGGCAAAGATTTCGTCGTGAAACGTGCCGTGAAAGAAGCCCGTGACTTGATTGAGGCTGGACAACATCGCATCGTACTCGATGGCCTCTATACTTGGAGTGAATACAAGATTCTTAAGCATGAGTTCCCGGGAGAAATGACCGTTGTGGCCATCGTCACTCCGAAACACCTTCGCAAACAACGTATGGCAAACCGGCCTGAACGGCCAATGACAGCCAATGAAGTCGATGAGCGCGACTGGGCAGAAATCGAGAATCTCGAAAAGGGTGGCCCGATCGCCATCGCCGACCACTACATCATCAACGACGGTGATCTTGACAAGCTCCACGCCCAAATTGACACGGAACTACAATCAATTAACTTTTAGGTTAAGGGCTTTATTTGATATATTCGTGCAGTTTCTTGGAGTCCTTGTGCTTGCGCAACTTGGCCAGCGCCTTGGCCTCAATCTGACGAATACGTTCACGGGTGACGGCGAATTCCTGACCGACTTCTTCTAATGTATGACTCTTGCCACCATCCAGGCCAAAACGCATCTTGATGATTTTCTGTTCACGGTCAGACAGCGTTGAAAGAACTGACTGGACTTGTTCTTTGAGCAACTGCGAAGCAGCTGATTCTTCTGGCGTCGTACCATCTTCGTCTTCGATGAAATCACCAAGTACTGAATCTTCGTCTTCGCCGTCGCGGCCGACGCCAGCATCCAGACTAGTAATATCTTGCTTGATCTTAATGACATACTCAACTTTTTCTGGTTCCATCTCGAGCTCCTTACCAAGCTCCTCAATGGTCGGCTCACGGTTCAATTCTTGCGTCATGCGGCGCTGGGTACGCAGTAGTTTATTAATCGTTTCCACCATGTGGACCGGGATCCGAATCGTCCTCGCCTGATCGGCAATGGCACGGGTAATCGCCTGGCGGATCCACCAGGTCGCATAAGTGCTGAATTTGAAACCTTTATCTGGGTCGAATTTTTCGACGGCGCGTAGCAGGCCGGTATTACCTTCTTGGATCAAATCCAAAAAGTCCAAGCCGCGGCCAGAGTAGCGTTTAGCAATCGAAACGACCAGTCGCATATTAGCCTCGGCCATCTTATCCTTGGCACGTTTTTCGCCGGCCACAACGCGCTTTGCCAGCGCCAATTCCTCTTCGGCGTTCAGCAGTGGGATCTTACCGATTTCCCGCAAATACAAACGGACACTGTCATCCGAAACATCATCAAAATATTGACCCTCGTTCAGGGTCTCGTTTTCAGCTTCATCCTCTTCTTCAAGCTCCTCAGCATCCGGTTCTTCAACTTCGCTAAGTAAGCTCTTATCGATTATTTTATCCTTGGCAGGAATTTGAGCGTTGTTATCATCAGCCACGTGATATCTCCTTTATCAATTGATTAATTTCACTACGAATCGTTTGAGCGCGTACATCATCACCGAGTTCTTCGGCGTCGCGTAACTGATTCGTCAGCTTCTCTTTTTGTTGTTTCTTGTTTTCTTTTATCAATTGGCGGAGTAAGCGGGCGACTTCGAAGTAACGATCTTGATCATCCCAATCGCCGTAGCGCGTCTCAGCCTTTAATAGTAATATTTTGACATAGGTGTCGATGGAGTGCAAGCTTTTTGGTGTATCAATGATCACTTTGCCGCCGTGTTTTTTCAGATATTTGGCAACGATTCGTCGTTCGTCGGTAGAGAACATCGCTTCATCGGCCGACTCAAATAATTCTTGCGCAGCAGCATCAATCAATCCAGCCGCTAGGAGGTTATCTTCATATGAATTGACGACAACTGGCGCATCGCCACTTGTTTTAACCGGCCTCAAACGAATGGCGTTAGTTGCCCGCTCAGTGGCAGCCTGCTTAGCTTTGATAGCTTCAAGTGACGAATCGGTCATAGCAGCGACTTGTTTTTGGTAATGCTCTTGCTCAACGCCATCACTCAAGTTTTCAATCACGCCGAGCGCGGCTGTCGTGAATTCTCGTTTGCCTGCCGCCGATTGCAAGTCAACCCGGACTGAATACTGCCTCAATACCCAGTCGACTACTGGTGCAGCTTGTTCAATTGCCAGTCGCCACAACTGCGGATCTTGCTTCACAAGCTCATCGGGATCTTTGGCGCTACTAGGCAAACTGACAATTGTCAGCGCCACACCGACAGTTTCGGCAATCGGGATCGCTCGTTCAGTGGCAGCCAGACCGGCTTTGTCACCGTCAAAGGCTAACCGTACATTGTGCGTCAATCGTGACAAAGCTTTTAAGTGATGTTCGCTTAGCGCTGTCCCGGCCGTCGCCACGACCTCCTTAATACCGTACTGATGACTACTGACGACATCGAGATTGCCTTCAACAACCACACTGCGGTCGGATTTCCGAATCGCCTCTTTGGCTTGACTCAGTCCAAAAACATGGCGCGACTTGTCGTATAACAAAGTCTGTGGTGTGTTCAGATACTTCGGCGCATTCGGCTCATCGTTGATGATCCGACCGGTAAAGCCAATCACTTGACCGCCAGTATCCATCAACGGTACAACTAAGCGGCCACGGAACAAATCACCACCGAACCGATTGACGAGCCCGGCATCGGCCAGCTCTTTCTTGCTAAAGCCTTTGCGCACCAAGAAACTGGTCAGTGCGTCACCGCTATCCGGCGCATAGCCGATTTGAAATTCCTGGACAATTTCCTTGCTTAGTCCCCGGCGTTTAAACGTATATTCCATGGCGTGGGTGTTTTTCACCAAGCTGTGCTGAAAATAACTTGCCGCCAAACGATGGGCTTCGAGTAACCGTTTTTTTTTCTGGGCGATTTCACCGCTACGACTCGATTCAAACTGCGATAGATCGACACCAGCTTTGCGCGCCAAATGCTCCAAGCTGGCTCGAAAATCCATGCCTTCGACTTCCATGACGAAACTGAAGATATCACCACCTTTGCCACTACTAAAATCATGCCAGATATGTTTATCAGGGCTGACCGTAAAGCTTGGTGTTTTCTCACTCGTAAACGGACTCAAGCCTTTGAAATTACGACCGGCCCGTTTCAGTTGGACATACTCGCCGATGACGTCTTCGATATTCAGACGAGCTCGTACTTCCTCCTTGGCATCTTGCATGCTTTTTAGTATACATCTAGTCACCTCAAGAAGCGAAATGGGCAGCGTAAGTCGCCCTTCAGGGAGAGAAGTTCGTATTTTTAATTTACTTAGAAACACAATTAGGGGGGCTAGCCCGCCTTTAATATTCGTGCTTAAATAAGACTACTATGCAACCATCAGACACACCCGTACCCGTCGGTTACCTTGATCAAATCGCACCCGAGCAAAAGCCGAGTGGTTTTAACAACCAGCACTTTTTCGCTATCATCATTGGCGCCGTTGTCGTTATTCTGATTGCTATAGTTCTCATGGTTGCCGCCAGTGCCGGCCCATCTGACACGGACAAGCTTCAATCGCTTGGCTTACGCTTGCAAAGTCTACAGACTATTGCTGATGATGCCCAAAAAAATATCCAAAGCAGCGATTTGCGTTCGACCAATGGGAACCTCTCAACCTACTTAGTAAACACCAACCGTGACATCGCACCATCACTTACCAAAGCCAAGATTAACCTCAAAAAAGCTGTCAAGAAAGCTTCAGACGACGAGAACGGCAAAACACTGACTGCCAAACTGGAAGACGCCCGTCTGAACGCCGTGTTCGATCGTACCTACGCTCGTGAAATGGCGTACCAACTGGAATCAATTAGCCTCTCTATGAAGACATTGCGCAAAACCACCAAAAGCAAAACCCTCAAAGCCTTTATAGACGGCTCATCCAACGATTTAGCCACCTTGCAAAAACAATTTGCCGACTTTAAAGATGGCGCACCAGCCTTTTAGCCAGCAGAAACTAAATCGTAACTAAGTCGAATTAAGTCTTTCAACTGCTCATCACCAAGTTGACTACTACCAATAATGGTATTCCAGTGTTTCTTGTTCAGGTGATAGCCAGGTAGCACACTCTCGTATTTTGTTCGAAGCGTCTCGGCTAATTGCGGATCACATTTCAAACTGATTTGCAGCGGCTTTGAGTCATCAGCGACAATAGCAAATAGCTTGCCGTCGTGCGTTTCCTTGTCACCGACTTTATAAACACTCGTACCTTCGCCAAACGGAAAGTCAAGCCAAGTGTTCGGAAAACTAAGTAAATATTCGTCGAGTTCTTTATGTGTCATGAACTTAGTTTACAGGCTGCTATAGGGCACTTGCAACTGATTCATCGTGTTCGTCCAATTAAGCCGTCCTAAAATTAACGCGTTTTGCGCAGGCGTAGCTGGTTTAACGACCTTGCCACTGTCATTCGTACCGACTTCACCGAACTTGTACGTAACATCGAGCTTTTGAAGATGCTGGTCGATAGCTTTTTGCAAACAGTCATCATGAAGTGATGAGCAAGTTTTACCCAATTCCAACCACTGTGCAAGTTGCGGGTTATTTTTCTTACTCAGAGACATTACCATTCGAATAGCCGCCGAACGCGTTACCTCTGTTGTATCCTGCTGGTCGAACATGAAATTACCCATTGAATACACAATCAAATGACCTTTGTAACTCTCGGTATTCTGAATCCAATGCGGATGATCGCCAATTACCATGTCCGCACCGCCATCTATCAGACTGTGATAAAAATCAGTCTTGATCTGATCGGGACCAGATTTATATTCAGCGCCCATGTGTGGCATAGCGACGACAGGCATATATTTTGCATATTCTTTCATCTGAGCGACTGCTTCTGGAGTCGGAATCCGGAAGACACCATGAAAACCACAGAATGCCATCGGCAATTGCTCGTTCGTCTTACTGGCATCATCATTCGTCACCGTCACTGGCATACTGATAACATCACAGACATCGCCTAGAATACGTGGGTCAGGATTGCCAAAATACTGTATGCCGCTGTCTTCAAGATGTTGCTTCGTTTCCGTAAAGCCTGCCGCGCCTTGGTTGTCGGTATGATTATTGGCAAGTGTAAAAACGGTGTACCATTTCTTCGCCTCCTTGAGATATTCTGGCGAACAATTGAATTCCAGTGTACTATCTTCTTCGGCTGACGTCAGATGGACATCGCTTACCATCGGGCATTCCAGGCCAGATACCCAAGCATCGTAGCTATCACGATGAAATTCATTAAGCCGCGAAAACGGGTATTTGAATTTGAGCGGACTGGCCATCGACCAGTCGTTGATATAGCGACCCCAATAGGTATTGCCAGTCATCAGAATATTCGAACTGACACTCGTTGGAGTCGGGACTACTTTTGCTGCCGGTGCTGGCAACACCTGTTTTGGCGCAGATGAAGTTGATTGATATCGCCAGTACGCGTAGGCAGCGGCACAGATAAATACTATAACGATAAAACATATAGCAATTACCCTACCCCATCGCTTGGAACTGCGCTGCTCCCGCAAGCTTTTCATAGGCTTATTGTAAGCTATTTTATTTTTTTGAGATAGTACTGCAACTCTTCGATGCTGCCACGAATATCAGACAAGGCCCGATGGGCTTCCGGTTTGGCGAACTTCTTCTTGAACTTGCCTTCAAACACTACTTTCCAAGCTGTCACATCAAGCATGCGATAATGCAGCCGGGTGCTGAGTCGCCCCCACTCGTTATCGATGAATTTACGATCTTGATGGATCGAATTCCCTGCCAGCAGCACTAGTTTTTCCGAATCAAAATGCTTATCAATCAAGGCCAGAAGTTCGTTCTCCACAATCCGAGCTGATTTCCCTGTCATATTTTGCGTGATTAATCCGTCGCGCGCCTCTGGATTCGCATCCCAGAAGTCTTTACCGATTTTCATGCGCCGTTCGACGAGCCGTGGCCCGACTTTTATGATGCCTTCATAGGTGGCTATTTCTGTAAAGTCCCAATCTGTTATGACAGCACCGACTTCCAATATCCGATCCTCCACGGGATCAAGGCCGGTCATTTCCAAATCAATCCACAGGATTTTGGCTTTCTTCGTCATAATCCCAGTATAGCCTACTTCTTTGGCATGAACTTTAAGCTCAATGAATTAATACAGTAGCGCTGATCAGTCGGCGTATCGAAACCTTCACCTTCAAAGACATGACCAAGATGTCCACCACAGGTCTTACAGGTCACTTCCGTACGACTTATACCTAGCGTATCGTCAGGCGTAAACACCACCGCACCGGGTTTGGCATCGTAAAAACTCGGCCAACCACAATGCGCGTCGAATTTGGCCGCACTATCGAATAGTTCCGTACCGCAAGCCACACAGGCATATGTGCCCGCATCAAAAACGCTGTCATACTTACCGGAAAATGGTACTTCCGTAGCCTTCTCGCGCAGCACTCGGAACTGCTCCGGCGTCAGTTTCGCTTTCCATTCATCGTTATCCATAGGTCGGATTATGATTTTTTCTTATCCAAACGATCGAGTTTGGCAATATGGATCAACCAATAAATCACAAATGCCGTTGCCACCAAAGTAATGAGGGCTGACACGATCGGACCCCAGCCAAACACCAACTCCACGCCACCGCGCTTTAGGCCTGTGTTCCAGACCATATCGGAAAGATCCGCACCACCGATAATAAAACCAACGATTGGGTTGATAAAGTTATCAACGATCGATTTCACTGCCGCACCAGCCGATGCTCCAACGGCTAAACCAACCGCCAAGCCGACGACGCCTTGTTCGCGTACAAAGTCCACGAAGCCACTGGCATAGCCCGTGCCGACTGTTTTCAATACCGCTGCGCTCTTCTTGCTCCGCGCCTGAACAGCGCCACGAGTAACGTTTGGTTTCTTGGTTGTTGCCATAAAAAATCTCCCTTGTTATCTCAAGGAAGATTATACAACTTTTTTAATAAAAGGAGGAGATGATAACCCGAGCGGGCAGCCGGCTTAGTGGGATCGCCACCAACACCGGCTGCCGCGCCGCACGCCAGAGCTCAGAGGTAAACGAGCTCAAACGTAATGGGCTGAACGACATCCGAGCAACCTCGGGGTTCGGGCCGATGCCGACGGACTTTGCCGCGTTTGATCAGCGAGCCGAGCGCGCGCTTGACTGCTTTTGACGATCCGTGAATGCCCGCCTGATGACGGAACGCACCATGGGTATCGACCTCGATTGGACCTTGCTCACTAAGTACGACGCAAATCTCGTCGCAAATAAGCGGATCAGCCACATCTCCTCCTAGTTGTAAATGTCGGAAAACAAGACTATCTTGCCTTCCGTACTGCTACTTTCTTAAGAAACAAAAGCGCCGAGGCTTCCCTCGGCGTCCATGTAACTTCCTAGAAAGAAACTATGTCGCCGAGGGCATCACGAGCAGAATGCTGAGAATGAGATTCTGATTGTGACTGGTCGTCTTCATAGTTCTGCTGCTATTGTACCCCTGAGTTAAAAAAATGCAAGCTGGTGATCTACATACGATGAGGTATTTCGATGCCAAGCAAACCCAGACCGTGAGTTAAGACATGGCTGACTTTTTCGAGTAACGCCAACCGAGCGGCTTTTTCAACGCCAGCAACATCTGAGACCCGAGTGGTTTCATAATAGCGATTCAGTTCGCGGGCCAACTCGTATAAGTACGTGGCGACTTTGTGTGGTTCAAGCTCTCGAGCGGCCATCGAGACAATGCCCGGATATTCGAGCAACTTTAGAATGAGTTGTTTTTCAGAGGCAAAATCATAACCATCCGTAGTCTTTGACGGTATCGCTGTGTCGGCTAAAATCTTGTTGACACGTACCGCGGCGTACTGGACATACGGTCCGGAAAAACCACTCAGTGCGAAAATCAAATTCCAATCGAACAAAATATTAGTTCGTCGGTCAGCTACGAAGTCGCTGAATTTTATCGCTCCGAGCGCGATTTTCTTGATATCTTCATCGGTGACATCGCGGCCGGTGACAACTTGACGGGCTTTTTCTTCCGCCGTATCAAGCAACGCTTCCATAAGTACGACACCTTTACGACTACTCATTTTCTCGCGCGTACCGTCATCGTTCTTTTGATCGATCACGCCGAACCAGAGATGAATCAGCTCAGTCTTTACATCCAGCTTCTTAGCCAACGCAAACAGTTGTGTGAAATAGAATTGCTGCTCAGCACCTGCGACATAAATTACTCTGTCGGGCTGCCAATGTTCTTCACGGTAGAGAATTGTTGCCAAATCGGTTGTTGCATACAAGGCCGCTCCGTTTGACTTCTGCACTAATAGCGGTACATCAAACCCGTAATCCCCAAGTGGCACGATCACCGAGCCATCTTCGTTTTGCGTCGCCACACCCCGCTCAATTAACTCCTGCACAGCTACCTTGCCGCGCGGTGCAAAAAACGCTTCACCAAGTTCGTGGTCGGTAGCAATCTTAAGGCGCCCCATGACTCCATGGATGTGATCAAGAGAAATCTTATTGAAAGTCTCACTATACGCTTTCGCCTCGTTGTCGCCGCCCTCAAGCTTTAACAGCCAGTCCTGGACCTCGTCGGCAAGCACATGCTCGCCGCGCGCCTCCTCGTCCTTGAGAGCTTTTTTCGTTTCGATATACAATCGGCCAAGTTCATAAACACCATCTTTTTCCAGTGCGGCATCACTACTGAATTTCAGAAAACCGACTACCCAAACACCAAACGGTGCGCCGTAATCACCTAAGTGATTATCGGTAACGACCTTCCAACCGGTCACTTCCATCAGACGTTTTATCGCCCAGCCTTGGTTGCCCGGCCGCAAGTGGCCAACACTGTAAGGTTTGGCCATGTTTGGACTCGGGTACTCCACGACAACTGTTTTGCCTTCGCCATCGTTATTCTCACCGTAGCGCTCGCTCCATCGATTTTCGAGCAAAACAGCTAGCTTTTGTGGCGCGATCCGTACGTTAATAAAGCCCGGTCCGGCAACCGAGACGTCCGTGAACTCATCAGATTTGCGCAATTCGGCGACGATCTCATCGGCCACTTCGCGCGGTTTCTTACCAAGCTGACTAGCTAGTTTTAGTGCCACGTTGGTCGTGAAATCACCAAACTGCACATCGGGTCGTGAAATCACAACCGGCTCTTGGCTACCATACAGACGCTGAATTATGGCTGTTACTAACTCTTCCATAATTTTAGTATACCAGGCTACCAGCTACAATTCGTCAGTGTCGTCCTCGACCGGCACCAACTCCAGCACACCACCAGCCACCAGACTAATACCGTTAATCGTATGGAGCAGCACTCTTAACACGCTGGCATCGTCAGAATTCGTAGTGACTGGATCAAGATTATCGTGATTCATAGTATATTTTTCTCAGAATACCACTCGTATTTATCAGTCGTCAATCGTACGCTACAGCCAATTATTTCGTTAGATAGTCTATACTACTACATATGAAGAAAAGCAGAAGCGGTTTCACTATCGTTGAACTGTTAATTGTTATTGTCGTGATTGCCATCTTGGCAATGATTACTCTCGTTGTTTATAGTGGCGTCCAGGCAAAAACACGGGATGCCGTTCGCCAAAATGACCTATCGCAAATAGCAGGCGCTCTTAATTTGTACAATCTTGATCATCATAATTACATTCAACACGGCAGCGGTTACGGAGTAAACGGTAACGGTAACGGCTGGTTGAATGCTGTCATCGGCTCATACCCTCTTTCTATTATTTCAAGCCTTCAGGCTGATGGCATTCTAAAACCCGGTACATTCACCGATCCGTCTGGCTGCCTATACGACTCCGGTGGAAAATGCGGTTCCTGGAACGGGACGCCCGTCACGGCATATATGAAAGCGAGCTGTACGAAAGACGGGAAACCGGTTACTTACTTGTTTGCACACTTAGAGACAAAACCACGCATAGATGCGGAAGTTGATGCGCTATGTGACGCAGGAACTATCGAAGATTTTACGGTAGACACTGGTAAATGGGGCACTCACTACGGCATGAACTACTACGTTAAACTATAGTTGTGTTGAAATCCACAAGTGGCGCGCAGATGCAAAAGAGACTTATTTGCCAGGAATGATTGTGCGTATTAGTCCGACGAATAGTGGGTGAGCGTTAAATGGTCGGCTTTTGAATTCGGGGTGCGCTTGGGTAGCCACGAAGTACGGATGGTCCACCGCTTCAACGAATTCCACCAACAAACCATCTGGCGACGTACCAGAAACCTTCAAACCACCAGCTTCGATTTCACGAATAAACTTTTGATTCACTTCATAACGATGCCGATGCCGCTCTACAACTTTCGTCGTTCCGTAGACGGCCGCTACCTGTGAGCCAGCCGTTAGTTTTGCTGGATAATTACCGAGCCGTAACGTACCACCGGTCGATTCCTTACCTTCCTGGCCCTTCATGATGTAAATCGTGTCGTGCTTCGTGGTCGAGTCAAATTCCGTACTGTTGGCGTCCGTCAGCCCGGCGCGCCGAGCTGACGCGATAACCGCAACTTGAAGTCCCAGACACAGTCCAAGATACGGTTTCTTATGTTCAAGCGCAAAGATTGCCGCGGCAATCTTGCCCTCGACGCCACGTTCGCCAAAGCCACCCGGTACGACGAGCGCGTCGACCATTTCAAAGTCCTCACTGGTAGCTGTTTCAGCATTGATCCAGCGGATATCAAGCCCAGTATTCTCGTGCCAGGCGGCGGCTTTCAAAGCTTCAAGTACCGAAATGTACGTATCTTCATTGTCCATATACTTGGCGACCAGTCCGACCGTCACGGTTTTTTCGGGCTTACTGCTTTGTACGTCTACAAGCGCTTGCCATTTGGCCAAATCTGGCTTAGTGTCATTACTCGTAAAGGTCGCGAGTAGGTTATGTAGTGGCGATGTAGCGATTTGCGGCGGAATACGGTAAACCGTATCGACATTCGGCATATCGACCACGTAATCCTCCGGTACCCCAGATAACAAACTGATTTTGCGTGAAACACTTTTTGGCGCTGGTTGTTCGGTTCGTACCACGACTGCGTCAGGAAAAATACCAAAGCCACGTAAATCTTGCATGGCATTCTGGGCTGGCTTGGTCTTGAATTCTTTACTAGTGCCAATGAATGGCACATATACAACGTGAACATACAAACAATTCTCTCGCCCGACACGCTGACCAAACTCGCGAATAGCTTCTATAAAGCTCAAACCTTCGTAGTCGCCAACCGTGCCACCAATCTCGACGATATGAACCTCGCTCGTGCCAGCCGCTTCTTTAATAGCATCCTGAATAGCATTGGTCAGGTGCGGTACTAACTGGACAGTTTTGCCACCGAATTGACCAGATCGCTCATCAAGGATCAAATTCTGTAATAACCGGCCGGACAGCGTGGCGTTTTTTTGCGTTAGTTCAATATCGAGAAAACGTTCATAGTGACCCAAGTCGAGGTCAGTCTCGGCTCCATCTTTTGTCACAAAACACTCACCGTGTTCAGCGGGATTAAGTAAACCCGCATCTACATTGAGATACGGGTCACATTTTTGAATGGAAACGGATACGCCTTTGGCCTGCAATACAGCACCGATGCTGGCCGCAGTAATTCCTTTTCCTACCCCCGAGAGTACACCCCCAGTTACGAATATATATTTCTGTTTTTGTCCCATGTTAGTCTGTCACCTCCATGGGATTTCATTATAGCACCGCCTGTCACCGATGCGCTATATATAGACGTTGTAGTATTTTCACTACGCTAAATATAGTTGTCTTGCATGGGTCTGCTTGAGCTAGGCAACGAGTAAATCCTTGGTTGTTCCTCTGTTAGATACCAAGCAGGAGCAGTTTGTGCTACTATATAAGATATAGTAATGGAAAATATACATGTCATCACTACTCCTAATCCCATCGATGAGGCTGCCACTGCGACCGCTCGGCAATTAAAATCCAGCTTGAAAGCTGACAAGACAGTTTTGTGGCTGCTATCGGGTGGATCGAGCCTCCGCATCGCCATCGAAGCAGCTAAGCAGCTAGCTGATATTGATCTCAGTAACCTCTACGTCACACTCACTGACGAACGCTACGGCCCAATCGATCATCCAAACGAAAATTGGCACCAGTTGCTTGAAGCTGGCTTTCACCTGAATGGCGCCCATGTCTATCGACCACTCGTCGGCGACAGCCTGGTCGGCACAACAGAACAATTCAACGCCTGGCTCGAACAAGCTTTTGAGAAGGCCAATTATAAGCTCGGGATATTTGGCACCGGCAATGACGGCCATACGGCCGGTATAAAACCACATTCCCCTGCCGTCACCAGTCAGCAGTTTGCCTGTAGTTTTGAAGCTGCCGACTTCACTCGCCTCACCATAACCGTGCGAGCCATCGCGAGACTGGACGAGGCCATCATCCAAGCGTCAGGTGACGACAAGCAAGCTATACTTGAAGAGCTACTAGCAACTGACAGATCACTCAATGATCAGCCCGCGCAAGTGTTAAAAACTATCGGTCACTCAACCCTATATACAACTAATTCACTGGAGGAAATTCTATGAAAATTGCTATCACCGGTCTTGGCCGCATGGGCAGTCAAATCGCTCAAAAATTAATCGCCGACGGCCACAAAGTTATCGCCCATAACCGCAGTCGGCCAAGTGTTGATGAAGCTGCTGGCTATGGCGCCACGCCAGCATACACAAAAGAAGATGTCATTACTGCCTTTGACACAGAGCCGGTCGTTTTATGGATCATGATACCGGCGGCGGCTATCGATGCAGACCTTGACGATTGGCTCGCCGTACTTCCAAAAGGAAGCATCGTTATTGATGGTGGTAATAGCGACTACCGCGAGGACCAAGCCCGTGCTGATAAAGTCACCGCGGCCGGTTCAACTCTGCTTGATATTGGTACTAGTGGTGGTGTCTGGGGTATGGAAAATGGTTTCTCGATGATGGTCGGCGGTAATCCGGCAGCTTATCAAACTCTTATTCCAGCGCTCGATACACTTGCAAAACCACGCGGCGGGCACGCTTTTTTTAGCGCTAACGGTTCAGGGCATTATGTAAAAATGGTCCATAACGCCATCGAATACGGCATGATGGAATCGCTTGCCGAAGGCTATCGCATGCTCAAGGAAGGCCCTTATAGCGATATCGACCTAGCAAAAGCCGGCGACGTTTGGCAAGAAAGCAGCGTCGTTACCTCGTGGCTCAACGACCTCACCCGCCAAGCACTGCACGAAAACCCAACGCTTGATAGTATCAGCGGCGTGGTCGCCGAATCCGGTGAGGCCAGATGGACGCTTGAAACCGCCGACAAACTAGGCATTCCTATGCCCGCTATCCAAGCGTCGTTCGATGTACGACTTGCTTCGCAAAAAGGCGACATTAATTTTGCCACAAAATTACTCGCCGCTATGCGCAATAAGTTCGGCGGACACAACATCGACGGACAACAATAGTACTCGTCCTAGCCGAGTACTTGTTCGATTGTCGCGCCGTTTGGATATGTTTTTAGGGGTCGATTATCCATATTCCAATCGTCCTGGACTGGCTTCAAAATCTCCCAGCTACGCAACACTTCGTCGCTTCCCGTAAATAGACTTTTTCGCGAACGCATCGCATCGATCAAGACTTGCTCGTAGGCATCGGGTAACTGCGCATCGGCCGGATATTCAAAATCAAGTTGCTGGCGCTCCAGTTGATGATCGTAGCCCGGTTTCTTGGTAAAGAGTTCGATCTCAATTCCCTCATTAGGCTGAATACCTAACACTAGACAATTCGTCTGCGAATCTGAATACTTTTTGAAATGAATCCTTACCTCTGTCATTTTTTGATCCAGGGCCTTGCCAGTCGTCAAAATAAGCGGAACATGTTTCCAACGTTCTGCTTGTGAAAATAACTGTAACGATACGAACGTCTCGGTTTTACTGTCGAGATTGGCAACCTCGCGTTCGTAACTTTCATATTGAGCACGGACGACCAATTCAGGGCGAGCCGGCTGGATCTGGGCAAGCGCAGCCATGCGCAATTCCGGTAATTTATTCCAATCAAGCTCCGCTGGTACATCGAGTAGTGTCAGCGCCAATAATTGCATAAGGTGTCCCTGTACGATATCACGTAGTGCACCCGTTTGTTCATAAAACTGCACGCGACCTTCGATGCCGATTTCCTCGCTAGCGATCACTTCGATGCGTGAAATCGCCTGCGCGTGCCACAAATGGCCAAAAATCGCATTACTCGCCCGAAATGCAACGATATTCTGTGCCATTCCTTTCGCCAAAAAATGGTCAATCCGATATATTTGATCCTCATCGTAATATCGTGCTGTTTGTGCAATCTCCTCTTGCGCAGATGTAAGATCCATGCCGAATGGCTTTTCGAATAAGATCTTAGTGTTCTTCGAATTAAGTCCTGCCTGCCCCATGAAGCCAACGATCTGAGCCGACGCCGTCGGTGGGACGGAGAGATAAACCAGCAACTGTTCATCATCCTGCAAATTGATATATTCGCGCAATTTTCCGTAATCACCAAGTTGAGTCAAATCCATCGAAAACACCGAAATTCGATCTGACAGTTCATTATTCCCTAGTGCGGTATCGAGTAAATCATCTATACTTACCTCGTGCCTCGACACGCCAATGATTGACACATCGTTGAAATCACCAGTTGCAATGATCCTCTGGAGCGCAGGTAGTAATTTACGCCGACTCAAATCACCAGTGATACCAAAAATAACTAATTTTGTTTTCATATATTACCAGTATACACCTCTGTTGCTATAGTTTATATAGTATTAAAGGCTAGTGACGATCAATCCGATAAGCACGAGGTTGAGCCCGACGACACCTGCAGTTATAGTAACGATCAAACCCTTTATGATCCTACCGTTCACGGCTTCGCCCATAATCTTCTTACTCGATGTCACCATGGCGAGTGGCATCAGGGCGAACGGAATACCAAAACTCAGTGCAACTTGGGAGATAATCAATGCCTTCGTCGGATCGACTGATACTGCGAGCAGAATAATCGACGGAATAATAACCACAGTACGGCGAATTAACGGTGAAACGCGTCGTTTTAGTAACCCTGCCATGATCACCTCACCGGCCTGCGTCCCGACAGCCGTCGAGGCAAAGCCCGACACCAGCAGCCCTAACGCGAACAACCACGCAACAAGCGGCGCAATCACTGTACCAAGCGAGTTAAAAATCCCTTCGAGCGACTCGGCCGACGCATCCCCTTGAAGCACCGAAGCCGCCAACACGAGCATGGCAATATTGACGCTACCAGCCAGTACCATCGCGATACCGACATCGATCTTCGTGGTACGTAACACTTCTTTCAATTTCACCGTGTTTTTAACGTGGCCGTGTCGATCACGACTCAAAGCCGAGTGCAAATAGACCACATGCGGCATGATGGTCGCACCAAGCATGGCGACGGCCAATAGAATCGTGTCCGTCCCCTGTAGCTTCGGCATGAGGCCACCGAGCAATGGCGCTGCCTCAGGTGGATGCATGACGAGACCGACGATAAAGCCAATCGGGATAATTATCAGTAGACCGACGATAATCCGCTCATAAAACTTTTGACCTTGCCGGCTGTACGTCGCAAGCAGGAGCAGTGATACCAATCCGGTAATAACGCCGCCGGCTACTAGTGGTACGTTGAACAATAATTTTAACGCGATCGCACCCCCGATGACTTCAGCCAAATCACAAGCCGCCGCAACCAGTTCGGCCTGAATCCAGTACATAATCCGCGCTTTGCGGCCAAGCTTCGTGGCAACGACCTCAGGTAAACTCTGCCCCGTCACTACGCCGATTTTAGCCGACAAATACTGCACCAGCATCGCCATTAGATTCGCCAGCACCAACACCCACAGTAACATGTAGCCATAACCGGCCCCGGCACTGAAATTCGCCGCGAAATTGCCCGGATCAACATACGCTACAGCCGCGACAAACGCCGGACCAAGTAATGTAGCAGCGCGCCGAGCTTTGCGAACCATACTATTTTCCCAAGAATTCCTTCGGTACTGGATCACCAAAACGTACTTCTTTGATATCGATTACGCCGCGATTCGTAAGTTTGGGATATTCACGCTCATATATAACATCAACCGAGCCAAACACAGCGTCAGTCCAGTCAAAACCCAGTTCGGCTGCTACAGTTTTGACGGCACGTTCTGACTCGCCTTCGATTTCAATATACGGTTTAATCCACGGCCATTCATCAATTACTACTTCTACCTCATTGTAGCGCCAGGTTTCGCGTTTTGACTCTTGAAAGGTGTGGTAGTGAAGAGCGAGTTCTTTGAAAATTTCAATTGTTTCATCGAAATCACTAACCGTAACTTCTCGCTCTTTTGCACCCGTAAGAGAGTTCTCATTGAACTGTTTATAGGTCAATGATACTTTATTGCCTTCATCTCGTATACGCAAATAACCATTCCGACGTGCAGTGTCCTCTGTTTCAATCAGTGCCCGCTTCATGAGTCGCATCGGCTGTTCACAGGTAGCACCGACGCTTTGTAGTTTCTCACGCATCATGTCGATATTGATATTCAAAAATTTAACTTCGATTTCCGTTTTCATAACATCTTTCTGGTGCAAAAAAGTGCGGCCCTGTTTCCACCGCACTTTTTGAACGCGTTTACTTATTAATCTTTCTTGCTAGCACCGGAGTTGACTTCGTATGACGTGTTGGTACTCTCAAAGAAGTTAACGAGTTCCAGCGTGTCGTTGGCGGCAGCCATCCATTTGGCTGGGTTACTGACTTTGTAGTGGGCTTCAAAGCCAAGCTCTTCCAAGCGACGGTCGGTCAGATACTTTACGTATTGGTTAACGTAGTCGGCATTCAAACCTAGGATACCTTTTGGTAGCAAGTCATTGTTGTAGGCCTCTTCCATTTCAACGGCGTCGAGAATCATTTGCTTGATCTCGGCAGCGAATTCCTCCGTCTGCAAGTCTTCATTTTCTTCCAACGTCGTCAAGATCAAGTTGATACCGAATTTCAAGTGCAGACTTTCATCACGAATCACCCAATCCATCAGACTACCGAAATTACGCATAAGGTTGCGTTGACGGAAACTAAGCGCCACCATGAAGCCCGAGTAAAACCAAATACCCTCGAGAATAATGTTATACGCGATCAGGTTGCGGACAAAATCTTTCTTTCCTTCGGTGGTTGTGATATCAAGCGTATCCTCGCTCATACGTTTGATGAACTTGGTCTCGAACTCTTCTTTGGCGGCCATGCTTGGCACTTCGACGTGGCCTGCGTAGGCTTTGTCACGGTCGATTGGGAAAGTCTCCAACACATACTCAAAACTCATGCAGTGATTGGCTTCTTCCCACATTTGCTTGGCTAAGTATAAGTGACACTCAGCGGCGTTGACGTAGGGATAGACGCCAAATGCCAAGGCCTTGTTTACCAATAACTCATTTGGGTTGAAATAGCTCATCAGAAATTCCAACGCGTGGCGTTCCTCGTCAGTCATTTTCTTCCAGTCACTCAAATCTTGGCCGAGCTGGATTTCATTTGGAAACCAAGTGTTAGCAACCGCCTGATTATATAAGTCCATCGCCCACTGATAGTGGACTGGTTTGAGTAAAAGTCCGTCTTGAATTCCTGTTCCTAAGATTCCTGCCATATCGTTTACCCCTTTCTATTTATGCGTACGAAAGCGCTTTACCGGCCAGTAACGCTTCACGGTGCTCGCGAACAGTCTTGCCATCGAGCAGTTCAACCTCTGGGTCATACTCTCCTAATTCTTGGAACTTCGCGATGTATGCTTCGCGGTCCGGTTGAAGCGTGGCGATTACAAAAGACTGTTCCATTACTGGCAACCCTCACACATCAGTAAATCTTGCGGATCAGCTGGTGCATCAATGCCATTAGTTTCACTGGCCTGCGCCTGGGCATTCTTCATTGCCTGATCGATAGCGGCTAGTTTTTCATCTAGTGTCATTTCGTCGTTGATAATTGTTGATGCGTTCATACCCATAATTATTTCCCTATTCTATTTTATTTTTTTGATCGTATTCTTATGTATTAACATGTACCCATACGCTATACCCCTACCGTTTGCTTCTTCGCGAAGCCGAACCCTGCTTTGCGTGGTCCGGTGCCCGTTTCAGCTTTATTTACTTTCACCGTCGTTTGCTCAGCCTGATGGCGCGGTTTTACATGCAGATAATAGGTCGTCTTGAGTCCTCGTTTCCAACAGGTGCTATAAATATCAACGTAGTCATCGATGTTTCGAGTTTCAAGATACATATTGCGTGAGATTGCTTGATCTACCCATTTTTGAGCACGGGCGGCTACTTCGATAAAGGCGTACGGACTCAGCTGGAAGCTCGTCTTGTAAGTATCTTTGATGTTCTGCGGAATAACATCAATCGTCTGAATATCACCCTGATTGACAAGCACTTGATCTTTGACTTTGTCCCAAAGGTCAAGCTCCTTCAAAGAACGAACAAGATTATTATTCACTTCGAGGAACTTACCGTTCAGAGTACTGCGGCTAAATATTTGCGCGAATTGTGGGTCGATTCCAGGGGTTGTTCCGGCAATATGAGCAATGTTTGCCGTTGGTGCGATCGCCATGAGTGTCGCATTACGCATACCTTTTTTAACCTTCTTGCGGAGGCTGTCCCAGTCAAGACGTTGCTTGCGATTGACTTCGACCTTCACTTTTCGGTCGGTTGCCAGTTCATCAAGCGTATCGATCGGAAGAATTCCCCTGTTCCAACCGCTACCCTTGAACATCGGATACGAACCGAGTTCTTGTGCCATATCGGCCGACTCATCAATCGCGTTATAGCTAATGAATTCAGTCAGTTGATCCATCAGGTCATACGCATCTTCACTTTCGTAGCTATAGCCGAGTTTTTCAGTGACATCCGTGAATCCCATCATGCCAAGCCCGAGCGCACGGTTTTGTTGGTTGGAATGCATCGCTTCTGGAATTGGCGTATTCGTAATATCGCACAGGTTGTCCAATTGGCGAATCGCGCTCCTGGTGCTCGCTGCCAAGCGGTCCCAATCCCATGTCTTGTCTGCGCGGAGGTGTGCCGAAAGGTTGATACTGACGAGATTACAAACAGCAGTATTATCTTTGTCTTGTGGCAAAGTAATCTCCGTACACAAATTACTCAGGTGAATTGTCGACGTGTTATTGTTGAGTGCCCGAACATTGATGGTATCTTTCCATGTCAACCATGGATGGCTGGTTGCCTGCAGGGTAATCAGAATCTGACGAAACTGCTTAAGGGCGCTGACTTTCTTAAATTCCCGCATTTTGCCGGCTTCAGCCAGTTTGACATATTCGGCGTAGCGCTTACTAAACTCTGCACCGTAGAGCTCTGGAAGATCTTCTACTTCAGCTGGGTCGAACAAATACCAATCTTGGTCCTTTTGTACCCGTTTCATGAATTCGTCACTAATAAACACCGCAGTGTTCGCCAGGCGCGTTCGAAGATACGGGTCACCGGAGTTTTGTTTCAAATCCAAAAATTGCGGAAAGTTAAGATGCCAGTTCTCCATATAGAGCGCTGCTGCGCCAGCTTTTTTACCCTTACGTGAAACGGCGAAAAGCGCTGTGTCGATCATTTTCATGAACGGAATCGGGCCAGTGCTCTCGGTGTTGGTCGTTTTTACCGGAGAACCTGCCGCACGGAGCTTATTAAGTGAAATACCGATACCACCAGTTCCCTTGGCAATCCACATGACATCACGGACACCTTTAGCGATTGATTCCATGTCGTCTTGAACTTCCAGTAAGAAGCAGTTGGAAAGTTGCGGGAACGAGCCGCCAGCGTTGACGCGCGTTGAACCACCAGGTACGTAGTCGAGATTGCTCATATGTTCATAAAAATCGAGCGCAGCCGTGGTTGGATCTTTTTCATTGAAACTAAGTCCCATCGCGATACGCATATGGGTGAATTGTGGTACCTCAATCGGCTCACCACTCTGCTTACGCAATGCGTAACGGTTTTTGTTCGTCACTACACCAAGATACTTACTTAAGTTGTCACGCTCGGGTTTGATAGCTTTCGCAAGCTTTTCCAGGTTAAACGTCGTACTCATGCGAGTATCTAGTAATTTGTTCTCAACACCACTCTTTATATACGTAGGAAAATGAATTTCATGAAGTTTCTTCAACTCATCGGCTGTTCCATAATCCCCAAGTATGTTTTTGTAGACATTCTTAAGCAATAATCTCGCCGCAATCGTATCAAAGTCTGGGTCATCTTTCACATTCTGCAAAGCCGTATGAATCACCGCCTCGTCAAGCTGCTCACTAGTGATACCGTCAAATAATGTCAATTGTAGTTCTGATGCAACCTGCACTACTTTGCTAATCTGGTCAGGCAGTCCCTCACTCGCCTGAACAAGCGCCAAGTTGATCTTGTTGGCGTCAAATGGTTCGCGTGTGCCGTCGCGTTTTACCACATGAATTCCGTTCATAATGTGATCCCCTATTAGTTTTATGTTTTCTACACTGCCCCTCCCAAGAGACAATACAAAAAGCCGTCACGACGGATGCCGTTCTACCCTATGGCAATTTGCATAATGTGTATTTTATTGAACTACTACATATGTAGTGTCTATGTACGATAATAGACCCTATATATATGGTTTTCAAGCTTTTTTAGGTGTTTTTTTCACCACAAGCATAATTAGGATAGATTAACCCTTTATAGCGTTGTAAATAACAAACAGTACGCTACATATAGCGTACTGTTTGGCGGAGAGAACAGGATTCGAACCTGCGATACGGTTGCCCGTATACACGCTTTCCAAGCGTGCGCCTTCAACCACTCGGCCACCTCTCCTCGTCGCAGTTCACTACAAGTTTTCGCTTTAGTCGCAGGCGACTAAAGCTACCGCCTTTCGTTACTGCTCCTCTCATTTTAACAAACAGCCTTGAGGCTTGGTTCGTTAAAATGGTGCGCAATTCGGCGCATATTATTTACAGTTGTCAAAAGCACGCCAAGCTTATGGTTGCCGTAGCCTTGCAACCCTATCTATACTAGATGTATGCCAAAAGAAACATCGACTGCGCCGGTTATCGTCCTGAAAGGCTTGAAAAAGCGGTTCGGTATCGGTGACGCCGAACAATTCGCACTCGATGGGATTGACTTGACGATTGAAAAAGGTGAGTTCATCGCTGTCATGGGTCCGAGTGGTTGCGGTAAAACGACCCTACTCAACATTCTTGGGCTTATCGACCGACCAACCAGTGGCGACTACCTATTGGAAGACAAAGCCGTCGAAGAACTCAGTCGAAGTCGCCACGCCCGTATCCGCTCCAACAAAATTGGTTTCGTTTTTCAAAGTTTCAATCTCATTCCACGTCTCAATGTCATCGAAAACGTCGCCCTGCCACTCACGTACAAAGGTATCCGCCGGACCAAACGTTTCAAAGAAGCCAGTCGAGTACTGAAAAACTTCCATTTGCAAGAACGCGAATACTATATGCCGTCACAGCTGTCGGGCGGCCAGAACCAACGTGTCGCTATTGCTCGAGCACTGGTCAATGATCCATCAATCATCCTAGCGGACGAACCGACCGGTAACCTTGACAGCAAAGCTAGTCACATCGTCATGGAAGAATTATCCGACCTACACAAACGTGGCAACACTATCATCATGGTCACCCATAACCCGAAGCTGACGACATATGCTAGTCGGGTTATTCACATGCTCGACGGAAAAATTGCCAGTGACACTAAAATTCCCATTATCGCCAAGTCGAAAACGGAGAAAATTCCACTCAGCAGCAAGCGAAAGGCCAAACGCTGATGCGCTTATTGCTGATTGATCACCTCGACAATGCTTATGAGTCGTTGCGGACCAATCGGCTGCGGACGTTTCTGACGGCACTCGGCGTCGCTATCGGTGTGGCGAGCGTCACAGCCGTCTTATCGCTTTCCAGCGGTATCAACGGTGTCATTAACCAACAAGTCGATGCCCTTGAAGGCAACATCGCTGTCATTCGCCCAACCGCAATTGGCGGCAACGATATCACTCGCCAGCAAAGTTTCGCGGCCAGCACTTTGAGCGAGAAGGACTACGAAGCAATCACACACATAAAACACATCGGCGCGGTTGCGCCGTTGATGATCATCAACGGCAGCACCAAAGCTGGCGACAGCCACCCGACTGATGTTAGCGTCGTCGCCTCCACACCCGAACTGGCGACGATTGCTGGGCTTCAAGTACGCGATGGCCAGTTCCTCGACCGATTCACCAACCAAGACACCGCAGTCATCGGACAGCAGCTATCAGTTGACTTGTTCGGTACGGACAGCGCTATAGGCCAAACGTTTACGATCCGCGACCATACGTTCACGGTGATTGGTATCTTAAAACGTATCGACCAGCCAATTAACTTCAATACGGTCGATTTCGATCACACGGCTATCATCCACCTGACCGCTGGTCAGCAATTACTTGGCAATGATACCTCTTTACAGCAAATCGACGTACGGGCCGACACCAAGGAACAACTGCCTGGTCTGATAAAAACCATTGATGCTACTTTGTCGACCGCGCACAGTGGAGAGCAGGATTATCAGATTATTTCCGGTAAAGACATTGCCAAGCCAACCAGTCAGTTATTCAAACTCATCAAACAAATGACTGTGGCAATCGCTGGTATTTCGCTCTTGGTCGGTGGTATCGGTATTATGAATATACTCCTGGTCAGCGTCGCCGAACGTACCCGTGAAATTGGCCTCAGAAAAGCTATTGGCGCCAGCAACGCCCATATCATTTGGCAATTCTTGATTGAATCAATCATTATCAGCCTGGTCGGTGGCGTAGCCGGTTATATACTCGGGTATATCATCGCTTTCGCGATTAGTACCTTCCTGACGTTTGATCCGGCCTTCACCTGGCCAATCCTCGGTATCGCACTCGGCCTATCTGGCGTGGTCGGCATCGTTTTTGGGCTCTATCCGGCACTACGTGCTTCGCGTAAAGATCCGATCGAATCACTACGTCACTTTAATTAAGCGTCACTTTTACCAAGTTCTTCTTTCAATTTGCTGATGAGCGGCACTGGGCCGGGATCGACATTATTCAAAATCGCTACATAAATGCTCGTGAAGTCAGCCAGGATGTTTGCCCAGAGCAGTTGTTGCAACAGGCTATCGCCCTGCAACTCGATAGTATTGGCCGCTGGCCGCTGGCCGCTCAGTAATCGGTCGCTTAGTGCGAACCGCTCTAAGATGCGCGGGTGTTCAAATCGGCTGATGAGATCGAAAATAACGAACGGCTTTTCTATCGGGTGTGATGTCCAGCCAATGAATTCGTTGTGATTGAATTCTGAGTATTGATTCCAAAATGACACGTTCTTGGCATTTTCGTTCCAACTTATTTTCCATTTGTAGGCAGCCGAAGCCGTTAATGGACCCCCGTAGAAAATCGGTGTCTTACCAACCGCCATGAGAGCCAGTTGTTTGGCGAGATTTTTATCAGTCGTACTCTCCATCCGCCAGTCTTTACTGGCTTCATCGAGCCAATCGCTCGTGTCAGCAATTTCGGCAAAACGTTCAAAACGGATGACATTGAAGTGCGCTAGTAGTGCCGTCAGCGCTCGAAGTTGCGCAATTGTCAACATACGTGGCTGGACCTCCAAGTTTGGTAGATCGACCCGACAAATACCATCTTGACGTGCAATCTCTTGTAGCTTACCGCCACCACTAATCACTGCCACCTGCGCGCCCTTGGATCGAGCATCGTCGAGTGCACTGAGTGTTTCCTCGGTATTACCCGAACAACTACTGGCAATGACCAGTGCTGAACTATCAACACTATGCGGCAGGCTGTAGTCTCGTACGATTTCAAACGGAATAGTCAGTTCATCGAGCCAGGTTTTAGCGAGGAGCGCCGCCAACGCCGAACCGCCCATGCCAGCGACGTAGATCTTGGTAATGACACGGCCATCGTGATTGGGTGAGAGTACTTCTACTGCCAGACGGGCCTGGGATGCCTGATCGGCCGTTGTTCCCAGCGTGTTTTGACTGTCCCGTTTCCTGAGTACTTGCGCGTCGTCTAACATCCCACCCCTTACCTCTTGCGAGCTATCTTATTCTTATGATACTATACATTCAAAGCAAGCATAAGTAATATTACAAAATTTTTAGAGGTGGGAACATGGTGGACTTACAGCCGCAATCACAACAACCAATGAGCGACGATCAGGAACTGGCGAAAGTTCTCGCTGGTGTCGATGGTCAAGCCGAAGAAGCTGCCGCAGCAGAAGACACGGCTGATGAAAAAGAGGTTAAACCAACCGATACAACCGACGCGGCAGTCGAAGAAGCAACCTTGAGCGTCCCAACGATTCCTATGCCATCCGCATCAGGTAGTGACGATCTGGATAGTATCAAACAAGATGCCTTGGTTGAATTGCGTCCCCTTGTCGACAAACTTGACCTTGCACCGGAAGAAAAATTCGATACTTATTTATTGCTCCTCCGTTCTACTGACGATAAAACGCTCATCGGTCCGGCTCATGAAGCCGCCAAAGCCATTAGTGACGAAACTCGTCGTGCCCAAGCGTTGCTTGATGTCATCAAAGAGATCGACTTCCTTTCTAGTACACCGACTGCTTAATATGAAAATAACCCCACACAGCTGGCTGCTGTGTGGGGGCGACAAGCGCTATGCTTGGCGACTTTTTCGGGTCAACTCATCACCTCCAGGAGGATAGCGTGGCTGTAGTTTTGGTACGATCGTAACTTCACATCGCAGATCTCGCCATCGATAACGGTCCGACCAGTAACGTGGCGCATCTCGCCGACGTTGTAATGCTCTGTGCTGTCAACCGAGCTAACCGCGATGCTCACATAGTGACCATTGCCATTTACTTTAGCGACATCCAACGGCCCGATCTTGACGTTCAGATCGTCACCCTTTTGGATTTTTGCCAAGTGTCGACGCAACGCCTGCGTTGAATCTACCCGATAAAACATCTTGCCACCTCCCGCTCATTTGATAGTGGTAAAACAAGACTAGTTGTATATTTTATACTTTTATATTCTTTTTGTCAATCGGTGATATGAAATAGACCCTCAATCGAGAGTCTATTTCATTACATGAGCTGTGGACTACATCATCCCCATGCCGCCGCCCATTGGCGTGGGAGCTTCCGGCTCTGGAATGTCCACTACCAGTGCGCCCATAGTGGCAGCTGTCGACGCGATAGAGACCGCGTTCTGCACTGCTTCTTTGGTAACGCGGGTTGGATCAATCACACCATCTTTGACAACATCAACCAATCCAGCATCCGGCTTCATGACGTTAACGCCAAAACCTGGTTTACCCGTTTCAACCTGGGCAAGCAAGGCTTCACTGTTGAGCCCAGCGTTGGCTGTAATCTGTAAAAACGGCTGCTTCAGCGCGTTTTTTAAGATTTGGCGGCCAGCCGAAATACTATCAGCACCATCGGCTTTTATATTGTTTGATAGGTTTACCAGGGTAACGCCGCCGCCAGCCACGATACCTTCGGCAAGAGCGGCTTTGGTCGCCGCCACGGCGTCATCGACACGGAATTTCTTCTCATCGATTTCAGTTTCCGTCGCCCCACCAACTTTGATGACCGCGACTTTGCCACTGAGTGCGGCAGCCCGCTTGTCGTATTGTTCTTTATCGTATTCGCTTGAAGCGTTGTCGGCTTGAGCGACGATCTGGGTAATACGAGCTTTGACGGCGGTATCTTTACCAGCACCCTCGATAATGGTGGTCTCGTCTCTGCCGGCAATTATCTTTCGAGCCGAACCAACTACATCGAGCTCGACGTTCTCAAATGTCAGACCTTGATCTTCCGTGATAACTGTTGCACCGGTCAGCACGCCGATATCCGCCAGGATTTCTTTACGACGATCACCGAAACTAGGTGCTTTGACGACGACCGTATTGAGAACGCCCTTTAATTTGTTGAGAACCAAGATACTGAGCGCTTCGCCGTCGACTTCGTCGGCTATGAGGACGATGTCTTTTTTACCAGCCTGGGCTAACTTCTCAATCAACGGCAAGAGTTCTTGGGCGGTTGAAATCTTTTTATCAGTCAGAACGATAGCTGGCTTCTCGTAAACGGCTTCTTGCCGGCCGGCGTCAGTCACGAAAAACGGACTAGCCCAGCCCTTATCAAGACTAAAGCCTTCGACGACCTCAGATTCCATCTCGAGGCCTTGACCGGCTTCTACAGTTACGACACCGTCTTTGCCGACCTTCTCAATCACCTCAGCGATAAGCTTACCGATTGTCTCGTCACCAGCGGAAATCGCTGCCACCTCTGCCACGCGCTCACCTTTACCTTCGATACTCTCGCTCAGACTATCGAGTGCCTTTACCACCTCGGCACCAGCTGCCTCAATACCCTTGCGGAGTTCTTGCGGATTATGGCCAGCTGCAATCAGACGATTAGCTTCTTTGAGAATATTGTATGTCAGCACGGTTACTGTCGTCGTACCATCACCAGCTGCTTTATTAAGATTCTTAGCGGCTTGTTTAATCAGTTCTGCACCAACTTTATAGCCAAGTGTTTCATCGTCATTATCCGGTAAATCAACTGCCTCGGCCACTGTCACACCATCATGAGTAACGGTTGGCCCACCGTAGCCTTTGGCAATCACAACATTATTGCCTTTCGGGCCGTAGGTCACCTTAACCGCATCATACAGCGCTTTCGCGCCGCCAAGTACCCGCTCTCGGGCATCGTCATCATAAAATACTTTCTTTGCCATCAAACCTGTCCTCCTAAATAGTTGCTAAAATGTCTTCTTCTTTAACGATAAGATATTCCGTGCCGTCGATTTTGATTTCCGTCGTCGAATATTCTTTGTATAGAATCTTGTCGCCCTTTTTAATGCCTTTGACATCTGGTCCAACTGCTTCGACACTTGCCACGACTGGTTTTTCTTTTGCCTGATCTGGTAGATAAAGACCGGAAGCAGTCTTCGTTTGTGCTTCCTCACGCACCGCTACGACACGATCTGCCAGAGGTTTAATTGGTGTACTCATATATTTCCTCCGTTTGTTGAACTGTGTAGTTTCATTGTACTCAAATAAATTAGCACTCGTCAAGTACGAGTGCTAATTTTGATCGTTACATCACTATCTAAACAAGAGCGGTCAGTTCACCTTTTTCGGCAGCCGGTACGAAATTACCTGCACCTACCAGCTGGGCGATGTCTTCCAGGCCATTCTCGGCACTTATCAACTCGCTTTTTTCATTGAAAAGTTCGATAACGCAAACATCCTGCTGTTCATCGCGACTGACGATAATGCCGCCCGATAAACCATCATCAGCTACTCGTTTCATAAGTGTCTCTTTGTCGCCGACACCGCTATCGAGCACGTCGCGACCTTGTAGGCGCAAACCCTCGATTAATGCTCCGACTAACTGTTCGTCGGCACCGGTACCCCGCATCAGTGTCACTTTACCGTACGTCGATAGCCAATCGGCGAGTGCCTTGCCAATATTCCAAGCCGTATCGAGGGATACGCCGTTTTCAATCTTGCCGCGTATGTCATACGCTGTGAATGTTTCGTCTGTCATAGCATTAATTATACCATTCACACGCTCTACTTGACTTTTAAAACTTTTTATGCTTAAATTAGACTATAAACTTAACTAAAAATAAACATGCCACGAACCACTTTAGAACAAACCACCGACCGTCTTGATTACCCACTCCCCGCAGAGTGGACAGACGCTACGAAACTGGTGAGTGATTTTACCAATGAACCGGATTTTATTCGCCGATTACACCAGCGTAATGTCACCCCACACGACACGGCTTCGGGCGGTTACGGCTATGAATTATCCCGTTATTGCCGCGAATTTTGCGATGTCAACCGACCTCTGCTCGACCCGGAAATTGCCGCTCGTTTGCGCATAATCGGCGACAGTCCGGCTATGGTGCACGTACAGGCCGAAATCAATCAGCTGGAGCACACTCGGAGACAGCGACGCTTGAGCCATGAAGAAAAGACGTATCTCAACGACGATCTCAAGAAGTTCGCCGTTGACTACAACCAACAGCTGTCGGACTTCATGCTCGAACACCCCGACGAGAAATTTTCCGACATCGCCAGGGCGATTACTGACTCAACACTTGATTACTATCCACGACGCGAAACTGAAGTCGAATATGGCCTCGGCGCGGTTGCCAAAGGTGCCCGTTATGAAGCCGTCACCCGCCAGATTCTTGAAAGAACACCGATTGACTTCCGCCCTGGCACTAACGACGAAGACCGTAAAGGTGGCGATATCGCCATCATGTATAACGGTGAAAAGATCTTGGTTGATATAAAATCATCGCTCGACGAGATCGCCAAACTATACGGTGGTTACGACCAAATGACTGAAAAGGGCGTCATGTATGCTATCAGCCCACCACGTAAAGATGAGAGGTATGGTTCAATCAAACTGTTCCCGGGTTTCACGACTGATAACCTTGGCGATTCGTGCAGCCTACCTGTTAGCATGATCGAAGATAAAGCCACTATGCTCGCTATTCAGCTACAGCGCGCCCTCAACGAACTTGGTCTTTAGTCGACTAGAGTTGCATTTTTAAACTATTTATGCTATAATAAAACAGCTCCTACCTACGGAGGTGAGTAGTATGTCCACCTTTCTACCCAACATCGGCCCAGCTGATGATATCAGAAAGCTGGTCGCCCAGAGTGAGAGAAACGGCACATCCATTTCGCTCATCCTGGATAAGCTTCGCACACTGACTATTGTCAGCACCACGCGAGGCGCCAGTGAGTTGATCGTCCGCTGCTATGAGCGCGACGACACCATTGTTCTACACCTGCCCTATGGCCCTCAGGCCAATGGACAGGCAACCATCATTTCCTACGACGAAGGGAGCTAATCCGCCCGGGTGAGTCATAGCTACTCCCTGGGCTTTTCCCTTATATGTAGGTCAGTGTCATTATTCGAACATCTCCGATATAATTAACACCAGTGAATATACGATACGCAACGACTGCCGAAATACAAGACTGGAATACGATTGTCACACAGAATCCCAACAAAGGGAATATCCTGCAGGGACGTGAATTTATTGAGCAAAAAGCAGACGCTGGCTGGACGCCGCGCTTTATCCTCGATGACGTCTGCGCTCTTGCCGTCATCGAGAAAAATATACCCCTACTTGGTAAAGTCTGGTATTGTCCGAAAGGCCCGGGCGTCGCTAATGTCGACGAGCTTGAGACACTACTGACCCATCTTAAGCCGTTCGCTAAAAAGCACGGGGTATTTAGTATTAAGATCGAACCTGAACTCGATCATACAGTCGATTTTTCATCATTTGAACTTATCAAAACAAATCCGGTTCAGTACAACTACGCCACGGTGATCGTTGATTTAACGCCCAGCTTAGACGAGATTTTAAAAACCCTACCACAAAAAGGCCGGCACGCAGTCCGTCGGGCCGAACGCGACGGCGTAACAGTCGAAAAAGTCCAGCCAACCGACGAAAATTGTGCCAAAATGTATCAGCTCTTCACCACCACCGCCCAGGGTGCTGGCTTCGCTATCCGTCCGCCGCAGTACTACCGGGAATTTTACCGCCGCTACGGCGATAATGGCCAGCTTTTTTTTGCATACTACGACGGTCAGCTAGTCGCTGGCGCCTATGCCATGGTCCAAGGCACCAAGAGTATGTACAAAGACGGCGCTTCCATCCGAGAGCGCACCGCCTACGGTGCCAGTCATCTATTGCAATGGCAAGTTATTGAGTGGGCCAAACAAAAAGGTTCCGAGGCACACGACTTAGCTGGTGTCCCGCCGATTACTGAAATCAAGAACCCCGATCATCCTTTCTATGGACTCGGGCGATTCAAGACAAGCTTTAATAAAACAGTCACCGAATTTGTCGGCGCTTACGATGTACCCGTACAACCGTTAAAAGCTAAACTGTGGCACAAGTTTGTCGAAAAACTGGTTCGCCGACTGTATTTCAAACGCCATCATCAATCGTACTATTAAGGAGATCTATGAGCCTGATCAACACGACCGTTATTATGTCGAGTGCTGATTACTTTAGTAACAATCAGCCAATTAACCCCTATTACGCCCAGGAGACCGTGTCTGTTGAACGTGCCGCTGCCGAGCATGATACAATTCGACACATGCTCGAAACCGCTGGCGTCACTGTCATAAAAGTCGACGCCCCAAAGACAAGCCAAGACGGTGTTTATACCGCCAATTGGGCACTGGTACGCGATAAGCGAGCAGTCCTTGCCCGACTCCCAAATGCTCGTAAAACCGAGGAAGACTGGGCTGAGAGAATTCTCGCTAGCCAAGGTATCGAGGTAACCCGCGTTCCGGAAGATTGGAAATTCAGCGGTCAGGGTGATGCTCTGCCATGCGGTAATTTTCTTTTTTGTGGTAGTCAGTATCGTAGTGACGAACGCGCCCAGGCATTCACCGCCGAGATACTTGGCTACGAACGCATCCAGCTCCAAACTCTGCCACAACTCGACAAAGACGACCAACCTGTCATCAACGCAGCCTCAGGCTGGCCCGACAGTTTTTATTATGATATCGACCTGGCGCTTTCTATCATTAAAGGTCCGTCAGACAGTCAAAAAGGTTTGATCGCCTACTGCCCTGAAGCATTCACACCTGAAAGTAGGACTTTGCTTGAAGCTTTTGAGGGTGTTGATAAAATCATCGTCAGCCTACAAGAGGCAAAAGAAGCGTTTGCCTGCAATTTGGTGTCTACTGGCGCGACGGTCGTCATGAGCGCTCATGCTCCCGAATTCAAGATGGGACTCGAAGACCGCGGACTGACTGTTTTTACGCCAGAGATTAGCGAGCTCGCCAAGGGTGGGGGCTATATCCGTTGCACGACCCTAACGCTAAATTAGGCCTTTCAGTGCCGCTTTTGCCGTTTCGAGCTCGCTCCAGGGATGTTCGCCATCAGCCCGTTCGATCGTTTTCTCGTGGCCTTTGCCAAGTAGCACGACAGTGTCGTCAGCTGATTTCGCCCTCGTCACGGCAAATTGGATGGCAGCTGGTCGATCCAAGATGAGAAACAAATCTTTGTCTACTATCTTGCCGGCTTTTTCGGCGCCGCTGGCAATCTGCACGAGAATCTCATTACCATCGACATCACGATCGTCTTCTTCGGTCAACACCACTTCATCGGCGTAGCGGCCGGCGATTTCGCCCTGGATTGCTCGCTTGGCCTCATCGCGTCGGCCCGCCGAGCCGAATAATACCACCAGCTTTCCTTTCGACGCCGCCCGAAGGTCTTTCAGAAGTCGCTCAAACGAATCCGGCGTATGGGCAAAATCAATAATCACAGTAAACGCTTGGCCCTCATCAAGCACATCCATCCGACCTTCAACACCTTCAAGCGCACGGATGCCCGCCTCAATCTGCTCCTCCGAGAGACCAACTTCACGGCCAACAGCTACCGCCGCCAGACTGTTATAAACATTGAACTCGCCGGGAATATTGCATCGGATATCATAGCTATCCTGGCCAATAATTGCCGTGTAGCTGCTGCCATTAGGAGAAAGTTTCACGTCGGTCGCCTGGAGCTCTCCCTTTTCCATGCCATAGGTGACATCGTGACGGATCGCATCTCTAAAGACCTGAGCATTAGGATCATCAGCGTTAACAACTCCAGTCCTTTTACCGTGTCGGTTCGCGACTTTGAAAAGTTTCGTCTTGGCTTTCAAATAGTGTTCGAAAGTTCCGTGATAATCAAGATGTTCGTGGGTGATATTAGTCATGACAGCGATTTCATACGGTATACCCCACACTCGGTGCTGAGCGAGCGCGTGACTAGTGGTTTCCAGTATCACCCATTCGACTCCCTGTTTTTTGAATTCCGCCAGCCGTTTCTGTAATAGCGGGGCCGAAGCGGTTGTCATATGAGCTATCTGTGGTTTTATGTTGCTATCAACACCGTAAGCTACCGTCGTCATTAAGGCCGTCTTACGACCAGATTCGGTAAGCATCCTCTGAATCATGAACGAAGTAGTCGTTTTGCCATTGGTCCCCGTCACACCGATGATTCGCATAGAGTGAGCCGGAAAGCCATAGCGGAAGTTGGCCGCGACAGCGACGAGCAGATGCCATGGTAGCACCAGTCGCCAAAATAAATCCGTTGGCAACAAATGCTTAATGATTTTCTTTAGTTGGTTCATACGATCAGTCTTTCACACTGTGCAAGGCAGTTACCTGCGCATAAGAGGCACCGGCTTCGTCCGGCCGCGCAAACACCGGGCCAGCCAGTAGCACCGTATCACCCTGACGAGCGCCACGCAGCACCAATTTTATGGCGGCATCAGGCGAAACCACCCGTTCAATCGTGCCATGGCTAGGCTGATGATCGTTAACGTCCACTACCACTACCCGATCGGCCAATCCCGCGATATCCTCAATCACTTCAGGTGAAACACTGTCAGCCTGCAACGCGACCAGCAATCGTCGCTTTGTCAGCTGCTTAGCCGAAGTCGTTACCGATCGCAGTGAGCTATCAGTCGGTGCACAATCCAATACTGCCGAGTATGGCCCGTCTACTTCAAGATATTCGTAGTTACCGGGCTGTGTTTCCAGCCGCGCTGCGCCTTCATCGACGCTCATGATACTTTCGCCCATGACGTATAATGTCGTCACTGCCGCTGTTAGGTTATACAAATTGACCTGACCGATCAAATAAGTCGCCAATTTCAGCTTCGTCTGGTGATCGATGATAACTTTGACTTCACTTCCCTTTCGGTAGAGCGTCATTTTATCGATCTTAGCTTCGGCTTCATCGTGCTGACCAAATGTCATAGTCTGGGCGCTGGCCGGGATGGTCGCCAGCATCTCATATGACAGATCGTCGCGGTTCAGCACACTGTAGCGCGGTCCGGATTTTAATAAATCAGCAATTACCGCCTGATCGCTCGGCTCGGCATTAGTCACCACTACCACCTCTAGCGGTGTCGCACCAAATACATGGCGTCTCAATGCCACGCTATCGATAGCCAACACCGCATAGGTACTATGGGTTTTACGAGCGTCACGCAAAAATTCTTGCACCTGACGCACACTAACCGATTCATAGTCGGTCGGCACAAACAACTGAACGGTCTGGCCGGCTTCATCGAGCAGCTCGCGGATATACCGCGCAGTCGTGGCTTTGCCTGTGCTGCCAGTCACAACAATTACCTTGACATCCGTGTTAACGTTACCCCGACGCTTGGATAGCGCTGTGGCATATCGTCGGCGATAGGAATTCTTGACCCGCTGACTGACTTTCTCTTTCATGGTTCTATTTTAGCACCAAAGCCCGCTATACTTATAGGTATGAAAGTCTTGGGAATTGAGAGTAGTTGCGATGAGACGGCGGCGGCAGTCGTCGAGGACGGCCGGCGGCTACTTTCCAATGTCGTCAATTCGCAAATTGATATTCATGCCGCCTACGGTGGCGTCGTACCTGAAGTCGCCGCCCGTTCCCATATCGAGGTTATCAACCCGGTAATCCAACAAGCGCTCAGTGACGCAGCCTGTACCTGGAATGATATCGACGCCATCGCTGTCACCTACGCCCCGGGTTTAATCGGCTCGCTGCTCGTCGGCACACTGGCCGCTCGCACTTTAGCGCTCCTGCACGACAAACCGCTCTACCCTATTCACCATGTCGAAGCACATGTCTATGCCAATTTCATCGTTGAACAGGGGGCAGGTAAAGCGTCTGATGGAATTCTCGATCTTAAATTACCCCGAGCGCAGCCGGCGTTTCCTATGTTGGCGCTGATCGTCAGTGGTGGTCATTCGCAATTGGTTCTATTCAAAAGCCATGGCAATTACGAACTGCTTGGTCAAACCCAAGACGATGCCGTCGGTGAAGCGTTTGATAAAGTAGCTAAAATCATCGGTCTACCCTACCCTGGCGGCCCGTCAATCGCGCGTGCAGCGCTTAAAGGTGACGCGAAAAAATACCCACTACCAAAGGCAAAACTACAAAGTCCGTATGACTTCAGTTTTTCCGGGCTTAAGACGGCCGCCCTGCGCGCCGTCCAGCATGAGACGGGTGTTGACTTCACGTTTCCCTCTCACGAGCTGCCAGCTCGCGTAAATGACGCCCAGCGGGCAGACTTTGCTGCCAGCTTCCAGCAAGTCGCCATTGAAACGCTAGTTGATACAGCCGAACGTGCCTATCGCGACTTTTTACCAAAGTCGGTCGTCATCGCTGGTGGCGTGGCAGCTAATCTAGAATTACGCCGTCAATTATCAGAACGGTTACCGCTGACTATCGAATACGCCCCTATCAACCTTTGTACGGACAACGCTGCCATGATCGCGACACTGGGTTATTATCAGGCTCAAAAAATCGAAGCGGCCTCCCCTTACGATCTCGAAGTCGTCCCAAGTCTGTCTATGGCGCGTACCGCTTGGGCTTAACGTTGTTAATTCAACTACGCTTTACTATACGAACTATTTTCTTTGCGAGTGGTAAGCCATACGCCCATAGAGGATAAAATATGGACAGTGGCGCGTCATACGCGCCAATCAGCTGGCTATCCCGATTGGTAAAACCGCGCTTAAACGTACTCACTCCATCGTTGAGAAGCCCGTTCATGTCATATTCAGCTATCCCTTGCTGTTTCAGGGTAGTGATTGCGTGCCATTTCAGAGCGTAGTTAGCACGAAGCGATTGACCAGTCTCGTTCATACCCCCGTAAAGCTCGAAAGCAACTGCAGCAGTCACAGCCAACCAAACGAATGCTACCGGTTCTTCATTCACAAACGATGCGAATACCGGACTGCGTTCACCCAGTTCGTCGAAAATCATTTCATAGTAATCATCACCATGCAGTGCGAAGCCGGCGCGACTGGCGGTCTGCTTGTAAATCACCAGACATTTTGCCAGCTCTTCCCTGCTCTTTACGGTACGGATTACCGTCGTTTCTTTGTCTGACTTGCGGATATACTGTCTGGTTTTTTTAGCCATGACTGCCAACAACTGCTCTTCAGTTGAGGTTAAATCAAGGATAACCGTCCGTGGAACCAAGATAGTGTTGCTCGTCCGCCGCCAGCCTTTCATTCGCGTCACCTTTTCCCACTGTGGCTCAATCGATAGCACACATGATTTATTTGCGCTTTTCACGTGAGTGCGTAACGCTGCAAGAACACTTGCCCTATCAGTCTCGGACGCGAGCGGACCACGTGGCACGTAACTGAATGATCGTAGCGGCCACGGCAATTTGCGGAATAGAATCTGGGCCGCCCCTAGTCGCTTACCCTTTTCATCAACTACAAAAACTCGTTGCGCTTGCCAATTATGTGCCCTTTTAACCTCTCCCCAACCCCATAATTGTAATGGGTGGCCGCCAGCTGCGATGATGTACTTATCCCACTGCTCGCGGTCATTCACCTCTTGAATCGATACCATGTATCTTATTATAGCCTGCTTCCATGATATAATAATAGAGTAAACAAACACGTGAGAATCATGAGGAGCGAGCGATTGTTTTCACATGAAAACATTGCTTTCTGTAGTCGATTTTTTTCACGTGAAAACAGACCATACCAATGAAATTATCCAAAACATACGACCCTAACAGCTACGAACCAAACATTTACGCCATGTGGGAAACTAGTGGCGCGTTTCGCCCAACAGGGAAGGGTGAGCCGTATAGCATCATCATGCCGCCGCCGAACGCCAACGGTAATTTACACGTTGGTCATGCCCTAATGGTGGTACTCGAAGATGTTCTCGTCAGACATCAACGAATGAAAGGGAAGGATGCGATTTGGATTCCCGGTGCCGATCATGCTGGCTTTGAAACGTGGGTGGTTTACGAGAGGGAATTGCAAAAAATCGGCAAGAGTCGGTTCGACTTTTCACGCGAACAACTCTATAGCCAGGTCTGGAATTTTGTTGACGAACAAAGGGGCAATATGGAGCTGCAGTTACGCACACTAGGCGCCAGTGCTAGTTGGGACGATCTGGTCTTCACGCTCGATAAAAAAGTCGTCAAAACCGCCTATGCCACTTTTAAGAAGTTGTGGGATGAAAAACTTATTTACAGAGGTGAACGAATCGTTAGTTATTGCACCGTCCACCAAACCAGCTTCTCTGATATCGAAGTAGAGCACAAACCCGAAAAAGGGAAGTTGTGGCACATCGCCTATCCGTCACTTGATAAGATTACTGAAATCGTCGTGGCGACTACGAGGCCAGAAACCATGTTTGGCGATGTAGCAATCGCTGTCCACCCAGATGACAAACGTTATAAAGACCTCATCGGTACACATGTTCAACTGCCGTTAACCGATAAGGAGATACCGGTAATCGCTGATGAATACGTCGATCCAGAATATGGTACAGGTGCCGTAAAGATCACACCGGCCCACGATCCTAACGATTTTGAGGTCGGCAAGCGTCATAACCTTGAACCTATCCAAGTCATCGGCTTCGACGGCCTGATGGAAAACGTGCCTAACGATTTTGTAGGCTTGAATGTCAATGATGCTCGGAAAAAGGTTCTCGAAGCGCTCGAGACAGAAGTCCTGATTCGTGGTGAAGAAGAAATCGAACACGCTGTCGCACACTGTTATAAGTGCGGCAGTATCATCCAGCCACTTATTAAAGACCAATGGTTTGTCGATATGAAGCCACTGGCAAAGGCAGCTATAAAAGCGATTAAAGCTGGTGAGGTAACTTTTACTCCAGCTAGTCAAAGACAGGCCTTGCTCGGCTACCTTGAAAACATACGCGACTGGAACTTAAGCCGCCAAATTCCGTGGGGAATTCCGATTCCGGCCTTCCAAAACAGCGAGAATCCCGATGATTGGATTTTTGATGATCGCGTTGACGAAACACAAATAGTGGTAAATGATACAACATATAACAGAGAAGAGGATACCTTTGATACTTGGTTTTCGAGTGGTCAATGGCCGTTCATCGTGACTGATTATCTCGACGATGGCCCGTTAGCACGATTTTATCCGACCAGTGTGCTCGAGACTGGTGGAGACATCTTATATCCGTGGGTGTCGCGCATGATTATGCTCGGCCTCAAGATTACCGGCCATGTACCGTTCAAACACGTCT
Source organism: uncultured Candidatus Saccharibacteria bacterium (assembly GCA_964428955.1). Lineage (GTDB taxonomy): Bacteria > Patescibacteriota > Saccharimonadia > Saccharimonadales > Saccharimonadaceae > CAYSAD01. The sequence continues at coordinate 4,825 of CAYSAD010000004.1, read as the reverse complement.
ATCTCCACGGCCTGGTCCTCGACGAACATGGTCTGAAGATGAGCAAAAGTAAGGGTAACGTCATCAATCCGCTCGAGGCTGTCAGCCAGTACGGTTCGGACGCCCTGCGGCTTGGCATCATGGCAAGCAGGAGTGCCGGGCAGAACCAAGCCTTTTCGACCTCAAACGTCGTCGCGGGCCGTAATTTCTGCAACAAGCTGTGGAACATCGCTCGCTACGCCGAACACCTACTCGATGGTAGTGGTCAAACGGACAGCTTGGCACCAGAAAGCTTGGCTGATCATTGGATAATCCGTGAACTGAACAGCGCAGTTAAGACTGTCGACGAACTGCTTGAAGCCTATCGCTTTGCCGAAGCCAGCGAGACGGTATATCACACCGTTTGGAGCAGCGTGGCCGATTGGTACATCGAAGCCAGCAAACAGCAACCAAACCTGCCACTATTGGCATGGGTGCTCGATACGACTCTGAAACTGGTGCATCCGTTCGCACCATTCGTGACCGAGACGATTTGGCAAACACTGCCAAGCCACGATAGCCTCTTAATAAGTCAACCATGGCCGAAAGAAATCACCTACGACGAAATCGCCGCCGCAGAGTTCGAACGCTTGCAAGCCTTAGTTACCGAAGCCCGCTTTGTTACCAGTGAACTGCCGAGGACAGGGAAATACCGTATGCTATACGGTGACGATGCATTAATCGAAGACAATGCATCCTTAGTTCAGCAACTGGCTAGACTGAAAGACATCCAAAAAGCCGACACGCCAAAGGGAATTCGTCTGGCTAGCAGCGGCCGTGACGCCTGGATTGAAATCGATCAAGAGACTTTGTACGAGCACCAAGCGAATTTGGAACTACGTCTTGCCGAAGCCAGGCAGCTGAAAACGACTCTTGAAAGCCGCTTGGCTAACGATAGTTACATCGAAAAAGCACCAGAAAAGCTGGTGCAAGAATCGAAGCAATCATTAACCGATACGGCAGCACTGATTGAACGGCTTGAACGTGAGTTCGACGTTTTAGCTTAAGCAATCACTGGCAAGTTATAGTTATCAAACGCATGGTGACCGCGGGCAACGTTCTTCTGCAACAAATGCTTCTTCTCATCATTGTTACGTGGTTGGATGCGTGGACTCGAGGCGTTTAAGCTCCGAATCGTACTTGATAGTGATGCTCGCTCGACGTGAGTATGAAGATTATTAGTCGTCAGAACCTGCGAACCCTCAACCGTCGCGACGACAGCCGGCACAGCCAGTAAACGAACGGTTAGCTTATCGAATTGTGTGTCATGCAACACGACACCTGTCAGCGTTGAAATGCTGATAAGGATTGAGAGTGGGTTGAAAAGTGCTATTGGAATCATGTTTGTTTTTTAACTTTACAAAATCCAATATAGCATAAGCTTTGTAATTTGTCAATTACATGACGAACTATTCGTGATGATACTGACCGCCGCGGCTGATTTCCTGCGCGCGATACAACTGCTCCACGAGAATCAGCCGCACCAACTGATGGGGAAAGACTAGGGGTGACAGTGACCACACCAGATCAGCCCGCTCGCGTAGAGAATCACTAACACCATAGGCACCACCAATGACACACGCCACCTGTTTGCCACTGGTAAATAACGCATCGAATCGCGACGCAAGCGCCGGTGAGTCCAATGCCTGGCCTATCTCATCAAGTAGCACCACGAAGTCATCAGCCTTTAGCCGCGCCCTAATAGCCCCTGACTCATTTTCACGCGCCTGCTGGCCACTTTTAGCCGAATGAGGCAAAAGTATCCATGTCACGTCAAACGGTCGCTTCAGGCGCTTCTGATAGCGCTCAATGCCAGCCTGGACCCAGTCCTCGTGTTTCTTACCGATGGCAATGATGGTAATCACTTAAAAACGCAGCTTCTCGGCTAGGCTAGCAAGCGCCGCGTCCTCAGCCGGCGCCCCTGGACCATCCAGCGTCCGTTTCATTTCTTGAGCTTTTTCGAAAGCGATGACATGGACATGAGCATGGGGTACGTCGGTGCCGACCACCACTTGGCCAACGTATGGTTTTTGTAACACCTCGCGCAACCGCAGGCCAACTTTTTTGACCGTCTGCATCAGATGTATATAATCTGTCTCATCCAAGTCCCAAATAAATTCGACTTGGGTTTTCGGAACTACCAAGCTGTGGCCTTCGGCGACCGGATTTATATCAAGAAAAGCCAGCGTGTACTCATCTTCATAGATTTTGTGACAAGGAATTTCACCGTTTATGATCTTTGTAAAAATACTTTGCTCTTCCATGGTTTTTAGTATACAACTATCTTTCATGCTATTATACGTTCATCTGTTCCACGCCAACATCCGAAGGAGGTGATCCACGTGATCAAGGTGGTAACAGCGCACCCTCGCATCACTGCTGTGGCCATTATCGGCGTTACAACTGTCGTTAGTGGTAGCATCATGGGCATCAGTCCCACTGATGTGATGACACACACCGGCAACGGTCTATCGTACGCCTACAAGTATCTGAAAGCAGCCGGAATCGGCGCGGCCATTCTCGGAGTTATCATTCTTCTGTTCCGTTTCAACATCATCGGACTGAAGATGGCTCCTGAGAATTCCGCGTTCATGGTGGCTCGACGCGGCATCCTTGTCCGTGACAAGCAGGGCAATGTTGTTCTGCACGATAGTGGCCGAAACCGCTGGCATGTCATTAACTATCGACATTTGGTAGCAGTCCATTTTGGTGATCGTTTCGTTGAACTAGGGACGCACGAGTTTACACTCGACAGCATCACGTGGAGAACATCTTTCACGCTACGCTGGCGTATTCCGAAAGATAAGAAGCGCATCGAACGAATCGTCACAACCGTAAGTGACCGAAATTGGTGGGACGGTGAGTTCAACCAGTTGACGCATGCAGTCAAGGAAAAGGCGACCGGTCAGCTTGGAACTCTTCTGAAATCCACACGTCTGGACGTAATAAGCCAGACGCCGGAATTCAATCAAGAGCTTGCCAGTAGTCTTTTTGGAAAAGCACTCGACCCCTATGGGGGAGAATACTACGAGTTGCTCATGACACCTGTGACACGGACTGATGCACAACAACGAAAAGATGGTGATTTGGCAATTGCCGATGCCATCACTGGTGCCAGTATGTCAAAACCGACTGGTAGTCTTTTTGAACGGCTACTAGGTCGATGAGATCGACGGGCACAAATCCTACACCTACAACCCCTGGCTGGAGCTCCGCTCGCCGGGGGTTCAGTCATACTTGGACATCTTTTATCGATTGCAGATTTGATACAGTTCTGAACCCTTGGCGTTCGAATCTCATTCTAGAACCATGAAAAAATACGACCATCTGGTCGTATTTTTTCATGGCGGAGAGGGAGGGATTCGAACCCTCGGAACCTCGAAGGCTCACCGCTTTTCGAGAGCGGCCAGTTCAACCACTCCTGCACCTCTCCGTATGGTCCACGCTCCATTTTACCAGAATAGAACCAGCAAGCCGTATGGGGACATACGTCGAAGATATTTTTTGACTATCTCGTGCCCAAGGTTTATAAAAACAACCCCACCAAGGGGCATATTCTTTAGCTTGAAATAACGGTACACGGCCCGACTAGCGTTCCAGTATCAGTATAAATAATCGTCTTCGTAGAATAATCATAATATCGGATTTTCATACCAGTAGGGGTGTCTGGGCTACATATCGAATAAAGTATCGTATCCGGACTCTCTGTCCCGTCAAGTGCAACAGCAGAAAACGTAATGCCGCTTCCTGCTAAACTCGTCTCGGAATTCAGCTCAAAGTCCGCTAATGAAGTAGGGTAGTGGCCCGTTATTACCTTAACCAATTTCGCCTTTTTCATAACAATCTCATGAGCCGACACTGATGCACTTGTTTCGGCTCTCGATCGAATACCGTTATATGTAACGATAGTGATCGTAGCAAGAATCGCAATAACGACGATAACTATAAGAAGTTCAACGATCGTAAAGCCAGTTTGTTGTTTTATTTTTGCCACCATACGCACCTTTAATTATAGCACCGTCAACGTGGTACCATAGAGACATGGAAAAGAATATCGCCCACAATCCACACGACAACACAATGGCACTCGTTTCAATGATACTTGGTTTAATTTCGATGCTTGGCTTCGGTCTTCTCACCGGTATTCCGGCGATTATTCTCGGTGCTATGGCGCTTAAAAATAAACAGGGCGAGCGCGGTTTTAGTATAACTGGCATCGTGACGGGTGCAATTTCGACCTTCTTCTCGCTTCTTTTTATTATTTTCTTAATCATTATTTTTATTGTTGCCGCTGCCAATCCCGCGCCTACTAACAACGATTCAGTCACACCCCGCGATAATACGTTCCAGCACTCGCTCCGCGAAACGTGAATTACCACCCTACAGCTTTTACTCTACTAACCCTTTGGCACGGTCAGCTTTGTAAAGTTCGTAGTGGCGACAGTATTTATCGGTGGATCTTACATCAAGTGTTAACCTGTCACACCCAAATTTCTTGTATAAATCGTCCGGAAGTCTGCCGTTATTAGAAGAGAAATTTGCGAAATAAAGTACCGATAACCCAAAAGATACAAGCAGAAAAATGGTAATTACGGTAACCGGTTTTTTTATCTTTTTCATTACGGATTTATACTATCACACCTATGCTTGGTATATCTAACAGGGTTACCAGTTACGAAACCTCTTTGTTTGCCTAAGAAAATAAGACTAGCGTTAGCTAGTCTTATTTTCTTGGTACACCCGACAGGATTTGAACCTATGGCCTTCGGCTCCGCAAGCCGACGCTCTATCCAGCTGAGCTACGGGT
>CAYSAD010000003.1:84539-124397 GCA_964428955.1 uncultured Candidatus Saccharibacteria bacterium | reverse complement strand
ACAATCCAACCACTGGCAGTGATCCGGTCGAGGGGACGTGTGATGGGGGCGAAGCGTATCTCATACCAAATGGTAGTGATGAGATAACCCCACCGACTGGCGGCGGCGGTGATGCCGATGGCACTACCATGCAAACTATCACGAACGCTAACTGTCCGACCGTGCGCACTCGCGTCGTTGATAAAAGAGATGATCACACTTATTGGGTCAAGAAACTAGCCGACGGTAAGTGTTGGATGTTGACCAATTTGGCGTACGCAGGTGGCGGTACGAATACGTATGGCGATACAAAGACGCTTACGAATGGCACTAGCGACATGGGCAACTGGATTACTCCTGCGCCTAGGACGCCTAAGTACGCCATACCTCCAGGTGCTAACCCAACCACCGAGCCGACCGCACCTTCCACTTCTACGGATGGTGGAGCATCAAATCCTCAGTACGGCTATCTGTATAACTGGTGCGGCTCTCACGGCGGCCAGACCGTAGCTTGTAATGACGCCACTACGCCAGCTCTCGATATGAACATTTCGGTCTGTCCATCTGGCTGGCGATTACCGACAGGAGGTAGCGGCGGTGAGCTTGATGCGCTGAATAATGCGGTTAATGGCGGTTCAACGAGTACAGATAGTGGTCTTCGTACGACATGGCTTGCGCAGTACGGTGGTTACGTGGTAAGTGGCTTTTCTCAACAAGGAATCATGGGCTATTATGTACAAGCTAAAGATCCTTCTCCAGGCTATGTCTATGGTTCTGGGATGTACTATACCAGCTCTAATGTTGTCACGACTAACGGACTCGATAAGTATGTTGGCGCTTCGGTGCGTTGTGTTGCTATGTAGACATAGACCGTATAACAACCACTTATCATTGCAACAGATTGACTTATATCGTCAAAAACGCTAAAATCAATCAAGAGTTAATAGAAATTCTAAAGAGAGAAGTAAGGAAAGTTATTAGTTATGCTCGCAATTCGTTTGCAACGACTCGGCCGTAAAGGCCTACCGGTTTACCGACTTGCCGTCCAGGAAGCTCAGCGTCACCCATCGAGTGGCCGTGTGGTCGCTTATGTCGGTAGTTACAACCCGCACACCAAAGAAGCCAGTATCCAAGTGGAATTGGCACAAAAATATCTTGATAATGGCGCGCAGCCATCACCGCGCGTCGTGCGATTACTGAAAGATGCTGGTGTAAAATTGCCTAATTGGGTGAAAGAAGCCGATGCCAGCAAGCAGAAAACGATTCGAAACGCTGAAAAACTACGTAAGAATCAGCCAAAAGAAGAAGTCGTCGAAGAGCCTGTCACTGAAGCACCGGCTATCGAGGAAACTCCAGTCGTCGAAGAGACGGTTGCCGAACCGGAAACGCCTACGACTGAAGAAGTTGCTAAATCTGAAGCACCAGTTGAAGAGCCTGCCGCCGAAAAAGCAGAATAAATCTATTGTACCTGCTTCAAACACCCGTCACTTGGCGGGTGTTTTTCGTGATACAATATAGGTATTGATAAGCAGCGGCCGAGCGGCAAGGAGGGCGCAGGGACATGTCGACAATAGATCAGCAATTCGTAGAATATATTGTAACGTCACTAGTAGGACATCCAGACGATGTTGTCGTGGAACGGCTCATCGACGAAAAAGGCGTGCTGCTGACGCTGACGGTCAACCCGGAGGATTTGGGACGGGTTATCGGTAAACGCGGCGTGACCGCTCAGAGTTTACGGACACTTTTGCGGGCGCTTGGCACCAAGAACGATGCTCGTTATAATCTCAAAATCGTCAATAATGACGAGCCGCACGAAACAGTTACTATTTCATCAGATGAGTCTAACGACCAGGCTGTGGAAAACGTGGCAGATGACGTTGTGGAAAACGAGTCGGACTTCGCAAAAAACTCTCGAAAAGAGCTTGCGGAACTCGACGATCTCGATATATAATCATAATCAGTTCAGAACATCTTGAACTGCGAGACTAGCTCTATGCGAGCAACTTTTTATAAGAGTTGAGAGCCTTATATGGATAAAAACCGCCGTGAATTTTCAGGCGGTTTTTATTTTAACTATAAAAATCATAGGTACAGGAAATATAAGCCACCAGCTAGCATACCGATAACTAGGCAACTGCCGATTGCGAGAGCAATTATCAATGGTCGGGCCGGATGAGGGGGTTTGTCACTGGTCGGTAACTTTTGGCCGGCACTCGGTTGCACCAGTGCATCTTTTTTACTGGTGTTTTCGGCGTCACGTTCAATATTGGCATGAGTTTCAGTTATCGTAATCGCAACCGCATCACTTTCGGGTTTTATAAACGGATCGAGTGGTGTAATGGTAGCCTGCCTACGTGCGGCACGTTCGCGCTGTTCGTCAGTAATTGGCGTGTCTTTTTCAAACTCCATAGTGTTATTGTTTATTGTATCACCGATAGACAAAAAAGTCGTCGGCCCGTAGAATGGGGAACAGATGAGAAAATTCCAAGTGATTACACTGTTTCCCGAGATGTTCGCGGGCGTGTTCGAGAATTCCATGATGTGGAAGGCGCAGAAGGACGAGATCGTCGAACTTTCAACGATCAATCTGCGCAATTTCGGCCTCGGCCCGCGCCAGCAAGTTGACGATACACCGTATGGCGGTGGCGACGGCATGCTGCTTATGGTCGAACCGCTATGGAAAGCCGTACAGGCTGCCAAGCGGAATGATCCAAGTGCGAGAGTGCTACTTATGACAGCCCGTGGCCAATTGTGGCGACAGAACGTAGCGCAATCGTATGCCGATGAATCTGATCAAGGCTACATCTTTATCTGTGGCCGCTATGAAGGCTACGACGAACGGATCGTGAAACTGGTTGACGCTCAATTGCGCGTTGGTGACTACGTATTGACTGGTGGCGAACTGCCAGCTATGACCATCATTGATAGTGTCGTCCGGCTGATTCCTGGCGTACTCGGTGGTGAGACCAGTGCCGAGATTGAAAGCTTTTCCGACGGTGAAACGTTGGAGTTTCCGCAGTATACTCGTCCGGAAGTTTTCAACGACATGGCTGTGCCGTCAGTACTGCTAAGTGGCCATCACGGCGAAATCGCCAAATGGCGCTCGATCCACAGTAAGAAGGCTAAATAATTTCATAATACATTTCTACGAGGCATATATTAAGCTTCAGGGGGAGTGGCCGATTTTTGAATTTAGTTCAAAAACGGACAGAGGGGCTGAGCCCCTCTTCTAATGTTGTGGTGGATATCGTAGAGCGATCGGTCACAGTATTTCATTGGTGTTTGTTTTTGTAACGTTCGCTAGACGTATAGTACAAGTCACTATAAAAAAGCGCAAGCGAAATGACAAAAACAACAACAGTCTTGTATACTAAACATATGCGATGGACGCGTTTCAATTCACTATTCAATAACGCTAGCCTGGTAACATCACTTTATCTAGCATTTTTTTTCATGGTAGTAGCATTAGCTCAATTGGTCGCGTTTGAGAAATATCCAGATGTTATAGCTGGCTTCGGGCTTCATACTAGCCAACCCATGAATTTCGTCATTGCCGATGTCATCGTACTACTAGAGATTCTAGCGTTACCATATCTATTACGTATGAACGTTTCTACTTTATTGTTGATTATTAGCCGAACCTCTGGAGTGCTAGTACTTGTTTTTTGGTTGCTAATTGGTATTTGGCAAAGTATGACCGCTGAGATGTTTCAAAACGCTGGTTTATTTGGTGCAAAAGTGCCTACGCCAAGCGGCTGGTGGCTAGTGTATTACATGATAGCACTATTGGTGCTGTACGGTTACGTGGCGGGTCTGGCAAAGACTGAGCGCAAGTCGCCGACATCTAGAAAAAAAGCAACAAGTCACACACGCCATGTTAACGTTCGTCACATAGCTGACGAATGATTCTATCAGCTTCAGGTACGTCGTGATCCATAATTAAAACATGCAAATTTGCATGTTTTTGCTTATGTTTCAACTCATATCTGTTAGAAAATAGTCATGCTTACCTCTGTAAGCACAACCATTATATAATGTTATTGACATAAATACTAATTACATGTTAACTACTATAAACACGCGAGAAGAATCTGATAGAAATCAGATCATAAGCGTAAAGGGGAGTTGAGTATGTTAAAGAAATTATTCGTAGTTGCTGCAGTGGTGGTTGCAGTCGGAGCTATGGTGGGAGTATCAACAGCAAAGGCACTCGTGCCAAATATTGATCCTACAAAGGTGACACTTTGCCATAGGACTAACGCAGCTAATAATCCATATGTCATCATTACGGTTGACGTCAATGCTGTCAATGGTGGGGGCAAGGATGACCATAGCTCACACACCGGACCGGTTGCTACTGACTTCGCTACAGCGACCGCTTTAAAAAAATCTCACATCAAATGGGGAGATATAATCCCTCCATATACAGGAAATCCCGTTGGTTATAATTGGGACCCCGCCGGACAAGCAATATTTACCAACGGGTGTGCGTATCCGCCGCTACAACTACCAACCCCACTAGTTGATTATACTGTTGTTTGTGACGTTCCTCACTTGCAAGCTATAGTAACCTTTACGAACACCGGTAATGCCAGTGGTGTGGCTCAATTGAACGGTGCTCCAGTCGTCGTAACGACCGCTGGAACTGTCGTCAACGTCCCGACCCCTGTCGGTGGTACTCAAATAACAATCGTTATCAACAACGTGATCGTGTTTAATCAACTTGTTAATTGTCAGCCTAGTAAAGGCGGCGGTGGCGGTACGATTACACCTCCGACAAAACCTACGACTCCTACGAAACTCACAGTCTCGGCTGTGCCTGTCGCAGCATCGCTACCATTTACGGCCGGAGATAATACTAAGGCTATTACGATTGTCGCCTCAGCGATCGCCACTCTCACGGTTATCTTGAGCGTGATTGCTAAGACTGCTCTTTTGAAGCAGTTGTAATACTAACGGACATGATCTGATGTTCATGGTAAGAAATACCATAGGTGACACACCGCTCTTAATTCGAGTGGTGTGTCTATATGTATTGGCTGTCGTTCCCGTGTGGACAGCTATGCATATACATCAATCACCTGCGCCGCTGGCATCAGTCCAAGCGCCATTGGTCGTACATAAGCCAGCCAAACAAGTAATCAGCGGTAAGCCGATACGTGTCAAAATAGCTCGGCTTGGTATTAATCTCCCAATTATCGATGGAAAATACGACAAAGTTAAAGATAGCTGGGTACTACGCGATGACACCGCTCAATACGCGACCATATCGACATTACCAAATGACAACCAGGGCAATACATTTATATACGGACACAATACGACAGCTGTCCTGGAGCCAGTAAAGGGCTTAAGAGTTGGCGATACCCTAACGATTGCAACGACCAACGGGCATGTGTTCAGCTATAAATATATTAGCGATATATCAGTCAAGCCAAACAAGACAGATATTATTACCGCTCCATCAAAGACGCCGCGAGTGACACTGATGACTTGTGAAGGCATTTTTAGTAAAACACGCCGGGTAATGTACTTTAATTTTACAGGAGTCGTCTAAATGGAATCATTCATACCACAGACACCACTGGCTATCTTGATAACTATTTTTTTGATTATCATCATTTCACTCAGGCTCTTTACTGACTTCAAAGACCTCATAGCGGCACGCCGATTACGTCAGCAGACCACAAGATATGTCCGGCAGCACAATATACCAACGCTTGGCATTATCATCGAGCTACGTAAAACAGCTGATACGATTATGCCACTACTTGATCACTTGTATGAACATGATTATCCGGGGCTCGAAGTTATCGTTGTAGTGCGGCACACGGCTGGTAAATTCGCCCAAAAGAAATTGATGTATTATCGTAAGAAGCAGCAATACACCAGTTTGAGAATCGTCAAACATCGTAGAGGTTTAAGTAACAATCTTGTGATTCGACGATATGTTTCGAGTTCGCTTGTGATGCAGCTTCAGGCGGGTGATCGATTATTGAAAAACTTTTTTAGCGATATTGCCTTTGAGTTCTTGGATGAGGCGATTGATGTTATTCTGCCGCGGCGTCATGCCAAGATCAACAATACGGTTGTTAGTGCAGTGAACGCTATCCTGATAAGTTGGCAATACATGGCCGCGAATCTCTACACGCCAGCCTTTATTGTGAACACATTCACAACTGGTCGAGTTTATCGTCGTCAAGTATTTATTGAGCAAGCAACACTCCGCTCGCTATATGTTCGTCGCGTGGCAATCCAGCAACAACCTATCATGTCGTGGTTGGTATTGGCGAAGAGTGTAGCAGTGAAAATGAGTGCCAGTTTGCGTCATAAACCGGTTCAGCTGGTGACGAGCTTGTTGTTGATTGGAGCGATAGTGCTTACTGCCATACTTCTTGGTCAGGATATATTGCTGCTGACCGAATTCGTGGTATTTGGCTACTGGATAATTATCGCAATCCTTATTCTTGATACGAGAGGCTATTCATTCATAGAGCGTCTCGATCTCGTATTGTTTGCGCCACTCAGTCTCGTCATTATCGTAGTATTATCAATTTATGCTGCGAGCAAATCACTATATAAGCTTATTCGATCGGCTACTTTGAATGCGACGTGGCGTATAAAATTGGGCGACTTCATCTCTACCGTGCTATGATAGGACAGATATAAAACGATTGGATGGAAGCTAATGGCCAAGCATAAAAACTGGCACGGCGCATCGCGCAAGCGTCTTTTAAAGAAAAAGCTCAAAGCGGCGCTGAAGAAGAAATAAAAAAGCAGGTCCCCGAGGCCTGTTTTTAATTCTGTGGGTATCGCTTCACTTCATTCATTCCACCGAACCCTGCGACGTTTTAAAGCAGAACCAGGAATGCAAGCCCGGCCACAAGTCAAAATAAAATGAGCCCAAATGGACTCGTCTTATCTTGGCTGGGGCTAGTGGACGTGTTTCGAACTGGTACGAATATGTTCCAAGAAAGAAGTAATTAAAATATTAATCTTCACATCAAGTTTAAACATCGATATCTGCAACTCGTGTCTCCATCCCGTATATGACGGGAACCACAACCTGCATGCCATCTAAGTCGTGTACGATTTGAAATATCCCATCATCAGAAGGATCGGTATGAAACTTCGCATTACCTAATATAATCACAGCTGAGAGAGATTGATCATATGTGCCTATTTCCTCATAAGGCTCCATGGGTTCAAGCATAATTTTGCGCGAAGGAACCGGGTAGGCCTGTACCTCACTTACCATTCCTGTGATTACATCACCATGTGTCGTTTGTTGAGCACCAATGAGTGCTCCTTTACTATCAGTAAGTAAAAAGCCACCCACCCCACCTAGCACGACGGGTAGGCCTACGTGTAAGTCTTGTGATACATCAAGCTCAAATGCAAGATGAGGCTCTATAAGGTCTAAAAGTTCTTGTTGTTCACTTGCTGTCTGATCATTGATCGACTTCCCAGTTCTCGCAAGAAAATTATCTACGATAAGCTGAAGGTCAACAAGTGCTCTCTGCAAAAGTATATCTTCTTCATCAGGAGCATCTTCACGAAGTCTTGTAGCAAATTCAGTCATGTTTAACATTTTAGATCATTGCTACAACGTGTGAAAGCATAAACATAATTCGCACCGATTTTCTACTTCACATCTAATCTTATTTATTAAACGTTGAACCCGCCACCTTAACGGAGCAAGCTCAACGTTTTAGTGGCGGGAAAGATCCTTTCTGTGACGGGTTTATCAAGACGAGCGGTATGTACCCGGTGCTACTTCAGCCCTAGGCGCTTGAGCTAATCGATTTCAGCTGGTTCGTTTGCAACCCAGCCCGGGTGCCCTTCGGCTCGCTTCTTCTCGTTGATGGCTTCCCTCACAGAAGCCGTTGCGGCTCGACGCTCGGCACGATGTTGGCGACGCTTTCGAGCTAGCCCTTTCGTCCTGGCTTGTTTGGAAAAACCGATTCTGCTTCCCATACCTACTCCTTGATCGATCGAATATAGGATTGTCTGTTATTGTAATATTATCAAACTAGTTTTGCAATAAAATAAACACCTTACGTTTGCAAAGTGCTTATACTTGGCTGGGGTGGAGGGATATCAGCTAAAGCCTCCTCCTCTTGCTCGAAAAATGAGCAAGCTAATTTTTCTTCACTGCGCTTCGCCGAACCCGCCGTCTTTTGCTTTCGCAAAAGCGGGGATTCGGATCACAGCCACAAGCACGAAAAAAGCCGAGCAAATGCTCGACTGTTTTCGTGGCTGGGGTGGAGGGATTCGAACCCCCGAATGTCGGCACCAAAAGCCGATGCCTTACCACTTGGCGACACCCCATTAGCGCACTTAGAGATTGTAGCGTATATTTGTCTTTACCTCAAGAGCCGGGAATGCGGTCGTTTCAAGTGGTATACTGCTTATGTGACCTATGAATTTATTGTTCGACTGCTGGCTGACGGTTTGGTGGTAGTAATTGTACTCGTTGGCGCAGGTGCCTTACTTGCCGGCGTAAAATCAAACCAGCGTCATCAGAGTTATACGCGTATAATCATGGCCGGATTGACAGCGCTTTTCTTGGCGCGGTTTATTGCGTCGATATACCAACCTGATCTTGAACGGCCTTTTGAAGTACTGGGCCAAGCGGCTGGCGCGTCATATCTGAACAATCCCGGCTTCCCGTCTGATCACGCCTTGTTTGCCATGACCATTACATTGGCGGTTTGGTTCGAGACGAAATATAAAAAGTTAGCCATCAGCCTATTTGTCCTGACTATTATCATGTCGGTTGGTCGTGTGTTAGCGCTTGTTCATACACCCCTCGATGTCATCGGCGGTATGATTATCGCTGTCAGCGGTGTTATTTGGTACGTCAAGCCACTCAAAAAGCAGCACCAGAACACTCGCTCGCCAAAAGTTCAACATTAGTGTACAATTACAGCATAAACGGAGACGGAACGCGTGGTAACAGTAACGCAAAATTCGGAAATATCGCCGGTGTCAGTAAAAACGGTACACAGCCTGCTACCAATCGCCATTATCGGCGCTCTTAGCGGCATCGTAACACTGGTTCTTTATTTCATCTTTAAAGAGTATATTGTCGGCTACATTACTTGTCGAGTTGGCACGAGCCTGGTGGCCTGTAGTAGCAACGAGTCAATTTCTGCCGCGCTAGCGCTGATCGTTACTGGTATGGGAGGCTTAGTGGTGCTTATACGCCAACGGGTAATGCGGCCGCTGCTAGTTGTGCTCGCGGTCATCATTTCGCTGTGGAATTTGCCGCTCGTCATCGCGTCGGCTGCCTGGGGTGTGCAGGTCCTGATTGTGGCTATAATCGGCGCACTGGTTTATAGCGTATTTGCCTGGCTTAATGATCTTCGTAGTTTCTGGGTAGCCTTGGCGCTCAGTCTTGTTTTGGCAATCGCCTTCCAGTTGCTCGCATCGAGCTAATGGTATACTAAAACTATGCAGTCAACCTTACTTATTCTGGCGCTTGTCGCGGTAGTCCTCGGCTTTGGCGTTGTTATCGCTATACTTAATGCACGATTCAAACAATTGCAACAAGGCAGTGCAGTGGAGCTGATGAAAAGTGACGTAACGGAATTATCGCGCTCGATTGCGTTGCTATCAAAAGACATGGGTGAGCGGGTAGATAAAGGTAATCTAAACGTCCAGCAATCAGTCCAACGTCAATTATCAGAGAGTGCCAAACTTGTCGCGGACGTTACGCAACGGCTGACGAAACTCGATGAAACCAATCGCCGAGTGGTTGATGTGGCCGATGAACTTCGGACGCTACAAAACGTGCTGCAAAATCCGAAGCAGCGTGGCGTGCTTGGTGAATTTTATTTGAAGCAGATTCTCGAAAATATGTTGCCGCCTGGCGCGTTTGAACTGCAATACCGGTTGGGTGAGGGTATGATCGTAGATGCGGCGATTCGCCTGGACGATAAGATTCTACCGATCGACTCTAAGTTCTCTTTAGAAAACTATAACCGGCTAGTCGAGGCCAAACCTGAAGACAAGCCAGCCTTAGAGAAAGCTTTCAAGGACGATTTGAAGAAACGTATTGATGAAACGGCTAAATACATCAATGCAAAGAAAGGGACGCTAGGCCAGGCGCTGATGTTCATTCCGAGCGAAGCGATTTACTATGATCTACTGGCCAACAAAGTCGGTGCCGGCGGTGTCAATGGGCGGGACTTGATGCAGTACGCGGCAGTTGAGAAGCGAGTGACGATTGTCGGGCCGAGTACGCTCTCGGCTATGTTGCAAATTATCTCCCAAGGCCTCAGTAGCCTTGAAATCCAAAAAGACACCGAGATTATTCGTAAGAACGTTGAACAACTCGGCAAACACATGCAAGGCTTTCAGCAATATTTAATGAAAGTCGGGAATAGCCTCGGCGCAACAGTTGGACATTTCAATAGTGCCCAAAAGGAGCTGGTCAAGGTTGATAAGGACGTGGTGAAAATCGCTGGCGGTAGCGAGGCGATTGAACCACTACTGCTCGACAAACCGTCGAACGATGAATAAAAAAATCCCGCGATCACCGTCGCGGGATTTTTCTAAGCGGATGTAGACTTACGCGTCTACGTCACCACTTTCTCGTACCAACAGGTCCGAGATAAGGAAACCGATGACGGCACCAACTAACGTTGCAAAGACATAGATGGCAATTGGCCAAATATTATCAAAGTTTAGCGCTTGCAGGCCGATAGCGGCTGCTGGGTTCAGGATAGCACTTGCGCTGACGGCAGCGGCAGCTGAACCGGCAATCAACAGACCAACGTAGAAACCGATACCGATGGTTGCGGCACGGGCTACGCGATCAGCTTGGCGACGGGCGGTAGCAAAGGCGAAGCCAAAGATAGCCGCACCAAGTAGTTCAGCGAACAACACTGTCCATTCGTGACCTTGTGGAATTGAGGCAGCTTTAAACAGTGAGACGGCTTGTTGGCCGAATGCGACTGCTTGGCTGCTTGGTTCTGGTGCAGCATTGACGAAGCCGTTCAGAACGACGAGTGCCAACGTACCACCAACAACTTGAGCGACTACGTAGCCAAAGGCGCGCATAGTCGTCATTTTACGTGTTACCCATGCGGCAACGGTGACAGCTGGGTTCAGGTGTGCGCCTGAGTATGCACCAACTGCTAGAACGATACCGACCAGTGCGAAGAGCACTAGGATTGGTTGATTCTGTCCCGAAACGATAGTAGCGACAAGTAGGAACGTACCGACGAGTTCAGCCAGTAGCGCACCGATTTTCACTGAGCTTGTTAATGTTGTGGCACGTGAACGCGCTGGTCGTGACGCAACGGCTTTGACAGTCGTTACTCTTGCTTTGGTGGTAGATTTACCAGCCGCAGCCCTTTTCGTAGTTTTGGTTGCCATTGTTATTTCCCTCCTTATATAGAAATATGGCTTCAGTATAACATAATCAGCCGCACGTAAACACAAATGTTACAATAAGGTCATGGCTTTATTTATGAATGATCGCAATGAACGGACGGAGCTTCAGAAACGGCTCGCTGCTGAACTCGCCGAAAAAGCGAAAAAGCGTGCCCAAACCAGCGACAATGATTTACCCGATGGTGTTACCGATTCCGCTTTTTTGAAAGGCACTACGAGAACTACCCGTTTAGGCTGGGTCTGGTTGCTGCTAGGCGCAGCGGCCGTAGCTGTCGTCATT
Organism: uncultured Candidatus Saccharibacteria bacterium; assembly: GCA_964428955.1. Classification (GTDB taxonomy): domain Bacteria; phylum Patescibacteriota; class Saccharimonadia; order Saccharimonadales; family Saccharimonadaceae; genus CAYSAD01. The sequence goes on along the minus strand of CAYSAD010000003.1, from coordinate 112,732 downwards.
TATGCCGTTATCCAGTCATCTGGAGGCTAAATTTTTCCGACCAAACCGTGTATACTTACGGATAGATGAGTGGAACAGATACCATTACCCAAACACGAGCCTTGCTGTTAGAACGGCTTGAAACACTGGCTGTTAAAACTGATATATTAAAAGCACCGGAATTAAAGAGCCTGCTTGCCGCTATAAAAGATCAGCCAGCAGAGGCTCGCGCGACATACGGTCAAGCGGTCAATGCGCTGCGTCAGGAATTGCAGGGTCTCGCCGAGAATCAAGCTGCCGTGCCGACTAAGCTTACGCTGATTGATGTCACAGCCCCGTTCGATGTGAACAGCGACGTGCCAGCACTGTTGCCAGCCGAGAACGGTACGATGCATCCGCTGATGCGCGAGATCGCCGAATTGTCCGGTATTTTCCAGCGCATGGGCTTTACGATTGAAGAGTCGCGTGAGATTGACGATCAGTACCACATGTTCGAGAGTCTGAATTTTCCCAAAGGCCACCCGGCCCGCGACGATTACGATACCTTCATGACGGTCGAGACCGATAAAGATGGCGAGCAATTCATCGCACCGGCGCATACTAGCACCATGCAAAACCGTGTCATGCGAAAGTACCGCGATAATCTGGAAAACGGCGAACCGATCGCGGCCGTCGTGCCCGACCGGGTATTCCGTAATGAAGATCTCGATGCGCGGCACGAGCATACCTTTTATCAAGTCGAAGGTGTCTACGTCGCCAAAGGCGTCCACGCCGGCATGTTGATCGCGACACTGCAAGAATTTTTACAAGAATATTATGGCAAAAAACTTGATGTGCGGGTCAATCCATTCTACTTTCCATTCACCGAACCGAGTTTTGAGTTCGCGCTGAGTTGCCCATTTTGTGAAGGTAAGAATCCAGACTGCAAAATATGTAGCGGTGAAGGCTGGATCGAACTACTGGGCTGCGGCATGATCCATCCAAACGTACTGAAGGCTGCTGATATTGACCCGAATATATATACCGGCTTTGCTTTCGGCTGTGGTGTCGACCGCTTGGTGATGATGAAATACGGCATTGAAGATGTCCGTCATTTTGAAAGCGCCAAGTTAGATTTTTTGAGGCAGTTTTAGATGAGTAACGAGGAAATTGAAAAAGTAATCCGGCAATACGTCACCAAGACGCCGCACATGTCGCTGGCGACGGTGAGCGGTGACAAGCCATGGGTGTGTGAAGTGCACTTTGCACATGACGATAACTTGAATCTTTATTTCGTGTCAAAACAGACCACGCGGCACTGCCAGGAGATCGCCGCGAATCCGCACGTGGCCGGAAATATCATCAAGCAGCATCCGCTGACGGAATCGCCGAATGGTATTTATTTTGAAGGCAAGGCCGAAATGATTGATGCTTCCATGGAAGATGTCGAGCGATATTGTGGTGCGCTGAATCGCGATAGTGCTCAGGTTACTGAGCAGCTTAAAGTGATTGACGGTAGTCGTATGTATCGAATAAAGGTGAGTAATTGGGCTGTGTTTGGCAATTTTGACGGTAACGGCAACGTGAAGCATGAGCTTGCTTGGGGGCAACTATGAAAGTCAGCTTAAATACCATTAAACAATTCACCGGCATCGGCTTGTCGGTTGATGAGCTTGTGGCAAAAATCAACCAACAGCTTGGTGGTGTGGAGGAGGTTATTGACCTCAGTGAACGCTACAAAGACGCGACAATCGTGAAAGTTGTCAAATGCGAGAAGCACCCGAACGCCGACAAATTGTCGGTCTGTGAAATCGACGCCGGAACTGGCGAAAACATCCAAGTCGTTTGTGGTGCGCCGAACGTCCGTGCCGGAATCTTCGTGGTTTGGCTGCCACCGAAATCAATCGTGCCGTCGACGTTCAGTGACAAAGAACCGTTCGTACTTGAACCGAAAGAATTGCGCGGCATTGTTTCAAACGGCATGTTGGCGAGCGCCAAAGAACTCGGTATCGGCGATAGCCACGATGGTATTTTGGAAATCGATATCGATGAATGGAAACCGAGCGATGTTGAAATAAAACCAGGCGCTAATTTTGCCAGAGCTTACAGCTTAGATGACACTATCATCGATATTGAGAACAAAATGTTCACCCACCGGCCGGATCTGTTCGGTCAAATCGGTGTAGCGCGGGAAATTGCCGGCATCCAGCACGAGCAATTCACTGGCCCAGACTGGTACAAGAGCGTACCGGCATTCAAGAGCGCCGAAGGTTTGGAGTTGGAAGTATTCAATGATGACCCAGATAAAATACCACGTTTCATGGTGGTAGCGATAAAAGGTGTCGAAGTAAAGCCAAGCCCGCTATGGCTGCAGTGCGCGCTGGTGGCGATGGGCAGCAAGCCAATCAACAATATCGTCGACGTGACGAATTACGTCATGCTTCTCACGGCTCAACCGACGCACGCTTACGATTATGACAAATTGCCAAACCACGAGATCGGTGCGCGACTAGCTAAAAAAGGTGAGACCGTGACGTTACTTAATCACAAAACTTACGAGTTGAGCGAAGATGATATCGTGATTGCCAGCGGTGAAGGTCCGGTTGGATTGGCTGGCGTTATGGGTGGTGGAAACAGTGAAGTGAGTAGTGAAACAAAAAACATCGTGCTCGAAGTTGCCAATTTCGATATGTATACCGTGCGAAAAAGCAGTATGCGCCACGGTGTTTTTACCGATGCACTCACGCGGTTCAATAAAGGCCAAAGTCCGCTACAAAATGATCACATCATGAATTTACTGATGACGTCTATCTATGATGTGTCGCCAGGCAAACAGGCCAGTCCGGTGTTTGATGAAAAAAGGCCACTCCAGAATAGAAATACCGTTGATGTTACACCGGAGTTCATCAACGAACGGTTAGGATTATCTTTGACAGCCGATGAAATAAGACGATTGCTTTCAAATGTTGAATGTATTGTTGATGGCGAGGATACACTAGTGATCCAGCCACCGTTCTGGCGCACAGATATTGAGTTGCCCGAAGATATCGTCGAAGAAGTCGGCCGACTGTATGGCTTTGACAAATTACCGCGCGAGTTGCCACGTCGTAGTATTAAACCGGCGGCTATGAATAACGATTTGGTGTTAAAGCAGAGAGTCCGTGAAAGTCTCGCTAAGGCTGGTGCTAATGAAGTACTAACCTATAGTTTCGTGCACGAAAAAATCATGAAGCGAGCCGAACAGGATATTACACATGCTTACCAACTTTCTAATGCGCTTAGTCCGGATTTGCAGTATTACCGTATAGGTTTGATGCCAAGCTTGCTTGATAAAGTCCACATGAATATAAAAGCTGGCTATGGTCAATTTGCCATCTTTGAACTGAACAAAGTTCACTTCAAAGGTGAGATGGATAAGACTGAGCCAGACGTTCCCAACGAAGATAGTCATATCGCTCTCGTGTTAGCCTATGCCGACAAGCAGCAGCCGACAGGCGCAGCCTATTATCATGCTCGCAAATATCTTGAACAGATTATTGACTTAAAAACTACTAACTTGACCCCATTAGTGAGCTGTGATTTGACAAAGGATGAATGGGGAAGGCAGCTATGTGCGCCGTACGACCCAGAACGTTCAGTGGTGATAGAAAAAGACGGTCTGATTTGGGGTGTAGTCGGTGAGTTTAAACAGAGTGTTGCTCGCACTTTCAAGCTACCAGCATTCGCGGCTGGTTTTGAAGTACATATGCAGGCTATAAACGGGCCAGCTTCCTTTTATAAGCCCCTCAGTAAATTTCCAAGTGTTGCCCAGGATGTCTCATTGAAAGTTGCTGCCACGGTCCATTACGAGGATATTTACAAAACGGTGAGCGATGCGCTCCCTACTGCGCAGGTCAGCGTAAAACTGGACCCACTGGTTATTTATCAGGCAGATAATGACAGTGAACGTAAGACGATTACATTACGATTGGAATTGACCAGTTTTGAAAAGACCCTGACTAGCGAAGAAGCCGGAAGAATCGTGGCGACTATCACTGAAACAGTGGTCGAAAAAGTACACGCCCAAATCGTTTGATTCAGTGTACAATGTGGTTATGACTAAAAAATCAATCTTACGAAAAATTTCAACTGTTAAATCAAAAGATGTTCGCCTGGAGCTGGGCCGTGCGCATGCCATGATAGCATTGTTATCGTTGTCGCTGATTTCCATCTTACTGGCTGGTAGTTTAAACCAAGTCGAATTTCAACCGCTCCTCACTACTATAGCTATCGTACTTTTGGCATTCGTCTCGATTTTTTCATTCGTCGTTGCTTTTCGCTTCCGCAAGTAAATTTTGTTGATAAAATGCGGACCGACGCATGGTTGGTGGTATGATGGTAAGCAGAAGTAGTATGAAGAGACGTTCTAAAAAATCATCCTCTCGGCGCGTGCAACCGTTTATTTATATTGTAGTGAGTTTGCTTGGTGTTGGTTTTTACGCCGGCATAGCCTATTTGATTACTAAAACGGATGTTTTTAATCCAGCTGGTGTTGTCGCTCATCAGGAAAAAGATTTGATTATATTTACGACCGCACTCGGTATGGCAGTGGTAATTCCGGTCTTCATTATGCTGTTTGCCTTTTCCTGGAAGTATCGAGAAGGTAATACGAAGGCTACCTATCGGCCAAATGCCAGTAGTAATCGGTTTTTAGAGACACTTTGGTGGGGAATTCCGATCGCTATCATTACAGTACTAGGCGTGGTGGCGGTAGTTTCGTCGCACCAACTTGATCCACGCAAAACAGTTGCATCAGATCAACAACCAATTCGCGTTCAAGTCGTGACGCTACAGTGGCGCTGGCTATTCTTATATCCCGATTATCATGTGGCATCACTTGATAAGTTAACCTTCCCGGAAAAGACACCAGTTGATTTTGAGCTGACGGCCGATGCGCCGATGAGCACGTTTTGGATTCCGAAACTCGGCGGTCAGATTTACACTATGCCGGGGATGAGTAGCCGGTTGAGTCTGATGGCCGACCATACCGGTGATTTTCGGGGGACGAATACCAATATCAACGGTACAGGATACGCTTCCATGGACTTCACGGCTTCGGCAGTGAGTAATAGTGATTTTCATAACTGGGTTACTGCTGCGACACAAGCCGAGCCACTGACGACTGTCGGGTATAGCAAATTAGCCCAGCCGAGCCATGACAATGTCGTAAAGGACTTTTCTTTGCCTGATGCCGGTTTGTACGATACTATTATAGGTAAGTATATGGGACACAACGAAGGGGTGACAAACTGATGTTCGGCCGATTAAGTCTGGACGCCTTACCGCACGATATGGTGACGATTGTCGGTGTCGTCGGCGCGAGTCTGGCGCTCATCGCCATTCTTATTGCCATAACCTATTTCAAGAAATGGTCTTATCTTTGGAATAATTGGTTTACCTCACTCGATCCGAAGAAGATCGGTATCATGTACATAGCGATCGCGGTCATTATGCTCTTGCGCGCTGTGGCTGATGCGGCCATGATTCGCACCCAGCAGGCTGTCTTTGCGACGCATAGTGGCGGACCAATCTCATCCGATATGTTCCAGCAAGTATTCTCGGCACACGGTACGATTATGATTTTCTTTGTTGCGATGGGTTTCATGTTCGGTGTGATAAACCTCATCGTGCCACTGCAGATTGGTGCACGTGACGTTGCGTTTCCGCTCCTGAATTCGATCAGCTTCTGGTTGTTTGCTGCTGGCATGGTGCTGATAAACGTATCGCTTGGTATCGGTGAGTTTTCGCCAGCCGGCTGGCTGGCATACCCACCACTTTCCGAACTGGCCTATAGCCCGGGGACGGGGGTTGACTATTGGATTTGGAGTTTACAGATCGCTGGAATCGGTAGTTTGCTTTCCGGTGTTAATTTCCTGACGACAATTTTTACGATGCGTCGCAAAGGTATGACGCTGATGAAGATGCCAGTTTTCGTGTGGTCGGTCGTTACGGCGATGCTACTTGTGGTGTTTGCCTTCCCGATCCTGACCGCGACACTTAGTATGTTGGCACTTGATCGCACAATGGGGATGCACTTCTTTACGGCTGATTTCGGTGGTAATCCGATGATGTACGTCAACTTGATTTGGGCATGGGGTCATCCGGAGGTTTACATTCTAATCTTGCCGGCGTTCGGTATCTTTTCAGAGATCGTTCCAATTTTCAGCCGCAAGCGATTATTTGGCTATACGTCAATGGTCGTGGCGCTTATTTCCATCGCGTTATTGTCGTTCACTGTTTGGCTGCATCACTTCTTCACGATGGGTGCGGGTGCCAATGTCAATGCTTTCTTTGGCATTATGACGATGATTATCGCTATTCCGACGGGAGTGAAAGTGTTCAACTGGCTCTTCACGATGTACCAGGGTCGGATTCGTTTTGCTACACCGATGTTATGGTTTATGGGCTTTGTCGTGACATTTACGATTGGCGGGTTGACAGGTGTGCTGATGTCGGTGCCAGCAATTGATTACCAAGTACATAACAGTCTATTTCTGATTGCGCATTTCCATACGATGATTATCGGTGGTGTGCTGTTTGGTATGTTTGCCGGTGTAACGTACTGGTTCCCGAAACTGACCGGTTTTTACTTGCACGAAACTCTAGGAAAGTGCGCATTTTGGTGTTGGCTGGTTGGTTTCTTACTGGCTTTCATGCCGCTGTATGTACTTGGTTTTATGGGTGCGGCGCGCCGACTTGATCACTACGATGCATCACTTGGCTGGCAGTGGTTATTTATTGTGGCCGGCGTAGGCGTGGCCATTATCATGTTGGGAATTTTCTTCCAACTCCTGCAACTCGGCTATAGTATTTGGAAACGTAAGGACCTTGTCGCTGGTAGTGATCCATGGGATGGTCGAACGCTTGAGTGGTCTACACCAACACCGATTCCTGAATACAATTTCGCGAGTCTGACACCGGTCTCGACTCGTGACGCTTTCTGGACAATGAAACATGCGACACATAAGCGTGCCGATCACGGGATCGAGCCAATTCATGTACCAAAGAACCGGAGCGTCGGTATACTGATCGGGCTAACCTCTTTCCTGATTGGTTTCGGTGTCATTTGGCATATTTGGTGGCTTGCCATCGTTGGCTTAGTGGCGTCTATTGTCATAGCTGTTAGATCGGCGTCGGTTGATGATGCGGCAACTGAACGTGTCATTTCGGTAGCGGAAATTAAAAAAACCGAGCACCAGGCGAGGAGAGCGGCATGAGCGAATTATCAACTCGTGAATTGATAGTTCGCGATAATCGGACGAGTATCGGTTTTTGGCTGTACTTGATGACCGACTGCCTACTGTTTGCGAGTTTATTTGCGACTTTCGTGGTGTTGCGAGGTGGCACGGCTGGCGGTCCAAGCGGACATGATATTTTTGAGCTACCAATGGTCCTAGTAGAAACACTGGCGCTGCTACTGAGTAGCTTTGTCTGCGGCTTGGCTTTGATCGCGGCTCGCCAGAAGAGTGTTCGATTCGTAATCGCCGCTTTGGCGGTTACGTACATACTAGGCGTCGCGTTCTTGACGATCGAGCTGAATGAATTCTCGAGTCTGGTTGCTGCTGGCCATAGTTGGTCGCAGAGCGCCTTTTTGTCGGCTTTCTTTACGCTTGTCGGTACGCATGGCTTGCACATCACCATCGGATTACTGTGGTTGCTGGTGCTGGTGTTCGGGATCGTAAAACGCGGCTTAACACCTAAGTTGGCGAGACAACTTGGTTTGTTCGCTATGTTTTGGCACTTCCTGGATGTCATTTGGATTTTTATCTTCACGGTCGTGTACTTGATGGGGGTTAGTTTATGACCGATAAAACAACTAGTGGCATGCTCGTCCAGTACGTAACTGGTTTTATACTTTCGTTGTTATTGACACTCATCTCATACTACCTGGTGAGCGCACGAGTCTTGTCTGGCACACAACTCATCATGGCTATTAGTGCGCTTGCGTTAGTACAGATGCTAGTGCAGCTGGTATTGTTCTTACACGTTGCTGATGGTGAAAAACCACGGCTCAAGCTGATTGCGGCAGTATTCATGGCAATTCTGCTACTAATCGTGGTTGTTGGCTCACTCTGGATCATGCATAACTTAAATTACAATATGCTAGATTTATCGCCGAGCGGTAAGACCGACTATATGCTCAATCAAAAAGACAAAGGTTTTTAACGATGGCAACCATGAAAGACTATTACCGGCTAACCAAACCGGGCGTACTGTACGGTAACGTATTAACTGCGGCTGCTGGGTTTTTACTAGCGGCAGCCGGCCATGTTGACTGGTGGCTATTTCTAGCGACGGTTGGCGGCATGACACTGGTAATCGCATCAGCCTGTGTGATCAATAACTACCTCGATCAAGACATCGACAGAATGATGGAGCGTACCAAATCGCGGCCGAGTGTGATCGGCGCGGTCAAAAACTCGCACATGATTATTTATGGAGGGCTGTTGGGAGTCACTGGAATCACTATTCTGTACATCTGGACGAATTTATTGGTAGTATCAATCGGCCTGATCGGCTTCGTGACATACGTATGGCTATATGGTGCGTTGTCGAAGCGACGCTCGATTCACGGTACGTTGGTCGGGAGTATTTCTGGCGCGATGCCGATTGCCGGTGGCTACGCAGCAGTGAGTGGCCAGGTGGATGCCGGTTTGATCATTGTCTTTCTGATTCTATTTTTCTGGCAATTCCCCGAGTTCTATTCAATTGCTATTTATCGACGCAAAGAATATGCCGCCGCTAAGATTCCTGTTATGCCAGTAGTTAAGGGTGTGCGTTCGACGACGATTCAAATTTATGTCTACACGATACTATACGTACTGAGCACATTATCATTGACGTTTGTGGCGTACACAGGGCTCGTATATTTCCTCGTTATGGCCGTATTTGGTATGTATTGGGTATGGCTAGCTGGCATAGGTTTGACTACCAAAGCTCCTGACGCCTGGGCTCGTAAGATGTTTAAGTTTTCAATGATTACCATATTAGTACTGTGTCTCATGTTAGCGGTCGGTCCACTTTTACCATAAGCATGGTATACTATTCGTAAGACAGAACAACACAAAAAGGACATACAATGAAGGTAACAATTGTCGGCGGTGGGTTTGGCGGCGTCAAAGCAGCCTTGGAATTAGCTAAAGATAAAGCCAACCACATTACGCTCATCAGCGACCGAGGCGATTTCCAGTATTATCCTGCTCTCTATGGTACGGCGACTGGTCGCAGTCACTTGCAGTCATGGGTGCCGCTAGGTGAAATTTTTGCAGGTAAGCATAATATCCATGTGCGGCTTGATACGGTTGAGAAAATATATCCTGATGAGAATCGGGTCGTTGGAGCCTCGAAAAATTCATATGAGTACGACAAGTTGATCATGGCACTTGGTTCGGTGACAACATATTTTGGTATCAAAGGACTTGAAGTATATTCATTCGGTATCAAATCGGAAGCTGAAATCAAAGAAATGAAACAACATTTGTACGAGCAGATCCTAGAAGAACACGCTATGGAAAAGGACTATGTTATTGTGGGGGCCGGTCCGACTGGTGTGGAACTTGCCGCGGCACTCGGTTCATATTTGGAACGCCTACGGGTGAGGTTTGACTTACCGAAACGCAAGTTACGAATTCATTTGATCGAGGCATCACCGCGAATCTTGCCGAGAATGAGCCAGAAAACCAGTGCAAGTGTCGAGAAGCGACTGAAGAAGCTCGGCGTTAGCGTTGAAACAAACAAGCGGGTCGAGGCCCAGACCGCCGACAGTCTGATCGTCAACGGCAAGCCGATTAAAAGCCATACTGTTATTTGGACATCTGGAGTGGCTAACCATCCGTTTTACGCTATCAACGGCGAATATTTCGAGTTTTCGAAGCGCGCGAAGGTTGTTGTCGATGACTACATGAAAATCAGTGATAACGAATATGTTATCGGTGATAATGCTGAAACACCTCACAGTGGTTTGGCTCAGACGGCACTGCACGATGCTATATTTGTGGCGGCGAACATTAAGCGTGAACGGTTGAAACGGCCTCTTAAAAAATACAAAGTAGTAATACCACCAACTGTCGTACCTGTCGGTGAACATTGGGCAGTGTTCGAGTGGCATAAGATCCGCCTGAGCGGACGACTTGCTTCACTTATTCGCCAAGCAGCTGATGCTATCGGTTACAGTGACGTTTTACCACTCGGTCAAGCGCTTGGCGTATGGCGAGCTCAGAAAATCATTGAGGATGACTATTTTCAAACACCAACCTACCACGAGAAGTAAGGGTTTGGTATACTGGAACGAGTAATTGAGAGAATAGGAGATTATGGCGACTAAAAAAAGTCAGCGTGCGTTTATTTGGTTCATTACACTTTTGATGATTGCCGGCACGGTTGTGTCGTTCGTGGTAATGATTTTGTCATCGATAAATCAGAAATCAGACCAAGAACAGTATAAGGAGCTTTCTGCTCAGTACCAAAAAGATACCGACGCCTATCAGAAGAAAGTTGACGCGCAGACTGCTGCATTGTCTAAAAAATATTATAACTCATTCAAACCCTACGCTTCGCAGCCCACTAAGTTTAATGCTATAAAAGTTAGCAAGCTTGCTATGGAAGATTTGAAAATCGGCACTGGTAAAACATTGGCGAAAGGCGACACTGATTATGCTGCCTATTACATCGGTTGGAACCCAAGTGGTAAAGTCTTTGACCAGTCGATCGATGGTAAGTCACTCAAGCAACCGCTCGATCCAGCCCAGGGTTTGGTTGACGGCTGGGAACAAGGTGTCGTCGGTTTGAAAATCGGAGGAGTCCGATTAATCACAATGCCGGCAGACTTGGCTTATGGTGCAACTGGCAGCGGTGAAAACATTCCGCCAAATACTCCAATCAAGTTCGTCGTAATGGCGATTCCAAAACCGGAAACGATTTCTGAACCTACCATTCCACCGCTGCTGCTTCAGTATTATCAACAGCTTTACGCCCAGTAATTGTGCTATACTATATATAGTAAACGAAAGAGAAAAACATGAATGATGACATAACAGATACAATCATGATTGGCGCTGGTCCGAGTGCGCTGGCAGCAGCAGTCTATACGACTCGTGAAGATATTGAGACCGTTTTGTACGAAAAAGCGGTGATTGGTGGAATGGCTGCAATTACCGATCGGGTTGATAACTATCCGGGTTTTGCCGAAGGTATCGAAGGCCTAAAATTGGCCGAGCAACTGGAGGCGCAAGCCGAGCGGTTTGGTAGTAAGATTGAATTTGGAGAAGTAACGGCAATCCGCGACGATAATGGTATTAAAGTGGTGACTGTCGATGGCAAAGAAAAACGAGCTCGCAGTGTTTTGATTGCCACCGGTAGCGACTACAATAAAATCGGCGTACCGGGCGAAGCTGAATATTACGGCCGTGGTGTGCATTATTGTGCGACTTGCGACGGTGCGTTTTATCGCGACAAGCGGCTAGTCGTTATTGGCGGCGGAAACTCAGCGGTTCAGGAGTCAATTTTCTTGACGCGTTTTACGTCGCATATTGACATGTTGGTACGAAGTACGTTAAAGGCTAGCGAAGTTCTCATCCACGAATTGCAGAAGTATGTTGACGCTGGTAAGATTACAGTTCATTTAGGTACGCAAACCAAAGAAATTGTGGCGACAAACGGTTCTGTCAGTAGTGTTACGGCTGAGAAAGACGGTCAAGAGATCAGCTTCGAAACTGACGGTGTGTTCGTGTTTGTCGGGCTCAATCCTAACACTGGCTTTTTGGCGGGCAGTGATATTGAACTTGACGCCCAGAAGCTCATTAAAACTAATACGCGCCTAGAAACGAACATGCCAGGCGTGTTCGCCAGCGGTGACGTACGCAGTGGTGCAACCTTACAGATTGCCAGTGCGGTTGGCGAGGGCGCTACGGCAGCCCTAGCTATTCGTGAGTACTTAGACGATTTGAAAAAAGGCTAAGCGACGTATTCTTTGTAGAAATTCTCAAGTTGATTGATAATTTTAATGTTGTCAGTTTCTAGCGCTACTTCGCGCGTCCCGAGCAAGACACCGGCGTGAACGAAATTGTGCGAACCAGTCAGGGCGATCTTGTGACCGCTGGGCATGGTAAATATGATGAATTTTGCATGTAAGTAGCGTTTCTTTCGATAGCGTGTTTTGTTGTGCGTCAGTAACAAGCCGACGCGAATCGCCAGCTTGCTCAAAAATGGTGCATGTTTGCCGGTATTGAAATAAAGTTCGCTATCGGTCTTTTTCATGAGACCGCTGAGCTTCCCGGTTGGACAATACTGCGATACGTACAAGATGTGTTCGGCATCGCGTGCTAGGGCGCAGGCACGTCGGTAGATGATCGAATCAAACGGCAGGCCACCATCTATATGAACCATGCCGACGCGCGAAACGACGCTACGGCTTCGATAGGAGAAGCGACCAGTATCGGCTCGTACTAAACGATCATACTCTTCGACTAACACATCGGCCAGCATCGGGTCGGTCAATTTGAACATGTAATCACTATTGTGGATGCCTTCCTCGTATAAATTCACACCACCGAACGAATAAATCGTATCGTCGACTACACACCATTTCAAGTGAGTTCGGCCGGTAAATGGCGTGTTGCTAAAGCGGCCAAGCCAGTTGAAATTAACGTTATTGGCTTCAAATTCCTGCGTCATACGCGTGGTGGTGCGGGTTTTTTTCGTAAAATAACGAGTTGGAATGAAATGGCCTGACACTTCGCCATAGGTAAACACATCAGCGGCGACATCGACCTGGACGCCGCGTTGGCTGGCGGCACTCAGTGCGTCGATGAGATCGTCGGTTGCTGGGTCGTCGGTGACCAGCATACATAAAAATGACACTCTCTTTTTAGCAGCGAGAATAGCAGCGGTGGCATCGGCGACATAGGCGGCAGGCAGTAATAATTGTGGTTTGGCGGTCGACATCTCTTCTCGATTATATCTTGAAACGCAAAAAACTGATAAAATATAAACAAAGACCAACCGAAGGAGACATGACATGGCAGATTTTAATCAAGTTCTAGCACCTGGCGATATTGACGCCGGCACAGTAAATACCGTCGTTGAAATTCCAGAGGGCTCTATGTTGAAGGTCGAATGGGACCGCAAGCGTGCGGCCTTTATGCTTGATCGAGTTGAGCCGCAGATTTTTGCAAAGCCATGTAGTTATGGTTTTATCCCGCAGACGCTCGATGAAGACGGCGATGAACTCGACACGCTTATTGTTTGTGACGAGCCGTTACCGACTGGTGTTTGGCTTGAAGCGAAAATACTCGGCGTCATGAAATTTGAGGATGACGGTGAAGTGGATGACAAGATTGTGGTTCGTCCAGCCGATGACCGCCAGGCAGGGGATTGGCTGAATAGCCTTGATGACTTAGGTGATAATTGGAAGAATCGTGTTGAACACCACTTCACCCATTACAAAGACCTGAAGAAACCGGGCAGTACCATCGTTAAAGGTTGGGGTGATGCCGAGGAAGCCAAAACAATTATCAAGAGCTGTATCGAGCGTTGGAATAGTAAATAAATTATGCTGATGCGGCGCGGCGCGAAAATTATCGTTCGCCGAAAAAGCGACAGTAAATATTTGATACTGACGAGTAGCGTGTGGCCAGAACGTCCGAGGCGCTCGCAAAAAGCTGATCTTCCAGGCGGCATTGTTGAGGTCGGCGAAACATTCGAAGAAGGTGCTCTGCGCGAACTGGTAGAAGAAACTGGCATTGTTGTGCGGCAAACCGATTTGCAGTTAATTTTTCAAAAGCGCATATTGCTGACGCACGTCGAGATAAAGTTATATTTTCTTGAATGTGATAATGACCCAGAAATTAGATTGAGTTGGGAACATGAATCATACGTTTGGCTTAATGGTGAAGAAGTTTTAAAGTTAGATATTCGCCAACCGTATAAACATTTTTTAACGGCATTGATTAAGGCTGAGCGAAAGAGTTAACGTTTCCGTCTACGTAAACGATCGGTAACTGTCTCGATTAGGCCATGTTTTTGACGGCTGAGTTGAAGCCGTAATTTGCTTTTAGCGTGCGCTGTAGCAATAAATTCTTTCCAACCTTCTTTCGGTAGAGCGGTTTTACTTGTCAGAATTTCGACCGTATCACCATGCTGGAGTCGATAGCTAAACGGTTTCATGACGCCATTGACCTTGAAGCCACTAGTATGCGCGGCAACGTCGGAGTGAATACGATAGGCAAAATCGAGCGGATACGATTCATGGGGTAGGTCGTAAATATCACCGTTTGGCGAGTATATGAAAATACGGTCATGAAATAAATTCATACGAAATTTGTCTGAATCAAACGTTTTCTTTTTACCGGTTTTTGCAGCTGTTAGCTGCAAGTCTTTAATCCACGCCAAATGCTCCGGTAATTCGGCGATGTATCCTTTTTTGTACGCGTCAGAGAGTTTTTGTTCATTGTAATGGAAACTGGCGGCCAGTCCTCGTTCGGCGTATTCGTGCATTTCAGCGGTACGCACTTGGAATTCGACGATTTGTCCATTGTTAGTCTGAACGGTGGTGTGGAGGCTTTGATAACCGTTGGCTTTCGGTTGTGCGACGTAATCTTTGATGCGTTCGAATAGCGGTGTATAAAGGTCGTGCAAAACGGCGAGCACGAGGTAGCAAGTGTCGAGGTCTTTGACGACGATGCGTAAGGCAATCAAATCATGAATACGATCGATGTCGCCATCGACGCGGTCAAGTTTTTTAAAAAGACTGTAAACGCTCTTGACGCGTCCGTCCATCTCGAATTCAATCTTTTCGTTGTGAAGTTGGCGTTCGACATCACGTCGAACGCCATTTAACTTTTTCTGACTCTTTTTAATTCGACTATCGAGTAGGGCCTTTGTGTGAATAAAGTCGTTCGGCGTTAGATAGCGGAAACTGAGCTCTTCAAGTTGTACGCGAGTACGTCCCATATTGAGTCGGTCGGCAAGGGGTGCGAAAACTTCCATGGTTTCACGAGCGATTTTCTTTTGCTTGTCGCGGGGCAGGTGCTCAAGTGTACGCATGTTATGCAGACGGTCGGCCAGTTTGATGATAAGTACGCGAACATCCTGACCAATGGCGATCATAAGTTTTGTCAAGTTGTCTTTGGTGGCGGGTAGGTAGCTTTCGAGGTCGCGCATGCCGCTACGAGCTTTTGAAACTTTGGTGACACCATCGACTAAAAAGGCGACATCAGCGCCAAACAAGCTTTCAATACGAGCTAAAGTCAAACTAGTGTCTTCGACTGTGTCGTGCAATACGCCGGCAATGACTGAGTCGATATCCATTTCCCATTCGATTAAAATTGCCGCCACCGCCAGAGGATGGATGATGTAAGGCTCGCCGCTTTTACGCTTTTGGCCCGTATGTGCTTTGGTGGCGATATCAATGGCATGATCTAATTCCAGCAGCTGTTCTTCGGTATAGCGAAGCTGGGCTTTATCGAGCAGCTCTTTCTTTCTCATAACATTAGTATACAATGAAACCACGGACGAGAGGAGGTGAGGTCGTGGACGCATTCGACACTGGTCGGCGCGACGAGCCGTTCAACGGAGCTGAGGCATTCCTCGGCAACGGCGGCGGCATCTGATCTGTTCGATGGTGGATGTGCGTGGCGATAAGACGCTGTGCACATCCACCGCTTTTTTTGGAAAAAAATAATCCTCAAAAAATGAGGATTGAGTGGGGGCTGGGCGTTTTAGCTCAGCCCCCACCGGTTGTACCTAATCAAGATACTGGCGGTAGTTTTTGTTGAGCCAGACCAGCAGGTTTTGACCACAGATTGCGCCGTAGTGCTTCCGCAGCTCGTCGTCGCTCAGGCTAGCGATATCGCCGATCTTGTCATTGACATACTGACCAGGAAGCTCGGCATATTTCTTACCGCCGAGTAGAACGAACCAGCTCAGTGGCAGGTGGCCGATGTCACGCCGCCGCCATGGTCGCATTACGACGGTTCGATCCAGGCGACTGTAAATGCGGCTATTGTCAGGAGCCTCTAACTCATTGCGCGTCGATAACGACAGGAAATGCTCGGCCAGTGTCGCTTTGATGACGGCAAGTGACCGATCGCCACAGTTCCGAATGTCGCCGAGTTCGTCTTCGGTCCAGTCAATCAAATGATCAACTGTCTTGATGCCGGCTCGTTTCAACATCGAAGCAAGTTTGGACTTGCCGAACAATATTTCAATTGGCGTATCGAGATTGACAGTGATGCGTGTTTCCTTACCGAGCGACTCGATCCAGCTCTGCATGAGCGGCGGATTATTCGTCAGTCGAACAATATCTTCTTGGGTAAGGCCCGCACCAGCGAGCCGTTTCAGGAATTCTTGCACCTGACCGTGTGTCGCGTCATAGAGTCTGGTCATGATGACTGGACTCCTTTCTGTGCTACCGCTAGCTGGCCTTCTTATTGGGCTGGCTATCGAAAACGGCGTTTCATGAACTGAACGGTTCACGAAACGCTATTTTCGATAGGGATGTAAAGGTACGAAATATAGTTTACAATATTTTATCTATTAGTGCAAATATTGCACTCAATTGAAACAGTGCGCTATAATCACAGTAAATGCTAATGCTTGTAATCACAAAAAGGAGTGGGCTTTCATGAGTCAAACTAACATCGCCATCAACGGCTTCGGTCGTATTGGCCGCAACGCGTTCAAAATCGCTTTCGAACGCAGTGATCTCAATATCGTTGCGGTCAACGATCTCACCGACACTAAAACACTTGCGTATCTACTCAAACATGATAGCAATTACGGTACCTACCAACACGACGTTTCGGCTGATGAAGATGGCTTGGTGGTGAACGGTAAGAAAATAAAAGTCTTAGCCGAGAAAGACCCGGCTGTTTTGCCATGGGGCGATCTTGGCGTCGATTTAGTCATCGAATCGACCGGCTTCTTTACAGATAAGGACGGCGCCAGCAAACATGTTGTAGCTGGTGCCAAGCGGGTAGTGATTTCTGGACCGACCAAGTCTGACGGTGTTGATACCATCGTGCTGGGTGCCAACGACGATGCCGTGGCTGGCTCGACGGAAGTTGTCAGCAATGCTAGTTGTACGACCAACAGTCTTGGTGTGGTGATGGCAATCTTGGAAAGTGAATTCGGGGTTGAGAAATCATTACTCACAACCGTCCATAGTTACACCGCTAGTCAAAAACTGCAAGATGCACCGAGCAAAGACCTGCGCGAAGGCCGTAATGCGGCCGAGAACATCGTGCCGACCAGTACTGGCGCAGCTATTGCTGTCACTAAAGCACTGCCAGGACTCGTCGGTAAATTTGATGGTATTAGTATGCGCGTGCCTACGCCAGTCGTATCTATCAGTGATATTACGGCGCTACTTTCAAAAGATGTGACAGTTGAAAGTCTTAACGACGTCTTTATAAAAGCGGCCGGCGAACCATTTTATCAAGGTATTCTGGCTGTTAGCGACGAACCACTGGTTAGTCGTGATTATATTGGTAACAGTCATTCCGGTATCGTTGATTTAGCGTTGACGCGCGTGGTCGGTGGCAACTTAGTGAAAGTCTGCGTCTGGTACGACAACGAATGGGGCTATAGTAATCGTCTGGTCGAATTGGTCGCCGATGTCGCCAAAAATCTAAAGAGATAATTTATGAATTGTCACGGCTTTACAGGTACCGCTAAACTGCTTATACTAAAGCTAGTATGAATATCTATCTGGGTGCGGATCACAATGGCTTTCATTTGAAAGAGAAAATGTTTGCCTACTTAGCAAAACATGGTTACGATGTCGAAGATGTCGGTGATAGCGAGCTTGATCCAGGCGATGATTTTCCGGAATTCGCGCAGATGGCTGCTCTGAAAATAATCGGTGATAACAGTGACGATCCGCGAGCGATTCTGCTATGTGGTGGCGGTCAGGGTATGGCGATGGCAGCCAACCGTTTCCGCGGTATTAGGGCCAGTGTGGTGTGGGATGCTTACGAGGCTAAAATGACGCGTAACGATAATGATAGTAATATTCTTTGTCTGCCTGCCCGCGTATTGGAAGACGACGAGACTGCCTGGAAAGGTATCGTCGAAACCTGGCTGAACACGCCCTTTGCCGCCGCTTCCAGGTTCAAACGCCGTAATGCGCAGATTGACGAGCTTTGAAATCATGGCCGAAATCGCCCCAACGCTACTAGCGGAAAACCCTGACGACTACAAAGCCCAAGCCCAAGTTTTAAATGCGTTTGCAGAGCGTGTTCACATTGATATCAGCGACGGTGTTTTCGCCCCGACGTTTACTGTTAGCGCGGCGCAACTGTGGTGGCCGGAAGAGTGGACAGTCGATATTCACGCTATGGTGGCGCAGCCGTCCGATCACGTGCCGACACTTATCGGTTTGAAGCCAAGTCTCATCATTCTACACGCCGAAGTTCAAGAAGATTTAGTACCGATAATGAAACAAATCCAACAAGCTGGCATAAAGGCTGGCGTTGCCTTGCAGCGCTCCACTGTGCCACTGGAAGTGAGCGGGCCACTGGAAATCGCCGATCACGTCATGATTTTTAGTGGTGATCTAGGCCATTACGGTGGTACAGCCAATCTAATGCAGCTAGAGAAGGTCCGCTTGATTCGTGACATCAACCAGACGGCGGAGATTGGTTGGGATGGCGGTGTGACGATTGAAAACGCGTTCGGTATGTCGCAGGGTGGCATAAACGTGCTGAACGTCGGCGCGGCTATCGCTAAGAGCGCCAACGCCGACGAGGCATATGCTACACTAGTTAAAGAGATAAATAAGCACGGAGTGATATAAAATTTTGGGTGGGCAACTAACGATTACGCAGCTGGAAGAAAAAGCCAACCTGTTGCGCAAAGACATCATTCGCATGCTGGAGCATGCTGGCAGTGGCCACAGCGCCGGACCGCTCGGTTTGGCTGACATTTTTTCGGCGCTCTATTTCAATATTTTAAACTTAAAACCGGAAGAACCAAACTGGGCTGATCGCGACATTTTCTTTCTTTCGAATGGCCACTGTGTACCGGTCCAATATGCTGCTATGGCCGAGCGTGGGTTTTTCGATGTCAAAGAATTATTGACGCTGCGTAAACTCGGCAGTCGGTTACAGGGTCACCCGGAGCGCACCAAATTACCAGGACTTGAAAATACCAGCGGGCCACTTGGTTCGGGTGTGTCGCAAGCTGCCGGTTATGCTTACAGCTTGAAATATATCGATGATATCAGTCATCGCTGGGTCTACTTTGTAACTGGTGACGGTGAGCTGAATGAAGGTAATATTTGGGAAGCGGCTATGTTCGCTGGTAAGTACAAACTTGGTAATCTGATCGGTTTCATCGACCGCAATAACATACAAATCGATGGCTCGACCGAAGATGTTATGCCGCTCGAGGATCTGCGCGGTAAATGGGAAAGTTTCGGTTGGCACGTACAGGAAATCGACGGCCATAACATCGAGAGCATCATCGACGCCGCCAGTATGGCACGCGCCATTACTAACAAACCGAGTATCGTCATTGCTCATACTATTCCAGGCAAAGGCGTGGATTTCATGGAGTATGATTATCATTGGCATGGCGCGCCGCCTAATAGTGAACAGGCTAAAGCCGCGCTTCGAAAACTACGCACACTGGATGGCAAAATTACCGGAGAATATGAATGAGTGACTATAGTCTAAATCCGCATTATATGGCCAGTGACGTAAAGCAAGAGCCGATTCGGGCCGGTTTTGGCCGCGGTCTGGTCGCTGCCGGCGAAACAAACGAGAATGTCGTCGCACTTTGTGCTGATTTAACTGACAGTACGAAAATGTCGGATTTCGCAGCTGCTTTCCCGAAGCGCTATATCGAAGTTGGTGTCGCCGAACAGAATTTAGTAACGGTTGCTAGTGGTATGGCTCGCGCCGGAAAGGTTCCATTTACCAGTAGCTACGCCGCGTTTAGCCCGGGACGAAACTGGGAACAAATCCGCACGACGATTTGTTTGAACGATCAGCCGGTGAAAATTATCGGCTCGCACGCTGGCGTGAGCGTTGGCCCAGACGGTGCTACGCATCAGATGTTGGAAGATATCGCGTTGATGCGGGTATTGCCAAATATGATCGTAATCGCGCCAGGTGATTCGATTGAGGCTAAAAAAGCCACCCAGGTGATCGCTGAAAATAGAAAACCAACCTACTTGCGACTGGCCCGCGAAGCCACGCCAATTTTCAGTACCGAACATTCGCCATTTGAAATCGGTAAAGCCTACGTGTTGCGCCACGGCAGCGATGTCAGCTTACTTGGAACAGGGACGATGACGTATCAGTTATTGGTTTTGTCGCACTTGCTTGAAGCTCAAGGTATCAGCGCCGAAGTCGTACATGTGCCGACAATTAAACCGCTCGACGGCGAGACGATTCTGGCCAGTGTGAAAAAGACCGGCCGGGTCGTAACGGCCGAAGAAGCCCAGATAAACGGTGGTTTTGGTGGCGCTGTGGCAGAACTTTTAAGCGAACAGCTACCGACGCCACTCTTGCGACTTGGTATGCGTGATCACTTCGGCGAATCGGGCGCGCCTGCCGAACTGCTGACACACTTTAACTTGACGGGCGATACCATGTTGTCTGGAGTCAAGACGTTCATTGAATCAACCCCGCAATATCACCAATGGTAAAAAGGAGAACTATGGGACTGACAATTACAGAAATTAGAGATAATACGACGCGTGCGCGCCATCTATACCAACGCACACGTCAACAGCATTTTGCAGTTGGTGCGTTCAATATCGACAATCAGGAGACGTTGATTGCTGTCAGTAAAGCCGCTCAAAATTTGAATTCACCAGTTTTGGTCGAAGTTAGCCACGGTGAGGTTGAGGCGATGGGGTTGGAAAACATCCGTGACATGGTCGATAACTACAGGGCAGAGTATGGCATTGAAATGTATATCAATCTCGATCATAGCCCAACGGTCGAAGCCTGCAAACGTGCTATCGACGTTGGTTTTGAGTTTATTCATATCGATATTTCACAGGCGAATCATGATGCCACTACCGAAGATATAATCGACAAGACTAAAGAAATCGTCGAGTATGCGAAATTCACCGGTGCACTTGTAGAAAGCGAACCGCATTATTTTGGTGGTTCGTCGAATGTTCACGAAGAAGCCATTGATTACGAAGCGATCAAAAAAACATTCAGCACTCCCGAGAGCTCCAAGTCATTTGTTGAGGCAACTGGTGTTGATACGTATGCTGCGGCTATCGGTAATCTCCACGGTAAATATCCGGTACCGAAAGAACTCGACTTAGACTTATTGCAGAAAATCCGCGATGCGATTGATTGCCAGATTTCACTGCATGGTGGTAGCGGAACGCCGCTACACTTCTTCGAGGAAGCGGCCAGAATCGGTGTCAGTAAAGTAAACATCAATAGTGATATGCGTTATGCCTTTCGTAAGACTTTAGAAAAAGTCTTAAACGAAAATCCTGATGAATACGCTGTCGTAAAACTGATGCCTGAAGTATATGCAGCGGTTCAAGCCGTTGTCGAAGAAAAAATAACGGCCTTTGGGTCAGCTGGAAAAGCTGTCGTTTAGTTTTGAGCTTGGTCGTATTCTCGAATATAATAATCGGCTTCAATACGAGAAAAGTGCAGTCGTCGACCATATGAAGTCTGCTTGAGTGACTCGTGTGAGACTGGTTGTAGATACTTGTCATCGCAGAAATCTACCATTTCGTCGACGAGCGGTATTAATCGTTCAAAAGGCGTTTGTTCTTTGACGTGTTGTGCTAACAGATCATCGCATAGTAATGCTGCCGCGTCGCTGAGGCCCTGAACGATTCGACCCTCTCGTGATACGGCGCCAAGCTCGTTGATAAACATTTTTTCCGCGGTAGGTTCAATGCCGGTTGGTGCGACGGCTGCTCTACGCATTGCTTCGTAAGCTTCGTCCGGTTTTTGAAGTGTCAAGTGGCATAGTTGCACGGCAACCGAATAATTGCGCTCTGTCCGCTCGGCAATATGCTGCATGATTCTAAGAGTCGTCAACCACGACGCAGCTTCGTACTCCTCGTTAGGATTGTTGAAAAAATGTTCAGACATATGTACAAAAATACGCCACAACTGTCATCTTTCCAACCATAAGTGATATAATAAGCATTAATATGAGTGGGCAAACACCAAAGATTCTGGCAATCGGCAAGGCAACTCAAGATGTTTTTCTGGCGAGCGACGAATTCGATCCACATACAGAAGGCAAAGTCGCTTATACCCATTTGCCGCTCGGCGTCAAAATGGAAGTGAGCGATGTGACATTTGCGACTGGTGGGAACGCCAGCAATGTGGCGGTGACATTTGCTCGTCAAGGCCTACGTAGCGAGTATATGTGGACACTCGGCAATGATCCGGCCTCGGAGACGATTTTACGCGATCTTGATGAAGAAGGTGTGGCGACATCACATGTCGTTAGGAAAAATCAATACCAAGCTGGCTACTCGACGATACTGATTGCAACGAATGGTGAGCGCACTATTTTAAACCATCGCGGCGTATCGGCCGACAAACATGGCAAAGACCTCGATTTTGATGCGATTGCGAGCGCCGATTGGGTGTATCCGACATCACTGGCAAATGGCGGCATCGAGCTTCTAAAGAAGATCGTCGATTATGCCGAGAAAACGAACACGAAGGTCATGCTTAATCCGGCTGGTCCAGAATTAGCCGAGCCGCCAAAGCTAAAGGCATTACTTGAGAGTGTCGATGTTTTGTGTATGAACAAAGAAGAGATGCAGCAGCTCGTTGAAGGGGAAACACTCGAGGAATTGGTTCGACACGCTTTGCATTTCGTGCCAGTCGTTATCGTCAGTGATGGACCAAACGGCGTAGTGGCGAGTGATGGTAAAACTATTTTAAAAGCTGGTATGTATGAAGATGTCAAAGTACTTGATCGTACCGGAGCTGGCGATGCCTTCGGTTCCGGTTTCTTAAGCCAGTGGGCACAGGGCAAAAGTTTGAAAGATGCAATTGTATTTGCCAGTGCTAATTCCACCTCAGTCGTGACAAAGATCGGTGCCAAAGCCGGAATCTTACATCAACATACCAAACTCCACGATATGCCAGTTGATGAGAAAATCTTAAAGGTGCAAGCATGACTAAATTTTTACAGGGTCTGTTAACCTCGAATGAGCCGTTATTTCCAGTGGTACTTCAACAACTGGAAACCTCGACCGGCCACGACGGCGTGGACGTACGTTTAATTGCTGACATTACACAGGCTGCACATACGGTCATGCGCCAACTCAGACTTGATCCAGCCGACACGACTGCGCATGAACTGTATTTAGCACTGAATGCCTACATAGTGAAAGAAACTAGTCACGAGTTATTGTACGACGATGATTTCGTCTTGCTGCAGCTTAACGGTGAAGTCGTGTCATTCAATCTGATTGATGCCATTGAAAACGCTCACCACCAAATACCGTTCGAAAAGCGTTTGGTGTCACATGGTCAACGGTCACTGCGTGGTGAAATCGTGGCACGTTACAGTGCCCATCCGCGGACCGACGAAGCAATTACGCAGCGTATGGCACTTGATGCTGGGCTGGTTGCGATCGACGATTTATCGCGTGAATCCGTAAAAACAAAACTGACAGGAGAAAACAGCATGATGGACGACACGAACAAACCACGCATACTATGTATTGGTGATATAATTACCGACGCTTTCATTAAGCTATCGGAAGATCATGCTACCGTTACGACCGACGATAAAGGCTATCAACGACTTTCTTTTGAACTTGGGGCGAAACTACCATATGACAATGTCGATATCGTTGAAGCGGTAGAGTGTAGTCCGAACGCTGCAGTGTCGATGACTCGGCTTGGCCTCAGTGCTAGTCTGATGTCGTGGCTGGGCGATGACGAACCGGGCAAGGGTATGATGAGCTATCTAAAACAGCAGCACGTCGGCATCGATGATTTGGTCGTAGAGGAAGGTATGAAATCGAACTACCATTACGTCCTTCGCTACGGCGCTGATCGTACGAAGTTGCAACGCTTTGAGGATTACTCATATCAATGGCGTGAACCAGCGCAAAAACCTGACTGGTTATATTTGGGAGTACTTGGTGAGAAAACCTGGCCGCTGCACGAAGCGATCCTTAGCTATCTTGGTGAGAATCCGGATATAAAACTGGTTTTCCAGCCGGGCATGTACCATCTGATGTGGGGTACCGAGAAAATGAAGCCGTTTTATGATCGGGCCGAAATCGTCATACTGAACCGTGAAGAAGCGGCGCAGGTAACGGGTAAGGACCGGGCTGATGTGGCTGTATTGATTCAGGCTATGCACGAGCTCGGTGTAACGGTTGCCGTTATTACTGATGGTGCTGATGGTGCATACGCTTCTGATGGTGAAAAAATGTTGTTTATGCCGAACTACCCTGATCCGGCGCCGCCACTCGATCGAACCGGCGCGGGCGATGCCTTTGCGTCGACTATCGCGGCTGCTTTGGCGCTGGGCGAATCACTCGAGACAGCACTGTCATGGGCGCCAATCAACAGCATGAGCGTTGTGCAGAAGATGGGCGCTCAGACCGGATTACTTTCAATGGATGAGTTGAAGAAGTACCTCGCTGACGCGCCGGCAGACTTTAAAGCGAAGGTGTTGGAATCATGAGATACCAAATTTGTGTGTCAGGCGCGGCCAGCGGTGATAGTGTGACGCAATCCCATCAATTGGCCTATGAACTCGGTAAATGGATTGCCAAAAGAGGCAAAACGTTGACGACAGGCGCTACCGTCGGGTTGCCGCATTACGCCGCCATGGGCGCGTTCAGTGTCAAAAACCGTACTGGCGTATCCGTCGGTTTCTCACCGGCTAGCTCGTTTCGTGAACATGTTTCAACCTATCGCCTGCCGACCAGAGAATTCGATTACATCAATTTCACCGGCATGGAATACGTTGGTCGCGACGTCCACTTAGTTCGCAGTAGCGATGCCATTATCACGGTCGGTGGTCGTATGGGTAGTTTGCATGAGCTTTCAACGGCATTGGAAAGCCATAAAGTCTGCGGCGTATTACTTGGTAGCGGTGGGCTGGCTGATTATGTCAAAACCCTGTTGGAAAATGTGCAAGCACCAGGCGCGCGTGACGTTATTTTTGATACCGATCCAGAGAAACTAGTCGACAAAGTCATCGCGGCACTTGATGCGAAATACGCTGATTTCGTTTATGATGAAGACGCGCAGCCAATTCTCAGGCGTGCCTCTGGTCGCGGCTAGTTATAGCGATTCTAAGAAAATGCTTGTGCTTTTGAATTCCGTGTAGTTAAATACTAACAATTACTTTAGATCTAAGGAATTTATCTCTATGCGGAAGAATTTAAGTCAACGAGGCTTCACATACGAAGCTGTCATTATTACGATTCTTGTTATTGCGCTTATTGGCGCGCTCGGCTATATATTTTGGCAGAATTTTATGAATAAGAACCAGACGGTGGACACCCAAAATCCGATAGTCAGTAAAGTCGATACACCGAAAGTACAAACAAAAACTACTTGTCTCGATGAAGAAAAGACGTGTTTTGATTATCCGTCAGACTGGACAGTTAGCGCATCGGTTGTCCAAGCGGCAATGGGTCTGCCAGCACACGACAAAGCTTCGATTAAAAATCCGACCGGTCATCAGGTGCTTGTTGTCCAGAGTGGTATCAACGGCGTCGGTGGCTCTTGCGGTGGTGCGCCGAAAACGTCAATTACAGTTGTCAAGAGTGAACCGACAAAGGCCACGATTACAGTTGACGATTCTATGATTGACTACGAAAATTCGACGGTCAACGCTGTCCAAGCATACTACTACGATCCAGCCAAAGGCTACGCGCCATTTGTCTATCTTTCAAATGGCAAAGACAGCGATGGTCCCAAAACAACTAAAACTTGCCTGCCGGAACAGAGTGCGCTATATCCAGATAAAAATGTTGAAAATGGACTAGTTTCAGCGGCAAGTGTCGACTTCTTTAATGCATTTACTAGTAGGCCAGTTGATACCAACTCAGATTATTTTTCAAATTATTTGCAAACAGCTGAACAAGCAAAGAGTGATCTGAGTTCAGGCGATTTAGCAACGGCATATGGTATCCTGCGTTCTATACATTACTAGAGACTTGTGGTTTTTTAATACACCTGAGTACAAAGAGGCTCGAGCAATCATCTGCTCGCTACACGATAAGTAGTATACTTAAGGGATGACTAAATTTCGTCTCGAAACTGCCTATCAGCCAACCGGTGATCAGCCGACGGCTATTGCTCAACTGATAAATGGTCTTGAAAAGGGTGAACGCGAACAGACACTACTTGGGGTGACCGGTAGTGGTAAAACCTTCACGATGGCCAATATCATCCAGAATCGACAAGTACCGACACTAGTACTGGCGCATAATAAGACGTTGGCCGCTCAGCTCTATAGCGAATTCAAAGGTTATTTTCCCGATAACGAGGTTCATTATTTCGTCAGTTATTTCGATTACTATCAACCAGAAGCCTACATTTCTAGTAGCGATACCTATATTGAAAAAGATTCGGCTATCAATGAAGAAATCGATCGCCTGCGTCACGCCGCGACCAGTGCGTTGTTGACCCGGCGTGACACCATTATTGTGGCCTCAGTATCTTGTATTTACGGTATCGGTTCACCGGATGATTATGCTGAAATGTCGGTCACGATAAAAACTGGTGAACGCCGCCAACAGGATAAGCTGATTCGCCATCTGACCGATATTCAGTATCAACGCAATGATATTGATTTTCATCGTGGTACATTTCGGGTCAAAGGTGACGTGGTTGATGTTTTCCCGGCCGGCAGTGACGTAGCGTATCGAATTGAATTTTTCGGCGACGATGTCGATAGGATTACGCGCATCGACCCATTGACTGGTGAAATTTTGGGTGAGCCACAAGAGGTCTCGATTTTCCCGAGCAGTCACTATGTGACGCCAAAACAGAAATTGGCCCGCGCGATCGAAAATATTAAGAAAGAATTCGAAGACCGGCTAGACTGGTTTGAAAAGAATGATAAATTACTAGAAGCCCAACGCTTGGCGCAGCGCACGAAATACGATTTGGAGATGCTGGAAGAAACCGGTTTCGTGAAAGGTATCGAGAATTATTCACGTTATCTGACAAACCGGGAACCGGGCGAGCAGCCGGCTACATTGATTGATTATTTCGATGACGATTGGCTACTACTCGTCGATGAAAGTCACATGACCTTGCCGCAAGTTCGTGGTATGTATAATGGCGATCGGGCACGTAAAGAAGTGCTGGTCGATTACGGTTTCCGTTTGCCGAGCGCTCTCGATAACCGCCCATTGCGGTTTGATGAATTCGATACACATATCAATCAAGCGATTTATGTATCGGCCACGCCGGGTGATTACGAGCTGGCACACACTCCCGAGCCAGCCCAACAGGTGATTCGGCCGACCGGTTTACTCGATCCGATAATCGATGTCCGTAAGAGTAAGGGTCAGATTGACGATCTGATCGCTGAAATTCGTGACCGCACCAAAAAAGGTCAGCGTGTACTGGTAACAACCCTGACGAAGCGCATGGCTGAAGATTTATCACAGTACTTGCTCGATCTCGATATTAAAACGGCTTACATCCATTCCGATATTGACACGCTGGAACGCGGTGATATTTTAAAAGACTTGCGAATGGGCACGTATGACGTGCTGATCGGTATCAATTTGCTACGCGAAGGTTTGGATTTACCAGAAGTCAGCTTGGTAGTTATTATAGACGCCGACAAAGAAGGTTTTTTGCGCTCAG
Source organism: uncultured Candidatus Saccharibacteria bacterium (assembly GCA_964428955.1). GTDB lineage: Bacteria > Patescibacteriota > Saccharimonadia > Saccharimonadales > Saccharimonadaceae > CAYSAD01. Next base: position 84,929 of record CAYSAD010000003.1, on the reverse strand, counting down.
ACCGGGCGTTGATTCAGACGATTGGTCGAGCGGCCCGTCACGAAGAAGGTCGGGTAATTATGTACGCCGATAAGCAGACCGATTCGATGAAGCGGGCGATCGATGAGACCAATCGTCGCCGTAAAGTTCAGGAAAAATACAATCAAGAACATGGCATCACGCCGACTGGAATCGACAAGGAAATCGGCGAAGGCTTACGGGCTATCATTCCGATGAGCGAAGACAAGAAGAAGCCAAAATTAAACCTGAAGAAAATCCCGAAAGATGAATATCCGACGCTCGTCAAAGAACTGACCTCGCAAATGGAACTGGCTAGTGCCAATCTGGAATTTGAAAAGGCTGCTGAACTACGTGACTTAATCACTGAGATTAACGCCAAAACATAAGCAC
>CAYSAD010000003.1:84299-84439 GCA_964428955.1 uncultured Candidatus Saccharibacteria bacterium | reverse complement strand
CACGCGGGCAAAGCTAAGCGGTGTCTTGGCTAGTGTAGGGGCGACGAATAGTCTGGTGGCTTATGGCAGTCTCATGTGTGGCCTAACCGACATCGGCGAGGTCTGGTGTACCACCAACGTAACGAGTTCAGCTAATAGTA
>CAYSAD010000003.1:0-84199 GCA_964428955.1 uncultured Candidatus Saccharibacteria bacterium | reverse complement strand
GTAAGTCCCCCAGCTCTACTAACGGTCGGGGTGGTAAAGGCTCGTTCAATGGCAAGAAGGTCATGAGTCTCAGCTCTGTTGGCGGCCTCCTCTGCGGTACCACCGACATCGGCGAGGTCTGGTGTACCACCAACGTAACGAGTTCAGCTAATAGTAGCAACGGTGTTGATGCGCTTCTCGGTAGCCTGAATGGCCTGCCTGGTGACGGTCAAGTTTACTGTCACTCTGATAGTGGTGGTAGTAATTGGGTAGCGTTCTCTAATACGAATGGAAATAGATGTAACTACAGCGCCAGTTACCCCTTCATGGCTAGTGACCCGGTGTTATATAACCTCAGTGCTAGCGTGTCAAGTAAGTCCCCCAGCTCTACTAACGGTCGGGGTGGTAAAGGCTCGTTCAATGGCAAATCAATGGGTGGCTCAGGATCAGATGGGGTTACAGGAACAGCAATATTTACTTATTACTAGCTACTTTAGAACCACCAGCTTTTACGGTATAATGAACTCATGACACACGTTTCGCGCGAAGATGTGCTACATCTGGCACAGCTTTCTAATTTGCAGCTTGAAGATGCCGAGATTGATACTTTACAGGCTAACGTTGGCGCAACACTTGATTATGTTGAGAAGCTTGGTGAACTGGACACTGAAGGTATTGAACCAACCTATCAAGTAACTGATCTTGAAAATATCAGTCGTAACGATAATGTTATTGATTATCAAGTGAGCCGAGAGCAACTATTGACCTTAGCGCCAGAGCAGGCTAATCACCAAATAAAAGTACCGAAAGTTTTATAACGATGCCAACAATTGCAGACTATGCCGGTAAGACGGCGACCGAAAACGTGACGCAGGCACTACAGACTGCAAAGAAGCACGAAGCATACCATGTGTTTTTAAGCTTGACGGAAGAACGGGCACTCGAACGAGCGGTCAAAGTCGATAATGGTGAGATCACCGGTCGGCTTGCCGGCATACCATTCGTCGTAAAAGATAATTTCTTGGCATTCGGTACACCAACCACAGCGGCAAGTCGTATACTTGAAGATTTCACGTCACCCTTGCAGGCAACTGCTGTCGAGCGGCTGGAAGCCGAGGGCGCAATTTGCATTGGTAAAGCTAATCTTGATGCCTTTGCGCATGGCGGCAGTACGGAGAACTCAGCTTTCGGCCCAACTAAGAACGCTGTCGATGATACACGAGTGGCCGGCGGTAGCTCTGGCGGCTCGGCGGTAGCGGTAGCATTGGATATCGTGCCATTCGCACTAGGTACTGATACCGGTGGCTCGATTCGCCAGCCAGCCAGTTTCAATGGGGTAGTTGGTGTCAAGCCGACCTACGGTATGGTCAGTCGTTTCGGCGTGGTGGCGATGGCCAACAGTACCGATTGTATCGGCTGTCTGGCTGGTGCTGTGGCCGATGCTGAACTAGTGATGGATATTCTGGCCGGCCAAGATGAGCGTGATATGACGACATTATCTGATTATTTCAAACCAGCAGAAGTGCAACCGAAGCAAAAAATCGGTCTGATCAAAGAATGGCTAACTGATGACGTTGATATGAGCGTTAAACAAACGGTATTGGATTACGCCGATCGATTGCGAACCTTAGGTCACGATGTTGAAGAAATCAGCATGCCAATCGTTGCTCACGCGCTAGCGATGTATTACATTATTGTGCCAGCAGAAATAAGCAGCAACTTGGCACGTTACGATGGTGTTCGCTATGGTAGGCGTGCCAAGAATGTCAGCACACTAGCCGAACTCTACGGCCGTTCGCGTGATGAGGGTTTCGTGGCTGAGAATAAACGTCGGATTCTCATTGGCAGCTACGTACTGTCAAGCGGTTATTTTGACGCCTACTATTTACAGGCCCAAAGAGCTCGCACGCTTCTCGTCAACGAATACAAGCACTTGTTCAAAATGTATGACGCGTTACTTGGCCCAGTCACGCCGACACCAGCGTTCAAACTCGGCGAATTGACTGATGATCCGATTAAAATGTACTTGGCCGATATCATGACCGTACCGGCCAGTCTGGCTGGCATACCGGCACTTAGCGTCCCAGCTGGAAAAAGTGACGAAGGAATGCCAATTGGCGTGCAGTTAATCGGTTGGCGGCAAAGTGACGCGGCTCTGCTGGCTCTGGCTAAATCCGTGGAGGAAAATTAAATGGATGGATCACTTATAATTTTATTCGCACTTATTTTGATTGTTGGCGGTGGCTTGCTTGCGTTCATCACGATGGGGCGCGGCGGCAAACAACACTTAGACGTCGAGAAGTATCGCGTCCGTTGGCTAACCGTCGAACAGCAAGTCAAAGAAGGCGACGGCAATAGTTATCAATTAGCCATTTTGAACGCCGACAAATTGCTTGATCATGCCCTTAAGGAGCGTGGTTTCGCCGGCAATACTATGGGCGAGCGCATGAAGTCAGCTCAGCGGGTTTGGACGAACGCTAATCATGTTTGGACGGCGCATAAGATACGCAACCAAATCGCCCATGAAGCCGTCGTAAAATTGAATTACGATATGACCAAACGTGCACTGGCGGCATTCCGCCAAGCGCTTAAAGATTTAGGAGCGGTATAGGTATGGCTGCGGTTGACTATGAGATGACCATCGGTATTGAATGTCACGTGCAGTTGGCCACCACCACGAAGCTGTTTAGCGGCGCCGATAATGATGCCCGTGATAAGTCGCCCAATAGTGTCGTCAGTCCGATCGACTACGGTTTACCTGGTATGTTGCCAGTTCTAAATCGGGCGGCAATAACACTGGCCATAAGAGCTGGTGCGGCCTTGAATGCTGACATCGCCACAGTCAGTCGGTTTGATCGCAAACATTATTTTTATCCTGATTTGCCAAAGGGCTACCAGACAACGCAGTTTTATCACCCGATCATCCTGGCTGGTCAGATTGATGTGACAATGGAGAACGGTAAGACCAAACCGGTACGTATTCATCATGCCCACATGGAAGAAGACGCTGGCAAGTTGACGCATTACGGTGACTATTCACTGGTCGATTTGAACCGGGCTGGAACGCCGCTAATTGAAATCGTGTCCGAACCTGATATGCATTCGGCCGAAGAAGCGCGTGCTTATGCCAGCGAACTGCATCGCTTGATGACTTATGCCGGCGTGACGCAGGGTGATCTATATCATGGCAATATGCGCTTTGATGTTAACGTTTCAGTCGCTAAAAAGGGTGTGAGTGAACTTGGTAAGCGGGCAGAGGTAAAAAATCTCAATTCGTTCCGAAGTGTTGAGAAGTCCGCCCTCTATGAATTCAAGCGTCAAGTCGAACGATTAGAAAAGGGTGAGGTAGTTGTACAAGAAACACGCGGTTGGGACGAAGCCAAACAGAAGACTGTCTCGCAACGTTCCAAAGAAGAAGCTCAAGATTACCGTTACATGCCAGATGCTGATATCCCACCGATTGTCCTGACTCTGCAGGAAATTACCGACATTCAAAAATCCGTACCAAAGTTACCACCAGCTTACCGCCAAGAATTCGCCGAGCTAGGCGTCGATAGTTCGGTGGTTGATAAGATTTTGTCGCACCAGGAGTACGCTAAGACGGTTTCAACTGCGCTTGCGAGTGGTGGGAAAGAAGCAGCCAAGCGGGTAGCGAACTGGATTGCTAGCAGTTTGTTGGTATCTGAGGAAGATGACGTTGAAATACGTGTCGCTGATGTCGACGATTTATTGACGCTGGCGGAAATGACTGAAAAGGCTGAGATCACGTCAAACGCGGCGACGGAATTATTCAATGCGTTGATGAACGGTGCTGCTAATCCGCGCAAAATAGCTGATGAACGTAACTTGCTACAAGTCAGTGACGAAGCTGAAATAGCGAAGATTGTCGATGAAGTCTTAATCGACCCGGCCAGCGCGCAGGCGGTTGCTGATATCAAAGCCGGCAACGACAAAGCCATCGGCTTTCTAGTTGGACAGATTATGAAAAAATCCGCTGGAAAAGCCAACCCGGCCCTTGCTCAAAAACTAATTCGTGAGAGGTTATAAATTATGCAACGACCGACGAAGGCCGTTATCGCCGCCGCTGGTTTTGGGACGCGTTTCTTGCCACAGACCAAAGCCATGTCCAAAGAAATGATGCCGATTATCGACAAGCCGATTATTCAATATGTGGTCGAGGAATTAGTGGCGGCCGGCGTGAAAGATATCATTATTGTCGGCAGTAGCAACAAACGGGCAATCGAAGATCATTTCGATGTGCCAAACGAAGATTTATTGGCAAATTTACGAGCTGGTGGTGAGAAAAAGAAACACTTAATTGACGAACTTGAGGAGTTGTCGAATCTAGCGAACTTCATTTACATCCGCCAAAAAGGCCCCTATGGTAATGCCACGCCGCTGATGTGCGCGGCACATTTGATCGGCAAAGACGAACCATTCTTCTACACTTGGGCCGATGATTTCATCGTGGCCTCACCGAGTCGATTCCAACAAATGATCAATATCTATCAGGAGCATAATGGCGCCGTTCTGTCGTGTAAGCCGGTGGTTCGCGATGATGAGTATGATCGTTACGGCATCGCGGCCGGTGAAACGATTGAACCGGGCCTTATCAAGATGTCACGTATCGTAGAAAAGCCAGGCAAGACTAATGCACCATCTAATCTAGCTTCAGTCAGTAGCTACTTGCTAACGGGTGATCTATTTTCATATCTCGATAGTGCTCAGAAGACGTTCGGTGGTAAAGGCGAGTTTATGGTTCAGCCGATCATGCAAGCTATGATTGATGATGGTCATGAATATTTTGCCTATGAAATTAAAAACGGTACGTACTACGACACTGGTGATAAATTGGAATACCTCAAAACAGTGATTGATTTTGGTTTGGCACACGAAGAACTTGGACCAGAGCTCAAAGAATTCATTCAACGTAAACTCAGTTGAACCCGGGCGGCTGGATTGGTCATCAAACTGAGAAATAGGTTATACTATAACCAGTAGATTGACTCAATTTACGGCAAATTATACATCCAAAAGGAGATACTTCACATGGAATGGGCTCAGATTCTCGTAATCATCTTATCGATATTCTTAGCAATCTTTTTACTACTGGCGATTATCTTGGTAACTATTCTCATAAAGGTTTCCAGACAGATAAAAGCAGTGACAGGCTCCGCCGAGCGAACCGTTCAGAATGTTGAAAAGGCTATGACTAACGTCAGTAATGTCACGACGCCGATGTATCTGATGAAGCTGTTGAAAAAACAATTAAAGAAAACGAAGAAATAGGAGGATAATCATGGCTAAAGGAAGATTCGCACTTGGAGCATTGATTGGTGCAGCAGTCGGTACGGTAGTCGGTCTGCTGACCGCACCAAAAAGTGGTAAGGAAACACGAGCTGATTTGAAACAAAAAGCCGATCAGGCCAAGGCTGAAGCGGTTGGTAAAGCTGATGATTTAAGCAAAGAAGTCAGTAAAAAAACAACGGCTGCTCGAGAAAAGGCGGAAGCTGCCGGACGTGACTTGAAGCAGACCGCAAACGATGTTCGTGACAAGGCCGAGGATAAAGCCGGCGAACTCAAGTCAACCGCTGAAACCTATAAAGGTAAAAGCGAGCGCGCTGTCCGTGGTGCCGTCGAAGGTGCCAAAAAAGGTTTCAATAGCAAAAAATAAGCTTTTATGAAAAACATATTCAAACGGGTCGTGCGTAAACTCAAACAAGATAACGAACACGGTGCCCGTGAACAGGTCATTGAAGAGCTTTTCAACGATTTCAACCGGAGTCGTATTAGAGTTTATAAGATGAACTTCGTGCGCGGCATTTTCTTTGGTGTTGGTAGTGTGATCGGTGGCACGGTCGTCATCGCCCTTATAGCCTGGATTCTCAGTTTATTTACCGATATCCCAGGTGGTGTCGGTGGTTTTGTGCAGAGTGTCCTTGATGCTATGAAACACCGCGCCCAGTAATCTTTTTTACTACACCACGTCTGGCTAAAGTTCGCTATACTATGTGTAGGTATGGGGGTTTCAACGACACAGACGGCGACGGTCGCAAAAAAGTTAACAGCTTCTGATTACGTGCATTTGCACAATCACACCCATCACAGCCTGCTCGACGGTTTGACCAAGGTTGATGAGCTAGTGGATCGGGTTAAAACGCTGGGCATGAGTTCAGTGGCCATCACAGACCATGGCACAATGAGTGGTGCGGTGGAATTCTATAAAGCAGCCAAAAGCGCCGACATCAAGCCGATTATTGGTATCGAGGCTTATGTGGCGGCACGCAGTCGATTCGATCGAGATCCGGCCAAAGATAAGGCCCGCTATCATCTGATTTTGCTGGCTATGAACGAGACCGGTTATAAGAATCTGATGATTTTGACCTCAAAAGCCAGTCTTGAAGGAATGTATTACAAACCTCGCATCGACCATGAACTACTTGAGCAATACAACGAAGGTATAATTTGTCTAAGCGCTTGCGCCAGCGGTGAGGTTGGCGAACTATTACGGAATGATAATTACGAGGCCGCTAAAAGCGTCGCTAGTTGGTACAAGTCTATTTTTGGTGACCGTTACTATTTAGAATTGCAAGACCATGGGCATCCGGATGCGCCAGCGGCCTGGCCAGTTCAGGTCAAGATAAACGGCTATCTTGAAACAATGGCCAAAGAGCTTGATATCGAATGTGTCGTCACCAGTGACGGCCACTACATCGACCACTCCGACCAAGACGCCCACGAGATATTGCTATGTGTCGGGACGGGTTCCTTTTTGAGCGAAGAGAAGCGTATGAGCTTGAAAGATTTCGAGTTGCATGTGACTGATCCGGCTGAAATCATCGCGCGCTGGCAATCAACCAATCCGCAAGCTGTAGAGAATACCCGTAAAATCGCCGAACGTTGCGACGTTGAGTTGGAACTCGGCAAAATTTTGATTCCGAAATTTCCAACGCCGCACGGCGAGAGTGAGAAGGACTTCCTTGATCGCTTGGTTTACCGGGGTTTAGCCGTGCGGTATGCCCATAAAACACTGGAAGAAGCAGTCGATTTGTCGAATGAACAAGTCCGTAGTTTATTAGCCGATGAACAGCGTGATCGACTTGATATGGAATTCGGTGTGCTTGACCGCATGGGTTACAATGGTTACTTTTTAATCGTCCAAGATTTTATCAACTGGGGCAAGTCGCAAGGTATTATTTTTGGTCCAGGTCGTGGTTCGGCGGCCGGTTCGATTATCGCTTATGCACTCAATATCACTGATCTCGATCCACTAGAGTACGATTTGCTGTTTGAACGGTTCTTAAATCCAGACCGTATCTCGATGCCTGACATCGACATCGACATCCAAGATACGCGTCGTGGCGAGGTAATTGAATATTGTGCCAACAAATACGGTAGTGATCGGGTGGCCAATATCGTGACGTTCGGTCGGATGGCAGCCCGAGCAGCGGTACGCGACGTGGCTCGCGTGCTGGAAGTGCCCTATGCCGAGGCTGATCGTTTTTCCAAGATGATCCCACCGCCAGTTCAGGGTCGTCATATTCCGTTGAGCAAAAGCATCGTTGATGATGCTGAACTGAAGGCCGAGTACGAATCGAACCCAACGGCTAAGAAAGTGTTCGATTATGCCATACGGCTGGAAGGTACGATCCGTTCGCATGGCGTTCACGCCGCTGGCGTGGTTATCGCACCTGATGACATTGTTAATTACGTACCTCTCGAAATGGCCCAAAAAGGCGTCGTTGCTACGCAATATCCAATGGGTCCGGTTGAAGAATTAGGACTACTCAAAATGGACTTCTTGGGCCTCAGTAACTTGACGATCATCAACAATGCGCTGCGTATCATCAAAAAAGTGCACAAAACCAATATCGATTTGTCAGGTATTCCACTCGATGATCTCGCGACATACGAACTGTTTCAGCGCGGTGATACGACCGGTGTCTTCCAGTTTGAGTCCGCCGGTATGAAACGATATTTGCGGCAACTCAAGCCGACGGCCTTTGATGACATTATCGCGATGGGTGCGCTGTATCGCCCGGGTCCGATGCAATTCATCGACAGCTTTATCAAGCGGAAGCATGGTGAGGAAAAGATCACCTACCTTCATCCGGGTATGGAAAATTCACTTAAAAACACCTATGGAATTCTCGTTTACCAAGAACAGTTCATGCAGATTTCCAAAGAGTGGTGTGGGTTTACCGGTGGCCAGGCTGACACACTTCGAAAAGCAGTTGGTAAGAAAAAGATCGATTTGATGCGTAAAGTAAAGGTTGATTTTGTGAAAGGTGCAGTCGAGCATGGTGGAGCAACCGAGCAAATCGCTGAGAAATTCTGGAATCAGCTGGAAGAATTTGCTAACTACTGTTTTAACAAGTCACACGCCGCTTGTTACGGTTTAATCTCGTACTGGACAGCGTATCTGAAAGCACACTATCCTGATGCTTTTATGGCGGCACTGATGACCAGTGATCAGGACGATATAGATCGCTTAGCCATTGAGATGACCGAATGCAAACATATGGGTATTGAGGTGTTGGCGCCAGATGTTAATGAATCGTTCGTGGAGTTCGCTATCGTACCTGACAAGAATCAGATCCGCTTCGGTATGGCCGCCGTTAAGGGTGTTGGCGTGGGTGCGGTCGAAGAAATTTTACGAGCCCGCGAAGACGGTAAGTTCACCAGCGTCGAGGATTTCGCTCGGCGTGTGCCAGCTGCTAAGTTCAATAAAAAAGCTTGGGATTCGTTGATTCGTACCGGCGGTTTCGACAGCATGGGTGATCGCTCTGATCTGCTTTTTAATCTTGAGGCTCTACAGGCATTCGCTTCGAAATTGCAAAAAGAAGCACTTAGTGGTCAGACTGACCTGTTTGCGGCATTGGGTGATTCCGAATCGTCGTTGCAGCCGTCGATCACTATGCAGGAAGCACCGGTCAAGCATACTACTAAGGAACGGCTAACCTGGGAACGTGAACTGCTCGGTCTCTATATCAGTGCTCATCCGCTGGATAATTACGCGACCTATTTCGAAGAGCAAACGATCGGTTTAAGTAAACTGAAGCCCGATCTTGATGGTAAGAAAGTCACTATCGGCGGTTTGGTGACAACAGTCCGCTCGATTGTCACCAAAAATGGCTCAAAGATGGCGTTTGTTGGTCTAGAGGATAAAACCGGCGAGGCTGAGATTATCGTTTTTCCTAATCTCTATGCCGAACACGCTGCCAAACTGATTCAGGACAACGTGATTCGGGCTACCGGTAAAGTCAGCGCTCGCGATCGTGATGGCAATCTGGGCGATGAGGCCAAATTGATCGCTGATGAAATCATCGTCGTTAGCGACAAAGATTTACGCGATTACGAGTCAACTGGTCGTAAAATGAACACACCTAAGCCTAGTTCGCGGGTTACTGCCCAGCGGATTTCCAAACAAACGATTGAATTGAAGCCAGAGGTAGCGGCGATTGATCGGGTTGAAAAACCGGTTTTTCACAAGCTCTTCGTGCACATAAAAAATCCTGACGATCACGACGCGTTGTTACATTTGAAAAAAACCTGCGGTGAACATCCTGGCTTGTCTGACGTCGTCTTAGTGCTTGGTGAGGAGAAGAAGTCAGCTATCAAGATGCCGTTCCGAATCGAGAGTAGTGACGCACTGGTTGGCAAACTTGTCAAAATACTGGGTGAAGACAGCGTCGTTTTACGTTAAGGTAAGCGCGTAGAGCGCGATACCGGTTGCGACACTGACATTGAACGATTCTTTGTGGCCAGCCATCGGAATCTCTAAGATTTCATCACAGGCCGCAAGGAGACCTTCTTCGATACCGTTGACCTCTTCACCAATGAGTAAGGCGAAGGTTTGAGGCGGTTTGAAGCCAATGAGCGGCTGACTCGTCGGTGCTTGCTCGAGTGCGATGAGTGGCAAGCTGTTTTGCTCTAACCAGTCATTCAGATTTTCGCAGTATTCGAAAGCTACCATCGTTTCCGCGCCCAACGCAGTTTTTTGGATCTGATTGGTGATCTTGTCACGAATATGTGGCAGACGCGTATCAGCGGGGATGGTTGGATATGGTGTATAGCCACTTAATATGATTTTACGTATGCCAAAGCCCTCGGCCGTTCGGAAAATCGAACCGACGTTGTGAGTCGAACGGATATTGTGGGCGATAACGGTTATTTCGGGCATCGTTTCAATTGTAACACTATAAAATGCTTACGTTTTCTGTTACGATATGGTCAATGGACGAAGATAAAATTCAGGCGGGCCGTCGCGCCCACGAGGAACATTCCACGCAGGAACGAGCGGCGATTTTAGGGCTGCAATATCTTGATACGCGCGAAATAGAAGCATCACTCGAGCTGATACGCGATCTGCTGTCGGTCGAAGATATGTATAAAGGTCGTCTGATACCATTGATGCGTGGCGGCGGCGCTGACCCTTATCGTTTCGGAGTGACGACGCAGACGCCACAATCGTTGATGCAGACCATGCATCGTGAATATAATGACCGCGGTGAGAATATCCAATTCGTGTTGATTAGTGGCAGCGCTTTCAAAGCGTTCATGTTGCGCTTCGATCCGCCTAAACAGGTGATTTATGATGATATCGAGATCGCTAAAGAGGGTGACAGTAATACTATCACCGAAGTCAGCAAAACACTTAATTCTGTCGGTACTGACCAAGTTTTTGATTATCTGATTGATCAGGCCGATAAACTCGGTGCTAGTGACATTCACATCGAAAACGAACGCACCTCAATTCGGGTACGCATGCGAGTGGATGGTGCGTTACACCCAGTAGCCGATCTTGCCAAAGAGCGTTATCGCATCATCATGGCGGCACTTAGTTCGCGGGCCAATATTTCAACCGCTGCGACAGAAGCCCAATCGGGACACATGCAAAAGGAGATTACGCGTGATGGTGCGACCCACCTACTTAACTTGCGTGTTGAAACCGTCCCGACCATGTATGGTCAAGACGCGGTACTACGTTTGTTTAATTTTGACGAATCGCTACTCAATCTTGATTTGCTTGGCATTCCTGATCGCCAGCGCAAGGAAATCGATGAAGTTATCAGCCATCCACGCGGTATGGTCCTGATGGTCGGTCCGACCGGAAGTGGTAAGTCGACCACGCTCTATAGTATGTTAAACGCGCTTAATACGACCGACCGTAAACTTATTACGCTGGAAGATCCAATCGAATATGGCTTGACGGGCATTTCACAAATTCCAATTAATACTACTGGTGGCCAGAGTTTCGCAGACGGGCTGCGAAGTGTGCTACGGCTCGATCCAGATGTCGTGATGATTGGCGAGATCCGTGACCAAGATACGGCCAAAACGGCCATTCAGGCGTCGATTACCGGTCACTTGGTACTTAGTAGCTTCCACGCTAACTCTACCTCGGCCGCTTTTAGTCGTATGATTGATTTAATTGGTGTCAATCCGATTTTCAGTTCCGCAATTCGCCTTGTTATTGCCCAGCGTCTGGTGCGCCGTTTGTATGACGACACCAAACAGGAATATGACCCCGACGAAGCGACGCGTAATTATGTACGCAAAGTCCTCGAAGACATTCCAGATAGTATTGAAAGACCCGACTTCGATAACTTTAAACTCTATAAACCTGTTCCGTCTGATGACGTGCCGTTCGGCTATAAAGGTCGGGTCGTTATCATGGAACAGATGGTGGTCAGCGAGAATATCCAAAAATTCTTACGTGGTGATATCACTGAAATTCATCCCGAGGCGATCGAAAAAGCAGCCAAAGGAGACGGCATGTTGACGCTGGAACAAGTCGGTGTTTTGGCCGCACTGCGCGGTGAAACGACACTCGACGAAGTCAGTCGAGTCATCTAACTCTGACTCTATTTAGGGTATTCATGGCAGACGCTCGAATATTGCAAGCATAGCCATTTTCTTATAGTATAAAGTTACGTACTTCACGGCTGGAGATGGGGCCGCTCCGTCGAGCCGCCCGAGATGTGGGAGTTAGTCCTGCCTTTCGAGGTTTCCCTGTGGAGCTACCAGTCGGTATGGAATACTATACCGATGAACGAGGCGGACGGTTCATCGTTCTCGCTGGATTTCCCTCCTGTTATGCGACAATGAGTCGACCGTCCGCCTCAACCACCTTTCAAGTGATTTCGTGACCAATAGGTTACAGTAGACACCAGAAGGCCACAGCCCGTCACTTCATAAAGTGACGGGCTTCTCAATTTTTAGCATCGCACCTCTTTGAAATGTACGTTCGATGTGCTATAGTAAATAGCTGATTGTTATATAAGTTATAAAGCGAGAGAAAAATGAGTTTTGCACTAATCCAAAAGGTAAATGACGAACAGAAAAAGCATGCTGTGGTTGATGCGCGCAGTGGTGACACGGTTCGCGTTCACCAGAAAATTAAAGAAGGTGCCAAAGAGCGTATCCAGGTGTTCGAGGGTGTCGTTATTCGTACCGACAACAAAAAATCACATACTTCACGTATTACGGTCCGTAAAGTTGCTAGCGGTGTCGGTGTCGAGAAAAGCTTTCTATTGCATAGTCCACTTGTTGATAAGGTAGAGATCGTTCGTCGTTCAAAAGTGCGCCGTAATTATCTGTCGTACTTGCGTGCTCGTAGTGGTAAGAGCGCTCGCTTGAGCGCACAGAGTTTTGACCGCGAAGGTGTCAATACAATAGCTGAAGCGCCACAAGAGACACCAGTGGCTGAAGAAGTAGCCGAAGAAACTTCAGCGACAAACGAAAAAACAGACTAAGGCTTTGCCTGATTGTTATAGATCCCGACTTGTTCGGGGTTTTTAATTGTTACAATAAAGATATGATTCTTGGTATTGATGAGGTTGGCCGTGGGCCATGGGCGGGACCGCTTGTGATGGGCGCGGTTGTGTTGAGTAACACGCCGATTAAAGGCTTAACAGATAGCAAGAAGCTGTCAAAAGCCAAGCGTGAGATGCTCGACGTGGAGATCCGCCAAAAAGCCGCTGCTATCGGGCTTGGTTGGGTATCGGCACGGGAACTTGATGAGGTCGGGCTGTCTAAAGCTCTTAAGCTAGCGACGCGCCGGGCGGTTGAGAAAGTCACTGTGCCCTATCACGAGATTATTATTGACGGTACGGTTAATTTCTTGGCTGACACGACTAAAGGGCAGTATGTGACCGTCCTGAAGAAGGCCGATCTGCTAATTGCTAGCGTCTCGGCGGCGTCAATTGTCGCTAAAGTCGCCCGGGATGCCTATATGACCGAACAAGCGGAACTATATCCCGAGTATGCATTTGCCGCTAATGTTGGCTATGGTACGGCGGCTCATCGCCAGGCGATTGAGACGTACGGCGTTACGCCGGAACACCGTTTAAGCTTCGCGCCACTTGCCAAATACCGGACGAATTCCAAGCCATATTTCATAGCGAATAAAAAGTCGCCAACAACCAAAGATACAGGTGACATGGCAGAGCAAATCGCGGCAGATTATTTGCGAAAAGACGGCCATGATATCTTGGCGCGAAACTGGAAAACAAAAGTCTGTGAGATAGATATCGTTTCGCGACGAGGTGATACTGTATATCTCATCGAAGTGAAGCACCGCAAAAACGCGGCCCAAGGTGGCGGTGTCGCCGCTATTACACCAAGAAAGTTACATCAGATGACCTTTGCTGCCAGAGTTTACGTGAAGGCCGAAGGCCTGATGAATATAGATTTACGCTTAGCAGTACTGACGACTACCGGAGAATCACCAGAAGTCGAGCAGTTTCTTGAACTCGACTGATAGTAGCAGACTCACGGCCTTTATTAGAGAGCACGGAGAGCTTCACGTACCGCCGGACCGTCTTCATCCATGAGCTCAAGACGTGCGCTGATGTCAGAAATTCCCATTGTGATGGCGCGTTTGAGAGATAGTTCGGTGAGCATTGGCTCAAAGAATGCTTTGTACTCACTAAACTGCTTGTTCGTCATGAGGCCACTGGCGGCGTAACGTGGAAACTCGTCATAACTTTTGTCACCGCCAAATGTATCAACGACCCATTGCCAATTGTCACGCAGCCAGGTCCAGGCTACCTCGCGTGTATGACGGTTGCGTAGTAGGTATATGAACCATGGGGTGACGTCTTGCGGGCGAATTATTTCAGGGTTCAGACAATCTCTGAGTAGCTTCTTTGCCGTGGCCAGACTGCGAGTCGAGGTAACGGCCGAGGCAATGTCCTCTCTCAGTTCGGCTGACGGTGTTTTGACATAGATCTCCATAAGCTTGTCAACAATCTGCCTATCATCCCCAAAGCGGACCGCAGCACTCATAATCAGTGAACGTGTTTCAGCCGGAAGTTCGAGTAATTTGGTGATATGAAAGCGCCTCAAAGCTCTGTCTATCGCCACTTGGTCTTCGCTGTAGAGCATCATACTAAGCACGATAGCTCGAAGTTTGGTATCGGTAATGGGCTCATCGTTGGTTTCATCAAACCCTAGGCGATCGAACTCTTTTTGGGCGACTTCACGGGAGAGTGTTTTTAGTTTTTTTTCTGCGGTCTCATCGGTTTCGACGAACTTCTTGAGTTCGCCCAGTGTCAAACTCATGATACTCCAGACGGCGTCATTAGTTTCGCTTTCATAGTGTTCGAGTAGGTCAATCAGTACGGTTGAGGGTTCGTAACGCCCACGAACGAGCAGTGACTGGTCATTAAGGAGCGTTAAGCGGTCAATAGTTGAAAAGTCAGAAACATGCTCGAGTAGGCCATGAAGATGTTCGGATGGGTAACGGGTTACAAAATGGCCGGTATCATCGATATTGAAGCGCTGATCTGGATAGATTGGTAATTTCACAGTGAACTCATCGAGAATCACAGGGAGGTTGTTGCTTGGCTGAGGGCTCAATAGAATCGGCCAGAGCTTAGTGCTTGGCGAGTGTTCGCCAATAAAGAATTGCGTTTGACTGAGACTGTCCGTTTTCACCTGAAGCACCGGATAGCCAGGCTGGGTAATCCAAGCATGCATGAAGCTGGCGACATCTTTACCACTGGCATCGCTAAGCGCCTGCCATAAATCGTCACCGTCGGTGTTCTGGTAGGCGAATTTCTTGAAGTAGTCGCTAAGCCCGTGACGGAAGGCATCCTCACCGACGAAGCTTCGCAACATTTTCATGAGACGCGCACCTTTACCATAGACGATCGCTCCATCAAATAACGTCGTGATTTCATCTGGGTGGCGCACATCAACATGGACTGACTGAACACCGTCAATCGCATCACGCCTGAGGGCGGCGATACCGCGCGAGAGAATGAAATCAAGCCAAGTGTCCCACTCGGGGTGGAGGGCGTCGACGGCGATGTGTTCCACGAAGTCAGCGAAACTTTCATTGAGCCATAGGTCATCCCACCACTTCATTGTCACGAGGTTACCAAACCATTGATGTGCTAATTCGTGAGCTATAACAGTCGCGATGAAATGTTTACTCGAAACGCCACTGGTTTTTGGGTCGGCTAATAGCGCAACTTCGCGATAGGTGATCAGTCCCCAGTTTTCCATTGCCCCTGATGAAAAATCAGGTAACGCTACGTGATCGCATTTGGCGAGAGGGTAGTCTACGCCGAAGTAATCTTCATAGAAATCAATAGTGCGCGTCGCGATATCAACTGCGAAATCGAGACTGGCGGCTGGCTGAGCGACGGTAGCCCAGACATTCACTTTCACGCCGCGGTCGGTCACGGCTGATTTCTTATGAAGTTCACCAGTTACCCAAGCTAGCAGGTAAGAGCTCATTCGCGGCGTCGTTTCAAAGCGTGTTACTAATTTCTTATTTTCGACTACTTGCTGTTTAATGGGCATGTTACCAAGTACGGTAATACCGTGTTCAGTGGTGAGAGTCACGTCAAACGTAGCTTTGGCTTCCGGTTCATCGATGCATGGGAAAACTTCGCGGGCGTGATGACTCTCGAATTGTGTCGCCAATAATTCTTTCTTGATGCCGTTATGGTCAAAGTAGCAGGGATAGAGGCCGTGCATACCATCAGTAATGGTGCCGGAGAAACCAATAGCGACGATGTGAGCGCCAGCCGTTAATCCATCCTGGGCAATAACCAGCTCGTCATTGTCAGCTTGGATTGCAGTGGCACTATGGCCATCGATGACGGTTGAATCGATCGTAAGATCTTTGGCGTGGAGACGGATTTCGTTGCCACTGGATATCCCCTCAATTGTTACGGTGCCGTTGAAAATTCGTTGTTCTCGCTCTATTGTCAGTGAGAGGTTGTAGTGCGTTGGGGTAAAAGTCTGAATCAGTCGGGCGACGGTTTGCATATATTCTATTGTAGCAAAGGTATACTAAAACTATGACACGACGCTTCAGAACTCGACGATTGATTGGGGTACTCGTCATCGCCTGCACGGTAGTGGGTGGGCTGCTGATGCAAGATTCACTGTATCAAACAATGAAGCCGGCGAATTCTAGCAGCAGTGAATTTAGCTCGGCCTTACAACAACTAAATGAGCTACCCGTCAAAGGTAGGGCGCCAAAAACCGGCTATACCCGCGCCCAGTTTGGCGATGGTTGGCGTGAGGTAAATGGTTGCGATACGCGTAATATTATCTTACACCGCGACCTGGTGGGCGATGTGATCGATGACGAGTGCCGTGTTACGGCCGGCCAACTGAATGACCCTTATACCGGTAAAGTTATTCGGTTTCAGCGCGGTTCAACGACCAGTCAAGCTGTTCAGATTGATCATGTCGTAGCGCTGAGTGATGCATGGCAAACCGGCGCACAACAACTAAGTCGTGCGCAGCGTGAAGATCTTGCCAATGATCCGTTGGAATTACTGGCGGTCGACGGTTCGGCTAATCAGCAAAAATCAGATGGCAATGCGGCAACTTGGCTACCGTCAAACAAATCGTTTCGCTGTCAGTATGTTGCCAGACAGGTTGCGGTCAAGCAGAAGTATGGACTGTGGGTAACGATTGCCGAAAAGAACGCGATTGCACGTGTATTAAAACAATGTGTTTAGCTAATTGCAACAATCTATTATTTATGATATAAACAATAGATTCATCCTTAACAATTTGATTCCAAGGTGGTGAAGACTATGGAAGAGCCGACTGAACGTGGACGTCGATTGGCTAGTGCTAGAGAGGATGTTCGTTGTCTGGAGGCAATCGTGCGGAGTCGCCAGTGTAATGATCGACAACGCATACGGTATTGGGACGCGCTGGCTGTTGTAAGTGCGGATGGCCGTCAGGTTACCCAAGAGTTAGCTGATACCTGTGTCGAAGTGATGAACTATTCCATCATGGCTGACTCCGTCAGATTTCAGTTCAAGCTGATGGCGGTTTGCCTGGTGGTGGTCCCGGTTGTTTTTCTAGTAAGCTTCGGCGCACTCTGGATTGTCAAACAACTGTTACTAGGATGAGGCCCGCTCATCATGAGTACGAGACGTAAGGTGCTCGGCTTCATGATTGAAGCGGGCATTTTACTTGCCCAAAAATCGTCTTAGCGTTATAATTGGTAACGTACATTCCGGCCGGCAGGTCGGATTTTTTCATGAAAAGGAGAAACATATGGAAGAAATGAATTTGAAACAGTTGACATTAGCGGTACGCACTATCGCCGAAGAGAAAAATCTGCCCGAGGAGGTCGTGCTTGGTGTTATCGAGCAATCAATCGCAGCTGCGTGGCGCCGAGATAACGGTGAGCGTGATCAGGAAGTTCGTGCCGAATTGAATGTTAACGATGGCACGGCGAAAGTATACGTCGCCCGCGAGGTCGTCGACGTGGTTGGTTCTGATGCGGTTGAAATCAGTCTCGGCGATGCTAAAAAAGTTAAAAAGGATGCTGCTATCGGTGACATCATCGAAGAAAGTCACGAAGTGACCAGCTTCGGCCGAGTGGCCGCCCAAACTGCCAAACAGGTTGTCTTGCAGCGTTTGCGTGAAGCTGAGCGCGAAGTCGTGCTTGAGGAATACGAAGATAAGATCGGTACGATCGTCACTGGTACGGTTCAGCGGGTCGAACCACGCGTCGTGCGTGTCGAACTCGGCAAAGCTACCGGAATCATTCCGCAGAGCGAGCAGATTCAAGGTGAGTTTTACAGCATCGGTTCGAGAATCAAGGTATTTATCAAAGATATCGAACGCGACAACCGTGGTCCGCAATTAATCCTTAGTCGTGGTAACGAAGCGTTCATTGAACATCTCTTTGCGCAAGAAGTACCGGAATTGGATGCTGGTGCGGTTGAGATAAAGGCTATCGCTCGTGAAGCCGGCCGCCGCACCAAACTGGCCGTTGCTAGTACCGTACCTGGCGTTGATCCGGTCGGTACGTTCGTAGGTGGCCACGGAACACGCGTCCAAGCCGTTATGAATGAAGTTGGTGACCAGGAAAAAATCGACATCATCACCTTTAGTGATAACACCGATGAGTTCATCCGCAATGCCCTAAGTCCGGCGGAAGTCATGCGTGTTGAAATCGATGAAAAAGCCAAACGTGCCAAGGTATTCGTGGCTGAGGATCAGCAATCAATTGCGATCGGTCGCGCCGGCCAAAACGTTCGTCTGGCTAGTCGTTTGACTGGGTACGAGCTTGATATCGAAACCGGTACAGTAAAATCAGCTGAGCCGAAACCAAAAAAGAATATCGAAGATAGTCTCCTTAGCGCCCTCGACGAATCAACTGAGGAATAAAAGCTCTAAGGAAGTCGTGTCTCGAATTTATTTCCAAACACGACTGGAGGAGTGAGTCTCATCTTTAAATTAGCACTCTATTGACCTGAGTGCTAATTTTTTGCTATGCTAAATATAGCAAAGCGACAAAAATCATAAAAATGCTTGCGTCTAAATAGTGGAGGAACGATAATAGTAATATGTCAGATGATTTCGCAGAATTCGTCTCTCGCTTGACCGACAACGCTCGGACGAGCTTGCAGCATGCCGATGCGATTGCTCGGGGCTATGGTAGCGCGTACATTGGCACGGAGCATATGTTACTCGGTGTACTAGCGCAAGGATCATCGGTCGGTGCAAAAATGCTGGCTGATGTCGGTGTAACGCTTGATCGGGCCGAATTGGCACTTAATCTAACGCCGCGGACCCTGATTGTCAGCACGGGTGCCAAAGGTTTATCTGAAACGGCTAAATTGACGCTTAAAATGAGTTGGGAGATCGCTCAGGAGTTTCACCAAGACTACCTAGGTACTGAACATATCCTCTACAGTATTCTTAGCCAGAAGAACGCTCGGGCGACCGTATTATTGCGCGATATGGAGATTGATCTGTCAGAACTAAAATCCGAACTTGAAGAATTCTTCGATCGTCAGCAGAGTGCTTATTCAGAAACCACTGGTGAAACGGCTACGAAAAAACAATCACGTCGTAACGGAGCGCTCGATATTTTCGGTGTCGACCTAACCCTGAAAGCGCGTAATGGTGAACTTGATCCGGTGATTGGTCGAGCAGGTGAGGAAGAACGGATGATTACGATTCTCAGCCGTCGAACCAAGAACAATCCAGTACTGATCGGTGAGCCAGGTGTTGGAAAGACCGCCATCGTCGAAGGTTTGGCCCGGCGGATCGCGGCCGAGGACGTGCCTGACCATTTGCTTGACAAACGGCTTTACCAGATCGATTTGACTGCCATGATCGCCGGTACGAAATATCGTGGTGAGTTTGAAGAGCGACTCAAGAAAGTCATGACTGAACTCAAAGAGCAAAAAAATATCATTATTTTCATTGATGAACTTCATCTTTTGGTCGGCGCCGGTGCGGCCGAAGGTGCGCTTGATGCTGCCAATATGCTCAAGCCGGCCTTGGCTCGTGGTGAGCTGCACATGATTGGGGCG
This sequence comes from uncultured Candidatus Saccharibacteria bacterium, assembly GCA_964428955.1. Taxonomy (GTDB): domain Bacteria; phylum Patescibacteriota; class Saccharimonadia; order Saccharimonadales; family Saccharimonadaceae; genus CAYSAD01. Next base: position 64,403 of record CAYSAD010000003.1, on the reverse strand, counting down.
ACGACGTTGGATGAATACCGTAAGCACATCGAGAAAGATTCAGCTCTGGAGCGCCGCTTACAGACTATTATCGTACCCGAACCAAGCACTAAAGATACCATCGCAATTTTAAAAGGCCTGCGTAGCTACTACGAAAAGCACCATGGTGTCCAGATGAGCGACGAAGTGTTAGAAGACGCCGTCTATATGGCTGACCGCTACGTCTCAGAACGCTTCATGCCAGATAAAGCCATCGATGTAATTGACGAGGCAGCAGCCCTGGTGCGCGTTAAATCCAGCAGTAAACCGAGTAAAATCCGCGACTTCACGAAACAACTCAAGAACCTAAACGAAAAGATGGACGAGGCGGTTGGTGGCGAAGATTACGAGCGGGCTGCGCTGTATAAAACCCGCATTTCTCAAATTAGCGCTAAGTTGGAAGAAACCAAGGAGGCGTTCGAGAAAAAGTCACCGATTACGCTGAAGGATGACGATATTGCCGGCGCGATTGCTATGATGACGGGTATTCCAGTCAAACGCGTTCAAAAATCAGAAGCCAAGCTGCTACGGCGACTGGAACAACATCTTGGTAAATACATTATCGGCCAAGATCAGGCGGTCGAGAACGTATCGCGGGCTATCCGTCGCTCGCGCAGTGGCGTAGCCGATAATAAACGGCCGATCGGTTCGTTTGTGTTCCTTGGGCCAACCGGTGTCGGTAAAACGGAACTGGCCCGCGTATTAGCCCGCGAGGTATTCGGTAGCGATCAAGCGTTGATTAAGATCGACATGAGCGAGTTCGGTGAGCGCCACAACACTTCACGGCTACTTGGCGCGCCAGCTGGCTATGTCGGGTACGATGATGGCGGTCAGCTAACCGACAGGATCCGTCGTCAACCATATAGCGTAGTATTGTTTGATGAAATAGAAAAAGCTCATCCGGAAGTGTTCCAACTTCTATTGCAACTACTTGAAGACGGCACACTTACTGATGCCAAAGGTCGTCAGGTTGATTTCTCGAATACGATTGTCATTTTGACAAGTAATTTGGGCGCTGATCGGATGATGAAGGAATCGGCACTTGGTTTTCATGCTAAAACCAAGGCCGACGAGAAACAGCTCGACGCTGAACATGAACAAAACCAACAGGTCGCTGAAGAGGCTTTAGCGAAAATGATGCGGCCGGAACTTATCAATCGGTTCGATGCGATCGTGACATTCCGGGCTTTGACTCGCCATCAAATCGGTAAGATTTTCGATCGTTTCATCGATGAACTGCAGCAACGCTTGATTCGCAAAGGCGTCCATTTGGTCGTGACACCCGCTGCCAAGCGCCTCGTGACAAATAAAGGGCACGATGAAAAGTTCGGTGCTCGTCCATTAAGACGTACAATCCAGGAAATGCTGGAACATCCAATTGCTGACGGCATCTTATCGGGCGAATACGATAAAGGAACGGTAATTACCGCGACCGCCAAACGCGGTCAGATCATGGTGGGGCGAGCGGATGAAACAAGCTAGGCGATTAGCTGGCTACGCCGTATTGGCCATTTCACTGATTGCTGCTGCCTGGGTTTTTACCCACCGACAATACATCGCCGATCAATTGATCGTCTGGCAATATCAGCCATCCGCGAATATCAAAACCCTAGCTATCAATAGCGGCATGTCAAAAGGTGGTAAATTCGATTTTTACGCCAGCCAGCCGGTCATTGAGACGGCTCAGAGTTTCAATCAGCACTGCACTCGCCAGGAAGAGCAGAGCGCGATTTTAGGCTGTTATGTCGGTGATAGAATTTATGTTTATGATGTGACCAACAAGACGTTGAATGGCATCAAAGCGGTGACGGCCGCTCACGAGATGCTGCACGCTGCCTACGCTCGCTTGAGTGAGGGTGAGAAGAACAAAGTCGACCTGCTGCTCGAAGCTGAATACAAAAAACTTGACGACGCTGGTCTGAAAGATCGGATGGATTATTATCAGCGCACCGAACCGAGCGAGCGCCTGAACGAACTTCATTCGATTCTAGGTACGGAATATGCCAAACTCAGTCCTGAGTTAGAAGACTACTACAGGCAATATTTTGACGATCGGCAAAAAGTAACCACGCTGCATCAGGCGTACGCTAGCGTTTTCAAACAACTCGAAGCCGAGTCAAAAGAGCTGTCCGGCCAACTCGAAGCACTCAGCACGAAAATCAACAGTCAGACCAAACAGTATAATAGCGACATCCAGACTCTCAATACGGACATTTTGTCATTTAATGATCGCGTCAAACACGGTTCGTTTTCATCACGGCCAGAGTTCGAGAGCCAACTCGGCGCGCTTAACGCACGTTCCAGCAAGCTGGATACGACCCGATCAGCCATTAACGGTGAAATTGATACATATAACAAATTAAGAGATCGACTCTTGGCCGTTAACTCGCGTTCACAGGCATTAAACAGCAGTATCGATAGTACGTTGTCGCCAGTGCCATCTCCGTAGATGACTGCGGCGCGTAGTATACTGTAGTTATATGGCTAAAACAAAATCATCGTTCACCTGTCAAAACTGTGGCGCTACCTATGGTAAATGGACGGGGAAATGTGAGAACTGCGGTGAGTGGAATACGCTCGTCGAGCAGGTGATTGCCAGTGGAAAGTCGGCCGTGGCGCGCAGCGCTTCGAGCGGACGGGTATTGGACGTACGAACGATGCAATCAATTGCTGCCGGTGAAACCGTCGCTAGGCTCGATACAGGCATTGCTGACTTGAATGCCGTACTCGGTGGCGGTATACTTCCTGGTGGCGTCATCTTGCTTGCTGGTCAACCTGGCATTGGTAAAAGTACACTGTTACTACAAGTAACGGCTCATGTTGCTGTCAACATACCGGTACTCTATGCCAGTGGTGAAGAGAGTGCCAGTCAAGTGAAGTTACGCGCCGAGCGGCTTGGCGCGCATGGCAGCGAGCAGCTTAGCTTCGTGGCTAGTACGAGTGCTGATGATATCGCGGCAACGATTCGCAGTGGGGCGTACAAGCTCGTCATCATTGATTCTATCCAAACACTCAGTCTTGATGACATCACTAGCGCACCAGGTACGGTTAGTCAAATTACTAACAGTAGCAATGTCATTATTCGAGCCGCCAAGGAATCAGGTGCGGCCGTGGTGCTCGTCGGGCACGTCACCAAGGAAGGTGCAATCGCCGGTCCAAAAGTACTAGAGCATCTCGTTGACGTCGTCTTACAGTTTGAGGGTGATCGTTACGGTGGCTTCAAAGTAGTCAGGGCAGCGAAGAATCGTTTTGGAAGTACGAACGAGGCGGCGATTTTTGAGATGGAGGAAGAAGGGCTTAAGGTTGTCAAGAACCCGTCAGCGGCGCTTTTGGCCGAACGTCAGAACGCCGATGGCTCAGTAGTGCTGGCCACACTTGAAGGTACGCGCCCTATTCTGGTAGAGATCCAGGCGCTTGTAAATCCGACCAGTTTCGGGTATCCTAAACGTACAGCCTCGGGTTTCGACCTGAACCGACTCAATCTGTTAATCGCTGTGTTAGAGCGACGAACCAAACTGAATTTATCGGATAAAGACATTTATATCAATGTTGTCGGTGGGTTGAAAGTTAGTGACCCGGCGGCGGATTTAGCCGTGGCAATGGCTATCGCCAGTGCGGCTGCCGGTCGGAGGCTTGATGACGGATTGGTGGTGTTTGGCGAAGTCGGTCTTGGTGGCGAAATCCGTAGCGTTACTAATGTCGAGAAGCGTGTAGCTGAAGCTAAAAAATTGGGCTTCAACGAAGCGCTCGCACCAATCGGTGCGAAAAAGAACTCATTTATAAAAGGCGTGCGCGATTTGCGCCAAGCCTTAATCGATTACGTGAAGTAGTCAGAAAGAAAAAGTATAATGGATACATTAATAATCGTACTACTTATCGTAGTATTAGCCGAGCTAACGTATATGTTGGCTCAAAATCAAAACAAACCAATCGTGAAGACCGGTACTCGACCAATCTTTGTCGACACGTCGGTGCTTATTGACGGTCGAATCATTGCCGTCGCGCAGTCGGGCTTCATTGGTGATACGCTGGTGATTCCACGCAGTGTCGTCGGTGAGCTGCAATTTTTGGCTGATAACGCCGATCATGACAAGCGGGCGCGAGCTCGCCATGGCCTCGATGTTGTGGCCGAACTGCAGAAGATGACGACGGTCAGCGTTGAAGTCTTGCAAGATGGTAGCAAGGCTGAAGAGGGTGTCGATGAACGTCTTTTAAAGCTTGCCAAAGAGCATAGCGGTGCTATTTGTACAATTGACTTCAATCTCAACAAAGTCGCGCAAGTCGAAGGCATCGCGGTGTTGAACGTCAACGAGCTGGCTAAACAATTGCGCGCTTTATATCTACCTGGAGAAACGACCACCATTCATTTGTTACAAAAAGGGCAGGATACTCATCAAGCCGTTGGTTACCTGGAAGACGGCACGATGGTGGTAGTAGAGCAAGCCAATAAGTTTATCGGTTCGGCGGTTGAGGTAGAATTCATTCGTAGTCTGCAGACGGCAGCGGGTAAGATGATGTTTGCCAAATTGGCCGGTGCTCATAAACCAGCTGCTAAGGTTGCGGAAAGTACTACCAGCCCAATTGGCCGTAAGAAGAAGCCGTCTAGGGCAGTAGTAAAAGATCAGCAGCCGCGTCGACTTGCGAAGCCGACCAGTCCGTCTCCAAAGCGCCCAAAGACATCATCTCAGCGTGAAGCATCGTTGATCGAACTAGTTAATCACCAGAACGATTAGTGTAATTTGTTGCTAGCGCTGGCTGAGTAGTAGCCTTTATCGGTTACGGTAGCACTGACGGTTACTTCGCTACCGCCACTGAACGTATAGTCGACATCATAGGTACCGCTGGTCGAGATCGACATATCCTTGATAGTCTTGCCGTCAACCTTGACGGTGAGGCTATCAAGTTTGAACGTACCTTTTTGAACTTCTACATGGATAGTATTACCAGTTCGGGTGATGGTTGGAATCGACGGTGTATCGTCGTTACATTTATGTACGTCATCACTCTTGGTAGTATCATAGCCATCGGGAGCCAGGTAGATCGTCTTCTCGGTGACCGGGTCGGTTGACTTACTGACACCGATTTCAATCTTGGCGCCTTCTGGCGTACATTTGGTCGCCTTCTTGCGTGAGACTTTATCAAACGTTAATTTATCATTAGTAATGCCTTGTTTTGCGTTATACCATGATGGATATAGCTGACCGCCGATAGTTTGGATGCCTTTTGGTTGCGTAAACCATTCGCCATCGTGATATTTCCCCTCTTTTTTATAGAGGTTATGCGCGTATTCCATGACAGTGCTGATAATCGGGCCAGGCAGAGTCGAGTTACCGTTTTTCAGGACTTGCGTATCGGAGTTACCAAGCCATACTCCCATGGCGAGTACCGGACTATAGCTCATCATCCAAAGGTCTTTGGCCTGACCGCCAAGGTCGGTCGTACCAGTCTTGGTGGCGGTTTTCGCGCCAGGTACGACGAAACCGGTCGTAATGTTGCCGAACGTGCCACTACGGGCTACTGGATCACTCAGAATGTCATCGACGATGTAGGTAGACTGTGGGTCAAAAACTTCTTTTCCGGTTGGTTTTTCATACTTCTTTAATGTTTTACCTTCAGAGTTTTTTACTTCAAGAATTGAACTTTGCGGTATGTACTGACCATTGCGAGCTAAGGTCGAAAATGCGTTGACGTGATCGACCTGACGTGTACCACAACCACCGATAGCCGATGACAACCCAGCTTGCTTTTCTTGGCCTTGGGTACAATAGGACGAATCACCAGCGTCTCGGATTTTTGCAAGCGTTGGCTGGACACCGGAAATGTACATGGCCTTAACGGCTGGAATGTTACGTGATTCAGCTAATGCACGGCGAATCGGAATGCTGCCTTCGAAACGGTGGTCAGCGTTTTGCAGATGCGCGCCATAGATCGAATCGATCGGTTCGTCACTCAGAATACTCCCACTGCCGTAGTTGCGTTCGTTTTTACCTTTGTCTTGGAATAACGTAGCGTAAACCAGCGGTTTGATGCTTGAACCAGGTTGGATGAACGCAGTGGCGGCGTTGTCTTGGCCAAAACCAGGGTATTTGAAATTACGACTACCGAGCATGGCGATGATTTGTCCAGTTTGGGTATCCTCCACGGTACCGGCGCCGTTAGTGAAGCCAGCATAGGCAGGTACATACGAATTAAACATATCGGTCATTGCGCCCTCTAGTTTTTTCTGGACGCGGTAATCGAGCGTTGTTTTGACCGTCAATCCGCCTTTGCCGACGGTGGCCTTGCCAAGTTCGGTCTCAAGTTCCGATCGGACCATCTGCACGAAGTGCGGTGCTTTTATGTTCTCGTATTGGCTTGCTTCTGGTACAAGCGAATCCAGAATCGCAACTTTCTTGGCGTCGTCGGCTTGGGCTTGAGTAATCATACCTTGTTCGGCCATGTTATCTAGTACCTTGTGCTGACGGGCAATCAATAGATCGTTGCCGCCTGTATTGTATGGGTCGTAGACGGATGGGTTTTGCGGAATAGCGGCTAGGAGCGCGGCTTGTGGTAAGGTTAGCTTTTTTGCCGAGGTCTTAAAGTACGTCTGGGCAGCCGACTCGACGCCATTACGCCGACCACCGTACGGTGATTCATTGAGGTATAAATCAAGAATTTGGTCTTTATCATACATTCGTTCGACTTCAATGGCTAGGATTAACTCCTTGATTTTACGGGGAATACCACCGAGACCGCGATCTTGTGACTGATCGGCGAAAAAGACTTGCTTAACGAGTTGTTGTGTCAATGTTGATCCACCCTGTGTACTACCACCGGTGGCGTTATTGATCGCCGCCCTCACCGTACCGGTAATACTAATGCCGTGATGTTTATAGAAATCCTTATCTTCAATTGCCACGGTGGCTTTTTTCATGTTGTCATTAATCTCGTCGCCATTGACCACGAGTTTATAGTTGCCATCACCTTTGTCTTCCCAGAGCACCACACCGTTGCGATCGGTATAAGTAGTGACGGTCGTTTGAACACGTTTAGCAATCTCACCTGGGCGGATTTGGTCGAGGTCTTTGCGGTAATAGGCAAACAGTGCACCGACCATCAAGAAGACCAGGAGAATGCCAATACCGGCAATTTTCAGAGCCATTACTGCCCCGCGTTTTGAAAACCAATAACCGAAAAAACGTTTCGGGTGCATGCGGTAGAACATCCGCTTGACGGGATGTTTCGGTAGACTAGCTAGGTACTCGGCCTTCTTACGGGCAGCACTGTCTTTCTTGGTTCGTCTGCGATGAGACAAATTAGTATAGACATTCAATTTACGCGGAGATCTTCGTTTCGGCACGTGTGTAATTTCCCATAAGCAATATTGTCCCCTATTATACATTACTTTCGGCAGCGGCAGTAGCGCATTTTCTGCTATAATAACGCCAATGAAACTATCCGAAGAGCTACAGTGGCGTGGTTTTGTAAACCAGACGACCTACCCTGATTTATCGGTGCTTGATGGCGAGCCGATTACTTTTTACTTCGGTGTCGATCCAAGTGCCAGCAGCATGACGATCGGTAATCTGGCTGCAGCTATGATGGTCCGGCAGTTTATCGACCATGGCCATAAAGCTATTTTGCTAGTTGGTGGCGCCACTGGTATGATCGGTGATCCCGATGGCAAAAAACAAGAGCGTGATTTAAAAACACTAGAAGAAATCGCCCGCAATAAAGCCGCTATTGCTGAGGAGTATAAAACCATTTTTGCTGGTCGTGACTTTGAGATCGTCGATAATTACGACTGGTTCAGGGCCATCAATTATCTGGATTTTTTGCGTGACATCGGTAAGCATGCCTCCATGACACAGCTACTTGATCGCGATTTTATAAAAAGTCGTATCGGCGAAGGGGGTGACGGTATCAGCTATGCTGAATTCAGTTATTCGCTTATCCAAGGCTATGACTTCTTGCATTTGTTTCGTGATAAAGGTACTACGCTTCAACTAGCTGGTGCTGATCAGTGGGGCAATAGTATTGCTGGTGTACAACTGATTCGTCGGCTTGAAAGTAAAGAGGCGCACGTCTTCACCGCGCCGCTAATTATCAATAAAGCGACCGGCATAAAATTTGGCAAAAGTGAGGGTGGTGCGATTTGGCTCGACGCCAAACAGACGAGTGTCTATAAGTTCTATCAATTTTGGCTAAATGTTGACGACGAAACAGCCGAGGATTTCATTAAGATATACACACTTCTCGATCGTGAGACAGTCCAGAGCCTGATAGAGACTCATCGCAGCAATCCGGGAGAACGAGCACTCCAGAAAGCGCTTGCGCGCGAGGTAACGACGCTCGTTCATGGTAACGACCGCTGCGAAAGTGTGACGCGTGTTACTGGTGTATTATTCGGCCAAGCTGATTTTTCAAGTCTATCAGATGCAGATCTCGACGAACTGGCGGCCGAAATTCCAACTGCATCGATTGGTGATACAGCCGTCGACGCATTGGTAAGAGCTAGATACGCAACGAGTAATGGGGAGGCTCGGCGACTTGCCGCAAGCGGCGCTATTTCCGTAAATGGTCAAAAAATATCTGAAATAACACCAATTACAGAGAAAAGTTTAGTCAAAAAAGGCAAAAACAGTTTTGTCCTCGTAAGGTAGTTATGCGTAGCACGGAGCTCAAAGCGATTACCGAGAATATCGTGAGCCCACTCGAGCATGGTCTCATGGAAGAAGTGAAGTTTACGGAATTTCTTGGGCCGGAGCTTCAGCTGCGCTATTCGCTGTGTGGGCTGGCGACCGCTGCGCTTCAACGGTATCTCGTAGAACGTCACGAAGTGCAAACAACCCGTATCATCATAGATTTACCAGAGACAATTCCAAGCTTGCAGAGCCGTCACGTATTTTTACGTCACGAGGCTAACATATCGATCGATCCGACGTACAGTCAGTTTTTTGAATACGCTGGATTTAGCGCGATTGATGCGTCAAACGAGCCATCACTCATTCCACTGTATCCTGAGACGAAAATCGCAGTCGTCCAGGATATAGAAGCCGATCGTTTTATTGCGGATTTTGCAGCTGACGCATGGCGAGCAGCGCGAGCTGCGCACCGCGAATCATCGGAAATTACGATTGATCAGCTGGAGCAGTTATATCGACGTATTTGGCAGCCTCTGACGGCGCGCAGATTTCCAGCTAAACCAGATGATATGGTCGATAGAATCGTCGCGAAAATGAAATCAGTATCGTGATTTGGTATACTCAGAGTTCTAACGTACAAAGCTAGGAAAGGAATATACGATGAAAAAAGTGATCGCATTTGATCTCGATGACACCTTGAACGTTGCAAAGACACCGCTTTCTTCTGAGATGGCCGAGCTATTCGCACAGCTTCTCGATCATTACCAGGTGTGCGTCATCTCGGGGCAGAAATACGAGGAGTTTCAGCGCCAAATCCTAATACCACTTGGCGAACAATCAATCGGACGCTTTAAAAATCTACACTTTATGGTAGCGCAAGGCACTCAGTACTACATTTTTGATGGTAGTGATTGGAAATTAATCTATAGCTTTCCTCTCAGTGACAAACAGGTTGCAAGCATTGACGGAGCTCTCGAAACGGCAGCCCGTGAACTCGGATTATGGACAGAAGATCCTGCCGGTGACATAAATGAGAATCGTATTTCCCAGGTAACATTTAGCGCGCTCGGCCAGGCGGCTGGCACTGAGGAAAAATACGCTTGGGATTCCGACCACAAAAAGCGCGAGAAAATTGCTACACGTGCTAAAGAATTAGCGCCAGAGTTTGACTATGAAGTCGCTGGCACGACGAGTATTAATGTATTCGTACCAGGTACTAATAAAACTTTCGGTATGAATAAGTTGATGGAGCGGCTCGGTGTTGATAAGAACGACATCTTGTATTTTGGCGATATGGTTCAGCCTGGAGGTAATGATTATCCCGTAGTACAGATGGGAATCGACACGATCGCGGTGGAGAAATGGCAAGATACAGCCTATGCATTACGAGGAATCCTCGGTGTGTCGTAAAATAGAAGTATGAATCTTGCGACGGCACTCTCGTCAATTAAAGGTGTTGGACCGAAGACAGCAGTACAGTTAGAGGCTGCCGGACTGAAAACGGTCAACGATATCGTTACGTTTCTTCCTCGTGCGTACGAAGATTTTTCTGAAGTTGTTCCGATAAAAAACATCAAACCGGGCAAAGTAACCATACGAGCGCATTGCGAGAAAATTTCAACCCGGGTTGTGCGTCGTGGTATGCGCATTACCACGGCAACGCTGGCTGATGATAGTGGCAAGTTGCAAGCCGTCTGGTTTAATCAGCCATATCGGGCGACACAATTAAAAAACACCAACGATGAATTCTTCTTTTCTGGTGAATTTGAGTTTAATTACAATAAGTATCAGTTGACTGCGCCGAGCGCCGAAAAGGTTAGTGACATGCCCGTGCAAACCGATCGGATTTTACCTACCTACCGACAGATAAAAGGTTTGAAATCACAAGTTGTACGCAAAGTTCTAGCTGAACTGAAACCGTTGATGACGATGCTACCAGAGACGCTACCATCGGAGCTTATTGTTCGTGAGAAGTTGGTTTCGTACGGTGAGGCACTACTCGGCATGCATTTCCCTGATTCAATCGAAGACGTGTCGCGCGCCAAGGAGCGTCTGGCTTTCGAAGAAGTTTTTCAATTACTGTTAGCTAGCCACTTGAACAAACAGGCTAATACGCAACTAGTCGGTTGGCGGATTCCGTTCGATCAAGCAGTGGTCAAGGCGTTTGTGGCGCAGTTGCCATTTTCGCTAACGGCGGCGCAGCGTCAAGCTGCCTGGGATATCTTGCAAGACTTCGAAAGGGCCACACCGATGAACCGTCTACTGCAAGGCGATGTTGGTTCGGGAAAAACTGTCGTAGCCGGTCTGGCCGCTCGTCAGGCGGCAGCACGCGGTTTCCAGTCGGCTATCATGGCACCGACCGAGATTCTGGCGTCGCAGCACGCCGAAACGCTGGAATCATTGCTGGCACCACTCGGTGTCAATGTGGCGTTATTGACGAGTAGTGTCAAAGGAGCCGCTCGCGAGTTAGTTTATCGAAAAATCGCCGACGGTTCGATTGATGTTGTCATCGGCACACATGCTCTTATCCAAACGGCGCTTAGTTTTCATAAGCTCGGCTTCGTAGTCATCGACGAACAGCACCGTTTTGGCGTAGCACAGCGACAAGAACTCCTAAAAAAATCTGAGTATCTGCCACATCTACTGACAATGACGGCAACGCCGATTCCGCGTAGTTTAGCACTAACAGTGTATGGTGAGCTTGATATTAGCGTATTGAATGAACGGCCTAAGGGCCGTAAGCCGATCATTACTAAGATTTGGTCGCCTAATAGTCGTGCGCAACTACACGCGACAATTGATGAGCAGCTGGCGATTGGTCGACAAGCCTATGTTGTTTGCAGTTTAATTGATGACAATCCGGATAACGATATTAAAAGTGTTGAAACCGAGTACGCTATCCTGAACAAGGGCCCATTTCGTCATCGCCGTATCGGTTTGTTGCACGGTAAGTTGAAACCGGCCGAAAAAGCAGCTGTTATGCAGCAGTTCTCTGGTGGCAAGTTGGATATTTTGGTTTCAACCACAGTTGTTGAGGTCGGTGTCGATGTGCCAAACGCGACCGTAATGCTAATTGAGAATGCCGACCGCTTTGGACTGAGTCAACTTCATCAGCTGCGTGGTCGGGTCGGTCGGTCGGATCAGCAAAGTTATGCCTACCTTATGATGAGCGATAGTAGTCGACCATCGCAGCGACTGCGCGAGATTGAAAAATCAAATGACGGCTTTTATCTGGCAGAGGTTGATCTACGGTTGCGTGGTCCGGGTGAGATATATGGCCGGTCACAGCATGGAGCGCTCAATCTACAAATCGCTACTCTTGGCGATACGAAACTCATCGCCCGTGCTGGAAAAGCTGCCGACTGGTTCGTCCATAGTGGCCTTGAACTGATACAATATAAACAGTTACAGACACAAGTCGAACACTATCGACGATTAACGACATTGAACTAACGATACTAAAGGAAAAGCACAGTCCGATAAGCGAAAGTATTTATGTATTCAGGCTCAACCATCAGAACTAAATCAGGCCGTGCTATGGGTGTCCACCAGCGGATCGACCGAGTGGCCCGGCGTCACATGAAAACCGACCTTACTCGCCGAGTTGGCTTTCCGAATGCCCGTGAAATTCTTCATTTCGAGGGGAAAAACGGGCCGGACGGTATTAAACGCAAAAGCCCCGGCGTTGACGAGCCCTGGCATTTCATTGATCCATATCATGAAGGCGGACATGATTTGTTTGATATGATGAACGATCACATAGCTAATTTGGCTGAGGCCTTGCGTAGTGGGAACCGAATCCGGGCGGCTTTCGAGGCAGCTTGGCTGGCACATGCTATCGTCGATGGCCTAACGCCTGCACACCATTATCCGTACGAAGAAAAGTTAGAAACGATCCGTGGCCAGAACAAAGAGACGCGTGATTCCGTCAAAGGCAAAATGGTGATGCCTGGCCGAACACGCCGTCATAAGATCAGTAATAATTGGCAGTATTGGGGTGCGAAAGGCTTGATGACGACTCACTTGGCATTTGAGTTTGGCGTCGCTACGACCATAACGTCGAGTTCGCTTGATGATGGTGTCGATCCAACGCCAGCTGAATTGGAAGACTTACGGAAGAATGGTTTTGAAGCCGCGTTCCGATTGGCACTACAGGGCGTAGCAGCGATGGATATGTACGAGGAATTCGTTCGGCGTGGCTGGAATCGCCACTTGGCGCTAGAGACCCGTGAAGTATTGATGCCACGGATCATTAAAGCTGTCATGCTCGGCTGGTACACAGCTATATTCGAAGCGGAGAAGCCAGCATGAACGTTCGAATTATCAGTGGCGAGTTCGGTGGTCGTAAGATTGATGCGCCTAGTGGCCGACGGATGCACCCGATGGGAGAACGGATCCGCAACGCGCTCTTTAACAGTTTAGTTGGTCAATTAGCTGGTACTGACGTATTGGACGCTTTTGCTGGCACTGGCGCGATTGGCATCGAAGCGCTCAGTCGCGGCGCGGCGCGGGCGACGTTCATCGAAAAAGATCGGTTGGTCCAGCATATTCTGGCTAAAAATATCACCTCGCTCGGGTTAGAGCAACGGGCGACGATTATCCGCACGACCGTTCACAATTGGCTGACGACGGCCGAACCAGCCACGTTTGATGTTATTTTTGCTGATCCACCTTACCACGACCCACAGTTATCCACAGTTCAGCAGCTCTTCAGGCTTTTAAAACCGAACGGACTTATGCTATTATCACATCCAGGTAAGGGTGAGGTGCTAACCGAGAACGGAATTGTTGTGGTGGACAATCGTAGTTATGGAAACGCCTACCTCACCCTCTACCGTCGTGAAGATGCCTGAATCAGGCATTTTTATTTTGCCAAAAGGGCGTATGATACAGACATAGATGAAGCAACGTCAATTAGTCGAGAGTCCATTTACCGTAGAACTTGAACGAGCTGGTTACTCCATGCAACGTGGTTGGAACGATGATTTAGCGGCGCAACTCATTGATGCTAGTCGTGAGCCGGAGATGATACGAAGCGTACCACGTGACGTCAATGAGCGATTTGTTGATATGGTGACGGCACGGGAATGGCATGAATCACGCCTGCGAACCGTGTACTCATTGACAAATATCGCACTGGCCGGTGTGCTGTGGTATAGCTTTTCGCCGCGTGAAGATCTTAAGGCTGATTACACGCTTGCCATTCGGTTGTATACGGAGACGCGTGGCAAAGGTCTTGCTACGCCATTCATGCGAGCGGCTCACTATGACTTTGAAGATACTGCCAGATATGAGGGTAGCGTTTGGCTGGAAACTGGCACTGATAATGTAGTGGCGCGTCGACTGTACGAGAAGATGGGGTACCAGGCGGTGACGGAGACGGCGACACGGCTAACGATGGTACGAGAACCAGATAGGCGTAGTTAAACACTTTTTCGTTCCACTCGCTAGGCGAACCACAACGTCATGGTTCAAATCTAAACAGTGTACCAAATAGAATAGCAGGCCAGCCGACCTGCTATTCTATTTGGTACGCGAGAGAGGACTTGAACCTCCACGCCCGAAGGCACTAGCTCCTAAGGCTAGCGTGTCTACCAATTCCACCACTCGCGCATATTACTGCTTGATTATAGCAAATTTTCAGTCCGAACGAAAGCTGTCACGCAGGTGGACCGCTTATGCTATCATAGATACAAATATGAGATGCTGCAGAGGGAGTATATGAGTAAAGTAGCCAAGTACTTAAATGAACACATTGTCGGCGAGGCCATGACTGCTTCGGCGGTGCTAGAACAATTCTCGACTGACGCCAGCGTGTTAGCGCTGACTCCTGAAATGGTCATCTATCCACGAGTTACCAACGATATTCGCAAAGTTGCTCGATTTGCTTCACAGCTGGCCGAGAAAGGTCACGTACTCGGTTTGACGGCACGCGGCGGTGGCGGTGATGACAGTGGTGCTGCAATCGGAAAAGGCGCGATTATCGCGTTATCAGAACACATGAATACCATTTTTGAGTACGATACCAAACAGAAGTTGGTACGGTTACAGCCTGGCGTGACGGTCGAGAGTCTACAGGCGGCGTTAAGTTTGCAAGGTACGGCGATCCCAGGACTGACCGCTCGCAGTAAACGGGAGACGATCGGCGGCGCGATCGGCTACAATGCACGTTCGGCCACGTCGCATCGTTATGGTCCGATTGCGGACAGCGTTGCGCAACTCGAAGTAGTACTTGCCAGCGGTGACGTTCTACAGACTGAGCGGCTTAGTCGTCGCGAGCTAAACAAGAAAAAGGGTCTGCAAGGTTTTGAAGGTGATATCTATCGCAAGTTGGACGGATTGATTGACGATAATAAACAGCTCATAGATGAGGCACTAAGTGATAGCAATGATACGGCTGGCTATGCGCAGCTGGCGCAAGTGAAGCGCAAGGATGGTTCGTTCGATTTGGCACCACTTATCGCTGGTAGCCAAGGCACGCTGGGAATTATTTCCGAGATGATTTTAAAGACTGATTACGTCAGCGAGCACGTTGCGACGGCTATTTTGACATTTATGAGCAGTGACAGCGCCCGTGATGCCGTCGATCAGATTATCAGACTCGAGCCTTCTCTTCTGGAGTACTTCGATGCCGAGTACTTTGATCACGCTGAACGTGAAGGCAAACGCTATGGCTTTTATACGACTGCCGCAAAAGACGGTAAGGTCACGACCGTTCTCGTGGTCGGCTTCGATGACTTTAGTAAGCATTCGCGCGGTAAACATCTTAAGAAACTGAAGAAAATCGCCAGCCAGTTCGAAGCAGGACTGGTGAGCGCCGAAGACGAAGTCGCACGTGAGCTTACTGCTGTCACCGATGTCGTGTCATTTTGGCAAACCCCGAGCGAAGCCGATATCTCAGCGCCGCCACTCCTTGATGGCGCCTACGTACCGTTCGAGAGGTTCGAAGATTTCGCCAAAGCCGTTAGAGCGCTGGCCAAGAAACACCACGTTTCATTGCCACTACACGTGCGACCAATTGACGGTACGGTCTATACGCGGCCGCAACTTGCTATGCATAAAGTTGGTGACAAACAGAAAATCTTCAAACTGCTTGATGAGTATGCTGCCATCGTTGCCACCCATCGCGGCTATCTTATCAGCCATAATCCGGAAGGCCGTTTTAAGTCGGTGGTTACCTACAAACAACTCGATGATGATGTTAACGAACTGTTCCGCCAAGTCAAAGAGATATTCGATCCATATGGCATTTTAAACCCTGGTGTCAAGCAATCGAACGACCTTAAGCAACTCGTTGGCATGCTGCGCTCATCGTATACGAACGACTAGAGATGCACGGTCTTGCGAGCGCGCTGTGTCTCGCGTATGATAAATAAGCGCACGTGCGCAAATAATGGCCGTGGGTCCTCGAATGACACGAAACTTACGCTGCACATTTAAACATTCAAAGTTATGCACGAGTGGCGGAATTGGTAGACGCGCTAGCTTCAGGTGCTAGTGTCCTTCGGGACGTGGAGGTTCAAGTCCTCTCTCGTGTACCAGAAATAAGATAGTGACCCAGATGGGTCGCTATTTTATTTGACTACATAGGGGACATTGCCCACCTTTCGCACCCCAAATTATCGACGCGTTCGACAGGTTGGGTTGTGTCAGTTAGACTACAAATATGAATGACACGCGTAACGTGACTGATGAATTCAAAGGATGGCCGATGGAAAAAATTATCGCCGAGCTTGATAGGCGTGACTCTGGCCTCCATGTCGCGATTGAAAATATTGAGCGTGATTTCAACATGGGCACGATCGTCCGTAATGCTAATGCCTTTGGTGTGCGGCACGTCCACGTTATTGGTCGAAGACAGTGGAATAAGCGTGGCGCCATGGCGACCGATAAATATTTACATGTTTATTATTATCAAACACCAGCTGAATTTGCTGAGGTGATGGGAAATGAACATCGACAGATTATTGCAATCGATAATCAACCCGGCAGTCAATCGCTCGCGAAAGCATTATTGCCGCAAGGGGTAGTTTTAGTATTTGGCCAAGAAGGTCCAGGCATATCGAGCGAGCTCATCGAATTTGCCAACCAGATTGTGGCCATCGAGCAATTCGGTAGTACTCGTTCGCTCAATGTCGGCGTGGCAGCTGGTATCGCCATGTATGAATGGCAGCGCCGTAACCGATTGTCATAATTCGACAACCGGAGCCTTTTCCGGTTATAATTAAAAGACATCATGTAACTAGATGAATCAGGAGCGTCGCAATGAGCGACAAGGCACCAAAACGCAAAGCAGGCGAATCTCAACCAGCCGATATTATCGACTTGGCAGCCTTTCGTCGTAGTCGCGAGAGTAGTGAATATATCGAACCGAGCGAATTGTCAGATGCGGAAATGATTGAAGTTTTTCTCTCACAGCTGTCTCATCCCAGTATACGTATGCGTTCCAGTAGGGAAGTCGGTGATTTCGTTGCTAGTTTACTTAGTCCGGTTATCGACGATGAGCCGACCAGCCAACAGATTGCCTGGCGGCAGCGCATGATGGGGCTGATGGTGGATGTCGATAATCTCGATATCGATCAACTTGATGACTGGCTAGCGCGTGACAAACCACTACGGGCTATCTATTCGGCGTTACGTCAGACCAAAGACGATTATGAAGATAAAGCCGCTGAACGAGTGGCCTTAAAGGAACTTCGTCATCTCCGAGGTGGCGTTATTCATCGCCAAGAAACAAACCCGTACGATGACGAGCGTTGGCTGCAACTCACTGAGAAATTGGCCGGCCTGAAACTATGAACTGCTTATTCTTGCAAAATACAGAGGAAAATGTCAAAATGATGGCATAGTGAGCTCGTTATCCTCCGCCAGTTATAAAGGCACGCGCGATTATTACCCAGATGATATGCGGGTACGTAATTATATTTTTGATACTTGGAAACGAGCTGTCCGTCGCTTCGGCTACGAGGAGTATGCCGCACCGATGCTCGAGCCACTCGACGTCTATACTGCTAAAAGTGGTCAAGAGCTAGCTGGTGAGCAGACTTATTCGTTTACCGATCGAGGTGGTCGGCTGGTGGCGATCCGTCCGGAGATGACACCGTCGATTTCGCGGATGGTAGCCGCCCGTCGACAAGAGTTGGCATACCCAGCTCGTCTGTTTAGTGTCGCCAACTTCATGCGCTACGAACGGCCACAACGTGGGCGTGAGCGTGAGTTCTGGCAACTCAACGTCGATATCTTTGGTGTTGACGCGACGCAAGCCGAAATTGAAATCATTACGCTTGCTAGCAAGGTTATGGAAGCCTTCGGTGCCAAGAGTTCCATGTATGCTATTCGTATTAACAATCGCAATTTGATTAACTTCATGATGGCTCAATATCTGGGACTCGATGTCGTACAGGCGCAACTGATGATGAAATTATTCGATCGAAAATCGAAAATCAGCACCGAAGATTTTCGTGATCAAGCTATCGAGATTTTTGGCGACATGGCCGAAGAGGGCCTGGCGAAGATTTCGCGATTATTGGCAGCTCAAAGCATGGCTGACTTGCCTAAGGAAATTCGCGGTAGCGATGCGGTCGCCGAAGTTCAGGTTCTATTTACTGGTTTGGAGCGAGCAGGCATTAAAAACGCAGTCTTTGATATTACACTGATGCGTGGCCTTGATTACTATACCGGAACAGTCTTCGAAGTGTTCGATACTAACCCAGAAAATAATCGCTCGATGTTCGGCGGCGGTCGCTACGACGGGTTGGTTGGTTTGTTCGGTGCTGAGCCGATCTCGGCAGTCGGGTTCGCGCCAGGCCTCACCACGACCGAGCTGTTTCTTCAATCGCATGATTTGTTACCGAAATTCGTTTCTACTACCGAGGCCTACATCGTCGTACTTGGTGACGTACTGAGCGGTGCGCAAGATTTGGCGAGTCAGCTTCGTCAAGAGGGTGTCAACGTAGAAGTCGATATATCAGGTCGAAAACTCGATCGCCAAATTAAAACGGCGGTCAAGAAGAACATTCCCTACATGATTTTTGTCGGCGAAGAAGAGCTGCAGACTAAGCGCTATAACTTCAAAGATACGGCTTCGGCCGAGGAAGAGACACTTGGTTTCGAGCGAATGGTTAGTCGTATCAAAGATCGCCGCCATGCGAACGACGGCGACGACGAGTTGTTTGCCTAGGCGAGCTTTGCTACAATAGGCATTTGTATGAAGACGACCGTAAAACACCTATCTGACACCAAAGTCGAGTTGACGATTGCGCTCGACGCCAAAGAGCTCGAAGCCGCTGAACAAGTTGCATTGATAAAATTAGCTAAAACTATGAAAGTAGCCGGCTTTCGCGCTGGTAAAGTTCCAGTCAGCGTCGCCGCCAAAAATGTCGACCAGAATGCACTTGATCAGCAAACCATGGAAGACGCGTTGAGTAAGGCTGTGGCCGACGCTTTTACGAAAGAAGATATTCGGGTGTTGGAACGACCAGCCGTGGCGATTACGAAATTCGTTCCACGAAAAGAAATGGAATTCACGGCTGAGGCTGAGGTTTTACCAGCCATCAAACTGGCCGATTACACAAAGTTGACGGCTAAAAAAGAAGTCAGCCCAGTAAAGGCTAGCGATATCGATGACGTTATTACGCGGATGCGCGAAGGTATGAGTCAAAAAAGTGAGGTTTCGCGCGCGGCTGAAACTGGCGACGAGGCTACGATTGATTTTGTCGGTAAGAAAGATGGCGTGGCGTTTGACGGCGGTACCGGGACTGACTACGGTTTGAAGCTCGGTAGTAATACGTTTATTCCTGGTTTCGAAGAAGGTATTGTTGGTAAAAAACCAGGCGATACGTTTGATTTAGAGCTTAAATTCCCTGATGATTATAATGCGGCGGAACTGGCTGGCGCTGAGGTCGTCTTTACGACGACGC
The DNA here is from genome assembly GCA_964428955.1 of uncultured Candidatus Saccharibacteria bacterium. Classification (GTDB taxonomy): domain Bacteria; phylum Patescibacteriota; class Saccharimonadia; order Saccharimonadales; family Saccharimonadaceae; genus CAYSAD01. The sequence continues at coordinate 44,842 of CAYSAD010000003.1, read as the reverse complement.
TCAAGAAACTTGAAGCTGCTGAACTACCTGAACTCAACGACGCGTTCGCCAAGAAAGTCGGTGAACAATTTGAAACGGTCGCGGAAATGAAAGCCGATATCAAGAAAGAACTGACAGCACAAAAAGATCGCGAAGCCGGCGAGAAGCTCAAAGACGCCTTGGTCGGTGAACTAGTTGAAAAGAGCGACGTGCCAGCCCCGCAAGTACTGATTGATGATCAAGCGAAAAGTATCGAGCAAGACATGCGTCAGAACCTGATGTATCAGAATCTGACATTGGAACAATACATCGCTAATCAGAAGTTCAAAGACGAAGCCGATTGGAAAGCAAAAGAAGTCATCCCGACAGCTGCCAAGCGCGTCCAAGCTGGTCTTGTGCTAGCTGAACTGAGCAAGCTCGAAAAGATTGACGCTACGAGTGAAGAACTAGCGAATCATATTAATCTCTACAGGCAACAATATGCCAATGACCCAGAAGCGTTGAAACAGTTTGATAATCCTGAAGTTCAGCGCGACATCGCCAACCGCCTTTTGACTGAAAAAACCGTCGACAAGCTTGTCGAACTAAACTCAAAGTAGGCATATGGTATTGAAGCTAGCACTCTATTTACACGAGTGCTAGTTTTGTTATACTGGATATATGACGAAGCCAACCAGTTACCTTGTACCAACTGTGATTGAAAAGACACATGATGGCGAACGCGCTTTCGACATCTATTCGCGCTTGTTGAATGAACGGATTATCTTCCTTGGCGAAGACGTCAACGAGCATACGGCGAATATTGTCGTGGCACAGTTGCTTCACTTGGCATATGACGACCCGAAGAAGGACATCAAACTCTATATCAACAGTCCGGGCGGGAGCGTCTACGACGGCTTGGCTATCTATGATACGATGCAGTTCGTTACACCTGATGTCCAAACGATTGGTATCGGCCTTCAGGCGAGTATGGGCGCGTTCCTGCTCTCTAGTGGTGCCAAAGGTAAACGCTTTGCTTTACCGAATAGCCGGATTATGATTCATCAACCAAGTAGCGGTACGCAAGGCAAAATTACTGATCAAGAAATCACGCTCAAAGAAGGGATTTATCTGAAACAGCGTCTTAATCAAATCTTGGCAAAAAATACTGGTCAAAAACTCTCAAAAATTGAAAAAGATGCCGATCGTGACTTCTGGATGAGTGCTGAAGAATCGGTCAAGTACGGTCTGATTGACGAAGTCATCACTAAGGCCTAGAGACTTCATTTATTGTGAAAAAGATGGTATAGTAGCGGTGTCCATTAACAAATTTGAGAGGAAGTGGTCCAGATGCCTGATGCGTTCTGGATACATGAGATGTTTTGGGTACTCGGAGGCTGCGCAGTACTTACGCTGATCGTGTTGTTCGCCTTATGGTGCGGGAAAGGCCAGGAGCCGGACTTTAAACCAAAGAGAATAAGCGAAATTGAGCGAAACTTCGTGCAGATGATCGGTTTTTTCGTCGCTGCTAGTCTCGTGGCATTTCTTGTTCCATCCACTCGTTTACCTATCGGTCTGATCATAGCTGTCGCAATGGTGTACTTTTGCTTTAAGCATGACCGACTCGAACAGGCACGCCAAAAGAGGCAAGGTGGATAAAAGGTAGGCGACGGTTGAGTCTTTCTCGCCGTTGCCTACCTTCTTTAATTTCTTCGAGTTTCGTTCTTGACTATTTGCCGGGTAGGCTTCACAATGGCTACCAAGAAGTAGTGTAGCCGTGGTTATCTATGTCCAAAGTTTCGCGTGGCAGTGAACAGAGGTACGACAACGGTTAGGGAATCTTCGGCGCCGATTACCCTAAAAAAATTAATCCAATGCGAGGAGCACTTAATGGCAAAAACTAAGCCTGTCAGCACCGGGCGTATTTTCTTTACGAAGGAAGATACCGCTTTGAAGCTGCCAAATCTCATCGCTCACCAGAAGAATAGTTGGCAAGAATTCGTCGACACTGGTTTGAGTGAAATATTTGCAGAACTTAATCCGATCGAAGATTACACTGGTCAGAAATTAGAATTACGGTTCAAGGATTACGCGTTCGACCCAGCCAAAGTCACTGAACGTGAAGCCAAAGAGAACAATATCACTTTTGATGCACCGTTGCATGCCAATGTCGAGTTGACCAACAAGGTCACCGGTGAAGTCAAAGAACAACAAATCTACCTTGGTGATTATCCTTGGATGACTGACCGTGGGACGTTTATCATCAATGGCACCGAGCGTGTCGTCGTTTCACAATTAATTCGTTCAGCTGGTGTATTTTTCACTGCCGATAACAACTTGGGCCGCAACTACTACGGTGCTAAATTGATTCCAGGCCGTGGTGCATGGTTGGAATTTGAAACCGCCTCTAACGGTGCGATTTACGTTAAAATTGACCGTCGCCGCAAACTGCCTGTCACAACACTTTTGCGTGCGCTTGGTCATAGCAAAACCAGTGAAATCAAAAAACTCTTCACTGATGTTGATACTGGTGATGTCAAATATATCGAAGCTACGCTCGAAAAAGATCCGTCAACTGGTGCGAATGAAGCCCTAATTGAAGTTTATCGCCGTTTGCGCCCGGGTGATCTTGCCACTGTCGATAACGCCCGCAGCATGATTGAACGGATGTTCTTTGATTTCAAACGCTTTGATTACAGCCGTGTCGGCCGCTACAAACTAAACCAACGATTAGGCCGGACGGTGGCAAATACGACTGAAAATCGTGTGTTCCAGATGGACGACCTGATCGCCATCCTCAAAGAGATCATTCGTTTAAATAATACTCAGGAAGCCGCCGATGATATCGACGCACTGAGTAATCGTCGTGTCAAACTAGTTGGCGAACTCGTCGCTCGTCAATTCCGTGTCGGTATGCTTCGTATGCAACGCAACGCTATGGACCGTATGAGCATGAGTGACATCGAGAATGTCAGTCCGAGCCAACTTATCAACGCTCGTCCCGTCGTGGCTGCTGTTCGTGAATTCTTCGCGAGCAGCCAATTGTCACAGTTAATGGATGAAACCAACCCGTTGGCTGAATTGTCACACAAGCGCCGCCTGAGCTCGATGGGACCTGGTGGTCTTTCGCGCGAACGTGCTGGCTTCGATGTCCGTGATGCTCACCCGACTCACTACGGACGACTGTGTTCAGTTGAAACGCCGGAAGGTGCCAACATCGGTCTGGTGTTGAACCTTGCGACGTATGCCCGCGTTAACGAATACGGCTTCATTGAAACGCCGTATCTCAAAGTGAAAAACGGCAAAGTCACAAATGATGTCGTCTATCTTGACGCCTCGCAGGAATTGACTGAAGTCATCGCTGATGCCGGCGCTAAACTAAACGACGATGGCTCATTTGCTAATGAGCGCGTCAGCGCCCGAAACGGTCTGCTTCCTGAGCAGGTAGATGCCGGCGACGTCACTTTCATGGACGCTGCTCACAAGCAAATTCTCGGTGCACCGGCCGCTCTCGTACCATTCATCGAAAAAAACCGTGTCGACCGAAGTTTGACCGGTACGGCCATGCAGAAACAAGCCGTACCACTACTTGATCCTGAGTCACCAACGGTTGGAACTGGTATCGAGGCTGAAATCGCTAAAAACACCAGCCAGTTGATCGTTGCCGAGGCTGATGGTGAAGTCGTACGAGCTGACGGTGATGAAATTCACGTCAAGTACAAAGATGGACTCAAGAAATACTCGTTGATTCACTTTGATAAGAGTAATGATGATCGCTCGATCAACCAGAAAACTCGCGTTATCCGCGGCCAGAAGGTCAAGACTGGCGATATTTTGATTGAAGGTGCATCGGTGGCTGACGGTGAGTTGGCGCTTGGTCGCGATCTGACGGTTGCCTTTATGCCATGGGGTGGTTACAACATGGACGACGCTATCGTGCTTTCCGACCGTTTGGTTAAAGACGATGCGCTGACTAGTATCAACATCAAAGATTACACCGTCGAAGTCCGTGAAACCAAACTTGGACCGGAAATCGTTACTCGTGATATTCCGAACGTATCGGAAGAGTCACTTCGTCATCTCGATGAGACTGGTATCGTGCAAGTTGGTTCCGAAGTGAAAGCTGGCGATGTGCTGGTTGGTAAGATCACACCAAAGGGTGAACAGGAACTTTCAAGTGAAGAGCGTCTATTGCGTGCTATTTTTGGTGAAAAAGCCAAGGATGTGCGTGATACGTCGCAGCGCATGAACAATGCTGGTGGCGGTAAAGTTGTTGGTGTGAAGATTTTCTCACGCGAAAACGGCCATGAACTTAAAGCTGGTGTTCTGATGCAAATCCAGATTTTCGTTGCTCAACTCCGTAAGATTTCAGTCGGTGATAAGTTGGCTGGTCGTCACGGTAATAAGGGTGTCGTAGCTCGGATTCTACCAATCGAAGACATGCCATTCATGGAAGATGGAACGCCAGTTGATGTCGTCTTGAACCCACTCGGTGTGCCAAGTCGTATGAACATCGGTCAGCTATTTGAGACTCACCTTGGTATGGCCGCTCGCGCACTTGGCTACAAAGTTGCCACACCGGCCTTCAATGGCGTACCAAATGACACGATTAGTACCGAACTCGAAAAAGCTGGCTTTGCTAGTGATGGTAAATTCCAACTGTTTGATGGTCGTGACGGTCAACCGTTCGAAGAACGTACCACCGTCGGTGTCATGCATATGATCAAACTGCACCACATGGTGAGCGACAAGATTCACGCCCGTTCAACCGGTCCGTACACCATGGTCACCCAGCAACCACTTGGTGGTAAAGCTCAAAACGGTGGTCAGCGATTTGGAGAGATGGAAGTCTGGGCCCTCGAAGCCTACGGTGCCGCTACAACCTTGCAGGAAATGTTGACAATTAAGTCTGACGATGTATATGGTCGTGCTAAAGCCTACGAATCTATCATCAAGGATGAGCCAATTGTTGGCCCTAAGCTGCCAGAGTCATTTAATGTTTTGGTCAAGGAACTACAAGGTCTTGGTCTACGCGTTGACTTGCTCGACGAATCTGAAGACGGCATTATTGACGCCGAAGAAGTTATCGCTGAGAGTGGTCCGGCCGACAAAACAGTGCCGATAGCCACGAGTGACGATGATGATACCGAAACCATTCTTGATGAGGCCGATGAAATTGACCTGACAGAAGATGGTTTAACGATTGAAACCGCAGAGGAATTTGAAACCGACGTAACGAAAGAGGAGGCGTAATATGTCACGCATTATTGCCAACGTCAGTAACGGAATCGCTGATTTCGACGCTGTCCGTCTATCTGTTGCCAGTCCCGAGGACATCCTGAAATGGAGTCACGGTGAAGTAACGAAGCCAGAGACGATTAATTACCGTACCCAAAAGCCAGAGCGCGACGGTCTGTTCTGCGAACGGATCTTTGGGCCGGTCAAGGACATCAATCCGCACGATACCAAACTAAAGGGTGTTCGCTCCCGTGAAGCTGCTGTCGACAAGAACGGCGAACTGGTAACGAAAAGCATCGTCCGCCGTGAACGAATGGGTCATATCCAATTGGCTGCACCGGTCGCGCACATTTGGTTCATGCGTGGTACGCCTAGCGCCATGAGCCTGCTGCTTGGCATCACGGTTCGTAACTTAGAGCGGATTGCTTATTTCGCGACCTACGTCATTTTGAAGGTTGATGCAGAAAAACGTGATCAGCTACTGGTTGACTTGGAAGCTGAAACTGAAGCTGGCCGTACGGCTATCAAAATGCGCTACGAGAAAGAGGCCGAAGCCGAAAATGCTGACGTGAAGTCGCTTGCTGAAGCGCAGTCACGCGAAGTCGAAGACTTGAATGAGAACTACACGATTAAAAAAGCCCAGCTTGATAGCTTAGTTAAGGGTGCGCTGATCGCGGAAACTGATTTTCGTAACCTACCGGAAGAATATGAAGAATTAGCCGAAGTCGGTATGGGTGGTACAGCCTTGAAAGCACTGCTCGATGAGATTGATTTGCCAGTTCTAATTGCTGAGCTCAGCGAAGCGGTTCAGGTCGCCAAGGGTCAGAAAGAGAAAAAACTCTTGAAACGTCTAAAAGTCCTTGAAGGTATGTTCGCGGCCGGCATCAAGCCGAATAGCTTGACACTAACCGTTCTGCCTGTCATTCCACCAGACCTCCGTCCGATGGTACAGCTGACTGGTGGCCGTTTCGCTACCAGCGACCTTAACGACCTATATCGTCGTGTTATCAACCGTAACAATCGTCTGAAGAAGCTGATTGATCTCAATGCGCCGGAAGTGATCCGTCGCAACGAAATGCGCATGCTACAAGAGGCTGTCGACGCTTTGATCGATAACAGTGCTGCCCGCGGTGGCCGCGCCGTTAATGCAACTGGTGGTCGCCGTCGTCTTAAATCGATCAGCGACATGTTGAAAGGTAAGCAAGGCCGCTTTCGCCAGAACCTGCTCGGTAAGCGTGTCGACTATTCAGGCCGAAGCGTTATCGTGGTTGGTCCGAAGTTGAAGATCAATGAGTGTGGTCTGCCAAAGCAGATGGCGCTTGAGTTGTTCAAACCGTTTGTTATCAGCTGGTTGCTGCGCGAAGAGCACGCCCACAACATCCGTTCAGCTACCCGGTTAATTGAAGCTGGTGACACGGTCGTTTGGGATGCACTTGATGCCGTGATCGAAGGCAAGTACGTTCTTTTGAACCGTGCGCCGTCACTGCACCGTTTGTCAATTCAGGCCTTTATGCCAAAACTAGTCGAAGGTAAGGCGATTCAGCTTCACCCGCTCGTAGCCAACGGCTTTAATGCCGATTACGATGGTGACCAGATGGCTGTTCACTTACCGCTATCTGATGACGCGCAGCGTGAAGCTCGTGAATTGATGTCTGCCACCAACAACCTATTGAAACCGGCTGATGGTGCGCCAGTATTGAACATCGGACAAGACGTAGTGCTCGGTAACTACTATCTGACATACGAAAAGCCAAGTGCCCAGACTAAAGACGTCAAGGGCTACAGCTCAGTTTACGAAGCCGAACTAGCCTACGATAACAAGAAGCTGCAATTACAAACCCCAATTCGGGTTCACACCAAAGGTCAGATTCGTGAAACGACGCTTGGCCGAGTATTTTTCAATGAGATTCTACCTGCTGATTTCCCATATGACAACAGCGTGCAGAACAAGAAACAACTCAAAAAAGTCCTGGCTAAGATTTTTACCAAGTATGGTGCGGAAACGACTGCTCAGACTGCCGACAAGATGAAAGGCCTGGCCTTCCGTTTTGCGACCATCGCCGCAGTATCAACCGGTAAAGATGACTACCTGCATTTCGATGAAATCGGCCGATTCGTGGCTGAAGGCGACGCCAAGACGGCACTCATCTCCGAACAATACGACCAAGGTCTGATTACGGAAGATGAACGTTACAGCTTGACCGTTGCCGCTTGGCGATCGGTTGACGCCCAGGTGACTGAGTTCTTGCAAACACAACTCAAGAGCATGGATACCAGTATCAGCGTGATGGTCAACTCTGGTGCGCGTGGTGATATTTCTAATGTTAAGCTGGCCAGTGCCATGGTAGGAATCATGGTGGACGCCACTAACCGTGAAATTGAGCTGCCGATTCGTTCCAGCTATAAAGATGGACTAAGCTCGCTGGAGCAGTTCGTGGCCACTCGTGGTGCGCGTAAGGGTCTGATTGACACCGCGCTTAAAACGGCTGACTCAGGTTACTTGACTCGTCGATTGGTTGACGTTTCGCAAGATGTCTTCACGGTCGAAGATGAGGTTGGTGACGACGAAGGCTTCGCGATCTTGCGCGCAGAGTCTGAGCTGACCATGATTGACTTCGCGAATCGCCTGACTGGTCGTTTCACTGCCGAAGCGATCAAGGGACATATCAAACGTGACGTCTTGATTACTCGTGATGTTGCTGAAGCGATTGCTGCCGACGATACTATCGATAGCGTCAAGATCCAAAGCGTGCTTTCGACCAAGAACCTGCATGGTATTCCACGCCGCAGTTACGGCATCGACATGGCGACCGGTTCGCTGGTTGCGGCTGCTCAGCCAGTCGGTGTTATCGCAGCTCAATCAGTTGGTGAGCCAGGAACGCAGCTGACGCTCCGTACCTTCCACGCCGGTGGTGTGGCTGGTGGTGACATTACCCAAGGTTTGCCGCGTGTCGAAGAGTTGTTTGAAGCTCGTACACCGAAAGGTCAGGCGCACATCAGTGAAGCCGCCGGCTCAGTTGATGTTTGGGAAGACGGTAAAAAGTATGTCATTCAAGTAACACCTGCCGCTGGTCATGTTGAACGTATGGCGCTTGAAGGCCGTACGATCGCAGTAAAAGCCGGTAGTAATGTCAAGGTCGGTGATGTTCTCGCTAGCGCTGAAGGCGAAGCAAAGCCATTGGTCGCGCCATTTGATGGCGTGGTCGAAATCGCCGAAGACACACTAGTATTAGCTGCCAACGCAAGTTCACCGGTCCGTTACGAAGTGCCAGGTACGGCGCAACTTACCGTCAAGGCTGGCGACACGGTCGAAGCTGGTGACCGTCTGACAATCGGTTCACTGAATTTGCACGACTTAATGCGTCTGAAGGGTACGGAGGCAACGCAGCGTTATATCATTAACGAAGTGCTGCGTATTTACGCCGCACAGGGTCAAGACGTGGCTGATAAGCACCTTGAGATCATCGTGCGTCAAATGTTCAGTCGCGTTCAGGTGGAAGACCCAGGCGACAGCTCATTTGTTACCGGTGATATCGTTTCGAAGGCCGCCGTCATCGACGCCAACGAAACGCTGGTTGCGGGTAAGCAAGAGCTGATCCAGTATACGCAGTTGCTACTCGGTATTACCAAGGTCTCAATTTGGAGTGATAGCTGGCTATCGGCCGCATCGTTCCAAGATACGACTCGGGTACTGATCAACGCCGCTGTATCTGGACGAGCCGATCGCTTGCATGGCCTAAAAGAGAACGTCATCATCGGTCGCAAGATTCCAGTCGGTACTGGCGTACTCAGCGAACCGATCGACGTAGCTGACACCGTTGTCGAAGTCTAACAGACTAGGTTTTCCACAAATATCGCCTCGGTGAATGAGGCGATATTTTGTTTTTATAAAAATGTGTAGTAGTATCGAAGCAGCTTATGGTATATTATAGTGTAAATACCTTGAAGAGGTAGAGAGTTAATAAGGGGAAAGAAAAACATGAAAAAACGAATAGCAGGAGCCTTGATACTAGGACTAGCGGTTATTCCAGCAGGTATTGCTCTGGCTGATACGTCACAATTCGGACAAACAATAAGTGGTGGCACTTTAGCTACCTTTATTGGTGATGCAAGTGGCGTCGTGGTGGGCTCACCAAGTGTTTCATTCACGGCTAAAACGATTTCAAACGCCGTTCAAACCAGTACTGGTACATATGGTTCGAACACCCAGCGTATTTACGTCGACAACCCCGGCGGTGCTGATAATGGCTGGACGCTAGCTCTAGCGGCAACCAGCGGTCCAACCGGGACATGGACCAGTGGTTCAGATACGTATCCATTTAATGCTGCAAGTTCAGGGCTTGGACAACTTACGGTCGATGCGACGCCTGGTACGATTACGGCAGAAGTCGGTACGACGACTGGTATTACCAAGGGCTCACCCAGTACGTTTAGTGGTGGCTTGAACACTCCGGCGAACCTTTTGACGGCGGCCACCGGCGCTGATAACATTAATCGCGTCTATCTGACTGGTGTCAGTGCTTCTCAGACTATTCCTGCCAGTACACCGGCTGGAAGTTATACGATCAACTTCACGCAAACCGTAACAGCCACGTAATAGTAATTGTGGTAGAATAAGACGACTATGCGATGGCGTTCCCGTATCATTACACTTGCAAGCTTCTCTCTGTTGTTTATTGCGAGTGTTATGTTCGCGCCGGCGTCGCAAGCCGCTAGTGGTGTTGGTGGCCGTCCAGCCCTCCCTCGCGAGGACGAGCCACGTTCACAGTCTATCTTTCTGCACACTATTAAGACAGGCGAAACGATTGATGATAAGGTGCTGGTTTCTAATCAGACCGATAAGACCGAAACCGTCCTCGTGTATGCGGTTGACGCTATTGCCACCAATACCGGCTCGTTTACTTGTAAGCAAAAAGCTGAACCGTCAACCGATGCTGGCAGCTGGATACATTTAGCCAAGAGTGAGGTGACGTTGGCTGCTGGCAAATCTGATATCGTCGACTTCACTATTACCGCGCCGAAAAATGCTGATGTCGGTGAGCATAATGCTTGCTTGGCATTTGAGTCAAAAGGTGACGAAGGCGAGATTAACGGCAATTTGCGTATCCGTACCCGCTCGGCAGTGCGTGTAGCCTTAACGATTCCAGGCAAACTAAATCGTCAACTAGCAATTGATTCATACACCGTTACGCAAGATAACTTCAATCAACGCTATACGATTGTTCTCAACAACACTGGTAACGTCTCAGCTGATACCGATATTATGGTTGAGCTACGGACACTCCTGGGCGGGCAGGTATACGCCAATGGTGGCCAATATCCGATTCTGGCCGGTAATAAACTAGAGTTGTCATTCGATAATGACAAGTCGCCATTCTTTGGTGGCTGGTTTTATGCTCGTGCTAGCGCCGCTTATGATAAGAATACCTCGACTTGGGGAACTCAGCATACGTCTGACTTAACGACGCTATATGCCAAGGATCAACTGATTTTTATTTGGCCACAGCCACTTGGATTGATCATCATTTTCATTATCTTGCTGGCTGTCATTGGTCTGATCATGTATCCATTGATGCGTAAGCGGCAGCGCAAAGTCGTGCGCCGCTCAGGTCATGCTTATCACGTGAAGCACGGCGACACTATTCAGTCGCTTGCTAAACATAGTGGCGTTTCATGGAAACGCCTGGCAACTATGAATCGCCTGAAAGCGCCGTATGCGCTCGAAGAAGGTAAGATCATTTATTTGCCAAAAGTAAAAACGGCTAGAAAAAAGAACAACACGAAGAAGGGCTAGGGCTTGGTGGTACGACACACACTGAAACTAGTCGGTAGTATTTTTACATGCGCCGTACTCGTATTGTCACTTACTTTGATAATGCCCTTGGCGAATGCTGCCACCAGTCAGGTAACGTTGCGACCAGTTTCTACCGGTACGATCAGTGGCTGGACAGGCACTGGGACTGCAAATAGCTCATGTAGCGGAATCTGCGATTACATCGATGAGGCCAGCTCGGACGGCGACACCAGTTACATAAGTGGAGGAGCCGGAACCGCTCTGTCGGGTACTTTTGGTATCGGCGGATCTGCTAATAGCGGCCAGACGGCGACGTCTATTGTCGTCCATGTCGTAGGTGCGGCTGCTAATAGTAGTATATTTGGCTACGCACCGGTGAACGTCGTCCTTAATATTGGTGGCGGCTCGACGGCGGCACAGGCCGTGACATTTAACGCGACATCATACCAAGACCTTTCCGTGACATTCACCGGGCCGTGGCCGCAAAGTGATGTCGCTAATGCCTCCGTTACACTTTCAAAAACCGCCAACGGGCTTCAACCGGCTGTAAAAGTTTCTATGGTATCTGCGGTAGTAAGCTACGAAAGTCCTGCGCAAAACCAGAACGCGACACGGTTTTATGCCAATGCCAACAATGTTACGCCAGGCACACCACTCTCAGCTACTAATACGCTCGCCGAAGCTATCCACGATACGGCATTTCGCTTACGGGCCGGCCTCACGGTATCTGATACGATATGGAATCCTACTGTGTGGGGCGCGCATGGTAATGTATATAAATTGCAATACGTAGCCAGGAGTGCCGCTAGCTGTAGCGCTCAAACTACCGGCTGGGGTGATGTTGGTAGTAGTGGTGCAATTCAGTGGAATGATAATGCTGGGGTTGCTAATAACGCCGCTATCGCCAGTCTAGGTGCCAACGATCCAACGACCAGTGGTACGAAAGTATATCAAACGTATCGTGAATCGAACGGCTTTACGAATACGTCGGCCGTTGCTGTCGGTAATACTGCTATCTGGGACTTCGCGCTTAAGTCTGTCAGTCCGACGGTCGGTACGTCATATTGTTTTCGCATTATTCAAAATGACAATACACTCTTAAGCGCTTATTCAGCGTATCCAGAGCTACTTAACCTTGGAGACTACGGTGTTGATATTGTAAATGCCTCAGGTATCTCTGTTGGTGCGCCACAGGTCAACTTTCCAACCAGTACGGTAGCGACGACGACTTGCGGAATATCATCAGCTACACTCGGTGTGTCCTCTCAGCGTATTCGAGTCAACAATGACCAAGTCAAAAATGGCTGGAATATTACTATGGCCGCAACCACTGGGCCGACGACTGTATGGACAGCCGGGGCGCCAAGCTATGACTATAACGATCCAAGCGGCAGCCCGGCCGGTTGTGGTGACGGCGCTGATGGCGATGCGGTTGGTGGACAATTGCGCGTTAACCCGAGTGTCTCGACCGTAACTCCTGAAAGTGGTTGTTCTATGACTGGTGTTAGCAAAGGCAGTGACGCCAAATTCAGCCAAGGATCGCTCGATGCCATTACTTTGTTATCAGCCAACTCATCATCACCGCGGTTCTGCTATTGGGATCTAACGAATGTCGCTCTAGAGCAGCGAATTCCTAAGGCCACCCCTGCCGGATCATACACACTAGATATGACCATTACGATGACGGCGTTATAATATACAATAGAACTATGCCGCGAAAACTCATACTGATTGCTGGTCTGCTGACTATTGCCGTAAGTGTTATTGTTGGTTCTGGAGCGAACGCTGCTAGTCGTAGTCAGTTTAAGCAGTGGATTGCGCCGTTAGAGTGTACGACCAGTCAAATCGATAACGGTGTTAGTGTGGTGACCATTCTCACGCCGCTTGAGTGTGACGACTTATTACACCCGAAACCACCTGATGGTGGCCATCATGGCGGGGGTACTATTCCTGACCGTAGTCCGAGCGCACCGAATACTGGTTCGTTTCGCGACCCAATCATCAATACTATTGCGTGGCTGATGTTCGTCGTTCTCGGTGCCGGTATGATTTTGACGATACGCTATGGTTTGATGCCAGACTTGCTAAAAAAGGGCTTTATTGCTACGATAACTAACAGAGTTTCCTCTTTTTGGACTCGCAAGGCGAAGTAGAATGTGTACAGGCCTGGCGACTGCCAAGAAGGTATAGACGATAACGCGGAGATGCTGAATCTGCGGTATCATATCAGCAAATAATGGAGTATTTTACCTATGCCAACTATCAACCAGTTGGTGCGTAAACCACGCAAGACGGCGACGAAGAAGTCAAAGTCACCAGCGTTGGGACGCATCCACAACGCACTCAAAACGCGTTACTACGATCAGAACAGTCCGCTGAAACGCGGTGTCTGTATTCGTGTCACTACCAAAACCCCGAAAAAACCAAACTCGGCCCTGCGTAAAGTCGCTCGTGTTCGTTTGACTAACGGCCAAGAAGTTTGGGCGTACATTGGCGGCGAAGGTCACAACCTGCAAGAACACGCCGTCGTGTTGGTTCGCGGTGGTCGTGTGCCAGATTTGCCAGGTGTTCGTTATCACATTGTGCGTGGTGCACTCGACCTTCAGGGCGTGTCTGATCGCAAACAAGGTCGTAGTAAGTACGGTGCCAAGAAAGGTGACAAGTAATGCCACGAAAAGTTACCAAGAAGTTACAGCGTGAGCTGAAGCCTGATCGCAAGTACCAAAGCGTGCTAGTGCAACGTCTGATTAACAAATCAATGCTTGATGGCAAGAAATTGGTTGCCGAGCGAGCCGTTTACGGTGCGTTAGAAGAAGCTGCTAAGAAGCTGAAATCGGAAGATCCACTGGAAGTGTTCGAAAAAGCACTGCGCAACATCGCGCCGAACTTCGAAGTGAAGTCACGTCGTGTCGGTGGTGCCAACTACCAGATTCCATTCCCAGTCCAGGGCCACCGTCAACTACACTATGCTTTTTCATGGTTAGTGCAAAGCGCTCGGGCTCGTAAAGGAATGCCGTTTGAAAAGCGTCTGGCGGCAGAGATTGTCGATGCTTACAATGAAGCCGGCAACGCTTACAAGAAGAAAGAAGATACTCACAAAATGGCCGAAGCCAACCGTGCTTTCGCTCACTTTGCTCGTACCTAAGCCATACTGAGTTGGCAATAACCTCCACATCAAGCGTGGAGGTTATTTTTTACTGACTATTTGCAAATTGTTTATGTTTGAGACATAATTATAGTAAATGAGGGATCAAAACAAACAATCGGACTTAGGGGATTAATATGGTGCTGGTGAGGCCGCTTAGATTTGAACATCCGCCTCATCTACCACCGCCAAGCTCGGCACCCATTCTTGAACACTACGATCCGGAAATTCGCCGCGTCAGCGATGACGCACGGTGTATGGCACCGGTCGACAATCGAGGAGTGGTTGATATCTTTGCGACCGTAGACTTGGCTTTAACTCTGGTTGACCCTGACTACAGCTGGCCACGCGACCATCATGACATCCATCATTTTGTCTGGGAACGGGCGGCTTATCGACAGGATCAATGGGATGGTGACAGGGTACCACGTGATTACCGGGAGATTTCTTTTCATAAGGGCTATCTACCGCGGCAATTTCATGACTTCATTCACGCGACAATCGCGCCACCGCCAGTGCCTGATTATGACATCATGGAATCACGTTTGCGTTCGTACGAGTCAGCCAAGCAGCTCTTTTTGGCTGCTCGCCGCGCCGTTATCTTTGATCGTCGTCCGGAGCGCTTCAAAGGTGTGACACCAGAAATTCTACTTGAAGAAGAGATTATACAAGACATCTCAGAGCGGATGAACGGCGAGGTGTCATTACGTCAGGCTGGTATCGGCGACTATAATGAATTTTCGGACGTCGAAGCATTGCGACGAATGTCACCTCGACAAATTGCTCGTACACTAGGTCGGGTTGCCGCCCGCGATGCCGTCAATCTTTTACCGGAAGTATATGGCAGGCGCAAACGATTTAAAATGGCAGCTTAATCCAACGTTTGTTGGTCTCGGCTTTGAGTTCGGTACTTTCAGGGACAACTTTGCCAACCAAAAGGAAAGCGAGAATGACGGCAAAGCCGCACATAATCGAGGGGATGCCAGCTGTAGTGGTCGGGTCGATCATATTGACGGCGGTGGTCGGGATGAGTAGCGCACCGTAGCCGATAGCTAGCGCTCGAAGTGCGTTCCGCTGTGCTTTCCCAACATGCTTGGTCCAGTTCAGACACAGGAACGCGCCGATAATCAACCAGCCATAGTAGTACAAGCCGTATAGCTTAGCACTGGCAGCGTGGATATCGAAGACGGCGTAGTTAGCGTAACAGGTGTGGCCGGAAATAGCGTCGGTTATACCAACAAAATAAGCCAAAAAGGCGACACATGTAGCGTAGGCAGTACCAACTACCCAGTCGGCTTTCTTGCCAGCAATGGTGTAGGCCAGATGGATACCCAGTGGGGGCAGGAGTGTAATTGCGCCATAGCTGATGCGAGACCATGTGCCAGGTTCGACACCCATTCCACCACACAGCATGAACTCTGCGCCTTGGAAAACGGCTAGAAAACCAAGGATGGATATACTGAGTCGGGTGATTGTGGTTAGTTTATAGCGCCACAGTGTATAAACGGCAAATAATATCTCAATACTGAACGTCGCCAGCATGACTGGCGGCGAGAAACAATAAAGTCGAAGGCTTTTCTTGTCGGACATTAAAAAAAGTATATCATAAAATAAAGCTTATGCTTGCTCGGGAGAAGCAAACAGAATTAAATAAACACTATGCCGGAGAACCAATCGAACGCCAAAGTCGAGGCCGCCTTCCAAGAATTCGTCGAGAATTACGAACAGTACGATGTGGGACTGGATATATTCGACGAGAAGCTGCGAAAGCTTGAAGAAGACGCCAATGATAACGGTGGTTCGTTTTCTGAACTTATCGAACCAGCCATCGAACAGCTTGATGAAGAATGGCTATATCACAACGAAATCGCTAGGGTGACCGGCCGACTTTATTTAGTGGACGACTTACCAGCCTCGTTGATAACCGAAACCTGGGGGCAACCTGATATTGACGAGGATGGCAATTATTCATTCTTCGTTGAAAATGTCGAGCTTCAATCGCTTGGTATCGTTGATGGTCCGCACGGTGAAGTGCTTGAAGATGATACGCCTGCCGCGAAAATCGGTTACGCTTTTGTGTTACCTGCGAGTAATGCAGCTTACCCTCAGTTCATTCTTTACCCTGGTGAAGCATCTCGTCATGAGTATCCACATCCGACGCCAGAGGCGGTTGACCTGAGGCTTCATAAACGTTGGCCTGAGCAGTTAGCTATCATCGACACACTCATCCAAATCGATAGTCAGGAAATTAACAAGCTGCCGCGCCGACTAGTGGCTGTAGCACGTAAATTTGATGCAGATTTTAAGAACTCAGTAGACTTTCGTGAATGGGTAACGATCTATATCAACGAACGGTTGAAACTTGACCAAGTATGGCCTTATGCTCTCCAGGTCGAACATGAGTTGTTCTGCTATGACGGTGATGGTAGCGATAGTATGGACGAGGCGGCCTGGCTAGAAGTCGCTTGTGACAAACCGATGGTTCTGCATGGTCGACGTCCTCAGGTAGAGTTCAACTTTTAAAACGGTGTCGATAGTGGTGAGCCGATCGAGGTGATGTTCATACTGGAGCTACCAGACGTCGACAACGAGCGGGCTGGCATGAGGGCTGCAGTCCCATGTCGGAATATTCGACGTCTGCGGGGAACGAAAGCATACCAATCACTTGTTGACCGGGCGCTCAAGGGCAATGAGCGCAACCTAGCGGCAATGATGAGCTACGGCTCGTCACCAGATGCGCAATGGGAGAAGTCTGATACGGCTTCAGTTACCGTTAGGCAGCCTGAACGTCGGCATCATACTGGCGAGCCAAACTTCGTTGAAGAAATGATGTTATTGGATAAGGAGTTGAGGGCAATTATAAAAAACTTTGCTCCTTTCGTTAAGAGGCAATATGGAACACTCGAACAGGCCGCCGAAGTAAGTAGACGGTTGACGCAAGACGCTGCTGATCGCTTGTTAGGGGCAGGAATAGCGAACTGGGTACTTGGGTTCGAAGGCGAGTACGCGCTTAAGGCTTCGTCACTTGAAGAGCTCCCAGAAGAACGGATTTCTCCAGGTGAATTCTTCCTAAGGCTCGACGCCGAACAACCATTTAAAAGACTTCAACATGGCGATAATTTTCAGGGTACGTTCCACGCGTTTTTAGGTGATGTCCATGAAGTAATTGATGAAGACGGTGATACGATTGCCTATCAACCGTTGCCACGACTCATCGTTGATGTTTCCTCGAATACAACCAACATGTTGACGTATAAAGAGCTGCCGATGATAGAGATTGAAGCTCGCCAGCGAGGAATGATTCCGCTGGATGGCTCGGTTGTTATGACGCTACCTTCGTTGGAGCGATACAAGTCTGACAAAGAGGCACGTCACGCAGCCTCAGTGCAATACGGCCGAGACCCGATCGTCAGAGAGATACACGACCTTTTCGCAGCGCTGTATAACGAGTCAGATCAAGGCTATCAAGAACTGGGACACCCTGAGAGAATCCGCTCAATCGCGCGTAGGATCGATCAGAATGATTTGGAAGCGGGATCAACCACCGCTCTTCAGGCATTGGAATCACTCTTTGTGGGTCGAAGTGTCATGGTTACAGGAGACACCTACACTCAGGATGGCACGCTTGAGGAGAATGGTTTTAGTGATGGTATCGTTGGTGATGTCCGAACGGATACGCCATTGGTCGGTACATCCGGTCCATTACTAGTAGTGCTCGACAAAAACCACGGTGAATATCGCTATGTCAAGATGAGTACGATCGCGACACTAGCTTTTTAAAAAGTGGTATTCGTACGCCAAATCTGATAAAATAAGGCTAACGTGCTATTTTTTATGGCAAAAATTATTTAATCAACAAGGAACGAGACCCCCATGGCAGTAAAGAATGTCCCTTTGCAGGACTTTAGAAATATCGGCATCATCGCGCACATTGACGCGGGTAAAACCACTACGACCGAAGGTATTTTGTACCGGACTGGTTTGACGCACAAAATTGGTGTTGTCAACGGTGCTGGTGATGGCGCGACGACCGATTGGATGGCTCAGGAGAAAGAGCGCGGTATCACGATTACTTCTGCGGCCGTGACTTGTTTTTGGCGCGATCACAAGATCAATATCATCGATACCCCAGGCCACATTGACTTTACGGCCGAAGTCGAGCGTTCACTGCGCGTCCTTGACGGTGCTGTGACGATTTTTGACGGTAAGATGGGTGTTGAGGCGCAATCTGAGACCGTCTGGCGCCAGGCTAACAAATATGGCGTACCTCGTATCTGTTTTATTAACAAAATTAATCAAACTGGTGGTGATTTCTATAAATCACTGCAATCGATTCACAATCGCTTGTCGAAACAAGCTTTTCCAGTTCACCTGCCAATTGGCTTTGAAAAAGACATCAACGGCGTCATCGACTTGGTCGACATGAAAGCCTACACCTACAGCGACTACACTGATCACGAACTGGTTCAAGCTGAAATTCCGGCTGATATGCTCGAGAAAGCCAAGAACGCCCGCAGTCTGCTAGTTGAAGCCGCTGTTGAAGCCGACGATGACTTGATGATGCGTTTCCTTGATAACGGTGAAGAATCCATCACTGTCGATGAACTGAAAGCCGCGCTTCGTAAGCGTGTCCTGGCTGGTGATTTCTTTTTGGTCTCTGGTGGCGATGGTCGTGGCGTGATCGTTGAAAAGCTACTCGACTTGATGGTTGATTACCTACCAAGTCCACTTGATATCGATGCAATCTGGGGTAAAAACCCCAAAACCGGTGACGAAGTCAGTCGTAAGCCGGACGAAAAAGAACCTATGGCTGCGTTGGCCTTTAAAATCGCGACTGACCCCTTTGTCGGTAAGTTGATTTTTGTTCGTGTTTACAGTGGTAAGTTAAACGCTGGCAGCTACATACTTAACACGATGACCGGTGACAAAGAACGGGTTGGTCGCATCGTGCGTATGCATGCTGACAAACGTGAAGACATCGATGAAATCGCTGCTGGCGATATCGCTGCTGTGGTTGGTCTCAAAAACACTACCACTGGTGCGACATTAGCCGACCCGGCGCATCCGATAAGTCTTGAATCAATTGATTTCCCAGATCCACCGGTCTCGATTGCCGTCGAACCGAAAACGAAGGCCGACCAAGAGAAAATGGGTATCGCCTTGCAGCGTCTTGCCGAAGAAGACCCAACCTTTCGGGTGCATACCGATGAAGAGACCGGCCAGACAATTATGTCTGGAATGGGCGAACTGCATCTCGATATTTTGATTGATCGTATGAAGCGGGAGTTCAATGTCGAGGCCAATATAGGTGAGCCACAAGTGGCTTTCCGTGAGTCTATTAAAGGCACATCAAAAGTTCAGGGTAAGCACGCTAAGCAATCTGGTGGACGTGGCCAATATGGTGATGTTTGGATTGAGTTCGAAGCTAACGAACCAGGCAAAGGTTTTGAGTTTTTCGATGCGATCAAAGGTGGCGTCGTGCCAAAAGAGTACATCAAGCCAGTCGAACAAGGTGTCCGTGAGACACTCGACGGTGGTGTGATTGCCGGCTACCCGGTAGTTGACGTTAAGGCGACTCTTTACGATGGTAGTTATCACGATGTTGACTCAAGTGAATTAGCCTTCAAGTTAGCTGGTGCATTGGCCACTCGTGAAGGTATTAAGCAGGCGAAACCAATCCTGCTTGAACCAGTCATGCATGTCGAAGTGACCACGCCAGAAGAGTTCATGGGTGATGTCATCGGCGACCTCAACAGCCGACGCGGTCGGATTGACGCTATGGAAGATCTGATGGGTGGTGCGAAACTCGTCAAGGCCTCTGTACCATTAGCCAGTATGTTTGGCTACACCTCTGACCTTCGTTCGATGAGCCAAGGCCGGGCCGCCTCAACTATGGAGCTTGCACAGTACGAGGAAGTACCACCGAACGTTGCGCAAGAGATCATCGAAAAGCGCAGCAAGTAAACTACTCAGCTTAAACAAACCGGCCCACAAGTTGGGCCGGTTTTGCGTGAACGGTAGCAAGTAATAAAGCTTGTGTTTTATATGCGAGGTACTATAATGCAATTAGTACCTAAATAAGGACAAAATAGACATGAGAAAACAGTTTATTATTATACCGATCGCCATTATGGTCGTAGGTGTCGTCGTGGGCATGACGTCGCCAGCTCGCGCCAAGGAAGAGACGACCCAGTCGCAAAATTGCCAAGCGATGACGAACTCACTTAATTCACCGACGACGAATTGTCCAACATCAACCTCTCCAAAGCAACCTACACCTACCCCCGTCGAAGAGAAACAAACGAACAATAAAACCACGATTAAGAAACAGTGGACCGAGAAGTTGGAGCAGCGCGCCAGTCGTCTAGAGGGCAAACGCCTGCAGAAATGTGAACAGCGTCAAACGCGAATCAATGAATTCATTACTCGCAGCGTGTCGCAGGGTAAAGCCAAGCTAGCCGTCTTCGAAAAAATTGACAATAGTGTGCGAGATTTTTACACCACGAAGAACCTATCATCACCTGATTATGCTACTAAAGTGAAAACTGCGGATGAGGCCCGCGCCGCCGTTTCAGCCGCGCTCGATGCGATGTCGACGACGACATTTAGCTGCACGGATGCCGACGGCGCACATCCGGCTGGCATTATTCAGTCGATGCATACCACTAAACACCAATCATTCGTGGCGTATCGCCAGGCCATAATTGACCTGATTCATACCGTAAAAGGAGTAGTGAAGTAATGAAAGCGAAGAATAACCCTGGATTTAGTCTGATTGAAGGGCTTATGATTGTCATTGTTGTGGCAATCATCGGTACGCTGGGTTACGCTGCTTGGCATACGATGCACGCGGACAAGCATGAACCAACGCCAACCGCTACATCGTCGGTTGAGACGCCGGCACAGCCGATCAACAACAAAAGTGATCTCGATGCGGCAGAAAAAACGCTCAATTCGACTGATTTGAACGACAGCAATCTGGACCAAGCCAGCCAGCAAGCTAGCCTGTAAAAAAGCTTTACCTCATCACAAAAATACTGTACAATTAACCCCAATGGCGCGAGGTGGTCTATTTAGACTGCACGCTTCCAAAATATAATTAATCTCTAGGAGAATAATCCAAATGGCAGATTTCGATCGAACCAAGCCGCACGTCAATGTTGGAACAATGGGCCATGTTGACCACGGTAAAACAACGCTAACCGCTGCAATTACGCACGTCTTGGCAAAACGCCTTCCGAGCGACACCAACAAAGCGCGTAACTACGAAGATATCGACAACGCACCTGAAGAAAAAGCTCGTGGTATCACGATTGCCTCATCTCACCAGGAATACGAATCGAAAGCTCGTCACTACGCTCACGTTGACATGCCAGGTCACGCCGACTACGTCAAGAACATGATTACCGGTGCTGCCCAGATCGACGGCGCAATCCTCGTGGTTGCTGCTAACGACGGTCCGTTGCCACAAACTCGTGAGCACGTTTTATTGGCACACCAGGTGAACGTTCCAAAGATCGTTGTCTTCCTGAACAAGATGGACTTAGCTGATCCTGAACTCGTTGAACTAGTCGAAATGGATGTTCGTGAACTTCTTACGAAGAACGGTTACGATGGTGACAACGCGCCGATTATCAAGGGTTCTGCTACTAAGGCCCTCGAAGGCGATACAGCTTCTGAAGACGCTATCATGGAACTAGTTGATGCGCTTGACAGCTATGTCGATGAACCAACCCGTGAACTCGATAAGCCATTCCTGATGCCTATCGAAGATGTGTTCTCAATCAAGGGTCGTGGAACGGTCGCAACTGGTCGTATCGAACAAGGTATCATCAAGTTGAACGATGAAGTTGAAATCGTCGGTGTCAAAGATACCCAGAAATCAGTCGTCACTGGTATCGAAGCTTTCAAAAAGAATCTTGACCAAGGTCAAGCTGGTGACAATGCTGGTCTGTTGCTTCGCGGTATCGAACGTGAGCAAATCGAACGAGGACAAGTTGTCGCAAAACCAGGTTCTGTTACTCCGCACACAGAGTTTGATGCAGAGGTTTATATCCTTAAGAAAGAAGAAGGTGGTCGACATACACCATTTAGCAAGGGTTACAAACCACAGTTTTACTTCCGTACTACTGACGTAACTGGTGAAGTTGAACTTCCTGCAGACAAAGAGATGGTTATGCCAGGTGACACACTCACATTCAAGGTAAAGCTTCTTCAGCCGATTGCTATGGAGCAAGGTCTAAACTTCGCCATCCGTGAAGGTGGTAAGACCGTTGGTGCCGGTGTTGTAACGAAGATTACTAAGTAATTTACGTTAACAAGCTAAATAAAATACCTCCGAAAAATCGGAGGTATTTTTATGTCTAAAAATGCGAAGCCCGCCGACCCCAGAGGAGCCGGCGGGCTCGACTCGGAGGTGCGGCGGGAACATCAGCTATCGATGAGGGTGTAGATAATGGAGACACTATCGCACCACTCGTTGTACTTGCGGGAGAAGGTGGTGGCTGTGTGTGTAGCACCTTGGTGGGACTCCACGGCTTCTTTGACGAGAAGTTCGATGTATGTTTGCTTGAATCGCCAACCTTTCACACGAGTGTTAATCGCGTAGGTCTTGCCCATATCCTCGCCCGCGAGGTATGAATGGCGTTCAGCTTTCAGATGACTCCGAACCTCTTTGTTGATTCGACGGCGCAGCAGCTTGCTTTGTTTCTTGTTTTGCCGCTGCTGGCGCTTCTCATTCTTTTCCTCGATCTTCTTCGTCTGGGCCTTCATTCGGAGTGCGCGCTCCTTGATGGTCAGAGAGCGCTCCTCTTTGTCGATGGCACTGATGCTTACGTCCATCAATAACTCCTAAGGGTAGATAGCGAACGTACTAGAAAATAATACCAGATTTAGGCTAGGTCGCAAGCATAACCAAGTCATGGCATATTTTACAATCACTGCTATATCTGATAAAATAAGCAACGATATAAATCATACCGAGAACTCGGCCAGCCGTGAGAAGATACGAAGCGAGCAGAGGTTACGGTATAGCACGTAAAAGGAGTATTTTCTCATGGTAGAAAAAAAAGTAGAAAAAGCCGAAGGCTTGCGTATTCGCATTCGCCTGAAAGCTTATGATCACAAGGTTATCGACCAATCGGCGAAACAAATCATTGACACGGCCATCCGCACCGGTGCTACCATTGCCGGCCCGGTACCATTGCCAACCCGTCGCAGCACCTTCACGGTCATTAAAAGCCCGCACGTCTACAAAACAGGTGGTGAAGCTTTCGAAATGCGCGTCCACAAGCGTCTGATCGATATTACCAACGCCACGCCAAAGACTATCGACTCACTGCAGAACCTCAGTCTCCCAGCTGGCGTCGACGCTGAAATCCGCATGTAATAAAGCGAACGATAGAAAAGTCGACTACGTACGTAGTCGACTTTTCTGTTTGATGATCAACTAATTCTTCTTATGGTGGCTATCGAGCGGCATGGTCAGACTGTTACTTGTGTTGTCGATAGTATCGTAGGTGTCATTGACGTTCGTTTGCAAATGTATCGTCCATAGACCCAGTGCGAGGACGGCTGCGGCAATAATAAGCCAGTAGAGCGTCTGAACGGTAATAGCGAAAGTGAAAAACGGTCTGGTTGGTGGTGCAACCCGCAGAGTTTGTATTTTAGCAGCTCGCTTTACGGGTTTACGCCTCGGCACTCTTTTCGCCGTCTTTTTTGCAGTTGTCTTCTTGGTAGTCGTTGATTTTTTGGTTGCCATGAGCCCTCGCTTTAATAAATGAAAGAGTGATTCTGTAGAGATTATCGCGCACTAGTTAGCTTAACGCAAGCTTTAGCTTGAGCTTTATGGCTGAGTTCGCTATAGTATACGCAAATGACAAAACGTAAAACAAACACACGCAAAAAAATAACCAAGAACACACCTGCTCGCGCCGCGTACAAAGAGCGGGTATTTGAGTCGGATGGCGAGTATCTGTTGAAACTAATCCTGGTCGTGCTGCTTGGTACGTTCTGGGTGAAGTTCGGTACTACCGTTACGTGGCTGTCGTTACCGATATCAGCACTTCCGGTCGGGCTTCTGATTGGCCTTATTTTCATCAGCTACTTTGAACGCTTCCAGTCCGACCGTAAAATCTGGTATGCCGTCCTGGTCGTCGTCGGTATCATCAGTTATTTCGTACCGGCTGGTATCGTCGTTTAAGTAATCAAATAGCCCGCATCGCGGCGGGGCTCAACCTGGTGATTTCCAGGGAGCCCCGCGGATGCGGGCTTAGTAAATTCAATGCTAGCCTTCAACACTGAATTTAAGGGGCTGCCCCTCCGACCAATAACCTGGACCGATACCGTTGATGTTCATCATGATATTCATCATCAACATCTGAGGATCGATAAGGTCGTCATCGAAATCGACTTTGATGGACAACTTCTCGCTCGGTAAAGCAGTTTGGAGTTCACGGATTCCGTCATGCACCTTCTGCACAACTTCACGGCCATCAAGACCACGACAGTGAAAGGTGCACGATTCCTTTTCCTTTTCATCAAGGACAAATGCTATTTTCCTCCGTTGTCCGAATATACCCATGGCTAACTCCTCTCGAGAGTCATCGATTCTTTTAGGAAATCTAAAAGATAAGCCAATAGTATAATTAGACTAAATAATGAATGAAATGTCAATATACTTGTTTGAAATTTTCATCCGTTACATCCCTTGACGCCCGGGGAAGATCTGTGTTAGAATTCATTGGTAACTTATTACGTAATAACAACTCGCTTCCGCGTGAATGGGTAAGTCCGATACGGATACTACCCGCCACCGGAGGTTTTAAGTGGGAGACAAAGAGAATGAAAGCACTTCTCGGTACCAAGATTGGTATGACCCAGATTCTGGCTGACGACGGCACGGCAACACCCGTGACGCTGATTCAAGCCGGCCCTGTGACTGTGACTCAGGTGAAGTCCGTCGAAACCGACGGCTACAACGCAGTTCAGGTAGCTATGGGATCGGGTAAGAACCTGAGCAAGGCCGTTGCGGGGCATGTAGCCCCAGCTAAAGTTTCGCCGAAGTATATTCGGGAATTTCGTGTCGAAGAGCTGCCTACTGACCTTAAGGTCGGTGACGCTATCGACGTAAGTGCCTTTGCGCTCGGTGACATCGTAGATGCCACAGGAACATCAAAAGGTAAAGGTTTCGCCGGAACGGTGAAACGACACAATTTTAATACCAGCAAGAGTACCCATGGTGGTAACGGCAATGTCCGTAAGCCGGGCTCAATCGGCTCGATGTACCCGCAAAAAGTATTCAAAGGTAAGCGAATGGCCGGCCGTATGGGCCACGACCAAGTGACGGTTAAAAATCTAGAAGTAGCGTATCTTGATGCGACCAACAATCTGATCGGCCTTAAAGGCGCCGTGCCTGGTCCACGTAAAGGGCTTATCGTTATTGGAGGAAAAGCATAATGGCCAAAGATACATCTACAGCTACAGCTACTAAACCAGCACTGGCTCAAACTGCTTTGCCAAAAGAAGTGTTCAACGTCGAAGTGAATAATCATGAGCTCTTGAAGTTGGCCTACGACTCTTACCTGGCTAATAGCCGACTAGCAAGTGCAACCACTAAACAGCGCGGCGAAGTCCGTGGTGGTGGTAAAAAGCCTTGGAAGCAAAAAGGTACCGGCCGCGCCCGTTTCGGTTCCACTCGTAACCCGATTTGGCGTGGTGGTGGTATCGTTTTCGGTCCACGCGGTAATGAAAACTATACTAAGAAGCTCTCGACTACCAGTAAACGCGTAGCAGTCAAACAAGCTCTGACCCTAGCTAATCAAGCGAAAAAGGTTATCGTCAGCGATATCAAAACGACCGGTAAAACGTCACAAGCTGCAAAATTTCTTATTGACAATAAACTGGTTCGTAAAACGCTCGTCGTGGTTGACCAGAAGACGCCGGAACTGATCCGTGCGACGAACAATCTACCTGATGTTCTGCTGATTCGTGCGACGTATCTGAACGTTTACCAAATCCTGAACGCTGACCACATCGTAATTTCAGCTAATGCGCTACCGGTCATAAAGACTTGGCTGACAGGAAAGGAAGCGTAATGATACACGTTATCCCACGCGCTACCGAAAAAGCCTACGGTCAGAGTGCTAGCAACGTCTACGTCTTCAACGTACCGCTAGCGGCTAATAAACAGCAAATTGCTGCAGCTGTCGAAGCGCAGTTCGAAGTGAAAGTCGCTCACGTCAAGACACTAGTCCAAAGTGGCAAAGCTATTCGCTTTTCGCGCGGCAAGAATCGCTATCCAGGCTCGACAACCCGAAAAGACAGTAAGAAGGCTTATGTCACGCTTTCTGAAGGCAGTATCCAAATGTTTGACGTACCGGCCGAAGAGGAGAAGAAGTAATGCCAATCAAAGCATATAATCCAACCACTCCAGGCCGTCGCGGCATGACCAGCGAAGACTATTCGCAGATCACGACTAAAAAGCCGTTGAAGAGCCTGTTGAAGAGTAAAAAACAAAACGCTGGCCGTAATAACACTGGTCGCATCACGGTTCGTCACCGCGGTGGTGGTGTCAAGCGTCATTATCGTTTGATGAACCACAACCTGGCTGACGGCCTTATACTAACGATTGAAGAAATTGAATACGACCCAAACCGTTCAGCGCGCATTGCTCGTGTTAAAGATCAGCATGGCCTTTACCACTACGTCCTGGCTGATACCAGTATGACTAAGGGTAAAGTCATTACCAGCGGTAAAGATGCTCCAATCGAGAGTTCAAACCGTATGCCACTGGCCAACATCCCAGTCGGTACGCAGATTTATGCTATCGAAATCCACTCTGGCAAAGGGGCACAAATGGTCCGATCTGCCGGTACGAAAGCACAGCTGATGGCTAAGGAAGGCGATTACGCCCAAGTCCGTCTGCCATCTGGCGAAGTTCGTCGCTTCCGCTTAGAATGTACGGCTGCTATTGGTGTCGTCGGTAACGTTCAGCACCAGAACGTTAAAATCGGTTCAGCTGGTCGTAACCGCCGTAAAGGCCTTCGCCCAAGCGTCCGTGGTGTCGTTATGAACGCCGCTGATCACCCACATGGTGGTGGTGACGGTGGTCGTCATGGACCTGGTAAAGCACCACGAACACCGTGGGGTCAATTAACACTTGGTTATCGTACACGTCGTCGTAAAGATACGAATCGGCTAATCGTGCGTAGCCGCCATAATGCAAAGAGGAAGAAGTAAGATATGAGTCGATCACTTAAAAAAGGTCCATTCGTTGATGCCAAGCTTGCAAAAAAAGTGGCGGCACTCGGAACGGACGATAGAGCTGTTATTAAAACTTGGGCACGGGCAAGTACTATCACACCTGAGATGGTTGGTAAGAACTTCGCCGTTCACAACGGTCGTGTTCATGTACCAGTTTATGTATCGGAAAATATGGTTGGTCACAAGCTCGGTGAGTTTAGTCCGACTCGTAAGTTCCGCAAGCACGGAGGTAAGAAGTAATGGCCGATAGCTACTCAGTCCGTTCCTACGCCAAAGGTGTCGACCTGGCGCCGCGTAAAGTCGGTGTAGTTGCCTCATTGGTACGTGGTCGCAGTGTCGCTGACGCGTTGGTCATCCTTGACCATGTGCCACGCCGTTCGGCTGGTCCGGTCAAAAAAGCGATTGAAAGCGCCCAAGCTAACGCGATCAACAATCACGGTCTTGATGGCAAGACACTGACGATTTCGTTGTTGTCAGTTACTGTCGGTACGCGTTTGAAGCGTTACAAGCCAGCCAGTCGTGGCCGTGCTTTGCCGTTCCAGAAGAAATCTTCGAATATTTTAGTTGAAGTTACTGGCAACGAGAAGCCAAAGAAGCCGGCAGCCAAGCCTGCCAGCGTCAAAACTGTAACCAAGGAGGAAAAATAATATGGGCCAAAAAGTAAACCCAATTAGCTTCCGCCTCCAGTTGACGAAAAACTGGGACTCACGTTGGTTCGCTGGTAAAAAAGATTTTGCCAAGTGGCTGGCGGAAGACATTCATATTCGGGAGATGATTGAAAAGAAATTTTCGTCACGACCGACCATTAACCGGATCGAGATTGAACGAAGCGCCAATCTTATCACTGTTACCATTCACACCGCTAAAGCTGGTGTCGTGATTGGTCGTGGTGGTGCTGGTGTGACCGAACTGAAGGCGCAGATTGAAAAGATAACTAGTCTACCGGTTCGTATCAACATCGAAGAAGTCAAACGACCGGAACTTGCTGCGAAACTGGTAGCTGAGAACATCGCCCGCCAGTTGGAACGCCGTATCAATTTCCGTCGTGCGACCAAAATGACAGCGATGAACACCATGAACGCTGGTGCCAAGGGTATTCGTATCGAAGTGTCTGGTCGTCTGAACAACGCCGAGATGGCTCGTCGTGAGAAACTGATTCAAGGCTCAGTACCGCTCCATACATTGCGGGCTGACATCGACTTCCATACCGCTCGGGCAACCCTGCCAGGTGCTGGTATTGTGGGAGTGAAAGTCTGGATTTACAAGGGTGAAAGGCAGGATCGGTAATGTTACTTCCTAAGAAAACCAAGTACCGAAAAGTTCGTAAGGGTAAAAACCCTGGTATCGCCACACGTGGCCATTACGTTGCTTTCGGTGACTACGGCTTGCAATCGCAAAGTAATGAGCGTGTTACTAGCCGCCAAATCGAGTCTGCGCGTCAAGCGATGACCCGTTACATCAAGCGTGGTGGTAAGATCTGGATTCGGATTTTCCCGCACACGCCTGTCACCCGTAAGCCACAAGATGTCAAAATGGGGAGTGGTAAGGGTAACCCAGAGTTCTTCGTCGCTAAGGTGAAAGCCGGTACGGTGATGTTCGAAATGAAGGGCGTTAGCGAAGAAGTTGCTCGTGAAGCAATGCGCTTGGCGGCTCACAAGCTACCAGTAAAGACCAAATTTATCAAACGAGAGGATGCGTAGTCATGGCTGAGAAGAAAACCCCAGTTAAAGCTAAAACTGCTGCAAAATCAGCGACTGAAGTCAAGACACTCGACCAACTCAAGCAAGAGCTCGAGGTGAAGCGCACCGATCAACTCGATGCCAAACGCTCGCACGCCGCTGGCGAATTGGTCAACCCGCACGTCCTGACTCAGACTCGCAAGCAAATCGCTCGTTTACATACGGCCATACGTGCCGCTGAAATCGCAGCAAAGGAGACAAAATAATATGACTAAGACATTGACTGGTATCGTCACTTCTGATGTCCGTGATAAGACAATCACGGTGACAGTGACGAGTCGTGAGACACACCCGATTTACGGTAAGCAATATACCGTTAATCGTAAATACACCGCTCACGATGAAATCAATGAGGCTGGCAAAGGTGACAAAGTGACCATTGCTGAAACGCGTCCGATTTCAAAAACTAAGAGCTTCAAACTAATTGAAGTAGTTGAGAAATCGCGTGGTTCTGTCGTCCTGAAAGACGAGGAGACGGCGTAATGATTCAGCAAGAAACTCGTTTGAAAGTTACCGATAACAGCGGCGCAAAGGCCATCCTTTGTATTCGTGTGCTCGGTGGCACGCGTCGCCGTTACGCCCGCGTTGGTGACGTTATCGTTGCAACCGTCAAAGAAGCTAGTTCAACTGGTGGCGTTAAGAAGAAATCAGTCGTCAAGGCTGTTATCGTTCGGACACGTGATCAGATTCAGCGTAAAGACGGTAGTACGATTGCTTTTGATGACAATGCCGCCGTTATTATCAACGACGACAAGACGCCGAAAGCAACCCGTGTGTTTGGCCCTGTACCTCGTGAGTTGCGTGACATGGGCTACGCAAAGATCATTAGCTTAGCTCCGGAGGTACTCTAATATGGCCCGACGTATTCAAACTGGCGACACCGTGAAGGTTATCAGCGGCAGCAACAAGGGCACGACTGCCAAAGTTTTGGCTGTTCTACCAAAAAAGAATGCGGCCTTGATTGAGAATGTCGGCCTGAAGCACCGCAAGGTGAAACCAAGCCAGCTCAACCCAACCGGCGGCCATAAGGATATTCATGTACCGACGCCACTGCATAAATTGGCTCTCGTTATCGATGAGAAATCCGCTAAAACCAGCCGTGTCGGCTACGTAAAAAATGTTGACGGTGCTAAGGTTCGCCTGGCTCGTCAAGCTAAAAATAAGGAGATTAAGTAATGGCAACGACAACCACTACCGCTCCTCGCCTGAAAGCCTTGTTTGATACCACGTACAAAAAGGAACTTCAAGCCGAACTAAGTCTGACTAATGTACACCAAGTACCGTCTTTAGACAAAATCGTGCTAAGCGTAGGAACGGGTAAGAATAAAGACGACAAACGCTTCCAGGAAGCTGTTCGTAACACACTAACGAAAATCGCTGGTCAAGCACCAGTTGAGCGATTGGCAAAAAAATCGATCGCTGGTTTTAAAATTCGTGCCAATATGGGTAGCCCGATCGGTGTTATGGTGACATTGCGGGGTGCTCGAATGTACGAATTCCTCGACCGATTGGTCAATGTATCGTTACCGCGCGTCCGTGATTTTCACGGTATTTCTGCTAAAGCGTTCGACAAGACGGGCAATTACAACCTCGGTATTACCGAGCAGTCGATCTTCCCAGAGCTAAGCTTTGAAGAAACCCAGGTATTGCACGGCCTACAGATTACGTTCGTGATCAAGAACGATGACAAAGCGCATTCACGTGCACTACTGGAGAAATTCGGACTACCGTTTGAAAAACAAGGAGGCGCACAGTAATGGCTAAGAAATCAAGCATCGCTCGCGACGAAAAGCGCAAAAAGATGATCATGAAGTATGCTGCTAAACGTGCTGAACTCAAAGAGCTTGGTGACCAGGACGGTTTGCAGAAGCTACCTAGGAACAGTAGCCCAACCCGTTGGAAGAACCGTGACGTTTTGCATGGCCGGCCGCACGGCTATATGCGCCGCTTCGGTCTGAACCGTATCAATTTCCGGGAAAAAGCCTCAAAAGGTGAAATTCCGGGTGTCACTAAGAGTAGCTGGTAAGGAAAGGAGATAGAATATGAGTTTACAATCTACAGACCCAATCGCTGACCTCCTGACTCGTATCAGGAACGCCGCGGCCGTTCAAAAAGCAGAAGTTCGCGTACCATCGAGTAAGATTAAGAAGATGGTTGCCGAACAGCTCAAGAAATATAACTACTTGTCTGACGTGAAAGTCGAGCCAGGTAAGCCACGTGACACGTTGGTAATAACTATCAACCGGCCTGGCGAAAACAGCACCATCAATGAGATTACCCGTCTTTCAAAGCCGGGCCGTCGCGTCTATGTCGGTGCCGACGATATTCCGCGCGTTAAAAGCGGTCGCGGGCTTGTACTGATCAGTACAAGTAAAGGCGTCATTGCCGGCCACGAGGCAGTCAAGCAACGTCTCGGTGGTGAATTACTACTAAAGGTTTATTAATAAGAAGGAAGTATTATGAGTCGAATCGGAAAACTACCAATTGACGTACCTGCCGGTGTGACAATCACGGTTGACTCAGATGTCATTTCAGTCAAAGGCCCTAAGGGTGAACTGACTGTGCCGCATCTGAGCGACGTGACGGTTACCCAAGAAGGTACCCAAGCATTTGTCGCCCGTAAAGATGACGAGCGCATCGCCAAGGCCCAGCATGGCTTACAGCGATCATT
Organism: uncultured Candidatus Saccharibacteria bacterium; assembly: GCA_964428955.1. Taxonomy (GTDB): domain Bacteria; phylum Patescibacteriota; class Saccharimonadia; order Saccharimonadales; family Saccharimonadaceae; genus CAYSAD01. The sequence continues at coordinate 13,034 of CAYSAD010000003.1, read as the reverse complement.
ACTATTTAACGCTGTTGAAGGCGTCGTAAAAGGCTTCGAAAAGAAACTTGAAGTCAACGGTGTCGGTTTCCGTGTTAGCGGTGGCGGTCAGAATATTGAAATGGCGCTTGGCTTCTCTCACCCAGTTAAATACGAAGCACCAAGTGGTGTTCAGCTAGGTGTCAACAAGATGGAAATCACCGTCAGTGGTATCGACAAGCAACAAGTCGGTCAAGTCGCCGCTGAAATCCGGGCACTAAAGAAGCCTGAGCCATATAAGGGCAAAGGAATTAAATATGCCGATGAGCAAATTTTGCGCAAAGCAGGAAAGGCAGGAAAATAATCATGGCTAGTTCGAAGAAATTACTGAACAAGAAGCTTCGCAAGAATCGCGTTCGTGCCAAAGTTACCGGTACTGTCGCTCGTCCGCGTCTGAGTGTGACAATCAGTAATCTGCATGTCAGTGCCCAGCTCATCGACGACGAAAAACAGCACACAATCGTGGCTGCTACGACGGTTGGTGCTAAAACCACCGGTACGATAGCCGAGAAAGCTGCCGCTGTCGGTACGGATATTGCAAAGAAAGCGAAAAAAGCAAACGTGACCAAGGTTGTGTTTGATCGCAATGGTCGTCAGTACGCTGGCCGACTCAAAGCACTGGCCGATGCGGCCCGCGCAGAAGGATTGGAGTTTTAATCATGGCTGAGCAACCAACTACAGCAATAGCGAACCCTCGCGCCCCGCGCGGTGGTCGTCGCGATAACCGACCAAACGTTCCAAGTGAACCGAAAGAGTTCGAGGAATTGGTCATTAATATCGATCGCGTCTCGCGCGTCGTAAAAGGTGGTCGTCGCTTCCGCTTTAAAGCCTTGGTGGTCGTCGGTAACCGCAAAGACAAAGTCGGTATCGGTGTATCTAAGGGTGGTGATGTCCAGGCGGCAATCGCCAAGGCGACCGATGTTGCCAAGAAGAACCTAATTACCGTGCCAGTACTGAACGGTACGATTCCGCATGATACGGAAATCAAACTGTCCGGTGCACGCGTGCTTTTGAAGCCCGCTGCGCCAGGTACCGGTATTATTGCCGGCGGTGTGGTTCGATCGATTATCGGCGTAACTGGTATTCATAACTTGTTATCAAAATCACTTGGTTCGACTAATAAAGTCAACATTGCTTACGCTACAATCGAAGCATTGCAATCACTCGTGCCACGCGATCAATGGTTGAATAGTCCCAAAAAAGCTGTCAAACCAGCAGATACAACGAAGGAGACGAAATAATGACGAAGTACAACGAACTTAACGTTCTTGGTAAGCACGCTCGTCGTCGCGTCGGTCGCGGCATCGCTGCCGGTGGTGGTAAGACAGCTGGTCGTGGTACGAAGGGCCAAGGTGCGCGTACCGGCAAGAAGCTGAGCGCTAGTTTCCAAGGTGGTCAGCGAGCTTTGGTTCAGGCCGTACCGAAACATCGTGGTTTCAAAAGTCTGCGAACCCCGGCTCAAGTCGTCTATCTTGATCACTTGAACGCTTTCAAAGGAAAAACAGCCGACAATATGAGCTTGTTCGAACAAGGTTATGTCGCCACGCCATTTCATACCGTCAAGGTGATTGCACGAGGTGAGCTGACCGAAAAGGTCACCCTTAAAGTCCAGGCGGCTTCAAAAAGTGTCCAGGCAGCCGTCACTAAGACTGGTGGTACGTTCGAAAAAGTACCGACGCCACTTAAAAAAGGCACTAAAGAGGCCGAACAAACTGACAAATAGTCCGATTGGTTTCTTTTAAAATAGGCTCCTTGATTGGAGTCTATTTTTTTGTCTGAAAAGAGTCCCGGTATAGTATAATATGTAAAGTATGTACTGCTGGTGGCAGTAAAAATCAAGAATAGGATTTAGGATAACTCATGAACTGGAAAATAATCTTCAAGTCACTTAAGAACCGTGACATGCAAAAACGGCTCGGTATCGTACTGGGATTGATGGTTGTTTATCGCTTATTGGCACACATTCCTGTGCCGCTAGCAGAACCAACTAAGCTGCGCGAAGTGATCGACAGCGTCGTTAACGGGACGGACTTCGGCGGTTTCTTAAACCTGTTGTCTGGTGGAGCGCTGGCTAGTTTCTCGATCGTTCTGGTTGGTCTTAGTCCATTTATTACCGCCTCGGTTATTACCCAATTGCTCACGAAAGCGATTCCGAAACTGGAAGAACTACATAAAGACGGCGAATCGGGACGGCGTAAGATTCAGCAGTGGACACGTATCATTACCTTGCCGCTAGCTATCGTACAGTCGATTGCCTTTATTTATATCTTACGGCAATCAGTCCTGGCCGGTAATACCACGTCGCTCGGTGCGACCACGCCAATAGAATGGCTGGTAGCCGTTGCCGCCATGACAACCGGGGCGATGCTACTTATGTGGCTGGGTGAGCTTATGACCGAACAGGGTATCGGCAACGGACTCAGTCTGCTGATTTTTGCTGGTATTATTAGCCAGATGCCTCAGACGCTATCGACGCTGATCCAGTCGATCTTTGACACATCAAGTGGTACGTTGCACGTCTTCAATTGGTTTACCCTACCGGTGAATCCTTTGTCGTTCTGGATAGCGGTGATTCTTGGCCTCATTTCACTAATTGTGTTGTATGTTTTGGTGAAAATCAACGAGGCACAGCGAGTCGTAACGATTAATTACGCCAAACGAGTCCAGGGGAATAGCAACTACGGTGGTATTAAAAGTATCCTTCCGATGAAACTGATCGCTGCCGGTGTGATTCCGGTCATTTTCGCGGTCGCTTTCCTAAGCCTGCCAGCTTTCGTCGGTCAAGTCCTAAAGGCTACTAATAACCCTGCATATCTTACAGTAGCTAATGATCTCATTACTTGGTTCCAGACACCGAACCCTGGCTCGTTTACTGGTTCTACGGCACAGGCCTTCATATATCCGACGGCTTACTTCCTACTTGTCATCATGTTCACGTATTTCTATACTGGCATCGTCTTTAACTCCAATGAGATTGCTGAAAACTTACAGAAGCAGGGTGGGTTCATCGAGGGCGTTCGACCCGGAGAACAAACCGAGAAATATCTGGCTCGCACCATGAATCGACTAGTGCTGTTCGGCTCGGTCGTACTGGGAATAATCTCCGTCATGCCATTCGCTGGCGAGTATCTCATGTATAATATCGCCGGCATTCAAAGTAGCAACCTGGCAATTGGTGGTACCGGCTTGTTGATCGTGGTTTCGGTCGCGCTGGAAGCTTTGCGGCAAATTAATTCGCGTGCGCTCATGGTAACGTACGACGACTATCAATAAGAGGACTTATTCGTGGCTAGCGGACTTCATATCGCCAAACAACGATCTCATCGTTTCGTGGGCTGGTTTATCAGTATCGTTATCATTATCGTCCTCGCGCTCGGCGCCTGGTACGTCTACCGTTGGTATACTACCGGTGAGGAATTTCCGATACCCATTCCGGTTTCGGCTATCGGGCCGAAAGTTGATGAATCGGACGTTACCGCCAAGCAGGTTGATGAATATACCGTACCACCAGTCCAGCCTCGTTATATCAGTATTCCAACACTCGGTATTGCTAAGACGCGAGTAATGAAAGTAGATGTCAACTCAAGTGGTGAGCTTGATACCCCGATGAATATCAATGATGCTGCCTGGTACGACAAAAGCGCTACGCCTGGTCTCGGTTACGGCGCGGTCATGATTGATGCTCATAATGGTGGTTATAGCAAAAATGGTGTCTTCGCTAAGCTGGATACACTAAAAACAGGTGACACGATTACAGTAGAGCGGGGCGATGGCAAAAAATTTACCTATGCGGTTGTCAGTAATCAAACTGTTACACTCGATGAAGCCAATAAGTCTGGCATGAAGCAACTGATGCAGTCGGCCGACGAAGACAAAGAAGGTCTCAGCCTGATCACTTGTGCTGGCAACTACGTTCCTAGGTTGCAACAGTTCGACCATCGCGTCATGGTGCGTGCCGTACAGACAAACTGATACGCGCATTCTACCTCTTTTCATTTGAGCAAGTAGTCTATATGGAAAACCCCTGAGTCATATAAACTCAGGGGTCGTCCAGTTGTATTAGAGTGCATTACACACCCGTGGGTCATGTGGGCAAGTTGCCGGCGAAGAACAGTGATGCTGCCGACTCCAACGTGCTTCCATGCCGAGTTTCTGCAAGCTTCGCTGCATACTGCTTCGAGCGGCCGCCGCCATCTGCCGGCGGTGTCTTGCGATTGCGCCAGGTCGTCTGTGGGCCATTATATCCTCCTAGGAGATATAGGTACAACTGAACGTTGGCGCTATGATACCACCAAGTCATCCTATCGTCAATGATGGTTGACCAGCTGTCTCGATTTGTTACAATAGAGCCAGCTAATAATTCTTTCACCCGCGGTCGTGTGAAAATCTCTTGGAAAATGCTTTACTCGCCATAGGTTATCATGTATAATTGACTACTGTTATCTATGGCAAGTCAAAAGGAAGTCATCAAACTGACCGGTAAGGTGGTGGAAGCACTGCCTAATACTCAGTTCAAGGTGGAACTTGAGAATGGCCATAGTATTATCGCTCACATTAGCGGCAAGATGCGCAAGCATTATATCCGTCTGGTGCCGGGCGATAAGGTAGAAGTTGAGTTGACCCCTTACGATCTTACCAAGGGCAGAATCAGCTTCCGCCTGCGAGATTAAATTTAAATTAACCATACTGGAGTTATGACCTCATGAAAGTTCGTGCGAGTGTCAAAAAAATCAGTCCCGATGACCAGCTAGTTCGCCGTAAAGGTCGCTTGCGTGTCATCAACAAGAAAAAACCTAAGAATAAGCAAAGGCAGGGTTAAGCATGGCTCGAATTGCAGGGGTAACCATTCCCACTGAAAAGCAAGTGCACATTGCATTGACGTATATTTACGGCATCGGCAACAAGCACGCTCGAGACATCCTTGCGGCGGTTAATATAGAACCGACCACTCGGGTGAAGGATCTCACCGAGGCTGAAGAACAACGACTTCGCGAGGTAATCAGCAATGATTATACCGTTGAAGGCGATTTGCAACGTCTCGTTACCAACAATATCAAACGACTTAAAGATGTGAACGCTTACCGCGGACTTCGCCACAAAGCTGGTCTTCCGGTAAATGGTCAGCGCACCCGTACGAATGCACGAACTCGTAAGGGTAAAGCTGTCGCCGTTGGTGGTACACAAAAGAAAGCAGCGTCTAAGACGTAGGAAGGAATGAGAGATGGCAGAAGCAACGAAAACAACTACTCGTAAAAAGCAGCGTCGATCAGTTCCGGCCGGTCAGATGCATATTCAAGCGACGTTCAATAACACAATCATCACTTTCACCGATAAAAAAGGAGCGGTCCTAGCCGCCAGCAGTGCTGGTGCCTGTGGCTTTCGTGGTAGCAAAAAAGGCACAGCCTATGCTGCCCAAGTCGCTAGCGAAAAAGCTGCTGAGCTCGTGCAATCACTGCACGGTATGAAAACCGTCGATGTCTTCATCAAAGGTGTCGGTTTAGGTCGAGACGCAGCCGTTCGCGCCCTTAGTAACTTCGACATGAGTGTTGAAAGTATCAAAGATGTGACCGGCGTCCCTCATGGTGGCGTTCGACCAAAGAAAGCACGGAGGGTCTAGGCCATGGCACGAGATACATCACCAATCGTTAAACAGAGCCGCCGCGAAGGTTACGCTCTTCATCCGAAGGCGCACAAAATCATGGTTAAAAAGACCGGCATTCCTGGTCAGCACGCCCAAGGTCGCCGCGGCAAACAAAGTTTGTATGCGACGCAACTGCGTGAAAAGCAGAAAGTTCGCCGTTTGTACGGCTTACTTGAAAAGCAATTTGTCCGTTTGGTCAATGAAGCTGGCCGTAAAGACGGTCTGACTGGCGAAAACCTACTCCAGATGTTGGAACTACGTATTGATAACGCCGTTTACCGGGCTGGTTTTGCGACTAGCCGTCGAGCTGCCCGTCAGTTAGTCGGTCACGGTCACTTTGAACTCAATGGTACGCGCGTCGATATCCCATCGATCCGCCTGAAGCCGGGCGATGAGCTTGTCGTTCGACCAAAGAGTACGAAATCAGGCTACTTTTCTACCATCAATGATGTTATCGGAAATTCTGTTCAAGGACCGCTCAGTTGGTTGAAAAGCGATGCGAAGAAACTTACCATCAGCATTACCGGTCTACCGAAACGAGATGAAGCTGAAACCGATATTAATGAACAATTAATTGTTGAGTATTACTCACGCTAAGCTAAGGAGCAAACCATATGTCAAAAGTTATTCACAACCCAGCACTGGCCAGCGTTGACGAAACGAGCGCTACAAGTGCGACCTTTGTCATCGAACCTCTTCAGGCTGGTTACGGCAATACGCTCGGCAACAGCCTACGCCGCGTACTACTTTCCAGCGTTCGTGGTGGTGCTATCGTTGCATTTCGCGTCGAAGGTGCAACTCATGAGTTCACGACTGTCCCCGGCGTTAAAGAAGATGTCGTCGATATCATGCTGAACCTCAAAAATGTTCGCCTGAAAGTTCATTCAGACGAACCAGTTGAATTACGCCTTGAGAAAAAAGGTGCCGGTCCGATTACTGCTAAAGACATCAAAACGACTGCTGATGTTGAGGTTATCAACCCAGAACAGGTCATTGCCACGATTGACGATCCGAAAAAGTCTTTGGTTATGGATCTTATCGCCGAAGGTGGCCGCGGCTATCGAACCATCGAGGAGTCAAGTGACTCACGCATGCACAGCGATATGATTGCACTTGATGCTGTCTTCACCCCAGTCCTAAGGGTTCGTTATAAAGTTGCCAGCACTCGTGTTGGTCGCGAGACCAACCTCGATAAACTGTCACTGACGGTTGATACCGATGGCTCACTGTCACCAAGCGACGCTTTTGAAGAAGCTGCCGCCATCCTCGTTAACCAGTACACAGCACTGGCCGGCAGTACGACCGTCGAGGCTGCTCCAGCCCTTGGTCAAGAGGAAGAAGCAGAATCCAGTGAACTGAATACGCCGATCGAAGACTTGAATCTGACTGCTCGAACGGCCAACGCGCTGGTTAACAACGAGATTCGCACTGTGCACGATTTAGTTACCCTTAGTGAGCAAGATCTGCGCGAACTTAAAGGTTTTGGCTCTAAAGCGCTCGATGAAGTCAAAGATAAGTTGGCAGAGCTGGAGCTTTAGATATGCATCGACACGGATACAAAGGACGTAAGCTCGGTCGTGAACGCGATCAGCGCCGCGCGTTACTAAAAGGTCTGGCAACCAGCCTGGTTGAGCACGGCACGATTGAAACGACCTTGCCAAAAGCCAAGGAAACTTCGCGTTATATTGAGAAACTTATCACCAAGGCAAAAAAAGGTGATTTGGCGAGTCGTCGTCAAGTGATTTCAAAGCTATCAACCCAAGCTGCCGCCTTTAAGCTCGTTGATGAGATTGCACCGCAACTGACAGGCCGCACCAGTGGTCACGTCCGCGTCGTGCGGACTCGTCTGCGTACCGGTGATGGCGCGCAATTGGCAACGATATCATTCGTTGACGAGCTCAAGGCAGTCGCCAAGAAAGAGGTGAATGCGTAATGGTTAACATACGTACCTACTCACAAAAACCAAGCGAAGTGAATCGTCGCTGGCTGTTGGTTGATGCCTCAGAAGCACCAGTCGGCCGAATCGCGACACAAATTGCGACGTACCTAACTGGTAAATACAAACCAAGCTACACGCCGCACATTGATGGTGGCGATTACGTCGTCGTAATAAACGCGAAACAAGCGGTTTTCACAGGCGACAAAGAAACTGACAAGAAATACTACCGACATAGTGGATTTCCTGGCGGCATTAAAGATGCAACCGTCGCTGAAGTACGTGAAAAGCACCCAGAACGCCTCATTGAAGCTGCCGTTAAAGGCATGCTACCAAAGAATAAGCTGTCTGACGAGCGTATGAAGCGTCTACGAGTCTTTGCTGGTAGCGATCACACACATACCGCTCAAACACCAGAGAAAGTTGAGGTGAAATAACATGGCCGAATCTACCTATTTCTACGGTCTCGGACGACGTAAAAGTGCTACGGCACGAGCCCGTCTTTATAAAGGCAAGGGTAATCTGACGATCAATGACAAGCCGGCGGCTGAGTATCTTGACGGTAACAGCACGTTACTTGCCGAAGTAACTGACCCGCTCGCCCTCGTTGGCAAGCAAAAAGAGTTTGACATCACAGTGAAAGTCAGCGGTGGTGGTCAGGCCGGCCAAGTTGACGCCATCAAGTTGGCAATCGCTAAAGCCCTAACAGTAGCGCATGGTGATTTACGCTCAACACTGAAGAAAGCTGAGCTTTTGAAGCGTGATCCACGTGAGAAAGAGCGTAAGAAATACGGTCTTCGCAAGGCTCGCAAGAAAGAGCAGTTCTCGAAACGTTAATATGCGTTATCGACATAACAGTCCTCGTCAAAGTGGCGAGGACTTTTGTTTACAGAGCCGAGCGTTTCGATTCGTCCCAGAGCAGTATGGCTTGCAAGCTGAACCACACTAACGGCCAAATTGCGAGATAAGCACCGACAAAAAGAACGAGAGAGGAATCAAGTTCAACTGGTACATAAAGTGTCACGAGCCAAACGAGCAGTACGGGTACTGTAACAAGCCCTAGCTTAATGAGTCGGACAATCCGTTCCGTCAAAACAAACAGTTTCTTTACCGGCAAGTGATGATGGTATGTTATACGTAGCGCGATTTTCTCGGCAGCTGTATGCGTCGTTCTGGAAGTAATTTTCACAAGCCGTTTGGGTGCCTTAGCGGCCGCCCATATGCCAAGGACTACGATGATTACCGAAAGAATGACAGTGAATACAATGACGATTGGAGCTGGTGCTACCCAAGCTGAGTGAACTGGTTCGGCTGTTGGTGTCGACATCAGAAAAAACTTTTTGATGTCCTTATCTTCAATCAACCAAGGTACGGTCAAAGTAACTACCCATAGCCACTCCAACAGCACTGCTATATAGCCTAACGCGCCGAAAACAGTCGCAAAACGTTGCTTCATAGCCGTATTATACAGTTATGTGATGAATTTAACACCTAAGCCATCGGCCATCGTCACCATTAGTAGTGTATAATGAAGAAAATGAGCAAAGATGTCATCCTAACTGGTGTTCGATCAAACGAAGAACCAACTCTCGGTAACTTTTTGGGTGCGTTCATACCGATGGCCCAAATGCAAAAAAAACACGCCGGTGATTATCAAATAAATATGTTCGTGCCGGATCTACACAGTTTTACGACACCTATTAACCATGCTGACCTATATCAAAACACGCTGACTAATTTGAAGTATTTCATCGCCGCTGGCTTAGAGATCGATAACGCTGATACGTTCATTTATCGTCAGAGTTACATTCCAGCACACAGCGAACTAACCTGGATTTTAGATTGCTTCACCTATGTTGGCGAGATGGGCCGTATGACCCAGTTCAAAGAGAAATCTAGCGAACAAAACGAAAGTGTCACGATGGGGCTATTCAACTACCCAGTTCTAATGGCGGCTGATATCCTACTCTACGGTGCATCATGGGTACCGGTCGGTGAAGATCAGTTCCAGCATCTTGAAATTACCCGTGATATCGCCACTCGCTTTAATAACAAATTCGGAGATGTCTTCACGATTCCCAAGAATACCAAGACGCAAACTGATTTTATTCAGCGCGACACCGGTATCCGAATCCGCAATTTGACTGACCCTTCAAAGAAAATGAGTAAAAGCTCGACCGACGGGAAATCAAAGATACTATTGGTTGATAATCCCGAAGTAGCCCATAAGAAAATTATGAGCGCGACGACCGACAGCCTTGGCAGTATCCACTTTGATTGGGAAAATCAGCCAGGCGTCACCAGCTTGTTGCAGATTCTCGCATTACTGAGCGGCCAAACACAAGAGACGGTGAACGTCGAGTGGGAAGGTCGGGAGAGTTATGGTGACTTCAAAACCGCTGTCGCCGATGTCGTGGCCGATTTCTTGACGGATTTTCAAGCTAAATATGACGCAATCAGCGACGAACGACTGCTAGCCAAGCTGGAGCAATCCGAGCATGCTATGAACAAAGTTGCAGGGGCGACCTTACTTCGGGCGCAGCAAGCGGTTGGGCTTCGCCCGAGGGGCTAATCATGGTTAAATTCGGCAGCTCCGACGCGCTGGCTATCCTACGGCAATTTCAGATTGCCGATGATGATAACGTACCCCGTCACATTCAGCAACTGCGACAAACACAGCCACGCGAAGACAACACGCTATTAAGTTTTCTATTTAATAAAAAGCGTTATTTCGTGCTGATTGACATGACAGCCGAGGATGACGAAAGCTATATTACCACCCAAATACGTCAAACCTACCCGAACGCAAACGGTGAGCTACTGACGAATCCCAGTAGTGATATCATGACTTTTGGTCTGCCATTTAAGGGGAAAGACGTCTATCTTTTCGTAGAACGCTCAGCTAAGGAGCGACTCGACAGCTGGCTAGCTAAAACCTCTCCTGACTTGTCACGTAGTACCTGGCAAAAACACATCAAAGCCGGTGCAATAGTAATCAACGGTCAACCGCAACTATCGCCAAAATATGATGTTTCACCGATCGATAAAATAGTTGTGAATCTACCAGACAAAACAGATCACTCTAGCGAGCAACTACCGATCATTTACCAAGATGAACACGTTATAGTTATTAACAAGCCCGTCGGTGTGTTGTCTCATTCAAAAGGTGCGTTAAATGATGAGTTTACCGTGGCAGACTTCTTCGCTCGTTTCTCAACCTATCACGCTGATACTAACCGGCCGGGTATTATCCATCGACTCGACCGTGATACCAGTGGCGTGATGATCGGTGCGCTCGACGATTTAGCAGCGCGGATGTTACAGAAGCAATTTTCAAACCGTACCGTAAAAAAGGAATACATCGCTATCGTGGAAGGGGGACTCGAACCACCTATTGCTAACATCGATGTGCCAATAGGACGTAACCCTAAGGCACCTAGTACCTTTAGGGCTGATGCTAGCGGTAAGCCCGCACAAACACGCTACGAAGTGCTCGAAACCAGGCAAACGACCAGTCTAGTCGCTCTTAGGCCGAGTACCGGCCGAACACACCAGTTACGTGTTCATATGAAGCATATCGGCCACCCAATCGTTGGCGATAAAGTATATGGCAAACCGGCCGACCGAATGTATTTGCATGCCCGAAGCTTGGAAATTACTATTCCTGGAGGCATCCGAAAAGTATTCGAAGCTGACGTACCGTCTGAGTTCGCCACTCCTAAGGGTCTGTAATGTTGTATATTAACAGCTCGCTTAAGTCGACACTGGCAGCTTTGAAAGGTAGTTTACCCCACGCCGTTCTGCTAAGCGGACAGTCCGGTGTCGGCCTGTTTACGATGGCGTCGGCTATCGCCGCCGATCATATATCAGCTGAAATTGAGGTTATCAGGCCCGAACAGACCAAGACTGGCGCATCTTCAATTTCCGTCGCAACAATTCGTGAACTATACGTCCGCACTCGTGCCAAACGAACCACCGAACAAATCGTTATTATCGATGATGTCGACACCATGAGTGAATCGGCACAAAACGCATTCTTGAAACTCTTGGAAGAACCAAATGATTTAGTTCGTTTCATTTTACTCTCACATCAGCCGGCAATACTATTGTCGACGGTTCGCTCTCGCTTGCAACGTTTTGAGATAAAACCGATTTCCTCCGCACAATCTGCCCATCTGCTTGACGCGGCGAATGTCACCGATAACGCTCGTCGTACGCAGTTGCTATTTTTGGCTGATGGCTTGCCGGCTGAGCTATTTCGATTACTCGCCAGTAAAGAATCATTCACGGTGCGTGCTACCCTTATGAAGGATGCCCGGCAATTGTTACAGGCATCAACCTATGAAAAGTTAGTTCTCGTGCGGTCATATGTGGCGAATCGTCAAAAAGCAACCGCATTGATTGAGGCGATGATTATGCTGACAACTAAAGCCATGACAGCTCATCCTAGCCAAGCCACGCTAGCCCAACTTGAACACCTAGAACAAGCTTACGTGCGTCTACGGGCGAATGGTCACATCAAACTGACGCTAGCTACACTTGTGGTATAATTATAGATAACCATGATCGGACTTTTAATCGTTATCGCATTCGGGTTATGGGCGCTCCTAAGGCGTCAGACCATCAACGAAGTTGCCACGGACATACCGCTGAAAATCTCCGAGAAACTCGATCAGCTATGGGTGATTGCTCAAGATTCGTTAAAGGAGCGACGCTATTTACGCGCCGAAAAAGCACTTTTGACGATTCTGCGAGTCGACGAACGTAACGCCACGGCCTATAACCGTCTCGGTATCTTGTATGCTCGTCAGCATGCCTATGACGATGCGATTGAGTGTTTCGAGATCGCCCAAAGCCTGGAACCAAGCGCTAGTAGTCTACACAACGTCGGTTTGATTTACTTTGAAACTGAAAGTTATACCAAAGCGGCTTTAGCCTTTGAGCAAGCACTTGCTATGGAAGAAGATGTTGCTTCGCGTCACATCGCCTATGCCAAAGTACAGGAAAAACTTGGTAACGATAAAAAAATGATTGGTGCGCTGGAACGAGCGGTTGAGCTCGATCCGATACCGCAAACGTTGACGATTTTAGCCGATTCATATGATCGTATCGGGCAAGAAGAACTGGCCCTTAACTTACGTGAAAAAGCTGCCAAGATGATAATTCCACAAGGCCAACCGAAACGCGTGCGCCAACCGCGCCGCGTTATCATGTAATCAGCTTGAAAATACCGTACGTATCAGATAGAATAACTACTGATACTGCTATATACGCCGCTTTAGCTCAGTTGGTTAGAGCAACTGTTTTGTAAACAGTAGGTCCTCGGTTCGAATCCGAGAAGCGGCTCCATACGAGCTGGAATCGTGTAGTGGCAATCACAGGAGACTGTAAATCTCCCGCCTTTCGGCTTCGTAGGTTCGAGTCCTACTTCCAGCACCA
>CAYSAD010000002.1:0-150313 GCA_964428955.1 uncultured Candidatus Saccharibacteria bacterium | reverse complement strand
GATTAGATTTCCCTATGAGGACACAGAAAGATTATCTGTTTGATAGGCGCAAGGTGGAAGTACAGTAATGTATGGAGCTGAAGCGTACTAATAGTCCCATCGCCTTTTTATGTCCTTATCATCAACGTTAATGCTTGCATTAACAGAGGTGATTAGGTAGACTTAACTAGTAATTGGTGTATAGCACACCGACGTCAGTTTTTAAAAACTTACAAACCGTGTCCAACGTTTTGGACGCCGAAGCAAGGTTTTCGCCCACTACTGAAATAATAGTAGCGAAAAAGCGCGTAAAACCTTACTTCGGTGCCCATGGCGATGAGGAAACACCTGTTCTCATTCCGAACACAGAAGTTAAGCTCATCAGCGGCGATTATACTGCCACAAGTGGGAAACTAGCACGGTGCCGAATTATAGTTAGGCCATCCGAACAGGGTGGCTTTTCTCTTTTAAGAAAGAAGTCGTATACTATAGTCATGGCCGAAAAATTCTACAATAAACTTGTACGAGATAAGATTCCCGAAATTATCAAAGATACTGGAGAAACTCCTATAGCTCGAGTTTTAACAGATGAAGAATATAAGATTGCGCTCCTGGAAAAACTTATAGAGGAGGCCAGAGAACTGCTGGAATCAATAGGAAGTCTCGAAGAGCGTGCCGATGTGGGAGAGGTTTTGAGTGCTCTTGATGAAGTATTTGGCTGGAGTGCGTCAGACATTACAAAGGCGCGAGATACTAAGAATAATAGAAAAGGTGGTTTCTCTAAGAAGCTGTATCTCGAGAAGACAATTGGCGCTTAGGCTTCGTCTACAATATAAAAACGACCAATCTCGCAGATGTGGTCGTTTTTGATTTGAATCTAAGTTTGGGATTCAAACAGGTGCTTATTCATAATATCGCACCATGCGGATATGTGCAACGGTATAATTACAATAAAAAAGTGCTTACGTAAATATTGACAAACTGCCTATGCTATGCTAATGTAGAAACATACACATATCATGTGTGAGGTAATAAGAGAGGGTTTCACGTCTACGCGGCGTGGAACTTTTAAATTATAAGGAGTCCACCACTATGGCAGGAACAAAAGCAGGCGGCCTGAAGGCTGCACAAAAGAACTTAGCAAAAGACCCTAACTTTTACGCCAAAATTGGTGCAAAAGGTGGTCAAAATGGTACAACCGGTGGTTTCGCTGCTAACCCAGAGTTAGCTCGTATCGCTGGTGCAAAGGGTGGCCGTATTAGTCGCCGTACCAAAAAAGATGTCACAAAAGTTGACGTCACGCTGGCTGCGTAATTTATAAAGAAGTAGCCATACTAAAATAACCTCTCCGCCAAGGAGAGGTTATTTTGTAGCGTAGCGTTTCAAGCCGCAGGTACGGGCCTCGTTAACCCGCCAAGTGTAGGCACAGGCAGGGCAGAGGTACTGCTGCTTCCGCTGTTCGATACCGGTGGCATCGCACTGAGGACAGGTGCTACGCGCGTGTAGCCAATCGCGATAGCTATCGAGTGATAATTGGATGATTTCATCACTAATAACGACTTTGTACTGAGGTCCTAGCGTCGTTCGTGCGTACTCCCAGGTGTCACGCTCCATACCAACGAGCTGAATGTCACGCTGGTATGTTTGATGGCCGAGCAGAGCGTGGGCCAGCTCATGGAGCAACTGCGCCGGTGATTGATGAGTAGGGTCGTAAATGATCTCTTTGGCAGCATGATTCCACGAAAACGTCTCACCAGGGGTGAACGATATATCCGGGTTGTCGCGCGCAATCCGTTTAAGTAGGCTGGTCAGTTGCATAGAAATAACAGCCATAAAGTACAGCTTCTTCAGGATGACGGGCTTCGATAATCTCAGGACAAGGAATATAAGCTGGTAGGCGTTCCTTCAGGATGCCGATAAGCTGCTCGTCGTATTTGCTGAAATGTGTTCCCATGCTGCCACCGATAATGATGAGATCGGGCTGCAAGATAGGGATGACCGCCAGAAAGCCGCGCGAAATTCGATCGGCAATCTGTCGCCAGGTTTTTTGGCTGGTAATATCGCGTCCAAACTTGCCGTAGGCTTTGTAAATGGCCGCCCCCGAGGCGAATGACTCCCAAGTCCGTACTAGTCCATCATATTCCACCAGTGCGTGCCCACCTTCGCTAAAACGTACACCAGGGTCGATACTCCCACTAGTGATAATGCCCGTACCGATGCCGGTGCTGATCGTGGTGTAAAGAACCGATTCAGGAGGGGCTTTGAGTAGCCGTACTTCACCAAGACCACCGAGATTGGCGTCATTCTCCACTAATATCCGCGCTTTGGGGTAGTGTTTACGTAAAGCCGCTGTGATATCGAAATTCGTCCATGGTAGATTGCCGCATGAAATGGCGACGCCATTTTTGACGATACCTGGGATGGCAACGACTACTGTATCAAGCGATGCATCTTCTCGGAGTGCATCAATCGTTTGCGCCAGCATCGAGATGTATATCATCTCTTGTTTCGGTGTTGGGAATTTAGTCGTCGTTTCCAGTTTGCCACTTGCCGAAAAACTGGCAACCAGCGTTTTTGTCCCACCCGTGTCGACCGTCACTAACATAATGATAGTGTACCATAGGCCAGGCACTTGCACATGTTAACGAAAAACAGTATAGTAGAGAAAATAATTGCGAGGAGACGACTACTATGTCGCGAATAAATCAGGGTGGTTCGACGCTGAGTTTCATTGTCATCGGTTTTATCCTAGTCCTGGCGGCTGGCGGTGCGCTTTATGCCGTCGCCCAAAAAATGCATCCGAGCGAACCGGCTAACACGCCAACACCGGAAGTGACAATTCCCGGCGCCGCAAATGACGGCGAGAGTAAACCTGACGATAAGAAACCGTCGAGTGATAGTGCGAATGGCAACTCCGTGACTGAAACCGATAACGATAAGTCACCAGCGAAATCTGACGCATCGAAATCAACAACCAAAACAAGTCAGCCAGAAGCCACCGAACTCTCGCAAACCGGTCCGGCTGACACTATGCTTCAGGTGTTGGCAATCGGCGCATTAACACTAGCAATCACGGCTTATCTACGCTCTCGTCGTCCCGACCTGTCCCTTTGACATATCTGTTAGATAAGCGTACAATGGGGCTAATAACGAGGTGTGTGGCGATAGCTGCGTGCCGAAGTAATAACAATTAAGGAAGGAGTCTTTTAAAAGACTTATGGCAACCAAGGCCCAAATAACTATGGATGACCTGCTCGCTGGTAACGAAGACAGCGCTAAGCAGATAAACGCAGGTGATATTATCACCGGTACAGTATTAAGTATGAAAAAACACGAGGTCTTGATTGACCTCGGTGCGCAAGGTGTTGGTTTCGTACCACGCCGCGAAGTCGGCTTCTCACGGACTCTGAAAGAAGGCGACGAAGTAACTGCTAGTGTAGTTGATTCTGAACTCGATAACGGCTATTCGCTTTTGAGCCTTCGAAAAGCGGTCAAAGATCGCGGCTGGGAAGAGGTGGCTGTCAAGCTTGAAGCTGGTGATATCATTGAAGTTTCACCATACGACGCCAACCGTGGCGGACTACTGGTTGAATACGAAGGTGTTCGTGGATTTTTACCGGTTTCACAGCTGTCAGCCGAACACTATCCACGAGTTGGTAGTAGCGACAAGGATGAAATTCTCCAGCGACTTAATGCACTGGTTGGCCAGACTCTTAAAGTCCGCATTCTTGATAGTGATCGAAAAGCCAACAAACTGATCTTCAGTGAAAAAGAAGCTATCAAAGACGGCTTGGCTGAACGCTTCCAGAGCCTGAAAGTCGGTGACGCCGTCAAAGGTGTTGTTACTGGTGTGGTCGACTTTGGCGTCTTCGTCAACGTCGATGGTATCGAAGGTTTGGTTCATATCTCAGAAATTAGCTGGGAACGAGTTAACAACCCAAGCGATTATGTGAAACCGGGTCAGGCGATTGACGCTAAGATTATTTCTATCGATAAAGACCGTTTGAGTCTCAGTATGAAGCAATTGACAGAAGATCCGTGGACCAAAGAGATTGAGAAGTTTCCGGTCGGTACGAAAGTCGAAGGTACGGTCACGCGCATCACGCCGTTTGGTGCTTTCGTACAGTTAAGCCCAAGCGTTGAAGCGTTGGTGCATATCTCTGAGCTTGGCGATGGCAGTGATGTCGATCCAGAAAAAGTCTTCACGCTCAACGAACGCAAAGAGTTCATCGTGATAGAAGTCGAGAAAGACAATCGCAAGATTTCACTGAGCCTGGCTGATAAGAAAAAATAATAGAAATAGTTGCCTGCGAACAGGTAGAAAGGAGCTTTCGGATGGATGAGAAGAAAGTCGTTGTTATTGCCGATACGATTACGGTCGGTGAACTAGCCGGAACGCTCAATCTGCCAGTAACAGCCTTAATCGGCGAATTGTTCAAGAACGGTATCGTCGCAACTATCAATCAGCGGATTGATTTTGAAACCGCGTCGATTATTGTTGAGGAATTGCAACTTGATGTGACACTTGAAAAACGAGCTGCCGCACCAGCACCCGAGCGCAAAAAGCACGTCGTCTCTGAAAACGCCACCATCCGGCCGCCAATTGTTGCCGTGATGGGTCATGTCGACCACGGTAAGACCACTTTGCTTGATGCAATTTTGAAGACCAAAGTGACCGAGGGAGAGGCTGGCGGTATTACCCAGCATATTAGCGCCTACCAAGTAGAGCGTAACGAACGTGTTATTACGTTATTGGATACGCCGGGCCACGAAGCTTTCGCGGCGCTTCGTCAACATGGTGCGGCCCTGACCGATGTTGTCGTCATTGTCGTGGCGGCTGATGACGGTGTCAAGCCACAGACGATTGAAGCAATCCGTTTCGCCCGTGATGCCCACGCCAAAATCGTGGTGGCTATCAATAAGATTGATAAAGAAGCCGCTAATGCACAGCTCGTAAAGACACAACTAGCCACAGAACATAGTCTTAATCCTGAAGAATGGGGCGGTGACACAGTGATGGTGGAGGTCAGTGCTAAGACTGGCGAAGGTCTCGATAAACTGCTTGACATGGTGCTGCTCGTAGCTGACCTTGAGGAGCTTAAGGCTGATACCGACACACCGGCCGAAGGTCTGGTAATTGAGGCACATATGGAAACTGGTCGTGGCTCAGTGGTGGGACTATTGATTGAGCACGGCGAATTGAAGCCAGGTCATTTCATGGTCGCCGGCACGGCCTACGGTAAAGTCCGTACGTTACTTGATTTCAAAGGCCAGGCCATCAAAGCAGCTGGTCCTTCCACCCCTGTAACGGTAACAGGTTTCAAAGAGCTGCCACAATTTGGTGACACATTCTCAATTGTGAAAAGTGAAAAAGAAGCCCGTCTGCAAATTGGGACAACGCGCGTGGAGCGCGAACGTGAGGCCGCCAGCACTAACGTTACGAGTGCTGACATGCTCAAATTGATTACACAGAAACATGAATCACAAGAATTTAACGTTATAGTAAAAGCAGACGTCCAAGGTTCACTTACTTCAGTCATCGATAGCTTACGACTGATTGATACCGGTGATGAGGTGGCTTTGCATGTTATTGGATCAGGCGTCGGTAATATTTCTGAAAATGACGTCCGACTGGCTGCAGATAACGGCACGGTTATTTATGGCTTTAATGTCAATTTGGCGACGGCCGTCAAACGTCTAGCGATGCGGGATAACGTACCAGTTCGGCTTTACAATGTTATTTACGAACTGCTCGATGACGCTCGCCAGTCAATGGAAGCGCTACTTGCACCAGAAGTCGTGGAAACCGAAGTTGGCGCTCTTACTATCAAAGGTGTCTTCAGGACACTTAAAGATGAAGTCATAGCTGGTGGTGAAGTCACTAGTGGTAAAGTTGCACCGGGTCTATTGGTACGCGTCAAACGAGGTGATGAACAATTAGCTGAGGTAGAAATTACGAAAGTCCAACGTCAACAACAGGAAGCCAAGGAAGTATTCGAAGGTGAGATGTGTGGCTTGTCGCTCAAGACGACTAAGAAGTTACAACTCGAAGAAGGTGACAAGTTGGAGTTCTTCACTCGCGAACTGGTCAAGCGTACGCTTAGCTAGACGGCATCAGCGTTTTCACTGAGTTCACCCAGTAGAATATCGACTTCATCTTGGATGATATCGGCAAGTTCCGGCACATTGCTGTGAATCCAGGACTGTAGCTGTTCGCTAGACGCCTCTTTCATAGTTGCTAACTCTTCAGCCTGCTCGTTCGACAGGGAATCAATAACTTCGTTAATGACTCTATCCTCCAATGTCGTACCAAAATGCTCGCGCAGTGTCGCGAAAGCCTGCTCGTCGATAGTGATACCGATTTCCTGTAAAAATTGTTGAGTGAGAAAGTTATTTGTCATAGATGTCTCCTTTTAGGCTGCTTGGGGTTCGTAATATCGGGCGAATAATTCTTGACGGAGCTTATCAATTGGTAATTGATCACGGCGCTTGGCGCGTAGCTCTTCTTGACGACGTCCGTCGAGTGTCAAGTGCATTTCCCATTTCTCGCGTCGCCGCGTGCGACGCTCGCGGGCGAAGCTGGTTTTCTGACGTAGGAATTCACGTTTCTTATCAAGAAGTTCTTGGCGCTCATTGCTGACGCCGTCACGTTGTTGTTGACGTTCGTCGACAGCAGTATTGTGATTGTTCAGGTTGCGGTTCGCTGAGTCGAGCCGGTTTTTTGATTGAGCAGCCTTGGCGGCGAATTTACGGCGGCGAAACGCAAACATGCTGGTTTCGGCCTTGAGCGAGTGACGTTCAAATCGACGCTGTGCTCGCGTACGCGTGGCTGAGAGGCGGCCTTTTTTGATTGCTGAACGTATATTCTGTACGCCATGAGCAACTCCTTCGATAGCTTGAATGGTATTTAATGTCTTCTCGGCTGCAGACTGTCTGAGGGCATGGGTGCGGAGGAGGTTTTCGTGATCTTGGGCGGCTGTTTCGTTGTCGATGTCACTCGGTTCGCTATATTCTGGCGTATCGATAACTTCTTCGTAGTCGCTGTGATCTTGCCAACTTTGTAACGTATCCAAAGTGACTGTTTTGACGAGGATTTTACCGTCTTCATCTAAACCTTTTTTTCTGACATCAAGGTATTTTGTTCCGTCGGCACCAAAAGACATCTTGTCTATGTGCCAATCATCTTCTTTGTCACCCGAAGATCGTTCGACGATGACCTGTTCGCCGAAGTCATAGCCAAAACTTTTTTCCATGAACCGTAATGCTTCTTGAAGCTCAGGAGAGGTTTCTGAGGATTCCGGTATTTCTAGTGAGTCTGAAACCTGGGCGTCTAGCTCTGCCAGTCGCTCGGTGAAGGGTTTTGGTGTAGGTATTTTTTCGCTCATATTTGTTTTTGGGGTGCATTAAGTAAGTATGTTTATTATTAGCATAAGGGGTAGGATAAGTCAAGATAGCCGCCCCTGAATAATGTTCGTGGTACAATAATGAGTGAGAAGCGAGAAGGAATCATGTTTCAATTAGACGATAAATTTTTAGAAGATTTAGGACTCGACAAGCTGCCGGGCGAGGAGCGCAAGGCATTCTTAGAGCATATCTATAGCGAGCTTGAGCTACGTGTCGGTACCAAGTTGTCTGACGGTCTGGATGATACACAGTTAGAGGAGTTCGAGAAAATTATCGATCGAAATGTTGATGCGGTTGACGTATGGTTGTCGCAATTCGCCCCGAACTATCAACAGGATGAGGCTTTCGTGAAACTGAAAGATGCCACCAAGTTGGAAGACGATGACCCAAGTCTGAAATCGGAGTTCGCTGCCACGAAATGGCTAGAGGTCAATCGACCGGACTATCGGGCCGTTGTCGCCCAGGTTTTGGCCGAGCTCAAACAAGAAATCATGAGTAATCGCGAGACGATTCTTGGTCAGGGTCAGCCACCGGCTGCGTCTCAGGCAGCGTAACCACGCAAGAATTCAGCTGTACTCACCGTTTTACCGCTTGGAGCGATGAGTTCATCGATTGAAAGGAATTTTTTATCACGAAACACCACATCGAGTGGTGTTTTTGCTGATTGGCTAACGTGAGCTTTGGTAATGATGCGCGCCTCGCCACCAATTGTCAGTCGAGTCTTAGGAAAGTCCACGTAGGCTCGGACGCGTCGCTCGGCTTCTACGGCAGTGAGTTTGGTCGGTTCAAGTAAGCCGTCGGCTTTTTGCAGGAGTTGGCAATAGGTTGCCTGGTCGTCGGGCTGCGATGTCGGCTGGAGTGAACCATCTAACACTCTTGGCAGTGATTCTAAAAGTAGCTTCGTGCCGATTATAGCTAGTTGTTTATAAAGTTCAGGCCTGGTCTCATGGTTGGTAAGGGCGACGGTTTCTTGGATGTAAATTGGTCCAGCATCCATCTTGGCGGAGAGTCGCATGATAGAGATGCCGGTTGTTTTGTCACCATTGGTGATCACTGATTCGATAGGCGATGGTCCGCGGTATTTCGGTAAAAGTGACGGGTGGACGTTGATGATACCAGGGGTGAACAAATCAATAGTCGATTGTGGGATAATCTTGCCGTAACTAACCAAGATACCAGTGGCTGGTTGCAAGTCCTTAATGTCTTCGGTGACATTAGCTAGGTTTTGCGGCTGCCAGACAGGGATTTGATGCCTGACAGCTAATTTTTTTACCTCGGGCCAGCTGAGTTCCTGGCCACGACCTTTTTTACTATCGGGCTTCGTGACGACGGCCGCGACTTCGTAACCGGCTTCAATCAAGCCGTTGAGAGCTACTAGGCTGAACTGTTCAGTCCCAAAGAATATGATTTTTCGCGATGTGTTCATCGTACTCCAGTGGCTGTAATTCGCCTTGTTGATCTAAAGTATAGAAGGCACTTTTATCGTCACGGATGTGGTCGATGAAGACGATACCGTTAGTATGGTCGATTTCGTGTTGAATGACGCGCGCCAGGAAACCTTCGGCTTTGAAGCGCAGTTCATGGCCATCCAAATCGAGCGCTTTGACGCGGATTTTCGAGTAACGTGGCACTTTCCCGTAGACATCGCTAACACTTAAACAGCCCTCATAATCAGTGGTTATATCACCTTCGAACTTAACGATTTCTGGATTGATAAGCACTGTGAAGTCGCGCGCGTTCTTGTCATCGAAATCACTTCGTACGATTACGACACGACTCAATCTATCAAGTTGTACGGCCGCTAGCGCGGCACTGATTTCGTGTGGTCGGCTATCTTCCCAATCGATGGCAGCACTTATCATATCGGCAGCTAGTTGCTGGGTTTCATCGTCCATAACATGGATACGGGCCGACTTCTGCCTAAGGTGCGGGTTGGGCAGAGTAATAATCGCTTCTTTTTTCATTATTTTAAGTATATCAGATGTTCTATAACAAACTGATGGGATCAAGTTC
The DNA here is from genome assembly GCA_964428955.1 of uncultured Candidatus Saccharibacteria bacterium. GTDB lineage: Bacteria > Patescibacteriota > Saccharimonadia > Saccharimonadales > Saccharimonadaceae > CAYSAD01. The sequence continues at coordinate 140,917 of CAYSAD010000002.1, read as the reverse complement.
GTATTGCCAATGTGTCGCAGGAATGTGTTCAATCAATGCCACGAGGCGTTGGCGCTCGGTAGCCTTGACGACGATTTGCCAACGGTAGCTATCACGTTGACGTTCGTAGAATGCCGGGGTCGGGCCGAGGATTTCGATTCCAGCTTGGCTGTTTTGTAACTGGTCTGCCAATGCTTTGGCATTACGAATCGCTGCCACTTCCGTCTTGTAAGTACAGGTAAGTTTCAATAAATAGACGAACGGCGGGAAGTGGGCGCGCCGCCGCTCTTTCATAGTGCGCTCATAAAAACTACTATAATCTTGGGCGATTCCTGCCGTTACTGCTGGATGAGTCGGCTGGTAACTCTGGATAATGATGCTAGTCGCGTGATGCGATCGACCGACGCGGCCTACGACTTGCGCCAATAGCTGGAAGGTTCGTTCGCCGGCGCCAAAGTCGGGTAAGCTTAGGCCAGCATCTGCCTGAACGACGCCCACCATCCGAAGATGCGGCAAATCGAGACCTTTGGCGACGACTTGCGTACCGATGATTAAATCTATTTTGCCATCGTATAGCTGCTTGTAATTGTCTTCGAGTGTTGAACCTGAAGTGCTGTCGCCATCAAATCGGGCGATCACCTTATCTGGAAATAATTTTCGCAATTCTTGTTCGATCAACTTCGTGCCAATGCCTTTATGGATGATATCGACACTGCCACACGTCGGGCAGGTAATCGGTACGGTGTCACTAAAACCGCAAATATGACAGCGGAGATTATGGCTATCGATGTGGAGTGTCAACGGCACGAAACAGCGCGGACAGCCAGCTTGCCAACCGCAGTTTTCGCAGAGCGTCGTGCTGGCGCTGCCACGTCGATTATGAAAGATCAGCGCTTGTTTACCGCTTACGAATGTCGTTTCAAGCATCGCCAGTAAGCTATTGGATAAAAAGCGGTGCTTAGTAAAGTTGGGACGTTTTGTCATGTCGATCAGTGTGATGGTTGGCTTGGTGGCTGGTTGGGCAGGACGAGACATAGTAATGATGGGCCGTTTTGAATGTACGGCCAGGTAGTAATCACTAATGGCTGGCGTAGCACTTCCGAGTATCAATTTCGCGCCGTGTGCGGTACATAGTATACTAGCCGCTCGTAAAGCAGAATAACGCGGCGACTGTTCTTGTTTGAAACTAGGCTCATGGCACTCGTCGATAACAATCAAGCCGATATTGCTAAGTGGCGTAAACAAGGCCGAGCGTGGGCCGATGACCACGCGCGGTTTGTCACTATGTAGCGCTTCCAGCCATGCTAGGTGTCGAGTTGCTTCGGTTTGCTTGGAATGTGTCAGGATGATATCGCTGAAATGATGAGCGAATTCATCGACCAATTGCGACGTCAGAGCAATTTCTGGTACGAGTATAATAACCGACTTACCAGCTGCAAGGCTACGCTTGGTGAGTTCGATGTAAACCGCCGTTTTCCCTGAGCCGGTGACACCATGAAGTAGAGCAGAGCCAGGCGTCATACTAGTGATGATATCGAGCGCTTGACGCTGCTCTTTCGTGAATACAATAGTTGTTCGTTTTCGAGCGGTCAGTCGTTTCTCAACAGTGGTGTTCCGGCGATTCTTCATCAGACCAGTCGGCAGAAGTGTCTGCAGAACGAGGGCCAAATGAGTGGCGTAGTAGTCGGCCAGCCAGCGCGCCAACTCGATGAGCTCACTAGGCAGTGCTTGTTCGTCAATCAGTCTACCTATCTCTTTTGTGACGTAAGTTGGTACGGCTACTTCGTCGAGGACAAGGCCGGTATAATGGCGCGAACCGATTTCAACTTCGACTAATTGGCCAATTGGAAGCGGCTGTTTCGAAGCGTACGTAAACGACGTATTGTTGGCGCGGATAATCTTGGTCGGAGCCACCTCGTAGTAGTGCATACTCACCATTATACTTCGTGAAATAACTCCTTACTCTGAAAAGAGTAAAATCTACTCTTTTCACTCGTCACGTCATTATTATACTGCTACACTAAACATATGTACTTTGAATCGCGTACCCAGGCCGGCCAGCTACTGGCCGCGCAACTCTTAGAGAAATATCGCTACGAAGATTGTGCGGTCGTGGCACTCAGTGACGGCTCGGTTTTGGTGGCGGAGCAAATAGCGACCGCACTGCACTCAGTGTTGACGCTGCTACTAATTGAAGATATCGAAGTTCCGGGTGAAAATATGAACTTCGGTGGTATGTCGCAAACCGGCAATTTTACCTATAACGAGAGTATGTCAGCCGGTGAGATCGAAGAATATAGCAATGAATTCCACGGCTACTTAGAAGAACAAAAACGCATGAAATTTCAAAAAATAAATCGATTGCTCGGTGACGGTGGTATCATCAGCAACGACTTATTACGTGACCGAACGGTTATTTTAGTGGCAGATGGTCTAGAGAATGGTTCGGTTATCGATGTGGTATTAGATTTTTTGAAGCCAATCCGTATCAATAAGTTAGTAGCTGCTGTACCAGTGGCCACTATATCGGTGGTCGACAAACTGCATATCGCGGCCGATGAACTGCATATCCTGGATGTGAAAGAAAATTTCATAGATATCAATCATTACTATACTGACAATACCATCCCGTCTCACGAGGATACGATTGCTAAAATCAACCAGATCATTCTCAATTGGCAATAATCGGCCTTGCCAGGTGTTGTAAGAATGTGTAAGATAGTAAGAACCAAGGGCAAGTCTAAATTAAGGGAGTTATGGTGCTAGACGTTTTTATTACATCTCGGGTACGGCGTAAGATTGTGGTAGTCTATGCTAAATATCCGGATTTTCATACGCATGTGCGCGGACTTGCCAAACTCATCAAAGAAGACCCAGGCAACATCCAACGGGAACTAAAGCGACTCGAGAAAGTCGGCTTCCTGACTAGTGAGAAACAGGGTAACACCAAGATCTATTCGACTAACAAACAATTCGCTATCTTCAAAGAATTGCAGAGTATCGTCATCAAGTCGCAGCAGCACGCCGGTCGTCCGAAACGTTCTTCCACCGAAGTCTGATGAATCTGTTTGAGGAAATCCTAACAGCGCGTGGACTAACAGGTGAGAAGCGCGACGCGTTTTTAAATCCGAGTTACGACAATAAGCATGATCCGTTTTTACTGCCCGACATGAACAAAGCAGTTAAGCGACTTGTTACGGCACACAGAAAACAAGAGAAGATTACCATTTATGGCGATTATGATATTGATGGTCTGACCGCGACGACGGTGCTACTCGATGGACTGGAGAGTTTCGGCTTCAAGCATCTCGACGCGTTTATCCCTAATCGTTTCGTCGAGGGGTATGGTCTGACGGTTGATGCGATTGAACGGATTGCTGCTACCGGTGCACAGCTGATTATCACGGTGGACTGTGGCAGCCTGAGCGAAAAGGAAATTATCCGTGCCAATGAGCTTGGCGTCGATGTGATCGTGACCGATCATCATAATGTAGCCAAAGTGCAGCCACCGGCCGTCGCCGTCATTAATCCAAAGCGACCTGATCACACGTATCCATTTATAGATTTGGCCGGTGTCGGTGTCGCCTTCAAGTTGATTCAGGCGCTGCAAACGAAACTCGATGGTTTGGAGCAGGGTCAGGAAAAGTGGTTGCTCGATCTCGTGGCACTCGGCACGGTTTGTGATGTAGTAACTCTGGTCGACGAGAATCGTGCCAATGTGTTTTGGGGACTAAAGGTTTTAGCACAGACTCGTCGGCCAGGCCTTAAGGCCTTGATGGCCGTGGCAGGTGTCGAGCCGGAGAAGGTTAATGCTCGCAGTCTTGGCTTTCAGCTTGGTCCGCGCATGAATGCAGCTGGACGCTTGGAAACAGCCCAGTATGCGCTCGATATGCTGCGCGCCAAAGAGCCGATGGACGCGCTGGAAAAAGCTCAGAAACTGAGCGAGATGAACGCGGCACGCCGTATGGAGCAGGATAAAATTTTCAAAGAGGCCACTCAGCAGGCTGAGCAATTCAAGAACGACCGCGTGTTGGTGGTGAGCAGTCCGGGTTGGAATCATGGCATCATTGGTATCGTCGCGGCCAAACTGCTGGAGAAATACAAGAAACCGACCTACGTACTGGAAGAAATGGGCGATGAAAGCAAAGGTTCGGCCCGTAGCTACGGCGATTTTTCGGCAGTCGATGCCATCCGGGCCAGCGATGGCATCATCACGAAAGGCGGTGGCCATAAGCTGGCGGCTGGTGTGACATTGCCGACCAAGAGCATCGACGCATTTCGCCAACGGGTCAACGAATTCTATGATTCGCAGAAACTATTCAACCAACCAGCCTTATTGCTGCCGAAAGCTGACGCCCTGGCTAGCTTTGGACATGTCACCGAAGATCTCATAGGGCTACTAGAAACGCTTGAACCGTTCGGCAACGGCAATCCGCAGCCGATTTTAAAGAGTGAAGGCGTGTTAGTCATCAACCGGTGGCGCATGGGCACCGAAGGTCAGCACGTCAAACTGGAGGTACAAGACTCCAGCGGCCTGAAGCTTCAGATGCTAGCCTTTAGCGCTCCGGAACATTTCTTCGTCGAACCGGGCGAGCGGATTACGATCTGGTATCAGCCGGACATCAATGAATGGCAAGGAAGACGAAGCGTCGAGGGAAGATTGCTTCGTATCGAAATCGCTTAAGTTTGCAGAATTCTTAAAACAGCGGATAATTTATTTCATAACATTGGTTATCTTGCAAAGTCATTTTGCAACCGAAGTTAAGGGGTTACGATGGCTGATCACGTGCAAGTCTACTGTTCAGACAGAGATGGATGTGGTTGGTGGGGCGGAGACAGCTACAGTGCTGACTGGGAGGGAAAGAGAGGACCCGATACTAAATCAAGCTCTGTCCTCGATGCGGCCAAAAGGTAGTTGTTAGTCGCTACAAAACGTTCCCGTCATAATTACAGAGCCCGCCTTGTGAAGTTGAGTCTTGTTCCTTCGCGGGTGGGCTCAATTTCATTTCTTGAGCTAGTTGTAAAACCATCTTCCATCTGTTACAATACGTTCATATGGTACAAGTAACACGTAAAGACGAACGCGAAGCGAACGAGAATGTAATCCGTCGCTTTAACCGCAAAGTCCTGCAAAGTGGCGTGCTATCGACGGCGAAAGCTTCGATGCGGTTCCAAAAACCACTGAGCAAGACCGAACGACGCTCCAAAGCGATTATTCGCAAAGAGCGAAAAGCAGACAAACTGGCGAAAGCTCGCCTGGGACTTCGCTAGTTCACTATGGCAAGTGCGCTGAAACAGCGTATTGAGGCAGATCTGAAAGCCGCTCTTCTGGGCGGCGATCGTTTTGTAGCGCAAACGCTGCGCGGCTTGAAAGCGGCTATTTTGAACGACGAAGTTGCCCAGAGTAGGCGCGACGAAGGTCTGAATGATGATGAGATTGAAAAGATCGTCGCCCGCGAAGTAAAAAAGCGCAACGAAAGTATTGCGCTTTACGAGCAAAATGGACGCCAGGAACTGGCAGATGATGAAAAGAAAGAAGCCGACATACTAGCAGCCTATTTGCCACAGCAACTTTCGGAAATTGAAATACAGGAAATCGTTGACCAGACTATTGATAGAATGGGTGCGACCGGTACGCAGTCGATGGGCATAGTGATTGGCGCAATCAAGCAAAAAGTCGGTAATACCGCCGACGGTGCGATCGTAGCTCGAATTGTCAAAGAAAAACTGAACACCTGAGTAGGAGAAATCAAAATGATATTACTGTTTGGACCGACCGGTGCCGGAAAAAGTATGCAAGGTCAGATGCTAGCCGTACGACAGGGTTGGAAGTGGCTATCGACTGGTGAAATGTTACGCGCCAGTGATGATCCAGAAATAATTAAAATCTTAAAAGCCGGTGATCTGGTGGATAACGAATTGACTTATAAAGTTTTTGACAATGCGGTCTATCAGGCAAAGCTCGATAACTATTCGAAAATTATCGTCGACGGTTTTCCGCGCACCAAAGCACAAGCTGAATGGTTGGCACAGTACCTCAAGCGTACCGGTGAAAAGATCGAACTGGTCGTGGTGCTTGAAGTACCGGAAACGGAAATTATGGGACGGCTGGAGAAACGCGGACGCATGGAAGACACACCGGAAACGATTGCTAAACGTATGGCGATTTATCGTCAGAAAATGTACCCGGTCTTGGGAATTTTTGCTGAGCAAGGTATCAAAATCGTTCACTTAGATGGCACCGGTACGGCTGGTGAAGTGCATGATCGGCTGTATCACGAGGTGATTGACTGTGCAGCCGTCTAAAACAGCCGAGCAAATCCAGGCAATGCGAGAGGGTGGTAGTATTCTCGCCACTATTTATGAAGATCTGAAACGATTCGTGCGTGTCGGGCAGACCGAACGAGAGATAGATGTTTGGGTCGGTGAGCAAATCGAGAAACATGGTGCGATAGCGACGTATAAAACCAGCGAAGTCGGTTTCCCCGCTAATATCTGTATCAGTGTTAATGATCAAATTGTTCACAGCGTGCCGAGCGACTATGTGTTAGAACAGGGCGACGTGGTCAGTTTCGATCTCGTTATTACCTACAAGAACATGAAGACCGACGCAGCTTTTACGATAGTGGTCGGAGAAGAGCCGACCGGCGCAACAAAACATCTTATTCGCGCCACTGAGCGTAGTTTGTATGCTGGTATTGACGCCATCAAAGGCGCGGGGACACATACTGGTGATATCGGTGCGGCCATTGAAAAAGTTTTGTCAGAGGCGAAGTTAGGAATTATTCGCGAATTGGTCGGTCATGGAGTTGGTACTGAGATGCATATGCCGCCAGAGGTGCTTAATTGGGGACGTGCTGGTAGCGGTGAGCTGCTGCGGACCGGTGATACGATCGCAATCGAGCCGATGGCGACATTAGGTGGTGAGAAAATCACCCACGATCACCCGGATGGCTGGACGATTGCCACTCGCGACGGCAGCTTGAGCGCTCACTTTGAACATACCGTGCTCATCACGGAAGATGGCGCTGAGATTCTGACGCAATTATGAATGAATCACTAGTAGTCCTCCAAGCTATTGGCTTTGTTGGTGTTATGTTTGGTGTGGCGTCATACCAGCCCAAACACCGCAAGCATATTTTGTATTTCCAGCTAGTCAGCAATTTATTCTGGGTGCTACACTTTTCACTAATCGGCGCGACTACCGGTGCAGCACTTAACACTGCCGGAGGACTGAGAGCCATTTTGTTCAACGCCTACGGACAGAAAAAGCGGCGTCCACGTTGGTTGCTTGGTCTTGTTATCTTCGTAGTGATTAGTGCTGGTTTTCTCAGCTGGCGTGGTTGGTTGAGTCTATTACCAATGATGGGTATGGTAATTGCGACGATTAGTTTTTGGCAATTGAATGAACAACGGATACGTTTCTTTCTGCTGTTCGCATCGCCGTTTTGGTTAATCTATAATCTACTATCAGGCTCATATGCTGGTATTGCATCGGAAATCTTGGTGATGATATCAATTACAATTGCCCTTTGGCGATATCGTCGTCAGAGCCTTTGTCGGCCAGCTGTTCAAAAGTCAATATAAGCGGTATAATTCTACATATGCAAGAAAATTCTCGCTACGCAGTCGGGATTGATATCGGTACGACAACGGTACGCTGTGTCGTCGGACATATCGACGGGACGACCGGTACGCCAACTATCGTTGGTGTCGGTAAGTCACCGACTAGTGGCATGCGAAAAGGCGTAGTGGCGAATCTGAACGGTCCGGCCCACGCTATTGACGAAGCGCTCGGCGAAGCGGAGCGGATGAGTGGTTATCAAGTCAACGCTGCCACTGTCAGTATCAACGGTTCGCACATCGTTAGCACCAAAGCCGACGGCATGATCGCGGTCGGAGCACTCGATCACGAAATCACGCGCGAAGATTTACGGCGGGTCGAAGAAGTCGCTACTGTTGGCAAAATTCCGGCCAACCGCGAGATTTTAGAAGTCGTGCCACATAGTTATAAACTTGACGGCCAAGACAACATTAAAGATCCGCTTGGCATGACTGGCACACGCCTGGAACTGACGGCTAATGTCGTGTCGGCGCTGACGCCTCACTTACAGAACCTGCAAAAAACCGCCGACATGGCCAAAGTCGATGCTCATAGTATCACGCCATCGGTTTTGGCTTCAGCCAAGGCAGTCCTGTCCGAACAGCAAATGGAAACGGGCGTAGCCGTCATCGACCTGGGTGGTGCAACGACCAGCGTAGCGGTTTTCGAGGAGGGCGATCTGCAATATGTTGGGGTTATATCGACCGGTGCTGCTAACATTACCAATGATCTGGCAATCGGTCTGAAGACCGATCCGGAAATCGCTGAAAAAGTGAAATTATCACATGCTGTGGCTGTAGCACGCAAAGACGCTGAGGGTATTAGTGTCAAGGATGGCAGTGAGGTGTTGAGTTTCTCATCAAGAGATATCGATGAAATCGTCGAAGCTCGGCTGGAAGAATTATTCGAAGCCATCAATAAAGAGCTTAAAAAAGCTGGCCGAGCTGGCCGTTTGCCAAGCGGTGTGATTCTGACCGGTGGTGGGGCGAAATTGAAACACATTACCGATTATGCCAAACAAGCGCTAGGGTTGGCTGCTAAAGTCGGTGTACCACATGGCTATGGTGGTGTGGCGGAAGATGCTGAAAAGCCGGACTACGCGGCCGTGGTTGGTTTGATGCTACTCGATAGCGAAAGCGGTGCGACTATTCATAAAGTCGAAGGTGGCTTTAATGGAAAAAAAGCTTTCAAAAATGCCGGTGGAGTCGTGAGCAAATTTCTTGATCGATTCAAGGCGTAGTGATAATCACGGCGAAATGATATACTAAAAATCAGATAGAAGTAGTTAGAGCGGGAGAAAGACCAAGTTCCATGCCTGAAGTAAAACCAAGTGAGATAGAAACCTTTGCCAGTATAAAAGTCGTCGGTGTCGGTGGGGCAGGTGGTTCGGCTGTTAATCGCATGAAAGATGCCGGCCTTGCCGGTGTACAGTTCATCGCCATGAATACTGATGCACAAGCGCTACATAACTCTAAAGCCGACGTCAAGATTCACCTTGGTAAGGAAACGACCAATGGTCTGGGCGCGGGTGCCGATCCTACGAAAGGCGAAGAAGCTGCTAATGAGTCACGTGAAGACATCAAAGCAGCTCTAACTGGTGCTGATATGGTCTTTGTGACTATCGGTGCCGGTGGTGGCACCGGTTCCGGTGCTGGCCACGTCATTGCTGAACTGGCTCGTGAACTCGGTATTTTGGTAGTTGGTGTCGCCACGAAACCATTTAGTTTCGAAGGTGAGAAGCGCCGTCAGAACGCCGATTGGGCAATCGCACAACTAGGTCGGACGGTTGATACGTTGATTACGATTCCGAACGATCGTCTTTTGCAGACGATTGATCGCCGCACACCACTGCTTGAAACCTTTAAGATCGCCGATGATGTATTGCGTCAGGGTGTTCAGGGTATTTCGGAACTTATTACCGAACATGGCTTGATTAATCTCGACTTCGCCGATGTAAAAGCTATCATGAGCAACGCTGGTAGTGCCCTGATGGGTATCGGTCGGGCTAGCGGTGATGACCGTGCCGCCCAGGCTGCTCAACAAGCCATCGAATCACCGCTGATTGAAGTTTCGATTGATGGTGCGAAGGGTGTACTCTTCAACGTGACTGGTGGCTACGATATGAGCATGAGTGAGATTCAAGAGGCGGCTGAGATTATCACAACTGCCGTTTCGCCAGATGCAAACATCATCTTTGGTGCGACTTTGAAACCTGACATCGAGGATGAGTTGATCATCACGGTTATCGCTACTGGCTTTGATAGCGCTTACTTCCATGAGCCAGCCGCTAGTGCGCAGCCTGTCGATAGCGAAGCCGATGTCGAAGAAGAAACCATCCAAGCGGTTGACATGAATCTTGATTCGACCGATGCGGCTAATCAATTCGCCGCTGAGTCATCAGAAAATATCTGGCATCAGCCAGAAGAAGATGACGAGTCGGATACGCCAGCATTCCTGCGCCGCCGCAAGAAGAACAAGCACAAAGACGATAACTAGGGAGGCCAGATATGGGAAGCCAAGATCGAATTGGTGATAGCCGAGTCTTAGAATCGCGCGAAGTCAGCGATGGCAAGGCAATTCGCCGCCGCCGCGAAGCTACTGACGGTGCACGTTTTACGACCTATGAACGGATTGAGCGGCCAAATCTCGCCGTCGTTAAGAAAGATAATTCACGAGTTCTGTTCGATCGCGACAAACTGACCAATGCCGTAACTGTATCAGTCGGTAAATTCTTTGCTTCCGATGTGGAGATTGAAGATATCGTCAGTAACGTTGAGGATGCACTATATGCTCTGGGTGAAACCGAAGTTACTTCACGACAGATCGGCGACAATGTACTCGAAGAATTGAAACAACGCAACGAAGTTGCCTATGTTCGGTTCGCCAGTGTCTATTTCGACTTTAAAACACTCGATGAATTCCGCGAGATTCTAAAAAAAGCCGCCGGTAGCAAGGTAAGTTAAATGAAAGTCATGATCATCTATCGCAACGAAAGTGATCATGCCCGTGAAGTGCTTGATTATTTGCGTGATTTTGAACGACAGACTGGGCGAACGATTGAAACGGTTGACCCTGATTCCAAAGATGGAATCGATACCTGTCGTGCTTACGATGTCGTCGAATATCCGACGTTACTGGCTATTTCCGATGACGGCCATTTACAGAATATGTGGCGTGGCACGCCACTACCAACTATCAGCGAGGTAAGTTTTTATGATTAGTATTAAAAATTGGATCGCTAGAAAAGAGCAACACACGGGATTATTCGTATTAATGTTGGTTGCAGGAATCGGCGGCTTGATTCCGGCGTTTGTATTAACGATTGAAAAGTTTCGTTTGCTCGAGAATCCGAACATAGTACTGAGTTGCAGTATTAATTTGGTGCTTAATTGCGCCAACGTGATGCAGACTTGGCAGGCTAGCCTATTTGGATTTCCGAATTCATTGATTGGTGTGGCAGGGTTCGCGGTCGTTATTACGGTCGCTGTCGGTTATTTGGCTGGTGCACGAATGAAGCGCTGGTATTGGCTGACAGCCCAAATTTGTTATTTCTTAGGGGCAGTCTTTGCCTACTGGCTGTTTTTCAATAGCGTTTATGTTATCCAGGTGCTGTGTCCATGGTGTCTGGTCGTGACATTCTTCACGACGCTCCTACTGGCCACGATGACACACTATAACTTGCAGGAAAATAACTTCGGTCTATCAAAAAGAACTCATACGAATGCTAAACGTCTCCTTGATAGTGGTATGCTTCACCTAGTCACGGCTATCTGGATAGTCATATTGATCGCACTTGTCATCATAAAGTTTGGCGATGGACTCTTTGCATAAGACCCCCCAGCTCTCTAACCATGCAGCCGTGATGACGGTACTTGTTGCTACTTACATTGCCGCTACCATAACGACTGCGGCTAACTACGGAGTTATTTGGAGTGTCTTGTCTGCACTGCTTGTGATCTTGATGGTGGCAATTAGCTTCATGACGTTACTATTCGTCCTTTCTCGTCTATTCGGACGAATGGATATCGTTGACCTAGGCTGGCCGTTAGTGTTCATTGTCATCGCGTTTGCAAGTCTCACCTTGGGTAACTCCAATGCGTTGTCGGTTTTGAATGCTCAACGAATCGTACTGTTGTTGGTCTGTATCTGGTCGGTACGCTTAGGCTACCATATCTTGCGGCGTCTCATGCATCGCCCAGAAGATAAGCGCTACCGGAAGCTCCGCCAAAAATGGAAAGGTAATGAGGCAGTAAACGCCTACGTCAGAGTATTCTTGCCGCAAGCTGTCTTGGCAACGGTTGTTTCGGCCAGTGTAATTATCATCAATCTTTCACCGAGCGAACCGCTGAGTACCTGGGTGTTGGTCGGTGTGGTAGTCTGGCTTGTCGGTTTTGGTTTTGAAGCTATCGGTGATGGGCAACTTCGGCGTCACTTAGCAAAGAATTCCAGAGTTTTAATGACAAGTGGGCTATGGAAATACACCAGGCATCCGAATTATTTCGGTGAAAGTTTACAGTGGTGGGGAATTTTCGCGGTTGCCCTGACGACGCAATTTGGTTGGGTAGGCGTCATATCACCAGGCGTAATTACATTCTTGTTATTGTTCGTTTCCGGCGTACCATTGGCCGAAAGAGCGTTTGCTGGCCGGCCTGGCTGGGTCGCGTACAAAAATCGGACATCGATGTTCTTGCCATTACCACCGCGTAAGGTGTAAAATAATGGATGAGGCGTCTGAGTGGCTATCATCCACGAACAGCAATGTACGCCAGCGGGAAGAAATCACTTAAGAGACTAGACCCTGCCGCGAACGCTGCGACAAAGCGAGCAAATGAAGTGCTAAGAAGAATCTCTTTTTAGAATCTGGATGGTACCATCCGCTATAGCGGATTCCAGAAGCTAAAAAGAGATTTTTAATTGGAGAACGAATGGAAGAATTTCACGACTCACAAGAGAAAGTTCAAGAGCTACTACTCAATCGCAAAGAAATCGCGGTAAATTTACGAAGACTTGATATTGATGTAGATTTTGAAGATTGGGATGGTCTTGAAGACGACGAGGTGTTGGGCGCTGTTGCGAACTTGGCGGCGATGTATGATCTTGATTTGGAAAACCTGTTTACGGAGGCAGGGCTAGATGTAGAGAAAGTCGAGATAGTAATTAATCGAAAATGGATAGCCGAAACACTGCAGGAAGTGGGCGTATTGAGTCTCGACGAAGCGACACTTGATACATTGTCCGATGAGGCATTACCACGGATGATTGCCTGGCACGCCAAGGAAGTTGGCATTGCTGGTGAAGCACTGGAAGAGTTAGGTTACAAGTGTCTTGATGAAAAGTGGGAGAGGGATCGCTGGATATGAAATTCAAAGCAAATGCACGCCGTCGGGCTCTAGAATATGAAAAAGATTGGGTTCAGAAGTGGAAGCTCGATAAAACATTTGAAAAATCGGTCGAGCAACGGCCAAAAGATAATACCTACATATTTTATGACGGGCCACCATTCATTTCTGGTGTGCCGCATCATGGAACGCTGCTAAGTTCGATCGTCAAAGATGCCGTGCCACGCTATCAAACCATGAGAGGTAAGCGCGTTGAGCGGGTCTGGGGCTGGGACGCACATGGCCTGCCAGCCGAGCGCTACACTGAAAAGAAGCTCGGCATCCACTCACGTGAAGAGGTCATTGAGTATGGTATCGAAAAGTACATTGTCGCAACTCGGGCGAATATGCTCGAAACCAGCAGTGCCTGGGAAGATGTGATTGACCGTGTCGGCCGTTGGGTCGATTTCAAGGGCGCCTATAAAACCATGGACAAGGATTACATGGAGTCGATTTGGTGGGCATTTAAAACTCTGTATGAGAAGGGTAAAATCTTCGAAGGTGAAAAAGTACTGATGTACTGCACGCTCGATGCCACGCCGCTTAGTAAAGCCGAAGTCACCATGGACGCCGGCGCCTATCAGGATGTGACCGACCCGAGTGTGTATGTGAAGTTCAAACTCGACGATGGCAGCACCTTGCTGGCCTGGACGACGACACCATGGACGTTACCAGCCAACACGGCTGTGGCGGTGAACAAAGATTTTGATTACGCCGAAGTCGAAGTCGGCGGTGAAAAACTCATTTTAGCTAAGGACCTCGTCGAAAAAGTGCTGCGTGATGAAAAGCACCAGCCTTTGGACTATAAAATTGTTCGCGAGCTGAAAGGTGAAGAACTGGTTGGTAAAAAATACGCGCCGCTGCTTGGCGTCAATCGCGGCGCCAATGCGCATCAGGTCTGGCACGCACCGTACGTCAGCGACGAAGACGGTACCGGCATTGTCCATTTAGCACCGGCCTATGGCGAGGAAGACTTCGAGTTGGCCAAACAAGAAAACGTGCCAGTCGTCCATACGATCGACGAAAACGGCTACTATACCGAAAGCGACTGGGAAGGCCAGAACGTTTGGGAGGCTAACAAGCCGATTGCCAAAGCTTTGTACGAGCAGGGTATTGTCTGGAAAATTGATTACATCCGTCACAGCTATCCGCACTGTCACCGCTGCGGGACACGGTTGATGTATCGGGCCCACCCCAGCTGGTTCTTGGATATCGACGGCCAACGCACCAAGATGCTCGAGCAAAACGGTGACATCAATTGGTTTCCGTCGCACGTCAAGAATGGCCGCTTCGCCAAGACCGTCGAACAGGCGCCGGACTGGAATATCTCACGCGACCGTTTCTGGGCGACGGCCATGCCGGTCTGGAAATCCGAAAGCGGTAAAGTGAAAGTCGTCGGCAGCTACGCCGAGCTCAAAGAGCTTTCCGGAGTAGAACTGGATGATTATCACCGACCATGGATAGACGAGGTGACGTTCGAAATCGACGGTGAAACCTACACCCGTATCGATAAAGTGATGGACAGTTGGTTCGAAGCCGGCAGCATGCCGTTCGCCCAGTTCCATTATCCGTTCGAGAACAAAGAGAAGTTCGAAGCCAATTTCCCGGGCGATTTCATCGTCGAATACATCGGCCAGGTCCGAGCCTGGTTTTACTACATGCACGCCATGAGCGTGGCGTTGTTCGGCGAGAACTCGTTCAAGAATGTCATCGTGACCGGTAACGTCGCTGGCAATGACGGCCGCAAGATGAGCAAGAGCTACGGCAATTACACCGATCCTAACGAGCTTATGGATAAGTTCAGCGCCGATTCATTGCGCTTCCTGCTGCTTTCCAGTCCGCTGCTAAACGGCGAAGATTTTGCCCTGCAAGACAAAGAAGTCGGTGACGTCGCCCGCAAGCTTTCGATGATTTGGAACATGTACGACTTCTTCACCATGTACGCCGAAGTCGACGGTTGGGAGTTCGATGGTGAGTTAAAAGATCCGCTTGAAGACCTAAAAAATCCGCTTGATATTTGGATTGTGTCGCGACTTCACCAACTAGGCGGTGAAGTCGAAAAACATATGGATGAATACAATATTCCTGATGCGCTTACGCCGATTTTGCCGTTCCTCGACGACGCCAGTAACTGGTTTGTTCGCCGTTCACGTCGTCGTTTCTGGAAGAGCGAAGATGACAGTGACAAGAATGAGGCCTATACGACGCTACATTACGTACTAACACGCCTTGCTTATATATTGGCACCATTTACGCCATTCCTGGCCGAAGAGCTCTACCATAAGCTGACCGGAGATAAAGAATCGATTCATTTAAAGGATTGGCTATCGGCTGGTCGTGTTGACCAACTCGTCATGGACGAAATGGAAGAAGTTCGCGCCTACGTCAACGAAGGACTCAGCTTACGAGCCAAAGCCGGCCTCAAGGTCCGTCAGCCGCTGGCCAGCGTTAGTGTGCCGAAACTTGGCGAGTTTGTTGACTATGAGTCAATCCTGCAGGACGAGTTAAACGTCAAAGTCGTCAAAACCGGCAAAGAGGTTGCTGTTGACGAGACGCTGACGCCGGAATTGAAGCGCGAAGGCCTGATGCGTGAAGTTGTTCGCCATGTGCAAGCTGCGCGTAAGGATGCGGCGCTGAATGTCGATGACCACATTGGACTTGGCCTGATGACAGACGACGAGGATTTGAAGCAGGCGATTCAAGAGCACAAGGCAACAATTAAAACTGAAACGTTGACTGATGAATTGAGTGAGAAAAAATTTGCTTATGAAAAAGAAGTAATTGTTGAAAACGTGAAGCTGCTTGTCTCACTAGAAAAAAGAGTATAGTAGAATAATTCTATTAACCATGGCGGTAAAATGAACATGTCAGAATCACACGAACCACAATCAAAAAGCCCAGAAGATATTGAAGATTTTCGGATTGAATTACCCGATGTGTATAAGGGCAAGTTGTCCAAGGGTGTGAAGGATCAATACGACGATTCATATGGACGAGGCTGGAAGCTGGCTGTCGGTGGTGCGGCGATCATCATCACGCTGGCTGGGTCAGAATATTTTCGTCGGAAACACGGCGAAGAAGAATAAAAGACTAAGAACCAAGGATCGTAACAGAGCGCGCCACGACCAGGGCAAGTGTAAAAATAGAGATGATAGCCTGGGTCGCCATCAGTATCTTCGCGTGTTTCGTGACAGGGTGCGCACTAGGCGTAGCGCCATTTAATGAGTTGATAACGGAAATATAAAGATAATCAATGAATTGTGGTTTCCAGTCTGGAAAGTCGCCGGATCGGTCTTGTTGGGTAAACTGAAAATCCTTGTCTGATTTTGACCATTTATGATTCGTCAGTCCTGGGCTATCGATTTCCCAGTACCATAATCCGTAGACGATAACGTTAGTGAAGAAAATAGCGATTGCTGATCCGAGGAGTGTTAAACCGTTTGTAATATTTCCACCGAGTAACGCATATACCACCACGCCGAGTGCCGCAAAGTTTGCCAGTGTGATAAGGGCGATAAGCAACGTCGCGGTCGTGTGTTGCAAACTGCGGCCTTGTAGGCTTTTTATGCTGGAGCTGAAACCGAGCACTACGGCGAGTACTATTTCGACTGCAATGATGACGTATTGGAATTCCGACAGTACGTGATGATTGACTTGCCAGACTACCGCCTGCAAAATGATTGCTAGTAGTAGTGCTGCTTGAGCTTCGAAAAGTTCCATTTTTGAAAGCTTCATGTGTATTTACCCCTTACCATTTACTATTCATCACTATACCATAATGCCTGGCGGCAGTCGGTTGTCGGTACGGTTGACATTTCATAACTTTTATGCTTAAATGAAAATGTAAACAGCGAGAAAATAAACATGCCAGAACAACCATCACCTAGCCACAATCACGAATTCGATAACGACGATTGGGAAGTGTTACGCGAAAATGTAACACAGACCATGCTCTACGAAACCGGCTTCGGTAAGCCGCTCAACGAGACGTATGACGAAACATATGGTCCGCAAGACGAAGGCTGGAAGTGGGAAGAATATCCTCTTAGCGATGCAAAAAATGCGGATCGGGAGGTGCGACGGGCAGAACGTGATCTTGCACATGAAGCACTGATGCGTGGTCTCTTGACCGGTAAACACGAAACGAGTGAAGGTATTAAAGGGTCAGAGCTGGAAAATCGCCCGAATCGAGACGATATCGATCCGTCCGGCCGTGTGTTGGTTCGACGAGATAGTGAGATGATAGAGCCTGATGGGGGTGATCAGTAATGCTGTTCCACCACAGGCGCTTATCACTTGGTAGAATCGATCCACTAGGCGATGGCCTGCGTGAAATGATTCAGGCTGAACAGGCCGAACCTGACGCCATGACACTGGACGATCAAACCGACGGCACGACGCTCACCGAAGAGTGGGCGAAGATTGACGAAGAACTTGAGAAAGACCCTGATTGGTTTACTTTCGCCGAAGATTAAGTTTGGATGTCGCGGCGCACGAAACCGAGCCAGCCGACAAATGTTAGAACGATGATCATACCAGCTAACATGTACTGGCTATTTCCTTATGCCAAATCCGCTCATGGTTTTAATTGACATTACGTTAGGAATTCCGTATAACAACAGTATTATCTAGGGTTATCTTTAGGTAAAGCGTTATTTCCAAGTACTCCTACGAAGAGATAGGGAAGTGACATGACACAAACAATGGAACGATTGACCATGAACGAAGCGGTTGGCAACATGGTCGCCCAGCTCGTGAAGATGGAAAAGAATGGAATCGTGGCTATCAAGCCCGACCAACTCCGCTTCATGATAGACGACGTCTGCATGATGGCCCACCAGACACACGGCGGGTTGCCGACTCAACTGCTCCAGCTCTTCGACGAAGTGCAAGTGCTGACTGACGATCCGAGATTCTGCGGAGGTCAGCCCTTCAAGCTCTCAGAACTGGCGCAGCGCATCGCGTGTATGCCCAAGCTCGTATGAGTAGCGGCCTTCGAGTCCATCCATCCACTAGGGGCGATACGCATATACGCGTACCGCCCCTTACTATTTTTTGCTATACTTTCTACAGTATGAACCAACTTAGTGACGAACAATTCGACGCACTCATTACCCGCGCCATGAATGAGCTGCCGCAGGAATATATAAAAGGCTTGGAAAACGTCGTTATCGTCATGGCTGACGAGCCGACCGACGAACAGCGCCGCAAGATGAATTTACAGGGTCACTTATTGTTGGGATTGTTCGAAGGAATTCCGCTGACCAAAAAGGGCAATGGCTTTTCCGGTATGCTGCCCGACAAAATTACGCTGTTCAAAAATCAGATTTTACTAATGGTTTCTGATGAAAAAGCGCTGTTCGAACAGATCAAACGAACGTTATGGCATGAGATTGCCCACTACTATGGTCTTGATCATGGCCGGATTCATGAATTGGAGGGTCGGACGAAAGGGTTCTAGGCAGGAACTTTCCCCTATGGTATAATACAGCCAAACTAATCCCTACATGTGGAGTGTGGGAGAAGAGGTGAAGACAGTATGGGTTTAACCATTAGGCGAATGCCATCGATTAAGTTTCGAGCAATATCAACCGTAATTGCCGTATTTGCCTTTGTCGTGCAACCGATGTACGGTTTAGTGGCCGATCAAATCGCTCATGCCGCTGGCTCATCGCTGTATGCTAATGCATCGCAACAGATCGCTTCCAACGGTAGTTTTGTGGCTGGTCCGATCAATGCGAGCTCATATACTAATCTCAAGTTATCATTTTCGTATGATGCCGAAGCTCTCGACAACAGTGATTCATTTACCTATGGTTGGCAAAAAGGTGATGATACTACTACGCGCCAACAGATTGCTAAAGTAGAGGGTCACCAAGAAACCGGCATGAATCAGGCGACTGACGAGAGCGGCACCGTATCTTCACTCGGTTTACCGGCTTCAACTAATGTAGCAAATTTGAAACTATATTTCATTGATTCCGGCAATGCCGTTGATGATGTCGTCAACCTTACAAACATTAGTTTAGTTGGCGACCTGACTGATACGACCTCGCCAACCGTCAGTTCTGTGAACGTACCGGCAAATGCTACCTATACCACTGGTCAAAACTTAGACTTTACAGTTAACTATGATGAAGCTGTTATCGTCAACACTAGTGGTGGCGCTCCACGCATCGCTCTAAATATCGGCGGCGCTACTGATTACGCTAGTTATATGAGTGGTTCAGGCACATCTGCATTGACGTTCCGATATATGGTTCAGACCGGTGACAACGACAATAACGGTATTATCGTCGGTAGCACTATCGCTCTTAACGGCTCTCAGTTAAAAGATGTTGCCGCAAACAACGCCAACATTACACTCAATAATGTCGGGTCAACCGTGGGTGTGCTGGTTGATACGACGCCTACGCCGACACTTACGAACGGCTATTTCGCACTCGATAACACTGGATTCAACGTCGGTTTCCACGCCCATGATTTTAAAAATGTCAGTGCGGTAACAGTTGACTTGCAAAAAGCCGACGGCACATCGATCGTAAAAAATATTGGTGAACAAGATCTGTTCAACCTCATTGATAACCAACCAGATAAAGAAATCAGCACACCATTCTCTGTGCCAGTAGCCGCAACTGATAGTAACTATTGGGATTATGGTAGTCGGGTCTGGACTTCTGCTGATGAACCGTATCAAGCCGTCGTTACCATCAGCGACGACAGCGGTACGACATCAATCATCGTTAAACCTTACACTGTCAACGAGGCAACGCCAGGGCAAGTCTTTGCAAGTCTGCTTCCAGTTGTCGATACTATTTCGCCAACCATCAGTTTTACAAACCCAACTAGATTTAACGACCCAACCTACAACAAGTATTTTGCTGTCGGTCCGAACCTTGCTATTACAGCCAGTGACGCTAGCGGCATCAAGAATACATCACTACATGTATATAAGGCCGACGGCACACCTGAAAAATACTGTCCTCTTACGCCTGGCGACACAACAACCTGTGATGTGTCCGGTTTAAGCCAGGGTGATTACTATGTCATCGCTGCTGCGAACGACAACGCTAGTAACCCAGTGTATGTTACGAAGCATTTTACTATCGATACCACGAAGCCGAGTGTTCATATCAGTGCGCCAAGCGATGGCTCTTACAGCAACACGGGAGACTTCACTATTGAAGGTACTGCTAGCGACAGCCTAAGCGATATTGACCATGTCAACGTTTACGTTGCTCATAACCCATGGAACGCCGGTGGCTATGAAGTCGATAGCCAACTAGCCAACTTCGATTCAACTACAGGTACGTTTACATATGATGCTAACAACATCCCTGATGGTGATTACGTTATCAAAGCCGTTGCTTATGACAAAGCCGGCAATTCTCGTTTTGCCAATAGTGTCAACCTGACCGTAGATAAAACTGCCCCGGTTGCTACTATCGACGGCACCGACCCAAGCAATAAGACATTCAACGGTAGCACGAACATCGACGTTCACGTAATAGATGACAACTACTCGCAAACGGACATTTACCGCGTTGGCAGCACGTTCCATCAGACCTACCACGCACCCGGTACATATTTTGGCCTATTCTGGCTCAAAAACGGTGACTACAAGATGATTGTCAGCGACATAGCTGGCAACTCAACGACTTACAACTTCACGATTCACCGTAACGACCCAGCTATCACTTTCGTGAATCCAGCCAGGTTCAATAGCGGAAGCTACAACCAGCTCTTTGACAACATCGGTAGTATACAGATCCACGCCACTGGAGACAATCGGGCTATCGATAACACCGTTGTTCACATATACAATGCCGATGGCAGCCACTCATCCGCTTGGTGCGGTGCAGCCGTCAGCGGCGACACGGCAAGTTGTGACGCCTCTGGTTTGGCCGAAGGAGACTACTACGTTAAGGTTGCCGCAAGTGATGCAAATGGAAACGCAACCTACCTCACTAAAGATTTCACTATCGATAATACGGCGCCAGCTATCCCTACAAACGTTACAGTCAAAGCTGTTCCATCGAACGCGACTATCGGTGATAATGACTATACAGAGACAAACAAGATGCAAGTAAGTTGGAGCAATGGTGGCACTGAACCTGTCGATCACTACATTTACAAGACTTGGACAAACATTCCAAATACACCACACAACACTGAGGCAACTGCATTCACTGATAGTACATTGACCACTCCGACACGAACAGCGTATACAAATGCTGGTGAAGGTTCGTACTATATTGAAATCGCCGCTTGTGATGCCGCGGGGAACTGTTCGCAGTATACGCCAGCTTATACAGTAAACTACGATGTATCACAGCCAACTGCCATCCTAGACAGCCAAGCGTCAATTCTAAGTGGCACGGTTAATATTACTGGATCGCTGACTGATAATACCAGCCTAGACCACTACAACTTGTCACTCTATCCTGCTAGTGTAGATTTAAGCGATGGTGGTTCGCATAATGCAGACCGTATTGCTGTTGCCGGAGGGTGGACTACTAGCGGTTCGACATCGGTAAGCGGCACGAATGCTACTATTGCTCGACTCCTTGATACTACGAAATTGACGGATGGCGCGTACCAAGTTCGCCTTGGTGTTGCAGACTCAGCCGGCCACGAAGGTGTTTTCGGTACGTCGGTAGTAGTCATTAGCTTTACTGTCGATAACACCGCGCCAGCTACGCCAACCATTTCATACTTGAATCCAGCTACGCCAACGGCTAACGACTCGTCATTTACGATTGGTGGCACGATTGCTGACCCTAGTGATGTAGCTACATTTACGCTATACCTGAACGGGGTAGCGATCGCTAATCCAACGATTGACTCAACGACGGGTGACTGGCGCTACATTTACCATGGTCCACTAGTGGAAGGTAATTACAACTTTAGTGTTTCAGCTGTTGACGCACATGGTAATTCAACCGACCCAATCGATGTAGCCGCAATGCGAACAGTAACGGTTGGACCGTTTATTGCACCAAACGGATCGACTATCCCAGGGAATGGTGCGCGAACATCACTTCGCTCTGCAGCTGCTACACCGGCAAGTACGACATCGCCAACTGGTGTACTTGGTGCGCAGACTAGTAAAGATGACACCGCCATCCTTGGTACGCAAACTGACAAAGATGCCAATAACGGCCCAGTCGTGCAAGCGTCTGAATCAGGCTGGAAGATTCTTGGCCTGGCTTGGTACTGGTGGTTACTCATCCTAGCAGCACTGGCCGTACTGTGGTGGCTGATCGCCGGCTTCCTACGACGCCGCGGTGAGAACGCCGAAGCCTAAGCTTACTCGGCATGAACAGAAACAGAGTACCGCAAAAAAAGCGGTACTCGCTTTTTTTGCGATTATTTCCTATACTAATAGCACGTGAAAACCAAAAAACAAACACGTCTCAGAAAAAAAATCACCCGCCACGCCAAACTGGTGGTTATTCCGCATAAAAAAAACCAATATCGGCCGCATCTTATTCGGCGGCGCGGTTTGGCAGCGGTGTTAGTGGTAGTGTTCGTGTTGCAGCTTGTCAGTAGTGGTTTCCGGCCAGGAAGCATATTGGGTGATAACACCAACGTCACACCGGAAGGCTTATTGCAAACAACCAACCAAGCTCGCAAGCACGACGGCGACACGCCGCTGACGCTGAACGCAAGTCTTTCGAAAGCCGCCTTTTTGAAAGCCAAAGACATGTTTGCTAAGCAATATTGGGCGCACAACGCACCAGATGGTACGCAACCGTGGAAATGGCTCGGTGATGTGAATTATAACTACTCGGAAGCCGGCGAGAATTTAGCACGCGGCTTTCATAATGATTCGACATTGGTCGACGCTTGGCTGCAGTCACCATCGCATCGGGCGAATGTACTGAAACCAACCTATACCGACGTTGGTTTCGCGGTCGTTGACGGTACGCTCGATGGTAAACCAACCAGCCTGGTTGTGGCGTTATATGGCCGGCCAGCCGCAATCGCAACCGTTGCCGGAGCGCAAACGAAATTCATTGAATCTTCAACCGCCGCCATGAGCCCGGCCGCTAAAGTCGGTGTCTGGCTACAAACCATCACACCAGCCACGCTGACTAGCGTTTTCTTGTTGATGTTTGTGGCAATGATCGCGTTGGCGGCGCAAATGTACCGCAAACGACTACCAAAGCGTTTGCAACAGACCTGGTACCGTCATCACGGCGCCTATAAAGCCGCCTCATTGGCAGTCTTTGCGGTCGTTATTGTCAGTTTGTATAGTGGCGGCCAAATCTAGTAAACTGAATATATGATTACAAAAGCAATTATTCCGGTCGCCGGGTGGGGCACGCGAATGCTTCCGATTACAAAAGCAATTGAAAAATGCATGCTACCAATCGGTACGCGGCCCGTGATTGATTTTATTGTACAAGATGTAGTAAAAGCTGGCATAATCGATATTTACTTTATTGTTGGTGAGCAGAGTACGCAGCTTCAGAATTATTACCGCAGCAACATCCCACTCAATGATTACCTTAAGCGTGCTGGAAAAGAGGATAAGCTCCCGTTGGTAGCGCCACTTTCTGGCGTGTCGGTTCACTTTATCGTGCAACCAAGTACTGGCGGCTATGGTACGAGTGTGCCGGTAGGTATAGCGAGCGAGTTCGTTGCAGAAGATGAGTCGGCGATTGTGATTATGGGTGATCAATTTTTCTTGCGCGATGATAACGGTTCAAATACGGCAGATTTGATTGATCTTGTGGCGAGTAAGAATCTCTCGGCTGGGCTCTACGGAGTTAAAATGCCAATTGATAACATTGATAGTAGTATCGAGAAGGACCAAGATGGAAATTTTGTTCGGATTGTTGAGAAGCCGAAGCCTGGCGAAGCACCAACAGATCTTCAAAACGCAAGTTTTTATATTTTTGATAAAGCTATTTTTGAATTTGCACGCACTCTTCCGGCTAATCCAAAAAGAGGCGAATTCGAAATTACTGATGCGATCAATGCATATGTAACTGAAGGTAGTAAAATTGTTGTAGGCACGGTAACGGGTCGATATATGGAGTGTGGTAGTCCAAGCGGTTGGTTGAATGCCAATAATGTCGTCTGCGGCAGCGCTTGAAAACAGACCCTCTATCTGTTACAATCATACAGATTGATTAATAACTATAAAGGAATCATATGACAAAAGCAGTCGTTAAGATCGGCGGAAAACAATTTATTGTCGCCGAAAAAGAGACCCTCCTGGTGGACCGCCTCCCGGATGGAACAAAAGAGCTCACTCTTGACGCTATGCTGGTTATCGATGGTGATAAAACCACTGTCGGAACGCCGCTAGTAAAAGGTGTGGCCGTAAAAGCGAACGTCATTGACGCGGAAGTCAAAGGCAACAAACTACGAGTTATTCGCTACAAGAGTAAAAAACGTGTTCACAAAGAAATGGGACACCGCCAAAAGTACTCGAAAATCCAGATAAGCTCAATCAAGTAGCTCGCAAGACCTCGCCGAAATGGCGAGGTTTTTTTAAGGACTCCGTGCTACAATAGGAAAAGAATAAGAGGGAATATCAACACGTGGCGACAGTGATTTCGGTAACAAATCAAAAGGGTGGTGTGGGTAAAACGACCAGTGCCGTTAATATTGCCTATTTCTTAGCGAAAGCCGGTAAAACCACGTTGTTGATTGACTTTGATCCGCAGGGAAACGCGACCAGCGGCCTAGGCTTTGACAAGCAAAATCTTGAGGCGACCATGACCGAAGTCATGCTAGGCCGTGCACCGCTGATTGATGTGATTATTCCGACCAAGCACAAGAAATTATCAATCGCACCGGCCACACCACACCTAGCCAATACTGAGGTTGAACTGGCCCAAGCCGAACGCCGTTTTACGCGCCTGCGCGACGCGATTGCCAGCCTGGAAGATTACGATTATGTCATTATCGATAGTCCGCCAAGTCTGAGTTTATTGACGGTCAACGGTCTGATTGCAGCACAGCACATTTTGCTGCCGGTTCAAGCAGAATTTTACGCGCTGGAAGGTCTCGGTCAGCTGCTTGAGACTATGAAATTGGTTCGCAAAAATATGAATCCAAATTTAGAACTGCTTGGCGTATTACCGACGATGATGGATAGCCGCACGACACTTTCCAACCAAGTACTCGAAGAGATCAAGAAACATTTTCCCGATAAGGTGTTTAACACCACGATTCCGCGTAACATCCGCCTGGCCGAAGCGCCAAGTCACGGTGTGCCGGTAGGTGTGTACGATCGTTTTTCAAAAGGTTCGCGGGCTTATAAAGCCGTTGCCAAAGAGGTAGTGGACCGTGTCGGCTAAACTGAAAAAAGGGTTGGGCCGTAGCTTTGATTCTCTGATACCGAGCGATCTTTTCGATGAATCATTTGATCCGACAGCCAAGCAAGATGAAAAAATCAGTGACTTGCGTTCTATCAAACTTAGTGACATTCAGGCTGACCCTGATCAGCCGCGTCGTCATTTTGACGAACCGGCATTGGCCGAGTTAGCCGCATCAATTACCGAGCACGGCATTTTGCAGCCAATTGTCGTCACACCTAAGGGGAGCAAATTTATGATTGTGGCTGGTGAGCGACGTTTTCGGGCAGCCAAATTAGCAAATCTCAGCGAGCTGCCGGCAATAGTCCGCACGCTGAGTGGTCAACATAAATTGGAAGTGTCACTTATCGAGAACATTCAGCGGCGCGACCTTAACCCAATAGAAACCGCCACAGCTTACCAGAAATTACGTGACCAATTCAATCTGACGCTCGATCAAATCGGTCAACGCGTCGGTGGAAAATCAGTCAGCGCTATTAGTAACACCTTGCGTTTATTACGGCTTCCGACAGATGTCAAACAAGCCATGCTCGAAGGAAAACTAAGTGAAGGTCAAGCGCGTCCACTTATCGGTGCGGAATCAAGCGCTATCAAAGCTATACTGCCGAAAATTATCGCCGAAGAGTGGAGTGCCCGTCGGATTGAACAATATATGGCGTCATTGAAGCAGCCGCACGTCTCGCTGTCAGTCGCGCAATCTAAGACTTACAATGATATAACAGACCGCTTAGCACAACGTTTTCATGCGCCGGTGCGTATTAGTGCTTCACAGACCGGCAAAGGCCAGATCGTCATTTCATTTAAAGATGCCAAAGAATTGGAACGCATCAGACAACTGCTCGATAAGTAAGCTCTAGAAGCCGCGAATCTTGTTGAACGGGAAAATCCGCAGACTGACCGGGCCGACGACATCGTAGTAAGGAATCGTGCCGAGGCCATTACGCGAGTCGTATGAATAATTACCTTGGCGATGGTCACCGGAGACGAACAAGGTGCCTTGTGGAACGACCGTATCGACACTACCGCTGGTTGGTGTACCTGGCTCGCCATGGTTGTCGTCGTCAGGGTTGAAGCCAGCTGGATGGGTGTCGTTGTAGACGACATAGTGGCCGTCCTTTAAGGTGACGCGCTCACCAGCGAACGCGATGACGCGTTTGACGATATACTCATCGCCCAGGCCGGTTTCAAAACTTGGATTCTTGAAAACGATGACCTGGCCGCGCTCAGGTATGTAACTTTTATTTTCGAGGTGCGCCATTGTCACCGGAACACGATTAACGATTAGTCGATCACCGGTATGGAGTGTGTTTTCCATACTTGGTCCTTCGACGTTGAAGCTGCGAAAAATAAAACTATTTATCAATAACGTACCAGCTACCACCAGTAGTACAAAAATAATAACGCTGCTAACGTCTTTTATGAGGGGGTGTCGCTGGAGATAGGATGCCTGCACTGCTTCTCACTATACACGCTTTGGTTATATGAGTAAAAATTTTAGTTGCCGGTAGTTCCTCGCGTCGCACGCCTTGAAATGGTATACTAAAAAATAACATGGAGTTTTTAAAAAGTTCTAAACGCCGATCTTTTTTGAGTGAAGCAGCTTATATCTTATTGAACGTCCTTCTGGCACTCGCGATTTTTGGCGTGGTGATTGCCATCGAATCACCGTTGCCAGCCTTCGGCCTGGTATTACTCAGTAAGTGGCGAGTGTTAGCGGTGCGCCCACGTTTTTGGTTCGCGCATGTTCAGTCGAATATGGTCGATCTGATCGTGAGTCTTGGTTTCGTGGTTTTGCTGACCAGCGCCAGTGGCGAGTGGATTAGCCAAGCGGTTATTACACTACTCTATATTATCTGGCTACTTCTCTTGAAACCGCGCTCGAAACGAGCCTATATGGTTGCACAGGCGGCTATCGCGATCTTTGTCGGTGTCGCGGCGGTTAGCTTGGTTTCGTACGATTGGTATGTCTCACTCGTGGCTATTTTATTCTGGATTATCGGCTATAGTGCCGCTCGTCATATATTGGTGGCGTACGACCAACAGGCGCACGTGTCATTCTTGAGTTTGGCGTGGGGTTTCTTCTTTGCCGAACTTGGCTGGCTGACTTACCACTGGACAATAGCCTATCGGTTGACCGATGGTTTACAGCTACCGAGTACTGCCATCATTGCGTTGCTCTTCGGCTTTCTCGCAGAGCGGGCGTATGCTAGTTTCGTGAAGCACGAGAAGATTCGGACCAACGACGTCATGTTGCCGTTGCTGTTTAGTCTTAGTATTTTGGCAATCCTACTGATATTGTTTAATAATCCGACTAACAGCTTACATTAAGTTTTAGTCGCTACACTGGAGGAAACTTATGGAACATGATACATCCAAGACAACCGACATGCCTAAAGTGCGACGATCACGAAAATGGGTACCGGCCGCTATTATCGGTACGGTTGCATTGGTACTACTATGTTTCGGAGCGGGCATCGCTGGCAGTTATGTCGCAGGCATTTTGCGTGACGAGAATCCGATTACGCAGCTTTCGAATAATGGCCGTGATGGCAATCAGGAAGTCTCGCCAGGCGAAGAAAATATCGCCGCGGTGGCTGATAAGGTCTCGCCGAGCGTGGTCTCGATTCTAACCAAGAGCGTGTCATCGTCATCGTTTTATGGCCCGGTCGAACAAGCTGGCGCCGGTACGGGCATTATCGTTAGTAAAGATGGTTATGTCCTGACTAACAAACACGTCGTTGACGGTGCGAATACTGTGACCGTGGTTGGCGCTAATGGTGAAACCTATAATGATGTCAAAGTGGTCGGTCGTGATCCGTTGAATGACATCGCCTTTTTGAAGATTGATAACGTCTCGAATCTCAAAGCTGCCGAATTGGGTGATTCCAAAACTGTTCGTATCGGCCAACAAGTCGTTGCCATCGGTAACGCCCTGGGTCAATATCAGAATACCGTTACTAGTGGCATCGTTTCTGGTACGGGCCGGTCGGTCACGGCCAGTTTGGATGGTACGGAGAATGGCGCAAGCGAAGAATTGAGTGATCTCATCCAAACAGATGCGGCTATTAATCCTGGCAATTCGGGTGGTCCACTGGTCAATATGGCCGGTCAAGTCGTCGGCATCAATACCGCCATCGCTTCAGATGCCAGTAATGTTGGCTTTGTCATCCCCATCAGTTCGACAAAAGGTGTCATTAAATCAGTACTAACGACTGGCAAATTGCAGCGTGCTTACATCGGTATTCGTTACCTGACTATTACGCCGGAAGTCGCCTCAACGTATGATTTACCAGTCAAGCAAGGTGCCTACGTGTCTAATCAAGGTAGCTCATCACCAATTGCCAAGGGCTCACCCGCCGACAACGCTGGCATCCGTAACAAAGACATCGTTACCAAGGTCAACGGTGTCGATGTCGGTACGAAAGGCAGTGTCTCGACTCTGGTTGGTGAATATCAGCCAGGTGATACGATTGAGTTGACGATTATCCGCGACGGCAAGACGAAGACACTGAAAGTGACGCTGACCGCGTACGCTAGCTAGAGCTTTTAGTCTTTCTTGAAGAGCAGGGCGTAGCCGTCGGTTTTCTGGTGCGCTAAACCGTGCGTTTTGGCTTTGGCGATGATGGTGCTATGTTGAACCGGATCGGCCTCTAAGATAAGTAGTCCACCTACCTTGAGCCGAGATTCGGTTTGGCCGAGCAGTTCGAAAATTAAACTTACACCACCACGGCCCGCAAAGAGTGCTTGAGGGGGTTCATGGTCAGTTTCGGGCGAACGCTGCCAGCTTTCATCGACATAGGGTAGATTAGCTAATATAATACCAGCCTCGAATGGGTAGTCCGCTAATAGGTCGCTTTTTAGTATTTTCACATCGGCATGCAGAGTCGCCGCATTTTCTTTGGCGATTTTCAGAGCTGCTTTTGAAGTATCGATCAAGCTGACTTTTAGTTCGGGAAACAGTAGTTTGGTGGTTATACCGAGTGCACCGCTGCCTGTACCGACATCAACCAACTGTGTACTGGCTGGTAGTAGCGAAGTTGTCGCCGGCAAACTGGCTTTGAGCAGTTCGATTATCGCTTCGGATTCCGGCCGGGGAATCAGTACGCCAGGGCGAACTTTGAAACGGCGGCCGTAAAATTCTTTGTGACCGATGATATAAGCCAGCGGTACGCGCTCTAGCCGCAGCCGCAGCCGCGCGTTCGCGATTTCCTGCATACGCAGGCTGAGCGGTTCGTCGCGGTACATATGTAGCCAGGTGCGCGGTTTTCGGAGCGTATGCGATAAGATAAGCTCGGCATCGAGCTTGGCGGTGTCGATTCCAGCGCTAACGAGATTATTTGCGGCGTACTCAACCCATTCATGTAGTTGCATGCTGTCATTATCTCACCTCTGTTATGTTTTAGCAAACAAGTGCATATAATTGACAAATAGCCATAAGTATGATAAATTAGAGCAATGAAAGATCACGAAAATAAACAATCGAAATCAGAACTTAGCCGAAGACAAAAGTTGACTCACCGTTTTCTTCCGGTGCTTGCTTTGTCACTTGCGGCAGGTGGTTATGCCGGTAATAAACTGCATGAGAAATCTGAGTACCACGAAATTGATCACGAACAAACTTCGATTGGACAGAATGATACGCCAATCGGCGCGGTTACCGAGGCGGTAGAAGACATGGCGAAAGAGCACGGTTTTAACTTGAATGACATTCCAGGAATAGTGGCTGAGGGTCAGGAGGTCGGCCACGAGATTACGATTCGTACGGGCAAGGACACAGTTCAACCTGGTACGTCGATTGAAGTAACAGTACTCAAGAATGGATTTGGAAACTACAAAGTAGAAGCCGATCCCGTTAATCAAGAGAAGTAACTTTAGCTTACGACAAAGCGCCTTGGGCTGTGAGCTCGCGCTCGTAAGCTTGTAATTTCTCGATTAGATCGTCAATGTCCCCGTTCATAGCCTGGGGGATACCACTGCGTGAATAACCGATTCGGTGATCGGTAATGCGGTCTTGGGGGAAGTTATAGGTGCGAATTTTTTCGCTGCGGTCGCCTGAACCGATCAGACCGCGGCGCTCGGCGGTCTGTTTGGCTTGTTCTTCATCGATTTTTTGCTGTAAAAGTCGTGAACGGAGGACGCTCATGGCTTTTTCTTTATTTTTCAGCTGCGATTTTTCGTCTTGGTTAGTCACGACCAGACCGGATGGTAGGTGAGTAATACGCACGGCCGAATCGGTGGTGTTAACGCTCTGGCCACCATGGCCAGACGCCCGGTAAATGTCGATCCGTAGATCACCGGGGTTGATTTCAATGTCCGTTTCCTCAGCCTCGGGCAATACCGCTACCGTCACGGTACTGGTATGGATGCGTCCCTGGCTTTCGGTAGCTGGTACGCGCTGCACGCGGTGGACGCCAGATTCGAATTTTAGCTGGGAGTAGGGAGCATCACCTTTAACGGTGAAAATAACTTCTTTATAACCACCGGTATCATTGGCGCTTTCGTTGAGAATCTCGGTCTTGAGTCCGTGCGCTTCGCACCAGCGCAGATACATACGGTAGAGTTCAGCCGCGAACAGTGACGCTTCGTCGCCGCCAGCACCGGCCCGAATCTCGATGATGACATTCTTCGCATCGTTGGGATCTTTTGGTGCTAACATAATAAACAATTCTTCTTCAAGACTGGCGAGCTTATCTAGGGTCTCGGCCGCTTCGTCTTTCGCTAGCTCAGCCAACTCGTCGCTGCCGCTCGCCAGTGTCTTAGCTTCTTCGAGCCGTCGTTCCAACGTATCGCGTAGAGCCACTTTTTCAATGATTCCCTCAAGTTCACTAAAGCGTTTGTTCTTAGCACTGAACGCCGGATCGTTGTAGGCGTCAGGCGAGGCTAAGAAACCAGCTAAAGCTGCTTTCTCTAGGTTCAGTTCTTCAAGATCGAGGTTAATTTTCATAGTAACTGTTCTTATCATATAAAAAGAGACTGCATTTAGACAGTCCCTTTGTTGCCAAGGACGCTATTTATCAGCGTCGGCTTTTTTGGCTTTTTGGGCAGCCACTTTTTTGGCCTTGCTGGCTAGCGCTTCTTTACGGGCTTCAGCCGCAGCTTCACGGGCCTTGAAGCGATCGACACGACCTTCGGTGTCGATGATCTTTTCCTCACCGGTGAAGAACGGATGAGAAGCTGAACTGATATGCACCTTTATAAGTGGATATTCGTTGCCGTCTTCCCATTTGATGGTGTCGTTGGTGTCGGCGGTACTCTGAGTGAGGAACGCGAACCCCGCCACATCGTCGCTAAATACGACTGGACGGTAAGTTGTGGGGTGGATACTGCTTTTCATAACCTGACAATTGTACCGAACTTTGCCGCTCTTGTCAAAGGGGTAATTATACGTTAAAATAGCGAGGTAACAATATTAACGACACAACCGCTCGCATACTCCTGGATTCTCAGGGCGAACGGTGAGGAACAAGGAGTTCAACATTATGGCAGTAACTGTCGATATTAAAGCGCTGCTCGAAGCTGGTGTTCATTTCGGACACAAAACGAGTCGTTGGCACCCGAAAATGGCGCCATACATTCATAGTAAACGCCAAGAAAGTCATATCATCGACTTGGTGAAAACAGTCGAAGGTCTAGATGCGGCGTTACCGTTCATCACCAAGGTGGTTTCCAGCGGCAAACAAGTACTGTTTGTCGGTACCAAAAAGCAAGCCAAAGACATCGTCAAAGCGGCGGCTGAGAAAGTAAACCAGTCGTACGTAACTGAACGATGGGTTGGTGGAATGCTGACAAACGTCAGCACGATGAACCAACAGATGAAAAAGCTACGTGACCTTGAGACGCGAATGGACAGTGGTGATCTTGAAAAACGCTACAACAAACTAGAAGTTCAGCGTTTTCAAGAAGAAATCGACGATCTAAACACGAAATACGGTGGTATCAAAGGCCTGAACGGCAATCCGGGCGCAATCATCGTGCTTGACATCTTGAGCGATGCTAACGCCGTTAAAGAAGCCAAGACACTTGGTATTCCAGTTGTCGCGGTTGTCGATACCAACGCCGATCCGACCGGTATTGACTACGTGATTCCTGGCAACGACGACGCAATCAAAGGTTTAAGCCTATTGCTCGATTATTTCACCGCAGCCGTAGCTGAAGCAAAGCCGGCCAAGGAGGCAAAATAACCATGGGCGTGTCAATTGACGATATTCGTAAACTGAAAGAACTGACTGGTGTTGGGTTAACCGATGCCAAAGTCGCTCTAGTAGAAGCTGAGGGTGATTTTGACAAAGCACTTGAAGCGATGCGTAAAAAAGGGCTGACGAAGGCTGAGAAAAAAGGCGATCGCGAAGCTCGAGCTGGTGTGATTGACAGCTACGTACACGATGGTCGGATCGGCGTGGTACTGGAACTCAACTGTGAGACTGAATTCGTGGCAAAACTTGACGAATTCAAACAGTTAGCCCATGAAATTGCTATGCAAGTCGCGGCAATGAGTCCGGTATATACGTCTGAAGCGCAGATTCCAACTGAGGATATTGAGAAGTTCAAGACCGAGGCGAAAGAAGGTGATGCGTTAAAGGCTAAACCAGTCGAGATGGTCGATAAAATCGTCGACGGTCAGGTGAAGAAGCACTTTGCAGAAAAGGTACTCACCAGCCAAACCTATATTCTCGACGATTCAAAAACCGTCGAACAGCATATCAAGGAAGCGATCGCTAAACTCGGCGAAAACATCGTCGTCGGTCAGTTCAAACGGATTGAACTGGGTGTCAGCGAATAGAGGCAGATCTTGCTCGCATTAAAAGAGTCGTCCACTGTGACGACTCTTTTGATATACTAGGTGCAGAAAGCGAGAACCCATGTTTGATACTGACGCATACGAACTAAGAATGGCCAGCGCGCTGGAGCATTTCGAAGATGAACTCAGGAAAGTTCGGACTGGCCGGTCACATCCGGCAATGCTCGACAGTGTACAAGTAGAAGCCTACGGCACGAAGATGCCACTTAACCAGGCGGCTAATATTACTGCCCCGGAGCCACAAATGTTATTGGTGACGCCATTCGATCCAGGTACGATCACGGCGATCGTCACCGCTATTCGTGATGATCAGAGCCTCGGTTTTAATCCAAGCGACGACGGCCGGGTGGTGCGCGTACCGGTGCCTCCATTAACGGAGGAGAGACGTCGACAACTAGTGAAGCAAACGGGTGAAAAAGTAGAAGAAGCCCGCATTGCACTCAGGAATATTCGTCAGGATGGTCTGAAAGATGCTAAGCGCAAGAAAGAAGCCAAGGAATTATCTGAAGATGATATTCGGGCGGTTGAAAAAGAGTTTGATCGATTGACTGGCGACTACAACGAAAAAGTCGAAACCGTCTTTAAAGCCAAAGAGAAAGACATCTTAACAATCTAATGACTAAATCTGATCTCGTACCGGCACACGTCGGCTATATCCTTGACGGTAATCGACGCTGGGCCAAGAAGCACGGCCTACCGACCTATGAGGGTCACTTGGCTGGCTATAATGCACTCAAAGATGTTATCGAAGCGACGGCTGATGGTGGCGTTAAATATATTTCGTTCTATACCTTTTCAACTCAGAACTGGAGCCGAGCTGAAGATGAGGTACGCGGCATCATGCGCCTGATTCGCCGGCTGTTCAAAAGTGATATCAAGCAGTTGGTCAAAGAAGGTTTCAAGTTAGTCGTGCTCGGTAGTCGCGAGCATCTGCCTGACGACATTTGTGAAATGATGGACAAAGCCGAGGCCCTATCGGCAAATAGCACTCGCGCCACACTGGTGATGTGCTTTAACTACGGAGGTCAGGAAGAAATCGTCCGAGCGACGCAGCGCCTGATTGAACAACAAAAGAGTTCAGCCGATATCACCCTTGAGTCGTTTGCTGGCGCGCTGGATCATCCTGAAGTACCACCATGCGACCTAATCGTTCGTACGAGCGGTGAGTTGCGACTCAGTGATTTCATGTTATGGCGAGCCGCCTACAGCGAACTTATGTTCGTAGATAAATTTTGGCCAGAGATGACAAAAGACGACGTCACCGATATACTACAGACATACGCAAAACGTCATAGGCGATTCGGAGGCTAGATGGACTTATTACTGGGAATTATTATTGGGCTGTTGATACTAGTCTTGCTTGTGGTGGTACACGAACTCGGTCACGGTATCGTCGCTCGTCGCAACGGTGTCGTAGTGGAAGAGTTCGGTGTTGGTTTCCCACCGAAAGGCTGGGGCAAGAAGCTGAAGAAGAGTATCCTCGGTAAAAACGTTCTGTTCACGCTCAACTGGCTGCCGCTTGGTGGTTTTGTCAAATTACAGGGCGAGAATGATTCGGCCAATAAAAAGGGCGACTACGGTGCGGCCAGTTTCTGGGTGAAAACCAAGATATTGTTCGCCGGTGTGGCCATTAATTGGTTGGTGGCAGCGATTCTGCTAAGTATCTTAGCCGTTACCGGCTTACCGAAGATTGTTGATAATCAGTTCAGTGTGGCAAACGACACTAAGCTCGTGACCGAGCCGGTCGAACTACTTAACCTTGTTGATGGCTATCCGGCCAAGCAAGCAGGCTTCAAGTCTTACGATAAAATTGAAACGTTCAATGGGATGAAGATTGACTCGAGCAAACAACTCATAGACTACACGACAAAATATAGAGGTCAGACCGTCGCTATTACCTATCAGCGCGACGGCAAGACAAGTGAAAAGACTGTCACGTTGCGGGATAATGATAAGGCCAATTTCGGAGCATCACTGGGCCAGCAACAGCGAACGAAATCGACTTGGTCAGCCCCGCTGGTCGGTGTGGTAACGACCGGTCAATTCACTTGGGTGACGCTGCAAGGCCTAGGCGATTTATTGGCGAACCTCACAACCGGTTTGATTCAGAAGCTCAGTCCCGATAGCCATACCCGCGACGTTGGTAATGAAAAAATCGATACGGCTAGTAACAGCGTGGCTGGGCCAATCGGTATTCTGGGCGTCATTTTCCCATCGGCTCGCGATGCCGGTTTGACACAACTGACATTTCTCACAGCAGTCATTTCATTAACCCTTGCTGTCATGAACGTCTTGCCGATTCCGGCACTTGACGGTGGCCGTTGGTTCTTGATGATGCTCTTCCGGATTCGCCGTAAAGAACTGACCAAAGAAAAAGAAGAAAAGATCGTTGGCATTAGTTTCATGATTTTAATGATCTTAGTCGTTTTGGTAACGGTGGCAGATGTCAGTAAAATCGTCTAAGCGCGGTAATCCACCAACGACTGCTAAAGCAACAGTACGTCGCCGTTTACGTATCAGCATGATACTTGGCTTGCCACTTTGGGTGGCGGTCAGCTTTATCGCCGCCCAAATTATCGTCGTAGCGGTACTATGGGTCGTTGAGCAGACTGGAGTTGTCATCAATATAAAAAGCGCCGCCTTAAATACCATTGTCGCGGCAGCAGCTT
Organism: uncultured Candidatus Saccharibacteria bacterium; assembly: GCA_964428955.1. Lineage (GTDB taxonomy): Bacteria > Patescibacteriota > Saccharimonadia > Saccharimonadales > Saccharimonadaceae > CAYSAD01. The sequence continues at coordinate 105,155 of CAYSAD010000002.1, read as the reverse complement.
ACGGTCTGACGCTACTGATTGTCATCGGTGTGCCGTATTTGCTTCGCAAAAATAAAAACCGGCCCAGTTTGAAACAACTAGGTTTGGACAGATTGCCAAGTTGGATGGATATCGTGCTCGCACCAGTGGCGGCGGTCGTGTATTTGATTCTATCTGGCGTCTTGGTGGCCGTCTTGACACACTATTTAACGTTCATTGACACGACTCAGGTACAAGATACAGGTTTCGATAGCATTACTGGCCGTACACAATATATGTTGGCGTTTATAACACTCGTTGTTATTGCGCCACTCGCAGAAGAGACACTGTTTCGCGGCTATTTGTACGGTAAGCTTCGAAGTTACGGACCCGTATGGCTAGCAATACTTATTACGAGCGGATTATTTGGTCTGGCACATGGGCAGTGGAATGTCGGTATTGATACATTTGCGCTGAGCTTGGTGCTCTGCAGCCTGCGCGAAGTCACTGGCAGTATCTGGGCCGGTGTGCTCTTACATATGCTGAAGAACGCCGTCGCTTTTTATTTCCTCTTTATTAATCCGCTAGCACTCGCTACACTAGGAGGATAATGAAGCTTTCACAGAATTTTACCAGAACTAGTAAAACCGCTCCGGCCGACGAAGTCGCCAAGAACGCTCAACTGCTCATCCGAGCCGGCTACGTCTACAAAGTCATGGCCGGTGTCTATGCCTACACGCCACTTGGCTTAAAGGTACTGGAGAATATCAAGCAAATCGTTCGTGAAGAGATGAATGCTATCGGTGGTCAGGAGTTGATTATGAGTAGTCTGCAAAAAAAGAGTACTTGGGAAGAGACTGGTCGTTGGGATGATGAAACCGTCGACGTCTGGTTCAAGTCGAACCTCAAAGATGGCACGGAAGTCGGTTTTGGTTGGAGTCACGAAGAAGCCATTATTGAAATGATGAAGCAGTACTTGAAAAGCTACAAAGATTTACCGATTAATGTTTACCAGTTCCAAACGAAGTTACGCAATGAACTGCGGGCTAAAAGCGGCATCATGCGGGGTCGTGAATTCGTTATGAAAGACATGTATTCGTGTAGCGTTGACGCCGAGCAACACGAGTTGTTTTATCAGGCGACAATCGAGGCCTACAAAAAGATTTACGACCGGTTGGGAATTGGTGACGATACCTACGTGACGTTTGCTAGCGGTGGAGCGTTCACTAAGTTCAGTCACGAGTTTCAAACGATTTGTGACGCCGGTGAAGACACGATCTTATTGCACCGGGCTAAGAACATCGCTATCAATGAGGAAGTTGCTACCGACGAAAGCCTGCAAGAACTTGGCATTGAGCGCCATGAGCTCGAAACGGTCAAAACAGCCGAAGTTGGTAATATTTTCAATTTCGGTACCCAGAAGTCCGAAGAGACCAGCTTCCGATTTACTGATGCCGCAGGCAAAGAACAGTTCGTCTATCTGGGCTCGTACGGTATCGGCATTACTCGTGTCATGGGTGTGATCGTCGAGAAATTTAGCGACGACAAGGGTATCGTCTGGCCGGAAAATGTCGCACCATTCCGTGTATATCTCGTGGCGATTGGTGATAACGGTACACAAATAGCCGATACACTATATGAAGAGTTGACCTCGCGGGGTATCGACGTAGTGTACGATGATCGTGATGAGCGACCGGGCGCAAAATTTGCCGACGCCGAGCTGATGGGAATTCCGTATCGCGTGACGGTGAGTGACCGACTGCTAGAAACAAATAGCTTCGAATTGACTACTCGTCAAAGTGGTGAAACGCATATATTGACACGCGATGAGCTGCTTGCTAAACTAGGATAACTGTAAGGAGATTCACAAGCGCTGCGCTACATATGGTGTAGCTGTATTATTTTCAAGCGCTATATGTAAGAGGACAAAGGAATTCATAATGATTAAACAATACCAAATCACGCAAGCTGGCAAAAAAGAACTCGAGACGGAACTCGAGACCCTTAAAGGTCGCCGCGGTGCGATTGCCGATAAGATCGCTGAGGCGCGTGATTACGGTGATTTAAGCGAGAACGCCGAGTACGATGCCGCTCGTGAAGAACAAGGTTTAGTGGAAAGCCGCATCGCCGAGATTGAAGATATTCTGCAAAACGCCGATATCATTAAAGCTAGTCGTAGTTCAAAAATCAGCCTTGGTTCAAAAGTTGAATTGAAGAGTGGTCGTAAAACGATTAACTACATTGTTGTCGGTCCGGTTGAAGCTGATCCAATTGAAGGCAAAATCAGTAACGAGTCACCGATCGGTCTTGCGTTATTTGGTAAAGCGGTCGGTGAAAAAATCACCGTTACCACGCCAAAAGGCGATATCAAATACGACATCGTCGCGATTAAATAGAGAGTTACGATATATCGGTTTTGTGACGTTCGTTGTAGGTATCGAGCGCTTCGTCAAACGGTTGGCCTGACTCTTTGGCATCCATAAAGGCGTAACAGAGGCTGCTCTGGGCCTGTCCCGGGAATTCATTCAGGAGGAATACTGCCAGTGCGTTAGTGTCGGTCGAACGGTCGACGTCCCATGCGTCGATACTGTCCAATACATGCGATAGCCCTATGGCGGGCTTTTGTATAGCTTTAACTTGTTCGAGAATTGAGCGAGCTGCCTCGTCAATTGCCAATTGTACGTCAGGGTGAGATTCGTCTTTTTGTTCGTGTACCAACGAACGCAGCAAGCTAAAACTGGCGGGATACACGGTTTCGATACTATGTGGCCCGGTTACAACTCGCTCGAGTACGAAGCTCTTCAGTCGTTCTCTAGTGTCTTTTACAGGGATAAAGGTTCGTTCATGACTGAGAATGCTCATAGTGTGACTCGTGTTTATATTTGCTAGTTATGCAGCTATTAAATCACAAATAGCTTGTGCTTACAAGAGTTGCTATAACGACACGCTCAGGCGACTTTTTTCGGGCTATGCGCTATACTCTAATAACAGATATGGCAACGTTACAAGATTATCGCGACGAGCGACTGAAAAAAATAGCGACCCTTAAAGATAAAGGTGTTTGGCTTTATCCAGCTACTTCGAACCGGACACACATGGCCGGCGATATTACGGCGCGATTTGATACGCTCGAAAACCAGACGGTCAGTATCGTCGGCCGGATTGTCAGCTTGCGCAAATTCGGCAAATTGGCGTTCATTGTACTGCGTGACCAGAGTGGACAGGTCCAATTGTTCTTACACGGCCCAGATGTGGCCGAAACCAGCGGCGAACAGAGCATCATTGGCATAAAAGATATCAACTTGTTGGATAGCGGCGATTTCATCGAAGCTAGCGGTGAAGTTGTAAAAACAAAAACCGGTGAAATTTCGGTCGGGGTTAAAACTCTGCGATTACTTACGAAAAGTCTACGGCCGATGCCGACGGAACTAACCAACAAGGAAGAGCGCTTGCGTCGCCGTTATGTCGATATGAACGTGAACCTCGATGTGCACGATCGCTTTGTTCGTCGTTCAAAATTTTGGCAAGCTACCAGAGATTTTTTGAATGACCATGATTTCACTGAAGTCAACGTCCCGGTATTGGAGCATACCACCGGTGGAGCGGATGCCATGCCGTTCGTAACCCATATGGATGCGCTTGATCAAGATTTTTATTTGCGGATTTCACATGAACTGCCACTGAAGCGTTTGCTTGGTGCCGGTTTTGAAAAAGTCTATGATATCGGGCCGCGTTTTCGCAACGAGAATTATTCCGACGAGCACTTGCCGGAACACGTGGCGATGGAGTGGTATTGGGCCTACGCCAATTGGCAAGACGGTATAGTATTCATGGAAGCGATGTACAAAGACGTACTGGAGAAAACGTTTGGCACTCTGCAGTTCAAGCTAGGCGAATTCGATGTCGACATGAGCGGCAAATGGGAAACCTGGGATTACGCTACGGTTATCAAAGAGCGTTACGGTATCGACGTATTTGATAGCACGCTCGACGAAGTCAAGAAGGCGCTGAAAGACAATGGTTTGGAAGTGGAGCAAACCGAAAACCGGGCGCGGGGTATTGATAAGCTTTGGAAGCATATCCGCAAAGATGTCGCCGGACCAGTATGGTTGGTCAATACGCCGAAATTCATCAGCCCGCTAGCTAAAGCTAGTCCGGACGACGAACGGGTCGTACAACGCTTCCAGCCGGTAATCGCTGGCAGTGAACTCGGCAACGGTTTCTCGGAGCTCAATGATCCGCTCGATCAGCTTGAACGCTTCAAACAACAGCAAGCTCTGCGCAACGAGGGCGACGACGAAGCTATGATGTTGGACATCGATTTCGTCGAGATGTTGGAATATGGCATGCCGCCAGCTTGCGGTTGGGGATATAGCGAACGGGTCTTTTGGATCTTCGAAGGTGTCAGTGCTCGCGAAGGTGTACCATTTCCGCAGCTTAGGCCGGACATCGACGCCACGACCCGAGCCATTTACCCCGATATGAATTTGGAATAACACAATAAAGGAGGGCACATTGATATCCGTACAACACGTCACTAAGACATATGGTAAGAAACACAACATATTTACAGCACTTGATGACGTATCGCTGAAGATTCCAGCTGGCACGACCGTCGCTATCGTTGGCAAATCAGGCTCGGGCAAGAGCACGTTGATGCACGTGATGAGCGGCCTTGATCGACCACAGACCGGCGAAATAATCATCGATGGCGACGATATCATAAAATTGAAAGCCAAAGCTATCGATCATTTTCGGGCAACGAAAATGGCTTTTATTTTCCAGAGTTTTTTCGTTCAAGCTAACGAGAGCTGTTACGACAATGTCAGCTTGCCGCTGGAAATCGCCGGCGTGGCGCCAAGCAAACGCCGTGCCAAGGTCATGGCGGCTCTCAAAGCCGTCGAACTCGACGACAAAATAAAATCACGTGCCCGCGACCTTTCGGGGGGCCAGAAACAACGATTGGCAATCGCGCGAGCCATTGTGAATGATCCGAAACTGTTGTTTGCCGACGAACCAACCGGCAATCTTGATAGTATTACTAGTGAAACGATTGAGAAACTACTGTTCGATTACAATAAGAAAAACGGCACGACCCTCATTATCGTGACGCACGATGAAGACCTGGCTCGCAAATGCGACATGCGTATCAATATCAAGGATGGCGTGGTCCAATCGGTAACCTCTAAGCAGGAACGAAAGGCAAAAGTATGAAAACAAGAGATATTGTAAGGCGAGCCGGTCGCAGTCTGCGCCAAGCGAAAATCCGAACACTACTGACGAGCCTGGCAATTAGTGTCGGTGCGTTCACGATTACGTTGGCGCTCGCCGCTGGCACGGGCGCACAAGACTACACGTCAAACCTCATTAAAGATAATGGTGACGCTCGGAGTCTGAGTGTTTTTGCCAAAATTGCCGATCAGCAAGACTCGGGTCCAGAAAAATATGGTTCGACCGGAAGTCAGACCGCGCAGGGTTTACTTGGTAAGTCAGACGTCGACAAAATCGCCGCTGTTCGAGGTGTTGGTAGTGTGACGCCGATGTACAACGTCAGCGCAGTTTATATGGTCGGCCCGAGCAAGCAAAAATACGTGCCAACTTTGAACATCAAGGCCGATCAGACTACCTTGCCACTTACGGCAGGCCAATTGACGAACCACCAACCAGCTAAAGGTGATGTCGTTATCGCGGCGAGTTATGTGAAGCCACTTGGATTCAAGGACGCAGAGTCAGCAATTGGCAAGACGGTGACCATTCATATCGAAAAACAAGCGTTCCCAGGTCAAGTTGCGATAGGCAAAGATGTATCATTTAACATCGTTGCGGTGGATAAGAAAACGAACAATGTTCTGCATTATGCCGATGCTATCTACCTGTCACCAGCCGACGGAAAAACGATATACGAATACGAGGCTCCAGCAGGTGGTACTGCTCAGTATTATGGAGTCACCGCTAGAGTGGCTGACGATGCCGATCCGCAGGTAGTCCACGATGCGATTAAAGGTGTTGGCTATGAAGTCTATTCGGTCCAAGATGCCCAACAGTTGCTCTTCACATTTGTGAACGTTGTGATGGGTGGGGTGGCCGGATTTGGCGCACTGGCCATTCTCGCCTCTATATTCGGTATCATCAACACGCAGTACATTTCGGTACTGGAGCGGACGCAGCAGATTGGGTTGATGAAAGCGCTCGGGGCGCGTCGCAAAGACGTCGGCCGATTGTTCCGCTACGAGGCGGCCTGGGTCGGCTTCCTCGGTGGTATTATTGGCACGATTTTGGCTCTATTGGTCGGCTTCCTCAATCCATGGATAACAGATAAGCTTGATCTCGAAAAGGGGACGAACTTACTTATCTACAAGCCGCTCTACAGTGTTATTTTGATAGTCAGTTTGATCATTGTCGCTGTCATTGCCGGTTACTTCCCGAGTCGCAAGGCTGCTAAGCTTGATCCGATCGAGGCACTCCGCACCGAGTAATCTGTTACAATAATCGTATGTTAGATATCAGATTTGTCCGCGAGAATCCTGAATTGGTAGCGCAGAATGCCAAGAATAAAGGCTACGATGTTGACGTGGCAAAGTTAATCAAGCTTGATGGTGATCGCCGCATGTTGCAGCAACAAGTAGATGAATTACGCGAGAAGCGCAACGCCAACGCTGCCAAAATGAAATCCGCCGTTGGTGGAGGCAAGCCCGATCAGGCGACGATTGACGAGGGTAAACAAATCAAATTACAGCTGGCTGAACGTGAAAGCTACTTGAACGCAAGCCTCGAAGAATACACCGACTTGCTGTGGGCGCTTCCAAATATGACAAAGCCTGATGTGCCGGTTGGCGGTGAGGAGGATAGCGTTGAAATAAAGCGATGGGGTGATCAACCAACTGGTGCCAAAGACCACTTGGACTACGCAACTGGGCGCGGCTGGGTTGACTTCGAACGAGGTGCGAAAGTCGCTGGTGCTAAGTTTTATTATTTAAAAGGCGACTTGGCTCTACTTGAAAATGCCATTACGCAGTTCGCGCTCGATTTTGTCACCAAAAAAGGCTTTACTTTCATGACTGTACCGCACATGGTCAACGCTAAAATAGCTCAAGGGGCCGGCTTCGCTCCAAAGAGTAGTAGTGAGAGTAATGAGTATTTTATCGAAGGCGAAGATTTGAGCTTAATCGGTACTGCTGAAGCACCACTAACGGGTTACCATGCCGATGAGATCATCGACGAAGACAAGCTACCACTACTCTACGCTGGTTTGAGCCCGTGTTATCGGAAGGAGGCGGGTACATACGGTAAACATAGTCGTGGTTTGTTCCGCGTGCATCAGTTTAACAAGCTTGAAATGTATGCCTTTACGACGCCCGAAGCCAGTGAGGCTATGCACGAAACGATTCGCGGTATTGAAGAAGAGCTGTGGCAAGCACTCGGAATTCCGTATCGTATCATCAACATCGCCAGCGGCGACCTTGGTGCGCCAGCCGCCAAAAAATACGATCTTGAGTATTGGTCAAGCGTCGATGGAGCGTATCGTGAATTAACAAGCTGTTCGAATTGTACGGACTTTCAGGCACGGAACTTGAACATTCGAGTCCGTCGGAAAGACGGCAAGGTCGAGATGCTACACACACTCAACGGCACGGCCGTATCACTAGCACGTTCGCTAATTGCCGTGATTGAACACAACCAGCGTGATGACGGCGCATTGAACGTCCCTGAGCTCTTGCGGCCGTATTTAGCTGGCCGCGAAACTCTTTAAAGAGTGCTATACTATAAGCACAAGCCTAACTCACGTAAGGAGGGTGCATGATAGAAAACATCGACATTAGCGGTGTGAAATATCAACTTGATGAGGTGACACGTCGTTATGTCACGCGCAAGATCGGCCGGCTCGATCGCTACTTGCCGCGCCATGCTCGCAAGAGCGTCACGGCCATCGTGAAACTAAGGGAAGTCAACCGGGCCAAGGGTAACAAATACGAAGCAGAAGTAATTTTAACTGTACCGGAGAAACAATTGACAGCCAGTGACTCGACTATGAATATGCTGGCCGCAGTTGATATCGTCGAGGCGAAGCTGGCCGCTCAACTTCATAAATACAAAGACAATCACAATTCTCATATTGGCAAAAAACGACGCGTTCTTAGTCGATTCAAGCGTAGTTATGCTCGCGAACAAGGCTAGCTATTTCGTTTCGAATTCGCCGCGATAACCCTTTTAAAAATGCGCGCGTCAGCGTATAATAAAAGCTAGTTTCCAAGAGATATTTCAGACAGCGAGGGGTTTTACCGTGGCAATAAGCAGACAAACGGCACTCACCAAAGTATTTGGTGATCCGCAGAAAAAGAATTTACGCCGGCTTGAGAAGAGAGTTGTCGCTATTAATGCGCTTGGCGAAAAATATAAAGCCATGACCAAGCCGGAGCTCGCCAAGCAGACGGCTATTCTTAAAAAAAGGCTTGAGAAAAAGAACACTTCACTTGAAGATGTTTTGCCTGACGCCTTCGCTATCGTACGCGAAGCTAGTGATCGTATCCTCGGTATGCGTCATTTTGATGTACAGTTGATTGGCGGATTGGTTCTTAATGAGGGTAATGTTGCCGAGCTTAAGACTGGTGAAGGTAAAACACTGATGGCAACACTGCCAAGCTACTTGAACGCCCTCGAGGGCAAAGGCGTGCATATCGTGACCGTCAATGATTACCTGGCACAGCGTGATGCTGGTTGGAATGGCGAGCTGTTTGATTTTCTCGGACTTTCTACTGGTGTGATTATTAACGATGCTTCATTCGTGTATGACAAAGATTATGACAACGCTGAACATGATGACCCTAGGATGCGGAAACTCCGTCCGGTAACCCGTAAAGAGGCCTATGCCGTCGATGTGACGTATGGCACGAACAACGAGTTCGGCTTTGACTACTTGCGTGACAATATGGTCGATGATGCCGATCTTTTGCGACAACGAGAATTGAACTTCGCTATCGTCGACGAAGTTGACTCGATTCTTATTGACGAAGCTCGCACGCCGCTCATCATCAGCGCGCCGGCCGCCGAAAATCCGGAGAGTTATTTGCAGTTTGCCAAAGTCGCCGCCAAATTGAAACCGGATGATTACATTCTCGACGAAAAACGCCGTAGCGTGTCGTTGTCGGACGAGGGCGTTGACAGAGTCCAAAAAATGCTTGGTATCAAAAACCTGTACACACCGGACTATGTGCGATCGGTCTATCACCTTGATCAAGCGTTACGTGCCCAAACTTTATTCAAGCGTGACAAAGACTACGTCGTCACCAATGACGGTGAAGTGGTAATCGTTGATGAACACACCGGCCGTTTGATGCAAGGCCGCCGCTACAACGAAGGTCTGCACCAAGCGATCGAAGCCAAAGAAGGCGTACCGGTCCTGCAAGAGAGCATGACGCTAGCGACGATTTCGTTCCAGAATTATTTCCGTCTTTACAATAAATTGTCAGGTATGACTGGTACGGCATTTACTGAAGCCGAAGAATTCCAACAGATTTATAGTTTGGACGTCATTCAAGTACCGCCGAACCGCCCGATTGTCCGTGACGACAAACAAGATCTGATTTTTAAAACCGAAAAGGGCAAACTAAAAGCCGTCGCCAAGGCGATTCAGGCGCATCACGAAGCCGGTCGACCGGTATTGGTCGGTTCAGCCTCGATTGCCAAGAACGAATTGATCGCTAATTACCTGAAAAAAGAAGGTATCGAGTACGAACTCCTCAACGCCAAGAACAACGAGAGGGAAGCTGCCATTATCGAGAAAGCCGGTGAAAAAGGCGCGATTACTCTCGCGACTAACATTGCTGGTCGTGGTACCGACATCAAACTAGGCGAAGGCGTGGTAGAACTGGGTGGTTTGGTGGTTATCGGCTCGGAGCGGCACGAATCTCGCCGTATCGACAACCAGCTACGTGGTCGTGGCGGTCGTCAGGGTGATCCAGGTGAAACCCAGTTCTATGTCAGTACCGAAGATGATTTGATGCGTATTTTCCAGGGTGAGCGAATCGCATCGCTAATGGATCGACTCGGTGTGCAAGATGATCAGGCCATCCAAAATAAAGCAGTCACGAAGACACTGGAAGCGGCGCAAAAACGTGTCGAAGGTTACAACTTCGACACCAGGAAGAATGTCGTCCAGTACGATAATGTGATTAATCGTCATCGTAAGGTCGTCTATGTCATACGTCGGCGGATCCTTGAAGGCGTTGATATCAAGCCGGAAATTGAACGCTTGATTGGCGAAAAAATACGTCAACTGACACTTGTTCCAGCCAAGAATAATCCGCGCTTTAACGATGATTTCAGTTCTGTTTTCCCATTATCGGAATCGCAACTTAAGACTATCGGTGAAGAAAAGAAAGACAGCGCTCGCTTCAACGAGGCTAAGAAACTGGTCGATGAGCTGTATCTGAAGAAAGAACGCGAAATCGATATTGAGAATCTGCGACGAGTTGAGCGCGAAGTCTATATGGCGGTACTTGATACACTTTGGATGCAGCACTTGGAAAACATGCAGCACTTGCGTGAGGGAATCCACTGGCGCAGCGTCGGACAGCGCGATCCACTGGTTGAATATCGGGTTGAATCGCAAAAATTATTCGATAGTCTACAGGAAAATTTGCGCGAAGAAGTCCTGAGGGCTGTCTTCCATGTTCACAAGAATGACGCGGTTATCGCGCAGGCCCAAGACGATGAATATCAGACCGAATTGACCCGTCTGGCAGAGATGTCGGTCGAGCGTGGCGTCAACGAACTAGGTAGTGGCGAAGCGAATCGCGATAATGATTTTGGCACCAAAAAGGCCACTACTGCTACTGAAGCCAACAAAAAGAAGAACCAAGCGCGGAAGAAGAAAAAGACGCAGCGGCAAAACAAAAAGAAACAGCGCAAGTAGCGGGTGGGAGAAGGTTGAGAAAATTCAGTGAAACATACAGTTGAAGAAGTACGTTTGAAAAACGGCGCTCGCGGACTACTAGTTGACGTACCGGGTGCGACCGTGATGAGCTTTCAGTTTCATTTTCGAGCCGGTAATCGCTACGTGAAATCAAAAGATATCTATGAAACGGCCCACATCATGGAACACATGGCGTTCGGTGCTAACAGTGAGTTTTCCAGTGAGCATGATTACGAAGCGGAATTCACGAAAAATGGTGCCTACCATAACGCCTATACCAGTGAATTCACTATGGGTTACGTGGCCGAGTGTGCCGATTTCGAATGGGACCGGATCCTGCATTTGCAGCGCCTGGCCATTTGTGAACCGCGCTTTAAAAAAGATGCCCTGGAAGCAGAAAAGGGCAATGTCCGTAACGAATTGACAGGTTATTTGAACAATCATAGCCGAGTGTTGTGGCCGAAAGTTCAGCAACTGCTCGGTGAAGATATCTATAGCTATCGTCAACGTCTTAGAACCATCCCGAATGTTAAATTGGCCGATATCAAAGAACACCACACCCGCACGCATACTACCAATAACTTCCGTTTCGTCATCGCGGGTAAATTAAACGGCCGTAAGAGTGATATCAAGCGCCAGTTAGAAGATTGGCCACTGGAACCGGGTGAGCGTTTCGACATTCCAAAGGATGAACTTGCCCGGGCTAATCCGGCACTGATTCGCCGTAAAGAAGCCTCAAATCTGACATTCGGTTGGTCACTGGTGATTCCGCGTGAACTTAGTGATGAAGAAGTTGAGGCTATGAACTGCCTTGACCATATTCTGACCGGTACGATGCATTCGCGGATTTTCGGTGCGGCTCGCCAGAAGGGTCTGGCTTACGGAGTATTTTCCGACACTTCGGTGGGCTATCACGACAGCAGCTGGGATTTTGGTGGTGAGGTAAATAACGACACAGCTGGTGATTTATTCAGTATTATTGTCCGCGAAATGAACGACGTCCTCGGCGGAAATATAACGGAAGCTGAAGTAGAGGCTGCCAAACAATACGGCCTGGGCCGTTATCAAATGGGTGCGCAGACCGTAGCTCAAATCAGTCATTTCTACACGAACCGTTATTTTGCCGATGATGTAGTGCGTGATTACGAAAAGGTACCAGAGGCTATTACCAGTACGACCAGGCAGTGTGTCATCGACACCGCTAGGAGCTTCATTACGGCCGACACCTGGGTACTGGCAGGACTTGGCAGTGGTGAAAAGGAAGAAATAGTGGAGCTAAACGATAAACTAGCCGGTTTGTTTGAAACCAGCTAAAATAAGCAGTATGAAGATTGCAATCGCCGGCTTTGGACTTGAAGGTAAAGCCAACTACGATTATTTCCAAAAGCTTAGCCCGGACATAACGATCGTCGACGAAAAAGCGGCACTTGCCGATATGCCGGCAGGGGTGACGACGATCCTTGGTGACGATGCATTTGCTCAATTAGCTGATTTCGATCTGGTGGTTCGATCGGCCGGCGTGGCGCCGCGTAAGATCACGACCAAGGGCAAGATTTGGTCGGCGACCAATGAATTCTTCGAGAAGTGTCCGGCGCCGATCATCGGTGTCACCGGCACGAAAGGCAAGGGCACGACCGCCAGTCTCATCGCCAGTATCTTGCAAGCGGCCGGTAAAACCGTTCATTTGCTTGGTAATATTGGTGTACCGGCACTGACAGTCCTCCCTGAGATAACAACTGATGATATCGTCGTGTTTGAGCTTAGCAGTTTTCAACTCTGGGATTTAGAGCGCAGTCCGCACGTGGCTGTAGTACTCATGATCGAACCCGATCATTTGAACGTCCATACCGATTTTAATGAGTACGTTGAGGCCAAGGCCAATATTCGGCGCTTTCAAACGGCGGACGACATCTGTATCTATCATCCGACCAATCCGATTTCCCGCCGTATCGCCATGACCGGACATGATGAATTGTCAAGTGCGCAGCGCTTTGCCATCGCTGACGATGGAGCGGTCTATGTGAAGTCGAACACATTTTTTGTTCAAGATACAACCATCTGTCCAATCGACGCGTTGCAGCTACCGGGTCTACATAATCAAGAGAATGCTTGCGCGGCTATCAGCGCTGCTCTGCGATTCACCGACGATTACGTGGCGATTGAGCAGGGGCTACGTGATTTCGAAGGCTTGCCGCACCGATTGAAATTTGTGCGCGAAATAAATGACGTGCAGTTCTATGATGATAGCATCGCTACGACGCCAGGTTCGGCGATTGCGGCCCTTGATAGTTTTGGTGGCCGTAAGGTGATTATCCTCGGCGGTTCTAATAAAGGGAGTAGCTATCAAGAAGTATTAGAGACGTGTAAACGGACGGATACTTTTGTCGTAGCAGTCGGTCAGACTGGTGAAGAAATTTATCAATCATGTCTTGATTTAGGCATCCGTGCGGTGCGTGCCACTGGTAGTATGCGAAATGTTGTTGCAATGGCTTATGCCCAACTTGAAGACCGAGCTGGCACGGTACTGCTCAGTCCAGCAAGTGCTAGTTTTGATCAGTACGAAAACTACTCTGAACGTGGTGATCAATTCATCGCAGCAGTGAATCAACTGTAAGGAGAGTTTTTATACGCACACAGATTGCATTCGATGGTTCGATGACGGTTGCTTTACCGGCCGCAACACTCTCGATATAATTCTTTATCCAGTGGTAGTGCGTGCAACCAAGCACGATAACGTCAGCACCTTGATGAATCACGTCGTTAACGACATGTTTGATTTTCTCTAGATTGATATTATTTTTTTCGATCATCTGTGCCCACTGAGAGCAGTCTGGTTCTAGTATCGCCAGTCCGGCACCATAATTCTCGCGGAGTCTCTCGTAACGATGGCTGTTAAGCGTGGCGGGGGTGGCGCAAACGGCGATGACGTGGCTTTTTGTCAATTGGCTGGCGGGTTTTACCATCGGTTCAATGCCGATGAAGCGTTGGGTCGGGTATGTCTTTCGCAGCCAATCGATCGCAGCGGTCGTAGCTGAATTGCAGGCGATGACAATAACATCACAGCGCTCCTTAATCAGCGGTTGGATAGCTTTGTCAGTCAAACGGATTATTTCCATTGCGGTTTTATCACCATAGGGAAGATGAGCCTTATCATTGACTACTGTTAACTTTGCGGCTGGGAAGTAGTCCTGGATAGCTTCGGCGACGATTTCGCCACCGATACCTGAGTCGAAGATACCGATATGCATACCATAAGTATACAATGTTACAATAAAAGGTAATGCAACCTCTCGTGAAACGCCTGCAAAGTCTTCGAACGGCTGTTAAAAAAGCCTATGGTCAACTTTCGATTGACGCAAAGGCGGTCGAGCTACAAATTCTGACTGATGAGCTGAACCAGCCAGAGGCTTGGCGTGATCCATCAAGTGCCCAGGACAAAAGCAAGCGGACCGCGGCCCTGAAACAGGCCATCGAGCCGTGGCAGATTCTGACGGCCCAATTGAATGATATCAATGAACTCATGGAGCTTGGCGACGACTCGCTCGAAACTGAATTTGAGACACAGATCACGGCGCTCGAAACTGAATTCGCCCAACGGAAAAAAGATCTGCTCTTCCGGGGAAAATATGATGACCACAATGCCATCATGCGAATTACGGCTGGGGTCGGCGGTATGGATGCCCAAGATTTCGCCGAGATGCTTGAACGGATGTACCTGCGCTGGGCTCAAAAAAATGATATGACGACCAGTCAGGTCGAACGTTCGGCCAGCGAAGAGGCTGGCATAAAAACCAGCGTGTTTGAAATTACTGGTCCGTATGCCTACGGCAAATTAAAAAGTGAACACGGTGTTCACCGTCTAGTGCGACTCAGTCCGTTCAATAGCGATAATCTGCGCCAGACCAGCTTTGCATTGATTGAAATTTTGCCACAAATTAATAGACCGGACGATATCAAGCTGGACGACAAAGACCTCAAGATTGATGTCTATCGAGCTGGCGGCCATGGCGGCCAAAGTGTCAACACGACCGATAGTGCTGTCCGGATAACGCATTTGCCGACCGGAATTGTCGTAGCGATTCAGAATGAACGTTCGCAGTTACAAAACAAAGAAACGGCCTTGAAAATTTTACGATCGAAATTAGCCCAACTACAGCTTGAACAGCACGCTGCTTCGGTGTCGGAACTGCAGGCGGGGGAATCGGCCAACTGGGGATCGCAGATTCGAAATTACGTCTTACATCCGTACACTCTCGTTAAAGACACCCGCACCAAATACGAAGAAACCGATGCCAGCAGCGTGCTCGACGGCAAGATTGACGGTTTTATGACTGCGTACCTCGAAGCGACTCTCTAATCCCAAAGCTTGACGGTCAAAAAACGGACACGCTTATGTTACAATATATAAAGAAATGATACTTCTTGATAGGGTAACGAAATCATACGGCAAGAACAGTTCGAAACCGGCTATAAATCGGGTGAGTCTTCATATTGAGCCGAAAGAATTCGTCATTTTAGTCGGAACGAGCGGTGCTGGTAAGTCAACGCTACTGAAGCTGTTGACGCGTGAAGAGAAGCCGACCAGCGGCAAGATCGTCGTCGGCGGTATCGACTACGATACATTGAAAGACAAACACATCCCGCTGCTCAGGCGGAAAATCGGCGTCGTTTTCCAGGATTTCAAACTATTGCCACAGCGAACCGTCTATGAAAACATTGCCTTCGCGTTGGAAATCGCCGGCATGACCGGCCGCGAGATTCGTAATACCGTACCGAAAGTCATCGAACTTGTCGGACTAACCGGCAAAGAAAAAAGTTACCCGCATATGCTGTCTGGTGGTGAACGCCAGCGAGTGGCAATTGCTCGTGCCATCGTGCGTCAACCGAAAATTCTGATCGCCGACGAACCGACCGGCAACCTCGATCCGAAGCACAGTTGGGATATCGTGCGGCTATTGGAAAAAATCAACCATTACGGCACGACCGTGTTGCTTACCACGCACAACGTGGAGATCGTCAACAAACTGAAGCGCCGAGTGGTAACGTTGGAGCACGGCAAAATAACTAGTGATCAGTCGCAGGGGAGTTACCGACAATGAGCAAACGGTCGCTTGACGCTAAAGCGTTTCATCAGCAGAAATATCGTCGCCGCCAATGGCTGACATTCGTGCGGATGGTGCGCTACGGTATCAATAACTTTAGTCGTAATGCCTGGCTGACGATTGCGGCCACTGCCGTGATGACCATTACGCTTTTGATCGTGTTTACAACCTTGGCGGCTCGTAACGTGCTGGTTGATACGGTCAACGAAATCCAATCCAAAGTCGACATGTCGATCTACCTGAAAAATGATGTGAGTCAAGAAGCGGTCAGTGAGCTTGAAACAAATCTTCGTGGACTGAGTTCCGTCAAAAAAGTCACCTATGTCAGTCCGACCGACGCGCGCAAAGAATTCGCCGTGCAAAACAGCGATAATGCGGAGACGCTGAGCGCCCTGAACGAAGCAATCAACAGGTTTCCGGGGACGCTTCGCATTAGTATCGCGGATATTAACAATACGTCACAGCTCGATGATTTCGTGAAGAATAATACGACCTATCAAGCAAACAAAGACCCGGATCGTGAGCCATCGTTCGCTGGTGAAAGGCGACAAGCGATTCAAAATATCGGTCGTGGCGTCGGGTTTGCCGAAAAAGTCGGCATTGGTGCCAGTATCGTGTTTATCGTGATCTCATCATTGATCGTGTTTAACACGATCAGGATGGCGATTTTTAATCGCAAAGAAGAAATCCAAATGATGAAGCTGATCGGTGCTGACCGGAAATTCATCCGGGGTCCGTTTGTCGTCGAGGCGGTGGTGTATGGTTTTATCGCGGCAGTTATTGCGACGGTTCTCGGGGTAACCATACTTCTAGTAAGTCGTGAGAAACTACTGGCGTATGGTATTGCTGTCCAGCCGACGCTTGACTCCATCATGTCCTATATCGGTTTCGTCTTGATCGGTATGATCTTGGTCGGAGCAATTATCGGAGTGATTTCTTCGCTGTTTGCAACGCAAAAATATTTGAAAATATAACCCCGTTATATATTGACCGTTTTACAGCCTCGTGTTAGCATAAGGTTAATGAAACGACGGTCCACCACACCAGTTTCCACTTCTTTGGCTGCGAGAGCAGTGATTGTTGCCGCCGCCGTGTTAATAGTCATTGCTACGCCTATACAATTCGCGCCAAAAGCAAATGCAGACAAGTATGATGATCAGATTAATGCGATCCAAAAGCAAATCGACCAATACGAATCCCAAGCGGGGAAATTGCAGAACCAAGCTAATAGCTTGCAACAGAAGATCGCAGCCTTGAATGCGCAGAAAGCGAAGATTCAAGGCAAAATTGATATTAGCGAAATCAAGTACAAACAACTGAAGCAAAAGATTACCCAAACTGAGAATGATATCCAGACGAATAAAATCGTCCTGGGCGATACAATGGCGAATCTGTATGTTGACGCAAAAGTCTCACCTCTCGAGATGTTAGCGAGCAGTAAAAACATTGGCGATTATGTCGACAAGCAAGAATACCAGTCATCGATACGTGATGAATTATCGAAAACGATCAACAAGATCGAGTCGTTAAAAACACAGCTTGAGACACAGAAAAAAGATATCGAGAAGATTCTTGCTCAGCAGCGTAACGATCGCAAGGCATTGCAAGAAAAGCAAGACGAACAGCAACAGATCCTAAACGAAACAAAGGGTAAGCAATCCGCCTACCTCCAGCTCTCCGCTAAGAGCCGGGCAGAACAGGGCAGGATACGTGCCGCACAACAAGCGGCGATCGCTGCGGCGATCGCTTCAAGTGGTGGTGCGACGCTTGTTCGCGGCGGTGCTGCCGGTGATTATCCATGGGGCGCGGGAAACTGTCCTATGCTAGGCTACTATTCAACCCAAGGTTCAGACGGTAACGGTGGCGATGGTCATGGCTATGGTTGTCGTCAGTGTGCAAGTTATGCGGCCTGGAGGGTCGCGAAAGAAACAGGCAACTACCCTGAAAACTGGGGTAATGCCAAAGACTTTCCTGCCAGCGCCAGAGGAATTTTCCCAACTGGCTATACGCCAAGAGCTGGGTCGCTTGCTGTAATGGGTCCAGGATCGTCAGGTGCTGCCGAAGGACATATCGTATGGGTGGAGCAAGTCGGTTCGGGCAGTCACGCCGGACAACTCCTGGTAAGTCAGTACAACTACAATTACGGTGCTGGCTACGGTATGTACAGCGAAATGTGGTTGTCGGCATCGATTTTCGACTACGGTTACATTTACGTCAAGTAAGCAACATATATCTTTTCAAGAACGTATAGCGCATCCAACCCAGGGTGCGTTATACTTATATAAGTTAATCATAACCAGATATAGGGGAACGAACGTGCCGAAACATTCTATGGCTGTGCCATTAAAACAAAAGACCTCAATTTCACGAAGTTTTCTTTTTCTCTGCGTTGGTGTGGCAGTGGCGCTTGGTTTTGTCGCCGGTACACGCAGTAGAGACATCATTGGCGCGGTTGCGCCGCTTATTGGTGTCAAGGTAGAGACGGGCACGCTCGACCTCGATCCTGTGCAAAAAACGTACCAGGCACTGAAGGCCAATTTTGATGGCCAGCTCGATGATCAAGCCTTAATAGATGGCGCGAGTCGCGGCATGGTAGCTGCTGCCGGCGATAAATATACGATGTTCTTTGATGCCAAAGAAGCGGCCGATTTCAACAAAGATATTTCGGGTGATATCGGTGGTGGTATCGGTGCGGAAATAGCCACCCGTCATGATCAGCCGACTATTATTCGGATACTGCCTGGCAATCCGGCCGAGAAAGCAGGACTGAAACAGGGTGATGTGGTCGTGGCTATCAATGATGAATCAACCGACGGCTGGAGCGCGTCGAAGGCAGCCGATGCTATTCGCGGTGAGGTTGGTACGTCATTGAAGTTGAAGGTCCGTCGCGGCGCGACCGTGAAAGAATTTTCAATCACACGGGACACGGTATCGAATCCGAGTGTTCAGAGCAGCATCAAAGACGGTATCGGTTATCTGACGATTAGTCGTTTCGATAGCGACACGGGCACGCTGGCCAAGCAGGCAGCTGATCAATTCAAGTCCAAGCATGTTAGTGGTGTGATTCTTGATTTGCGCGGCAATGGCGGTGGTTATTTGACGGATGCCCAGACTGTCGCCGGTCTCTGGGTTAGTGACAAAGTGGTCGTTTCGGAGCGGACTGGTGGTAAAGAGACTGATCGTTTGAAATCAGACGACGATGCGCCACTTGCTGGCGTAAAAACCGTTGTGCTGGTTGACGGTAATTCCGCGAGTGCCAGTGAGATCGTGGCTGGTGCGTTGCAAGATTATCACAAGGCGACACTCATCGGGGCAAAAACATTTGGTAAGGGAACGGTGCAGAAATTGCTGAATCTTGGAGCTGGCACGGAGCTGAAGGTGACTGTCGCTCGCTGGTATACGCCGAATGGCCGTAATATCAATGGTCAAGGTCTGACACCGGATAAAACCGTCACAATTACTGACGCTCAGCGTAACAGTGGTGACGATCCACAGCTGGCAGCTGCTAAGCAGCTTTTCGATTAAGCTTATTGTGATTTAACTAAAAACTAGGTACTATAAATATACGATGGATGTAAAAAAGAAAATTCTACTGGTAGAAGATGATGTCGCGCTGGCGGCTGTCTACCGTTCGCGTTTGGAACTGGAAGGCTTCGAAATCAAGGAAGTCAACAACGGTGAGGACGCGCTGTCAGCCGCGGTCGACTTCAAACCTGACTTGGTCTTACTCGATGCCATGATGCCAAAAATCAGCGGCTTCGACGTACTTGATATTTTGCGCAACACACCAGACACAGCAAAGATACGCGTTATCATGCTGACGGCACTTAGCCAGCCGAAAGATAAAGAGCGAGCTGAAAAACTCGGTGTCGATGACTACCTAGTAAAGTCACAGGTGGTAATTGGTGACGTAGTTGACCGTGTCAAGTATCACCTTGGCATGAATCAAGCAGCAACCGCTGACAACAATCAGTAAGAGTATTCGAGTCTTATACAATAGGCGTCAAGATGGCGCCTATTGACTTTTTTAGATGTTTATGCTTAAATGAACACATTAAATCATAAAAATACACATGAGTCACGAACATACTACATCACCTGGACCAAACAATGAACCGACACCACAGTCGTTTCTCTACGTGCGACCTTTAGACCACGATCCTAATCCATCAGCGCCAATGTATGAGGCGGAAATAGCTGACCTGGAGACAATACCTACGCTTGACCAATCGCAAATTGATGCGATGCTTGACAACCCATGGGCATCATCTGAAGAGCTCGCGCAGCTTGGTTTACCTGTCGGAGATGGTGTTGCAGCTTTTCGGGTGGGCGATGAGGTAAAGTACTTTAATATTAATCCAAGCGAGGATTACGGTACATTGATACGCCCAGACAATATCAGGCTTCTAGCTCCTGAAAAATCTGAGATCGTAGATGACGGGATGGAACAAGAATCATCTCCAACACAGGCCGAAAAAGTCGGCGAAGGGGTGCTGGATGTTGTCGGTATTGAAGATCCGAAAGTGACGCAGGAGTTGCCGACTTTTGAAGCCGCCAAGGAACGGGTCGCGGCGATCGCTGCACCAGGAGCAATGTCGATGCTCGCAAAAGAATTGATGACTTTGGGGTCAACACCTGAGGCTATCGTGCGAGAACTCCACGATAATTCAGAAGCTCAAGACGACGTTCGTTCGGTGCTAACGGTACGCTTGCATATGCTACTTGATGAGATGCCAGACCAAATCAAGGATGGTCGTGAAAAGAATGTGGCAGATCCCAAGCTATATGGTGGTAAGTTAAAGATGCCGTCGCGCGACTATACAGTCGAAATCGCTCTGGCGTATCTTGACGGTAGTTTTAAGGCTGACACCCAAGAACGGGGTGGCCATGGCAAGGATGGTATCGGCGAGCATCGAACAGCTGCTCAGAAAATCCTTGAGAGTTTCGCGAAAGAAGCACCTCAAACCAAGCCTGAAGAAAAAGAATTGTTCACGGACGATCGCCTGCAGGTAATGGCACTCGAGCTTCGTGGAGAAACAGAAGTTGTATCGGGTGAATTAGGCCGATTACTTTCGCCTGATGGCCTTATAGCTGCATTAAGGAATGATTTGCAGCAGAGCTTCGTTGATACTGATGTGTTAGCTCAGTATGCCGTCAACCTACGGGTAACCATGGAACGGAGCATGGATACGCTTTTACGTGAAGTCTA
Organism: uncultured Candidatus Saccharibacteria bacterium; assembly: GCA_964428955.1. Classification (GTDB taxonomy): domain Bacteria; phylum Patescibacteriota; class Saccharimonadia; order Saccharimonadales; family Saccharimonadaceae; genus CAYSAD01. The sequence goes on along the minus strand of CAYSAD010000002.1, from coordinate 83,974 downwards.
CACGATAAACAAACTCATGGGCGCAGCCTCATTTCATGACAATCCACAAGATGTTGCGAAAGCGGAAAGTCTCCGTGGTTCGTTGCAGCTCGCGGCCAATGTGCTTGATGGTGCGCGCAACTCATGGTCTACGGCGCATGTTTTCGCTCTTGTTCAAAATGCTGATCAGCAACTCGTCCTGCAACTCAAAGCCGCCAACACTAACGGCATGCTTGAGGAGCAGCTGGTAAATGAAATAGAGAAAACTCGCCGAATAATCGACGAGCTTATCCAGACACTATAATAGACGTAGGTTTATTCGACGGCAACTTGTGTGCGGGGCACGGTTTTGCCAGTAAAGTGCGTTTTGCGAACTTTCTTGAAACTGACGATACCGGCTTTTTCAGCGTGAATCGTAAAATTCTTGCTGATATAGGTGCCAGGACCGGCAACTTTGGTTGCACCAGTCTGACGAACTAATACTTCGCCTGCATTGACGGCTTGGCCACCAAAGCGTTTGACGCCCAGACGTTGACCGGCATTGTTGTGGATGTTCTTACTTGAGCCACCAGCTTTGACGTGTGACATAGGACTAACTCCTTAAAATTTATAAAATCAATCTGTACGATTATAGCGAAAACGGCTAAAAAGGTCAAGCAGGTAAAGGTGATTTTAATGCCAAATTTGCAACAAACGCCCCAAATGAGTACACTGATAGTACTTATGCTAGCGATTAAGCGAAAACAAAGCGGCTTCACTATCGTCGAACTCCTGATCGTCATTGTTATTATCGCTATTTTGGCAACTCTCGTCACTGTTGGCTATAACGGCATTCAGGAACGGGCTGCTGTTGGGGTTCTTAAATCAGACCTCAAGAATGGTGCTGAACAACTCGGTGTTGATAACGTCAGGCTGAGTAAATATCCAGCTACCGTAGAAGCAGCTGATGGGGGCAAAGGGCTTACGAAAAGTGATGGTACGACGTTTCAATATACGTATACATCAGCTGATAACACTTTTTGTCTGACGGCCACCTCTAGCCGGTCTGGCGTACCGGCGTTTCACATTGCTGACGACAACGGCCCGATTTTAGATGGGCCGTGTCCTGGTCACAGTGGGCCTGGTGACCATGAGCTGGCTGTCACTACCCTAGCAGGTTCAGGTGCAGCTGGTTTTGTGGATGGCACTGGTACAAGCGCTCAGTTTAAGTACCCGAGAGGCCTGGCCGTCGATTCTTCTGGTAATATTTACGTAGCTGACCAGGGTAACAATCGAATCCGCAAAATAACGCCTGCTGGCGTTGTAACGACATTCGCTGGTTCCGGCGTGGGTGGCTTTGCCAACGGGACTGGTACGAGCGCACAGTTCTTTTGTCCGTACGATGTGGCTATAGACTCTGCTAATAACCTGTATGTAGCCGATGCCTGTAATCATCGTATTCGTAAAATAAGTCCTTCGGCTGTGGTGACGACATTGGCTGGTTCTGGTGTCAATGGTTATGCCGATGGTACTGGCACAAGTGCACAGTTCTGGGGTCCTGATGGTGTTGCCGTTGACTCTGCGGGTAATGTTTATGTCGGTGATACGAGCAACGGCCGCCTCCGTAAGATAACTCCTGCTGGAGTAGTTACAACGCTAGCGGGTTCAGGTGCTTGGGGTTATGCTGATGGTAACGGAACTAACGCACAATTTACTGATTTGGGTGGTGTTGCCGTTGACTCTGCCGGCAACGTTTACGTAGCCGATTCAAGTAATGGCAGTATTCGCAAAGTAACATCAAGCGGTAATGTTACAACGCTGGCGGGTTCGGGTGTGGACTATGAGTACGCCGACGGTACGGGTGCAGATGCACGGTTTTATGATGCCGCAGATGTTGCCGTTGACTCTGCCGGCAACGTTTACGTAGCTGATACGTACAATTGTCGTATTCGTAAAATAACACCAAGTGGTGTAGTGACCACAGTGGCCGGGGCTGGTGATTGTAGCTACGCTGACGGCGCTGTCCTAAGTGCTCAGTTTAATTCACCGTTTGGCATTGCTGTCGACTCTTCAGGTACGATTTACGTAGGTGATACCAGTAATAATCGTATCCGTGTTATAAAATAGAGTTTATTTTTTACGAATGACCAGAAGCTCGCGAGCGACGATTTGGTCGTCGCGGTAATACAGTAAATCTTGAGCAGTAACGTTTTTGAAGCTGACTGTTTCGTAACCCAGTTCATCCAATTTCGCGATGAACGGCAGGTGGGTGAAATAACCGCTGACGTCGCGCCAGGCGGGTACGGCGACACAGAGTGGCGTTCCCGTCGTTATTTGCGTACCGATATTCTTGAGGAACGTGCTGATGATATAGTTGCAATTTTTTCGGACATCAGCCAATTTGGCAGGTGAGGGTGGTGCGCTGAATGGTTGGCCTAGGTAGGTTTCGCAGACCACCGCGCCAATTGGTTGTTGCCACGTCGCCGTCATAGCGTCACCTTCTTGAACATTCCAGTCGAATGAAATGTGGTGACTGTCATGCAACCACTCCAGGTTGTCGTGGCTGTAGCGGACCATCTTCTCGGCTAGATCGGTGCCATAGACTGCATGATCAAGTAGGGCGGCTTCTTGCAACACTACGCCGGTACCGCAGAACGGATCGAGGATCCGCGCCGAGCTGTCGGGCCCGGCCAGATTAATCATGATTTGGGCCAGTTTTGGTGGCAGCATCCCTACGAAGGCGTCGCGCTTCGGTCGCCCTTGGTCACGCCGAGCGTAGGCGGTGATGTTCTGCGCACCAATGCTTTCGGCCACGACTACCTGACTACCATTTCTGATGATGAACAGTTCGATTTTATTGTCACTCAAACCAAGCTTGTTATGATGTGACGTGGCCGTGGAAAGCGCGACACTATCGTTCGGTATGAGGCGCAAACTGACATTACTTTTTTTCAGTGTTTGCTTCAATATGATGCCGGTCTTTTGCACATCCCGCGCAGGCACGTCGAAGCCGTAGGCACTGACACCAAGGGTTAGCTTGCCCTCAAAACCAGCCCAGTGTTTCTGGTAGTGATGAATAATTTTTCGACTCACTGCCAGCCAGTTGCCGTTCTCGCGCATAACAATACGGCCAGCTTTGAGCGTCCCACCCAACCGACTTAATTCAAACATCGGCGCATCCACCAGTGCGGCGTGTTCACCGAACGGCGACACGGCATTAGCACCGTAAACGGCTTCGAGTTCGGCCAGGCCGAGTTTTGGTTGGCGACCAAGCAGTGCGATATACATACCACTAGTATACGTGGTTACAGGCAGCATGTATAATGAATCTATGTCATTTCGAACCTGGCTGAGTGCGCTGACACTTATTTTACTGGTGGTCATTATTTACTTGGCACGGCATGAAATCGCCGACGCCTGGCGGCTTTTAGGCACGGTCAATCTTTGGATTCTGGCGATTGTTATTCCTATGCAGTTGGTGGTATATTACGCGGCTGGCGAGACGATTTTCTCATATCTGCGCTCGAAAGGCTCGCTCCAGCAAGTCGGTGGCGTCGCCTGTGCCCGGATGGCGCTGGAAATCAATTTCGTCAATCACGCCTTGCCAAGCGCTGGTGTCAGTGGGATTTCCTATATGAATTGGCGGTTGGGGAATTACGGCGTCAAAGCCGGCCGAGCCACGATGTCGCAGATTGTTCGCTTTGCCATGACGTTCATATCGTTCATCGTGCTACTGTTGGGTTCGGTACTCGTCATAACCATCGATGGTAATATCAATCGCTGGATCATCTTATTCAGCTGTCTTTTGGTGATTGCGATGCTATCTGCCATCTTTGGCGCGATTTTCATGCTGAGCAACAGACGACGGATCATCAAGGTGTCAGCGTGGCTGAGCCAGATGACTAACACGTTCGTTCGCCGGTTGACCTTTGGTCGGGTTGTACAACTGGTGCACGAATCAGTCTTCGAGGTTTTCTTCCTTGAGATGCACGATGATTACGCGGCGCTTATCAAAGACAAGCGTAGTCTCAAAAAGCCGTTTTGGTGGGCGCTGCTATTCAACGCCGGTGATGTGTCGCTCTTTTTCCTGACGTTTCTGGCGCTTGGCGACGTGGTGAATCCGGCCATTATTTTGATCGCTTACGGTCTGGCCAGTATGGCGGGATTTATTTTCATCACGCCAGGCGGTGCGGGCCTGTATGAAGCTATTATGGTATCGTTGTTGGCGGTCGCTGGTGTGGCGTCGGGTGTGGCGATTGCTGGTATCTTGTTGGCTCGCGTCATAATTTTGTTATTCACAATTGGCCTCGGCTACGTATTTTATCAGGACGCTTTACTGCGCTATGGAAAAGGCAAATCAGCTCCGCTTTAGTGTCAGCGACTTTGTTGCGCTGACCAATCAAACGCTCGAATACGCCTATCCGAGCGTTGAGATCGAGGGCGAAGTCGCCAGTTTCAAGGTGAACCAGGGGAAGTTCGTCTTTTTCGACCTGAAAGACGACGGTGCTAGTGTCGGTTGTTTCATGACAGTTTGGCAGTTGCGTCAGCCAATCGAGGATGGCATGAAAATCATTATCACTGCCACGCCAAAACTGACACAGTGGGGCAAATTTAGTTTAACGGTGAAAGCTCTGCGGCCGAGCGGTGAAGGCAGCTTGAAGAAAAGTTTTGAACTGCTAAAAGCCAAATTGGATAAAGAAGGCTTATTCGCACCGGAACGCAAACGTTCGTTGCCGGTCATCCCGCGTCATATCGCCGTCATCAGCAGTACCGATGCTGCCGGTTACGCTGATTTCATCAAGCTGGTCAATGATCGTTGGGGTGGTCTCGCTATTGATGTGGCGCATGTGCAGGTGCAGGGTGCAAGTGCTCCTGACCAGATAATCCGTGCTGTCCGTTATTTTAACGCACAGGAAACGCTACCCGAAGTGCTGGTGGTGATTCGTGGCGGTGGTAGTGCCGATGACCTGAGTGCCTTCAACGACGAGCCCTTGGTACGCGAAATCGCTCTCAGTCGAATTCCGACATTGACGGGCATCGGTCACGAAACTGATGAGTCCCTGGTGGATTTAGCAGCCGACTTACGGGCGGCTACGCCTAGTAACGCCGCCCAACTGATCGTACCGGATCGTGGCGAGATTATCCGCACCGCCAAGCATCACGTTCGGCAGCTGATCCCGCGCGTCGAGCAGGCCATCAGCTTGCAACGGCAAGCCGTTAAAGATACGCTGTCGGTATCGTTCGAGACTATCGAGCGTCAACTCGAATTGCAGCAGGATTACATTCGGCAGCAGCGACGAATTTTAGATCAAGTGAATCCAGCGCATGTGCTGGCCCGTGGCTACGCATTGCTGCGCGGTGAACAAAAAGTCGGCGCGGTTATCACGGTAGAAACCAATCGCGCTATAATGAAAGCAAAGGTAGAATCCCATGAGCAAAAGTGACCAAACCATTCAACAAAAAACCACCAAACTTGAAGAACTGGTGGCGTGGTTCGATAGTGATGATTTCGTACTCGAGCAAGCTCTCGATAAGTTCACTGAAGCTGAAAAACTGGCCGCTGAAATCGAAGCTGACCTGATGGCTATCAAAAACGACATTACTGTCGTCAAACAAAAGTTCGATCAGGCATGATGCTGATCGCCATCATCGCGGCCGTCATATTCCTTATATTCGGTTTCGTGGTGTTTCGCGGCGCACCATACGTCCCCAGTCATGTCGGGGAAGTAAAAGGTGCCTTTGATCATTTGTATGATCTTAACGCAAAATCGGTTCTAGTAGATGTCGGTTCGGGCGACGGACTTATTCTGCGACTAGCGGCTGCCCGCGGTGCACGGGCGATCGGCATCGAGCTCAATCCGGTTTTGGTGCTGATTACACGTTTATTGTCTCTTAGTAACAACCGGGTTTCAGTACGTCTTGGCGATTTTTGGCTGTGCGATCTGCCAAAAGACACGACAGTAGTTTACGCGTTTAGCGTCAGCCGCGACGCCAAGAAGCTAGCTGTAAAGATGCAACGCGAAGCCGAGCGCTTGGACCGTTCGCTCGATTTAATCACCTACGGCGCCGATTTGAAGGACCGTAAAATCATAAAAACCTATCGTGGCCACCGCTTGTATACGTTTGACCCTTTACACGGCGATGAAGCGTAAGTATAATGACGGCATGACCACGAAACATCAAAACCACTCATCTGAAACCGGTGCCGTTACTATATCTGTTATTATCGCGGGCGTTCTGGGCATTTTCACCATCGCTTTCGCTGGCTTAGCCATTTGGGCGTACATGAATTATAGCGACCAGAAGACGACTGTCGATAATAAAGTCGCCCTAGCTGTCGCCGATGCTAAAAAGAGCCAAGCTGACGAAGACGAGACGAAGTACACACAGCTATTGCAGAATCCTTACACCGAGTTCGTCGGACCGGACGATCTTGGCCGTTTGACATTCAATTATCCGAAAACCTGGAGTGCTTATGTCAATAAAGACGGCAGTGACGACTCATATGAGGCGTATCTGAATCCGGTCACTGTACCGCCGGTGAGCGCTAAGCAGCAGTTTGCTATCCGCATTACGATTAATAGCAAAGACTACGACCAAGTACTTGATTCTTATGCGTCACTTATCAAAAAAGGAAGTCTGAAATCATCAACCACTAGCGCTGACGGCCAAAATGGTACGCGTCTTGATGGCAACTTCACCAAAGACATCCGCGGGGCAGCGGTCATCTATAAAGTCCGCGACAAAACGCTGACGATTCGTACTGACGCCGACACCTTCAAGCCTGAGTTCGAAAAACTTATCAAAACGATTAAGTTTAACACCTAAGAGTCTGCGTGCTACACTCGTAGTAGTATGAAGACCGAGGGTAGCGGGGGAATAAAACGTCAATCAGCCAGTGGTTTGTCGCCACTGGTGATTGCCGCCCACGAGTTGAAGTCACCCTTAGCCCTACTGCGCCAATTGGCGTTAACGTTGGAGTCTGACGGGCTGACAGAAGCCGAGCGGGTCGAGATTACGACACATATGCGAATGGTGTCCGAGCGGGCATTGCGCCTGACGAGCGATATCAGCAAGGTCGCCCGGCTGGAGGACGCTTTATTTGTGCTCGAGCCACTCAATCCGCAGCAACTATGCGAAGACGTGTTGTACGAACTCGGACCACTCTACCGAGCTTGTGGTCGGCAATTGATATTGGCACCACGCCGTCATGCGCCGCTGGTCATCGCCAACAAAGATCTATTACGTCGTATTTTGCTCAATTTTGGCGATAATGCATTGCATTATGGCGATGATCAAACACCGGTAGAACTGTCGGTCCGTCCGATCGATCATGGTCGGGCAGTGCGGCTTGGGGTACGTGACGTCGGCCCAGCCTTACCAGCTTCAGTTTGGGACAATCTGGAATCGACGCTCAACCAGCCGCAACAGATTCATGGTCGGCCGGAGAGTAGCGGTCTTGGCCTGGCAATCGCGCGCTCCTTTGCCGAATCGATGAATAGTATGGTCGGTACGGTGCGTCACCGTGACGGCGCGACTTTTTTCGTTGATGTCCATGCCTCGACGCAGCTGAGTTTGTTATGAACATCGTGTTGATCGAAGACGATCTGCTATTAGCTCGCCAGTTTGAGCGAACGCTTGGGAAAGCTGGCTATTCAGTCGCTACCGCTTCGCACGCGCCGGCGGCGATCGGCCTAATTGATACGACCAGACCGGTGGCCATCGTGGCGGATGTACTACTGGCTGGCTCGACGGTCTTCACGCTGCTGCATGAATTGCAGTCGCATGATGACCTGGCGTCTATTCCAATCGTTCTGGTCACCAATCTGGCCGATGACTTGTCGCTGGAAAGCTTGAAGCCTTACGGCGTGCGTCGGTTACTTGATAAAGCTACCATGCACCCTGATGATGTCACCGCGGCGGTACGGAGCGTAACAATATGAAAAGTTTGCGTACTCAGGCAATTGTGTTGCGCCGTACCAATTACGGTGAGGCCGATCGCATTTTACAACTGTTGACGCCCGATGGCCGACAAGCGGTAATGGCTCGTGGTGTACGCAAAGAGAAATCCCGGCTGGCCGGTGGTATCGAGCTGTTCGCTATCAGCGACATAGTCATCGGTCAGGGGAGGGGTGAGCTTGGCATTTTGACTTCGGCGCGTTTAATGCAATTCTATCGGCATATTTTGGAAGACTACGACCGTATGCAATTCGGCTATGAGGTGCTGAAGCGGGTGGCGTCGGCCAGTGAAATGGTCGACGAGCCGGAATGGTTCGACGTCGCCAAAGAGGTGCTAATGGCACTCGACGCCAAAAGCGTGACACTCGATCTTACTCGGACGTGGTTTTGTCTGCGTCATGCCTCACTGCTCGGCAATGAATTGAATCTATCGCGCGACGTGGCGGGTGATAAGCTACAGGAAGCCGAAGCTTATAGCTACGATCAAAACGAGCAAGGCTTGCGGCTAGCACCGCGTGGGAGTATTACGGCCGATCATATAAAATTATTGCGATTGATTTCGGCTAAATCGCTGAAGACCCTGGCACAAGTCGGCGGCATCGAGTCGATCATTCACGATTGCGAATTGTTGGCTCGTCAGCACGCTGCCTTGAAATGAGAATGCCCCCTTCGACAGTGATGTCGAAGGGGGCGGGGTGGCGGCTCGGCTGTCACGACTTGGGTCGTAGCGCTGACAGCTCGGCTTCCAGTTTGTCACCATCGCGACCGAACGCTTCGGCCATCTTGACGACTGTCAAGATGTTGTAGTCGACCAGCTGGTGACGCGAACGCCTTGTCCAGCTGATAACGGGCAACCGGCGACATGCCAACGCCCTGGTCGCTGCCACGTACAGATCGAGAAATTCTCGATCCGCACCGATTGCTGGCAACTCCGCAAGGCAAGCGAATGCCTCACTTTCCGCTTTCTTTCCCTGTGAGAGAAAGATCGCGGCGGCACGTAACCGCCAGTACACATCCGTCCGTCGCGCATAGATGTTGTCCGAATATCGGTACAACATGTCGAGTGCTGCGGCCGGGCGTCCACTACTTAGCAACTTGGTCGCTTCGGTGATGAAGCCACCACGGTGCACGGGTGTTCCCATCATTCACCTCCATAAGTATGACAATGAGAATCTATAAATAATACAACGTTGTGTCCAAAAAGTCAACTACTGGTATAATGACAGAGACTATGGCGGAAAACACCAAGAACGAAAAAATGGAAGCGATCGTATCTTTAGCGAAGCGACGAGGCTTTATTTATCCAGGTAGCGACGTCTACGGTGGTCTCAGTGGTACGTGGGATTACGGCCCGCTTGGGGTAAAGTTAAAACGCAACATCATGAATCTGTGGTGGCAATTCTTCGTCGATGGGCGTGATGACATGTACGGTGTCGATGCGGCCATTCTGATGAACCAGAAAGTCTGGCAGGCTAGTGGGCACGTCGATACCTTTACCGATCCATTGGTAGAATGCAGCAATTGCCACACTCGCCATCGTGCCGACAAGCTCGATAATCCGAACAAGTGTCCAGCCTGCGGTAAAGAAAGTACGTTCGGTGAGCCGAAACAATTCAATATGATGTTCAAGACCAGCGTCGGGCCGGTAGCGGACGAGAGTTCCGTCTCCTATCTCCGCCCAGAAACTGCCCAAGGTATCTTCACGAATTACAAAAACGTCATCGATACGTTCTATCCGGATTTGCCGTTCGGTATCGCTCAGCAGGGCAAAGCCTTCCGCAACGAGATTTCGCCGCGCGATTTCATCTTTCGTTCGCGCGAATTCGAACAGATGGAAATCGAGTATTTCGTCGAGCCTGACAAATGGCAGGAATCATTCAAAGCACTGCTAGCGAGTACTCACGAATTTCTTGATATGCTTGGTCTGCCGAAAGCTAACGTTCACGAACTGGAAGTCGACGCCAGCGACCGCGCTCATTACAGTCAGCGGACTATCGACATTGAGTTTGATTTCCCAATCGGTCGCGAAGAGCTACTCGGTCTGGCCTATCGTACTGATTTTGATTTGAAGAACATTCAAGATGTCAGTGGCAAAAGCATGGAATACACCATCAAGGGAACGAACACAAAATTTGTTCCACACGTCATCGAACCGAGTTTCGGTGTCGAGCGTGCTCTGATGGCCGTGCTAACGAGTGCTTACACTGAAGACGAAGTGGCTGGTGAAAAGCGTATCGTTATGAAGTTTCCCGAACATCTGGCCCCCGTAAAATACGCGGTTTCGCCACTACTCAAGAATAAGCCCGAACTTGTCGAAAAGGCCAAGGAAGTCTACCGAGCACTTAAGAAAAAGCATGGCAACGTCATGTGGGATGACAATGGCAACATTGGCAAGCGTTATCGCCGCCAAGATGAAATCGGTACGCCGCATTGCGTTGTTGTCGACTTCGAGACATTGGAAGACGGCACCGTTACCATCCGTGATCGCGACACCACCGAACAAAAACGACTCACTATCAGCGAATTAGTCGGGTAGTTGCCTCACGCTATACTCTGAACCATTTTGCTTAAGGTTTACATCAATCGACGGCCGGGGGTACAATGGCAAGATTATGACAGAGCTGTGGGTTCCCGGTACGACACTTAATCCAGATCCGAACAACCTGTTCGATATGATGGAAATATTCCAATCTGAAATCGATCGAGAATCATCGCGGCAACGCCAGATCAATACCGCTATTTTGGCAGCCCGATCATTAGCGGCAACGCTCGAGAAGCTTTCGCCGGAAGACAAGGCCGTATCTTTGGTAGCCCAGTTCGCGATCATTGATAGCATGGAACACGCCGACAGCTATATGGTGGTTGAGAACGTCGGCATGATAGGCGGTATTAAAGATATCAATTGCGTATCGCTCGGCGAGCGCTTGCCGCTGTCGATCAGCTTGAATCTCGATATCGAGTATCTATTTCCACCGTCGAATCCGGACGATGCTGATTTGCGACTGTCGACCGGCAATGTGCCGATCAACCGCGTTTCATATATCGAGCAAGACGCGTAACTGCTACACTGGAAGTATGTTCAAAAAGACGATTCTTTTTCTCATAGGTCTGGTGACAATATCACTGGTATCAGCTCATCTGGCGCAGGCAGCCAGTACCAATCAGTTTACGATTACCAATTACGACATTAACTATACGCTGAGCCGCGATGACGCCCAGCGATCGATTCTGACGACTAAAGAGACCATAACGGCCAATTTCTCACAGGCGGATCTGAATCATGGCATTGAACGAGCGATTCCGACACAGTACGACGGTCACTCGACGAGTCTCAAGCTTGACTCGGTTACCGATCAGTTTGGGAAGCGGCTCAGCTATACCACGTATGATCAGAACGGCAATGAAGTCGTCCGGATAGGCGATGCCAACAGCTATGTCCACGGTGTTCAGACCTATGTCATTATCTACACGCAGCGCGACGTCACTAAATATTTCGGCGACACCCGAAGTGACGAATTGTACTGGGATACGAACGGTACCAACTGGCAGGTGCCGATCAGTAACTTATCGGTCACGCTGGCGGTCGACGATAGTCTCGCTAGTGCGTTGACGGGCAAATCAGCCTGTTACCAGGGTAGTATCGGCAGCGCGAACGCTTGCCAGCTGAAGCGGTCCGGTAATGGATTCGTGGTCACAGCCACCCAAATGAATCCGGGTGAGAACGTGACCGTCGCGGTCGGTTTTCAGCCGAATACGTTCGTCGGCTACGAGCTGTCGCTCGGTCAAAAGCTCATGTATGGCTGGTTCTTTCTTCAGATAGTATTGACGGTCATTGGCGTCGGTATTATCATCTGGCTCGGGGTGCGTTACGCGCGCCTATCGAATCGCACTCGTGAGCACGATCCGATTGTCGCCGAGTACATCCCACCCAAAGAGGCGAGCGTGAACGTATCGGGTCTCCTGATGCCGTCCGCAGCATCGTTCACCGCCCAGCTCATTGATCTGGCCGTTCGCCACTATTTGAAGATTTATCAGGTCAAAGAAAAGGGGATTTTCACCCGGCCTCAATACGAGCTGGAAATCATCAAATCGCTTGATGACTTGTTTCCCGATGAGAAAGAAATTCTTAGTGATATTTTTGCCGATGACACTGCGATAGGTAGCCGTCTTAATATGAAATCGCTCCAAAATAGCACTGCCGTCTATCGGCGCATGAGCGACAACCCCAAGAAACTCAAGGCGCTCATCCGTGGCGACTATAGCCTGCGCACTAAAGTGCCCGCGCAATCTGCCTGGTACCGGCGTTTCGCCCTTGGTTCGCTGATCGTCGGCATTGTACTGCTAAGCCCGATCCTGCTGATCATCGCGCTCGACGCATTTGTTCTGAGTTATATGCTGTGGCCGCTCACCGACAAAGGTCTGGCGCTGATGCGCTACCTCAAGGGTCTTAAGTTGTATATTTCTGTCGCCGAGGAAGAGCGTATCAAAATGCTGCAAAGCCCGGAGGGCGCGGCGAAGGTGAAGATCGGCGATGCCACGGATCCCAAGCAGCTCGTCAAACTATATGAACGTACTTTGCCGTATGCCATCCTCTTTGGTCAGGAAAAGGAATGGAACAAACAACTTGGCCTATATTATGAAACCGCCGGTACACAGCCGGACTGGTACAGCGGGTCGCAAGGCGCCGTCTTTAACGCCGCAGTCTTCAGTAGTGCTATGAGCGGCTTCGCGACCACAGCTACTTATTCATCGGCAAGCTCCTCGTCATCGGGCGGCTCGAGCGGCGGCGGCTCATCCGGCGGTGGAGGCGGAGGAGGCGGTGGTGGTGGCTGGTAAGTCGCTGACTTGCCGTCAGTCCGATCCCGTGTAGCCTCGGTAGGGTTGAATTTCGTGACAAAAACTATACGAAATATAGTAATTGATGCTATACTTATTATAGTAATGTGAACACGTGCTGATGCACAGAAAGGCGTGTTTACGTTGTCTCAATATCATTTAACTCTTCAAAGGGGTAGAAAACTTTATGCCAAAAATTCTAGTAGTGACCGGTAGCGCGCGCAAAGGCCGCATCGCCGACAAAGTACTCGCACACGTCGAAAGTGAATTGAAAACTCATGGTGACGTCGAGCTGACGATTGCGGATCTGAAAGAGATCGATCTACCGTTCTTCAACGCCGAACATGTGCCAATGTCGCCCGACTTCAAAAATACTGACGAGCGAGTTGAAAAATGGGCACAATTAGTTAGTGCTGCCGACGGTGTCATCTTGCTTATGCCTGAATACAACCACAGTATGACGGCGATTCAAAAGAACGCTCTCGACTGGCTCTACGCCGAGTGGAACGACAAACCTGTTAGTGTTGTCGGTTACGGTTGGGTAGGTGGCACACGGGCACATATCACCGCCAAAGAAGTACTGGGTAACCTGAAGGCCAAGCAGTTGCCAGCCACAACGCATTTGCACTTCATGAAACAAATCGGAGTGGACGGTTCTGCCATCGATGCACCTGCGATCACGGAACAGCTCAAGCTGACGATTGATGAACTGCTTGCTGCGGTCGCCGTACCGGTCACCGCGTAATCACCAGTTTCCGTCAATAAATACGCCAGCTAGACGCTGGCGTATTTATTTTAGTCTTGCTTCTTCGGCTTCTTGACCTCTTTGCGCTTATTCTGACCTTTGGCCATATGCAAACATCCTTTCAGATAATGTGTTGAATGATTTTGTGTGCGGATGAATGCTAAGCGTCCATGATGGGTAGAATCTCCTTTGCCTACTAGAGTTAGTATAGCAGAGAGAGGAGGGGATTATTGGAACGATTCTAGCCAGGAAGTTACTTCATTTTAAAATGCGGATTGTAAATTAGCCCGAGGAGTTGGCCGTTCGGTTTCTTCACCGTCGCAACCACGATGTTGTCGCCGGTTTCAGTGACTGGTTCGTGAATAGTGCAACCGTGGCAACCATCAATCCGTACATCAACTTCAACGGCAATACCGAAGAAGCCTTCACTTTTTACAAATCTGTATTTGGCGGAGAGCTTGGACCGATCGTGCGCTTCAAAGATATCGCCAGCGACGAGTTTCCCGTGCCGGAGCACGAGGCAGATAAAATCATGCGCATTACGCTACCTATCGGCAGCAGCACCCTCATCGCCAATGATGTCCCCGAAAGCATGGGTCGGGTAAGTGAAAACGAAAACCGGTCGAAAATAGCGGTCTACACAGAAACGAAAGAAGAAGCCGACAGGCTATTCCAAGGCCTTTCAGAAGGCGGCGCGGTGGAAGTGCCGATAGATGAGAGCCCGTGGGGTACGTACTTTGCGATGTTTAGAGATAAGTATGGGATTGAGTGGACAGTGGAATTCGACTCAAACGAAGCCGTATAAGCTGCGAAGGCCGAGGAGTTTTATAAGCTCATTATTTCACAATATACTTGCTACTGAATTTTTGTAATCACATTCCACAGCTTCATCTTTCCGAACGAAGAGAGGAGGATGTATTTTCTTTCATCACTAGAATACTTTTTCCATATTCTCAAGGCTTTATTGTCATCAATCTTTAATCCTCGCATAGCACATACATATACATACGTGATAGCATCCTTATCTTCAAGTCGCTTGAGACGATTGTCGTCCAAATCGATATTTTTGAAGAGCTGCCATAAATCATAACCAGACGCATAATCAAATAACTCTTCGAAATACTTTTCTTTCAACTCACGTTTTTCTAACTTCAATAAAAGTTGATATGCATCCTTGTCATGATACTTATTGAAAGTTTTTTCGAAATTTAGTAATTCATCTTCATCTAAGTCGATGAGTTTATAGGCACTATTTCGGATACTTCGGTATTCGGACTCAAGAAATAGACTGTAACATTCATAAGCTAGATCTTTATTCTTCAGTTTAAACGTAAGCTCACGCAGAAAGATCACAAACGCATATTTGCGACTATACACAGACTCGGCTTTATATTCGTCAATCAGTCTATAAATTAACTTACGCAAGCGAGGCACTGGCAAATCTTTGGCACGAGTAAGAAAGTAGGAATTAACTGATTTTGCAGGCTCTGTTCTAATCCCAAGTTCAAAATTTACCTTATAAACAAGGTCTAGTAACTCGTCGTTGTTTAAGCACTCGAGTAAAGCCTTAAACCGAGAACGATACAGGGTCTCCTCTTGCCTGGTAAAAAAAGTCTTTATGAAATCTTCTGGCATAGAATCTAATAACCCAGAATGTTTATTGGCAATATATGGAATATATGAGTCAGAAGTAATAAGCTTATCCAATAAATACTCGCAACCGGAAGATAGAAAATGAAATACATGATAGACTTCATAGTTGAACTTCTAATCTCATATTTTGTAGCCAAACTACCCACGATGGGATAGCATATTAATCGAAAAATCGCATAAATAGACACGATCTGACCAAACAACCATCCAATTCCTTCGTTGGAAAAAATAGGTAGCTGCTCTATGGTTAGATAACATATCCAATATCTAGCAATAATACTTAGCGTACTTACTAGCGGATACATCTTAGACTACGCATTCCATAGTCACTTCAGATATTAAAAAGTTTGGAGTACTAATCATAAATACCATAGCGTTTTTTCTTTAGCGTAACTATCAAATCCTCTACCTCGTTTATGGCGCGAATACAGTCGATTTCTTCAATGATCTGGCCGGGTAAGAATTTTTCTGTAAAAGCAGGCAAAACTTGTTTATTGAATAAAAGCGAAATATCGATTTTTAAATCACCCAATTTATCGTCAGACTCCGTCTGTTCGCAAAGTAAATCAATCCTATTATTAACTTTTCGCGTAAGTAGTAAAAGTGTCCTCTGGTCTTTTACTTGAATCGTGGCCCCAATACTATAAATAGCCTCATACATATCACGCATTTCACCAAGGAGTTTCAGAACCTCATCAATATCGGTTGCAAGAATCGCCTTCTTATTTCTCAGATTTGAAAGATAATTATTAATAATAAATGGCACGACTAGAGTAGCCGTAAATAACGCAAGGAGAGACACTAGCGAGCTGATATCAATCTCTGTATTTATTTCGATTGGTGCCCGCGCAACGAGGATACCCACTAAAATGCCGCCCGCAGCGCCAAAGCCAACTAGCGCAATGCCACCCCAGCTAATTCTCTTCAGCCAGGCTTTCATCGATATATCCCCAAAAACGGTCAATTAATCCTGGCTCGTCCTCACTCTTCAGCTCAAGCCGCTCACGTATCACCTCATCAGTCTTAAGAACGCCAACTATTCTAACGGCAAGCTCTGAGAGAAATGATGATGCATACCCCCATGTACCATCAAAATCAATAACGAGAATTTGCTTACCGCCGCTCACGTGGGAAGTCAGATATTTCTCAAAAAACTCTTCAGCTGAACCCGTGCCATCAGTTTTATACCTTGCTCCAGGTAATGTAGTAAAATCTCGTACCGCCACTACAATACGCTCAGACTTAGACAAGGCTAATCTCCCAGTAATAGACTGTCGCCGACAGATTACTCTTCGTATCTTTCTTGACGTCATTAATATTCATGAAATCAACATGAGCTTTATTGGTAATAATTTCAAATCTTTTATACATATCATCGTTACTTACTGTATCGTATATATATTTTATACCCTTACCTCTTTCTGGCAAAGTCGTTGTGCTTTGTATGCCATATGGGATATGCGCACTAAAGAAGCCGCTTTCTGAAGAACCCTTGAGGTCACGCATCCAACTTCGAAGCTTTTTCTTCTGTTTTCTCCATTGTTCCGTTCTCTCACTCATGCTTTCATATATCCCAATACCTAGGTCTACCATGCAATATTGCTTAATCTTTTTGTTGTCTTTCTCTGTTTCGTAGGTATTCACAATCCAGGGTACAACATTCTTTTCGTCAGGGTTGGCATGATTCGCAGTGTTAGTTACTATCTCAACAATAATAGGATGTAAATCGTTTAATTTTTTGCGGTTCTTCGCACCGAAGAAGGTAATCGTCTTATCTAAAACAGCTCTGATCGGAGGCTCATTAACTCTCATGTCTGTCTGAGAGAGGAACGCTCCACTGTTAAAATCAGCTCGTTTTTTAGCTATGATCATATTCTCAAATTGAGTTGCCTCGAACATTTTATACGCTCGACTGCCGTGCTTTGGACTTATTACAGACAGAAACATTGCATTCGTCCTACTGTCTAACATAAATGCACTTAGTAAACATAGAGTCGGCAAATCAATGCTCGTAACATGTGAGAGGTTCATCTCGGTATATTCATTTGCATCTAGGAGAGACTTGACGCTATGGAAGTAATCAATCACCCCCTCACGGTTCTCTAAGATCGAGAAATTAGCAGGTGCCATGCGAAGTGTTCGTGATGGCTCAGATGTTCTTGCGCGCTCTTGTTGGGCAAGCCTAATCTTGCGCTTTATGACTCGACCATTGTGAGTGCGTCGCTTCCTTAGCTCTTTTCTGAACTTTTTCTCAGCATAGACAACATGTCTTCTGTTTTTATTCACCTTGTACATTAAGCCCATTGTACTATCCAAGAGACGGATTACATAAACATGCACGCATAGAAGTTTGAGCGTCGACTTCCTACCACTATCTCTTAACTTGCGATACAATGAAATAGCTAAACTTTAAACAATAATTATCCAGGACGACCATTTAGGTTTTCGCCATTGAAATGCGACCATGTGCGCAAGACTGGCGAAAGCCTGGATTGTTTAAAGTTTAGCGACTGCATGTGGTCGCTTTTTTATTTGCGACCCAAAAGGAAGGTCGCAAATGGCACAGAAGAATCTACACGTAGCAAAGCAACAAAAACTAGACGAATTTTATACGCAGATCGGGGATATCGAGCGGGAGTGTTCACGGTATCGAGAGCAATTTCGAGGGAAAGTGATTTTTCTTAATTGTGATGATCCGGTGGAGAGTAACTTTTGGCGATATTTCGCGCTGAATTTTACGCAGCTGGGGCTGAAGAAGCTTATTGCCACGCATTTTGATCGTGAAAAATCGACATACAAATTAGAGCTAACTGGTGACATGAACGAAGATGGCACAGTGAACGATGACGATATAGTAAAAACATTACTCAAACAGAATGGTGACTTCCGCAGTTCGGAATCAATCGAAATCTTGAAAGAAGCTGATGTTGTCGTTACTAATCCACCATTTTCGTTGTTTCGTGAGTATCTAGAGCAGCTAGTTTCATATGACAAAAAGTTTTTAATTATAGGTAATACGAACGCTATTACCTATAAAGATACATTCAAGCTAATTAAAGAGGATAAGCTCCGCACGGGTTATACGAACTTTAATGTTGGCATGTGGTTCTTTGTTCCGGATCATTTTGATAAATTTCACAAAATCGTTGATGGTCAAAAAATGGTGAGAGTTTCAACTTCGTGCTGGTTTACAAATCTTGACGTTCAAAAGCACAACGAGAAAATTGCGCTGTATAAGAAATATAGCCCTGAAGAATATCCAAAGTACGACAATTTTGATGCAATTGAAGTTTCTAAAGTTGCCGATATCCCCATCGATTATGCGGGAACAATGGGTGTTCCAGTGACTTTCGTCGATAAGTACAATCCAGAGCAATTTGAGGTTCTAGGCAATTTAGGGTCATACGCACCTGACGGCTATTCGCTTGCCTCGGCAATTTTTGTTAATGGAAATAAGATTTATAAACGCATTTTAATTAGAAACAAGGAGATCCAAAAATGAAAATCCAACTCAAAGAAATTCCCGTTTGCGAGGTAGCGCAGAACTTTGTGAACAACGAAGAAGAAGGTGTGATCGGCTACGATGGCAAGCTCAACATCCGTCCGAAATACCAGCGTGAATTTATCTACAAAGACGCACAGCGCGACGCAGTGATTGATACGGTGCGAAAGGATTTTCCGCTGAACGTGATGTATTGGGCGGTGAACGAAGACGGTACGTACGAAGTGCTCGACGGGCAGCAGCGAACGATCAGCTTGTGCCAGTATGTAGCGGGTGACTTTAGCGTGGAGTATCAGTATTTTCACAATCTGACACACGAGGAGCAAGAGCAGATTCTCGACTACAAACTGATGGTGTATTGGTGCGAGGGCGATGACAAAGAGAAGCTCGACTGGTTCCAAACCATCAATATCGCAGGAGAAAAACTGACCGATCAAGAGCTCAAAAACGCAATTTATACTGGGCCGTGGCTGACCGATGCGAAACGCTACTTTTCGCGTAGCAATGGTGCGGCGTACAACCTAGCGAAAGACTATGTGAATGGCTCACCCATCCGTCAGGACTATCTGGAAACGGCAATCAAATGGATTTCGGGCGGTGAGATTCGTGAATATATGTCCAAGCATCAACACGATCAAAATGCCAATGAGTTGTGGCGGTATTTCCAAGATGTAATAACGTGGGTGTCGCTAACTTTCCCACACTATCGCCGCGAGATGAAGGGCGTGGACTGGGGCAAGCTGTATAACCAGTTCAAGGATGAGAAATACGACACCGACGCGCTGGAAGCGGAAATTGTGAAGCTGATGATGGATGAAGACGTCACTAAAAAATCCGGCATCTACGAATACGTGCTGACACGAGAGGAAAAATACCTCTCCATCCGCGCCTTTACCGATCGACAGAAGCGCGAAGCCTACGAACGCCAAGCCGGCATCTGCGTGGCATGCGGCAAACACTTCGAACTAAGCGAAATGGAAGCCGACCACATTACGCCGTGGATTGAGGGCGGCGCGACAACTGCGGAGAATTGCCAGATGTTGTGCCGCGAGGATAATCGACGGAAAGGCAGAGGGTAGGCAATACATCTGTGCATAATCTAGTGCTGATGAATTATAATAAAACTATGACAAAACACACCGAAGAATTTAAAGTAAACGGCGAAGATCTCTTGAAAAAGGTGAAAGCAATCATTGCCGAGGGGAACGTTCGCAAAATTACAGTCAAGAATAAAGACGGCAAGAGCATCGTCGAGCTACCGCTGACTGTTGGTGTGGTCGGTGTAGCACTGGCACCGCTACTGGCTGCCGTGGGTGCTATTGCGGCACTCGTGACGGAATGTACGATTGTGGTCGAGCGCGAAGAGAAATAACAGCTACAGGCCGGTAGTGGTTATGATTGACTTTCACTATTGAAAACCCTATGATGACAGACGGTTTCTCACCTCGAGAAATCAATTTACAGATAGGATGTGATACGCATGGCTGAAGTCATCATATGGGTTGCCGTAATAATCTTCCTCATTGTGCTACTTGGCAGTGATGAGATTGCGAAGATTCTCGGCGCTCGTAAGAGCAAGACTCTCGGTATCGAGCACGAACGCACCGAACAAAAGCGTCTCGAACTTGAGATCGCCAAGGTAAATGCCGGTCTCAAGTCTTCTTTGGAAGACTGATGCTGTTACCGGGAGCAGCGACGGATTTACTTCCGTCGCTGCTCCTTCGCACACATCTTATCTGTTTTTTCATTACCAATTGATATATTGAACTACGGTTTGCGACGATATAGGCGGATAGTGCTGCTACCCATCCAGCCAGCAATCATCATGACGATGACACCGGAGAGGGCGTGCAGGCCGCCGAGCCATTTGTTGTCCCAGCCGAGATTGGCCAGCACGTGTTGCGCACCTTCGGCTAAAAGTACCAGTACAATCGAGCCGATAACGATAGCACGCGAGCGGCGAGCTATGAGTGCTAAGATTAGCAGCACGACACTAGCCAGTCCTAAGATGCTACCTAGAATAATATGCGGCATAAAACGATTGTCTTCGTGGCCAGCGAATGTGCCGACACCAGCCAGTGCGATTTGGATGACGGCAAACAGCGCGAAAATCTGCGCCAAATAGCCGAATGTGATATCGGCACCGCGACGGAAGCCGCTTAGTTCGGTTGATTTCGCTTTTTCCACCATGACACCCTCCTTGGTTACTGCTTCCATGATACACCCGGATTGCGTGAAGATGAATACACTAGGGGGTATACTAGCTATATGATACCTTCACTGCTTTGGGGACTTGCCGCGGCTGGATCGTTGCTGATTGGTGCTGTTATCGCCATGGTAATAAAATTGCCAAAGCGCGTGCTCGGCGCGATCATGGCGTTCGGCGTGGGCGTACTGATCAGTGCAGTGGCATTCGAGCTGGCCGAGGAAGCGTTCAAGCAGGCCGGTGCGAGCGTTTGGCTGACGGCTGGCCTGGGACTGGGTGCGGCAACGTTTTTCATCGGCGATCTGTTGATCGATCGGATGGGCGGGCGACACCGTAAGCGGGCCGAAGGCTCGACAGATAGCTCTGGCCCGGCTATCGTGCTCGGCAGTGTGCTTGATGGTATACCGGAGTCTATCGTCCTAGGTCTCAGTATCGTTCATGGTGGCACGATCGGCGTAGCTATGCTCGTCGCCGTCTTTATATCCAACTTGCCAGAAGCAATCGGTGCGACCAGTGGCCTACTTCATAATGGCTGGAAGAAAGCGTCTATTATCGGCATGTGGGCGCTGGTGGTGGGCGTTTCGGGCCTGGCATCACTGATGGGCTACAGTTTGTTTGCGCATGCTTCAACGGACGTCACCGCCTTTACGTTGGCATTTTCGGCCGGCGCACTGCTTACCATGCTGGCTGATACCATGATGCCTGAAGCCTATAAAGACACCGGTCAGATTGCTGGCATCATCACGACACTGGGTTTTGGCGTGGCGTTTTGGATCAGTATGTTGAGCTAGGTATATTTTGGCAAACAATGACGAAAGGGTATAGTACAACTATGAAGAAAGATGATTATTGGTTCAAGCGTCGCCGCTACGGTTGGGGATGGACTCCGGTGACATGGCAAGGCTGGGCGATAGTGGTAGTGTGTTTGGGTGGAATCATTGCTACTGCTTTCATGCTTCCGACTGATGAGTCGCGCAACAGCTGGACCGCGAATGACTGGAAATTCCTCGGCGTTGTTGCCGTTTTGCTAGCGGTGCTTTTCATAGCGACGTATGCGCATGGACCGAAGCCGAAGTGGCGCTGGGGCAGTTCGCCAGGCGACGATCCCCGCGAAGATTTCTAATCTAGCCACGATCATAACCTGAGAGAGCATTTTGAATCTGCTGAAATGGGTGTAAAATGTTGTTAACATAAGCATAATCCACAAGAAAGGATGGATTTTATGGAAGTAGCATTAATCTTTGCATTTGGAGCAGTTGGCGGGATTGCCAGAGGTATGGTAGGATTTGTGAAATATTATACGTCGTACAAAGACGTGAAGTTCAGTTGGAAATATTTTGGCTTGACGGTCGGTATCTCGGCCGTTGTGGGCCTCGGTATCGTCTGGGCGGTCAAAGGATCGGGTATCAGTTTTGAGGGCGTGACACTCAACCCGGCGGTGGCTTTCATTTTGGGTTATGCCGGTGGTGACGTGTTGGAAAACCTCTATAAGATTCTTGTCAAAAAGCCGATTCTCGGGCCGTTCCAGTCGCTTCTTAAAGCCAGCGCGAAAAAATAATTCGAGAATATCCGTTACTGTACCAACTCGATGAATAACCGAGTTTGGTCGGTCAGCATTTCCTGGGTGATGCGGCGGAAGGGCCGGACGATTTCACCGCGTAGGCTAGCGCGCTTACCGCCGATGCGGACAGGAATCTCATTGGCAAAATAACCATCATGACGTACGACGGGGATATTGAGTGGCACATTTTTGGCCAGATCACCATAAAACTGCATATTGCAGTTCACACAGACACAGCTGACGACACGATGGCTGACTTGGGCGTATTTCCAAAGCGGGTAGCGAAATTTGCGGATTTTCCGGTGTTTCAGGCCTTCGGTACCGTGGCACCAGTACAGGCAATTCTTATCCGTGATTCCGTGGTAGCGTTTTTGCATCAGCAGAGATGAATCTGCCGATATGTTTTCCGTGCTAACTTGCATAGTATATCCAGTGTATCACTTAGGCGAGTCGATAATTTATTCATCAAGCTGTTACACTAATAGGTATGAAGAATGAGAAGATTGAATATATTCCGGGCGTCTGTAATATCGGGCCAGCCGAAATTCGAATGCGGCGCTGGTCGGGTATTGTCGGCCTAGTGGTGACCGTCATAACGTGGGGAGTATTTTTTGTGTTCAATACGCCAGCTGCGTGGCGATTAGTGATTTTTCTACCGGCGACCGTGGCGGCGGTCGGTTTTCTGCAAGCCCAATTGCATTTTTGTGTCAATTTCGGCATGCGGGGCCTGTTCAACGTCAGTGATACGATGGAAAAGCAAGAATCAGTCGACCAAAAAGATTATCGCCGCAAAGACCAGCGAAAAGCAATTATTATCATTACGGGTAGCGCGGCGATCGGTGCAGTAGTCGCCGTGCTGGCGTATTTTATCTCATAAAAAGTAAAGCCCCGCACCGCGAGGCTTTACCTCGAGCGGTGCAGGGCGTGCTAGCTCTTTTTGAGTGACGTGCGCAGTGGGTTGAGGAGACGCTTGATTTCGAGTTGCAGTTTGGGCAACTTGATGATTAAGTTCTCATCGCGCGCGAAACGCATGACACTGTCGGGCGCGCTTTCCACGAGTGCACGATCTTTCTTGAGCGCAGCCTTGTCGAGCTTGCGCTTGACTGCTTTGCTGTGCTTCAGCCAACGACCCTTCTTTCGAAGGAACTTCTCGGCTGCCGCATCATCCTCGATCTTGAGGGCTTCAGCAGCCAGGCGGGCACTGAGCGTACCCCCGCGTAACGTGACCGTCTTGCGGTCCTCACCGATGAGAAAGCCGCGATGCTGCTGGAAGATCTCAGTGATCTGTGCCAGTGTCACTTCGCGCAGTTCGGTCAGCTCGTCGACATGTGGTGCATACTCGGCAAGTAGGGCCTTGGTCCTCTTGTCGACTTCGTTCTTGAAGTCGTTGAGTTTGCCTTCGACTTTGCCAAGTGTGGCGAGCCCGATTTCCAGACTCTCAATCACTTTGCTTTCAGGTACGTCAGTCACGACGAACCACCTCCTGATAGTTGAATTGTAAAAAGAGCGTTATGATTACTATACAACTAAACTATAAGAAAATCAAATTCAACGCGCTACGAATACGAATTGCACGACATCTCAAGAACGGTGTAGAATAAAAGGGCAAGGAGAAATTATGGGATTTTTTGACGCACTTAGCAAAATGGCACAGGGTAAGCCGGTTTACGGTGATCAGTCGGAACCAACTGCCGCCGCGTCCGTACCGGTCGTAAACAGCGGACGGAAAGTGATTCCACAGGTAGCGCTGAGCCATGACAAAACACATTTCAATGGTAACTCCATAATGGTGACGGTTGTGGTGACGAATCGGTCAGAGGTGGAAATCGAACTTGATTACATCAATATGATTGGCCAGAAAACGAGACTAGATAGACGGCTACAGCCAGGTGAGGGCCACGAAGCCCGAGTATATAACGGCCCGGTACCAACTAACGATAGTGCACACCGAGCAAATTTAGTGTACAAAACCGTTCAGGGTGGTGACTACTTCCAGGCCAACTTCCAGATCGAGTATAACCGGGAATCAAATGGCACATTCAGCGTCGAAGATTTTCACCCGGATGGACCGGTCCGCGACATTTAGTATTAAGAATGCTATACTAAGTATATGAAAGCAATTTGGCAAAACACGGCCATAGCGGAAGCATCGCAAGACGACCTGATACGAATCGAAGGTAATTGGTATTTTCCGCCAAGTAGCATTAAGCAGGAGTATTTCACCGATTCCGACCATCACACGACCTGTCACTGGAAAGGTGAGGCTAGCTACTACGACGTGGTCGTCGACGGTCAGACGAATGACTTCGGCGCCTGGTATTATCCTGAGCCAAAAGACGGTTCGATCGAACGCGTCAAAAAAGATTTCACGGACTACGTGGCGTTTTGGAACGGCATAGAAATTTCGCAATAAAAGGAAAAACCCGCCGATTGCTCGGCGGGCGGACTCCTCTCTAGAGTGAACTGATGTGGCGTCTGACATCCTTCAAGGTATTAATCCCGAAAGATGCGACTGACGTGGTGATTCGGTAGGCTTCGCGGACGGGCTTGCCGTACTTGAGAGCAGTGAAATCACCCCACTTGTACCAATTTTTGAGTTTCGCACTGACTTCGCATGCGCGCGCCAAGTATTCGTTGCGCTCGTTGCCCTGTGGCAGGGCATCGATGAGCCAGCCAAGGTTCGCCAGCTCATAGGCTGGCTTCTTGGTGTATTCACGCAACAACTTTGCTGTCGTTTTGAGCTGCTCGACAGCCTTGACGACAGTTCTGCCGTCCTTTATGTCAATCCGTGCGACGAACGCACGAGTGACAGAAACTTCAACCTCGAGACGCTTCTTGCTGTTGACGGCCACATCGGATTGAGCCTTTTCAAGCTCTTTGAGTGCCTTAGCGAGGAGATTCCGTGCAACGGAATTCTTGCCTTGTAGCAGCTCAAAGTTAGCGTGGTCGCGCAGACAAATGGCGAGGCCAACCGGATTATTCTCAATCCGACTAGCTGCTTTTTTAAAGCGCCATCTGGCTTGTTCGACATCACCTTGTCTTGCTGAAATTTCAGCAAGGCGATGCTCGATGAGACCGATGTGCTTGCGATAGGGGTTGTCGTAATCGTTCGCAAGCTCCATTGCTAACCAATAGCATCGTTCAGCAGCTTTGAAGTTACCTTCGTTGATATTGAACCGACCGCTTTTCATATGCTGTCTGAACATATTTGGTTTCGACAGTTTGCTCACCTCGTTTCTCTGATAGATTGTTAAGGAGTCCAAATACCTATTATACTATTTATTAAAAAGTAAAGCAAGATGCTCATGCTGTTACAATAGAGTAATGATTGTATATTATACCGATGGAAGTGCGAGCCCAAACCCTGGTCCGGGTGGATTTGCAGTTATAAAAAATGGCCAACCCCACATCCTTGGCAGTGAAGATGGCGACACGACCAACATCCGTATGGAAGGCTTGGCACTTGTTGCTGCAATGAAGGACTCGGCTGGTGAACATGCTGAGATTTTTACTGATAGTGAATTTTGGATCAATGTGATTACCAAATGGGCACCCGGCTGGGAGCAAAAAGGCTGGAAAAAGAAGGGCGGCGAGATTAAGAATCTCGATATCGTCCAGGAGGTTTATCCGCTTTATCAAACCGCCAATGCCACGCTTACTTGGGTGCGCGGCCACGAAGGTGACGAGGGCAACGAAATGGCTGATGAGTGGGCCAACAAAGCTCGCCAGGGCGTCCGGCTTTAGGGCGCTCAAACATGATTAGTTTATTGGCTCCGTCAAAAACCATGCGAGTGGCGGATTTTACTGGTCACACAACATCGAAGCCGCAATTCCAAACTGAAACTGAAATGATTGTGAGTCAATTGCAAAAATATCCAGTGATCGAACTCCAAGGATTACTGCATGTTAGCTTGGCTATTGCTGGGCAGGTGAGGGCGATGTATCAGACCTGGGGCAGCGAAACCGCACCAAGCGTCTATGCTTATCGCGGTGATGTCTATAAAGGTTTTTACGCCGATACGCTGAGCATGGAGGATATGAATTTCGCGCAGGACCATTTGCGGATTATGAGTGGATTGTATGGCGTATTGCGGCCGCGCGACGGCATCAGCCGTTATCGGCTCGAAATGAAAGCCAAAGTACCAATAGCTGGCAAGGAAACGCTGTACCGATTCTGGGGCGAACGACTAGCCCAGTACGTCGAGGCTGAGGCGAATGGTGTTATCTGCGTGTTGTCTTCGGTTGAATATGCCAAGCCGGTCACGACCTACGTTAAAAATGCCACTATCGTGACACCGGTGTTCATGGACCACAAGCCAAACGGCGAGGTCGGACCAGTACCGATTTATAGCAAAATGATGCGCGGTGTCATGGCGCGGTGGCTGATTGACAATCGGGTGGACGATCCCGAAGAGTTCCATAAATTTACCGGTCATGGTTATCATTTTGATGCGAAGCGGAGTACTCTAGCGGCGCCAGTGTTTGTGCGCAAGGTTATGAAACCGTTACAGTTTTAAAACAGTCCATGCTATACTCGGAAAGTTAACAACAATATCAAGAGACTGACGAGGGACTGGCCTTATGACTCAGCGGCAAACGGGTGCTTTAATAACACCACGGTGCTAATTCCAGCCTGAGATTTTCAGGAAAGATGTGGCTCGTACTGACGAATTAAATCCTCTTTCTTGCAAGCCTCAGGGCAGATAGAAAGGGGATTTTTATGTCTGTACAATCAACCAACTATAGGACTGCCGAGAGCGTGAGCCCAAAGCACCCAGATAAAGTCTGCGATCAGATATCGGATGCGATTTTGGATGCGCATTTAAGCGAAGATCCATTGGCACGTGTTGCCGTCGATGTCGCTGGCGGTCACGGCAAAGTCTTTGTGACCGGTGAAGTCACATCCCACGCTAAAAATGTTGATGTTGCTAGTATCGTAAAACGGCTTGCGGGCGACGTGGAGTTAATTGAGAATATTGCTGCTCAAAGCCCTGAGATTGCTCAAGGCGTAGACACGGGCGGCGCCGGCGATCAGGGAATTATGGTTGGCTATGCAACTAGTGAGACACCAGAGTTATTGCCACTTGAAGTGGTGTTGTCGCGTAGACTGAATGAGTTTTTGTATGATAAGTGGCCGTATGATGGAAAAACGCAAATTACCCTCAGTGACGCAACGATCGTTGGTGTGGTCGCAAGTTTTCAACACGCCAAAACTGACGAACTGCGAGCTGCAGTTAAAGGTTGGCTAGCTGACTATGATGTAGCTGACGACGTTCGTGTACACGTAAACCCGAGTGGTGATTGGGATCAAGGCGGCTTTGATGCCGATGCTGGACTGACCGGCCGAAAGCTGGCCGTCGATAACTACGGGCCGCGAATTCCGGTTGGCGGTGGAGCGTTCAGCGGCAAAGATCCGAGTAAGGTCGATCGTAGCGCAGCCTACGCGGCGCGAAAAATTGCCGTTGATTATCTGCGAACCCGCAAAGCCCATGAAGTTTACGTACGCCTGGCCTATGCCATCGGTGTGGCTGAACCGCTGGAAAAGACGGTCATCATCGACGGCGCATCTGAAGAAATAGCTGGCTACGACTTAACTCCAAAAGGAATCATCGATAGCTTTGAGTTACGTCGACCGATCTATGAAACGACTGCCCGCTACGGGCATTTCGGACACTCATTTCCCTGGGAATAAGACGTATCAAGTATATGCTTGACCAGGCGTACGAAAGCGGTATAATCAGTCTCATTCTATGAGTGAGTTACTTGGTATTGATGAACCTGAGCCGTTACCTGGTTCGGCAGTGATGGAGCGAAATCCGCTCGACATGAAACTAGAACGTCTGGCTATATTAGACCTATGCCGGACGGCTGATGAGATTATCGAGGCGCAGGCCGGTGTCAGGCAGCGTGACGAGAATGCTAAGGTTACGAGAGATAATGTACTCTTACGACGAGTAATACATGCCCAACAGACCGATAGTGATAGAACCAAAATAACTTCGAACTATTTTTTCGTGGAGTATGACGAGATAGGTGAATACGGGTACTGCCGGTCTTGGTCGAGTTATTCCGACCAAGTGAATTGGTGCCTGAAAGAGGATCGCCACGAACCAGCCCGCGACGTAGCGACCCGCCTGGAGACGGCTTTTCCGGCGCCGTCACCTGAGATTCCAGCACGTCGCTTCGGAGCGCAGGTGTTGGCAAAATTACGTCGTCGCTAACGCGTGGGTTGTGTAATAATAACGTACAGCTGTTATCTAAAAACGAAAGACATACATGGACGAAACGCAGACGCCAACCGATATTTTCTTGTGGGCAAATAACACCGACGCCGTAAAACAAAAACTGACTGTCGAATTATTTTTATTCAATAAAAATTATACCGTTTTTAGTGTTGATGTGGCGGAAGATCTAAACTCGCAGCTCAAACCGCTATTCTTGTTTGACTACATGAATGTAGTAACGCTCGGTGCGGGTACGGGCATGACCGTCGGCGATTATGAGCTGAGCGAAGCTGGTGAGGGCGTACTACTACGGACCGAACTCGACAAGGTCGGCAAAGCGGCAACGGTGCTGCACCAGATTGAAAAGGAACGCGGTAGCGTGCAACCGTTCAGTGACGACGAGCATGACTTCAAGCGCATCAAAGGTGTCATTGCGAAATTTACCGATGAGACCGGTAAAACCTTTTATAGCGCCAAAGCCATCCAACAATCAAACGTCGTCAAAGGTTCGACAGCCTGGCAGCTACGCGGCCCGAAATTCAGTGCTGTGCCAGCCGATGTAACGTTGAAGTTTCCGGCTGACAACCAAGTACTCATCATTGATAGTGACATCTTTATTTTTAACCAACGAAAGTTCGAAACATTATTCCAGTATGATTTCAAAAAACAGCTGATTGCCGATAAGAAACTAGCCGAGATTGCCGAGCACTACAAGCTCAGCTTTCCGGACGGACTTGATTTGCAGAGTCTGATTCAAGATCGTAAAAGTCTTGCCAACAAATTACAAAAGATTGAAATCGGCGAAGTGCCGCAAGAGAAGGTCATCGAGTACGCTGACGATATGCAACTGGAACTGATGAGTGATGATACGAATGCGATCATCATTATGGATGGTAATGATTTAGGTATGTTCGTGAACCTGATTAACGAAGATTACATTACCAGTGAAATCACCGGCAAGCGCTATGAAATCAAAGCCAAAAAACTACTCGGTGAACCTGATGGCGAACCGCCACGCGGCTAAGTGATATACTAGAAGGAATGAATCAGGGGTTAGCGTTAGAGATTATGCTGGCTGGTGAGAGCGTGTTGCTCACCGGTCCGGCCGGGAGTGGAAAGACGTATGTGCTGAACCAATTTATCCGTTTAGCAAAGCATGATGGCAGACATGTGTCAGTCACGGCCACAACAGGCTTGGCTGCAACTCACCTTGGCGGTACGACGATTCACAGCTGGGCGGGAATCGGTATCGGTGATTTTATTCCGGATGGTTTCGCCGATCATATCGCCAAAGGCCGTCGGGAAATCATCGAGAATACTGACGTACTGATCATCGACGAGGTGTCGATGCTACATGACTTCCGACTCGACATGGTGGATGATGTCTGCCGGTTGGTGCGGAAAAAACCGGACGTACCATTCGGCGGCATCCAGGTTATTATGAGTGGTGATTTTTTCCAACTACCGCCAATCAACCGTGGTGATAGCCGGGCTGGGGGATTTGTGGTAACAAGCAACGCCTGGCGCGAACTTGACCCGGTGATTTGCTATTTGAGTGAGCAGCATCGCCAAGATGACGAAATACTACTGGAGATACTTAACGCTATCCGGGCCGGCGATGTTCGCCGGCATCACGCCGAAAAACTGTTGGCCCGCGTCGAAACTGCGCCAGCAGCTGACATGATTCTAACCGAACTTCATACGGTCAATCTGGATGTCGATGCCATCAATAGAAAAAAGCTCGACGAGCTCGAGGGTGACGAACTTTTTTATACACAGACGACGACTGGCGCGATAAATTACGTCGAAAGTCTGCAACGATCAGTTTTGGCACCGGCGACTCTGCAACTCAAACAAGGGGCACTAGTAATGGCGGTGAAGAACGCGCTTGATCGTAAATACGTCAACGGCAGTATTGGTACGGTGATTGACTTTGAGCCGGCTACTGAGTACCCAATCGTCGAATTCCAGAACGGCAAAGTCGTCACCATGCAGCCAGACACCTGGGAATTGCGTGACGGCGACAAGAAGCGGGCCAGTATCACTCAAATTCCGCTGCGCCTGGCTTGGGCGATTACCGTCCATAAAAGCCAGGGTATGACGCTCGATGCTGCTCGGATCGATCTGCGCAAGGCTTTCGTCGAGGGCATGGGCTACGTGGCACTTAGCCGAGTAAAAAATTTAGACAACTTATTTTTGCACGGCATCAACCAAATGGCGCTCAAGGTCAGCGAAGATGCCCTGGCTATCGATGAATTGTTGCAGAGCAAGGCAGCCAGCGACGCCAAACGTTTCAAACATCTCAAGGAAAAAGCCAAACGAAGCCACCCAGAACCAATTGCCAAAAAGACTGGTAGCTCATGGCAGGAAAAAATCGACAAGATGCGTGAAATCTATCCGAATGCCTATAGACCGTGGCAAAAAGCCGACGATGAACAGTTGAAGCAGGATTTTCAAAACGGTGTCTCTGTGAAAGAACTGTCCAAGGCGCTGGGTCGGCACGAGCGTTCCATCACGATGCGCTTGCAGAAACATTTCGGTGAAGACGCCGTTTCGTAATCTGAAATTAGCGTATAATAGAGTTATATGACGAAAAAGCCCATGGCGCATTTTCCGAAACGGTTTCTCTGGGGCGCTTCAACCAGCGCGCATCAGGTAGAGGGTGGTACCCATAACCAGTGGTCGGTGTGGGAGTTGGAGCATGCTCGATCGCTGGCAGCCCGTTCACAGTATCATTATCAAGATCTCGACAAATGGGATGAGATTCAAAGTCAGGCGCGACAGCCGAAAAACTATGTCTCAGCCGAAGCCTCAGATCATTACGTACGCTACGAAGACGATTTCAAACTACTCAGCGATATGCATATGAATGCGTTTCGTTTCAGTATCGAATGGTCACGGGTCGAGCCTGAAGAGGGCGCCTGGAATGTGGCGGCTATCGAGCACTATAAGAGCTACGTCAAGGCTTTGAAGCGGCGCGACATCGAGCCGGTCGTAACTTTGTTTCATTTCACGTTGCCGGTTTGGTTCGCGGCCATGGGCGGTTTTGAAAAGCGTCGCAATGTGCGCTATTTCGTACGTTTCGCGGAGAAGATAGCTATCGAACTTGGTAGTGATATAAAATTTATCATTACTATAAATGAGCCAATGGTATACGCCCATGAAAGTTATTGGCAGGAGGCCTGGCCACCAGCACTACATAAGCCGCTGACGTTTTGGCGGGTGGTGAATAACCTAGCGTATGCACACAACAAAACCGCCCAAACGCTGCATGGCCTGAATCGGCGCTACCGGGTATCGGTCGCTAAGAACAGCTGTTATTTCTATGCCGGTGATAACGCTTGGTTAAGCAAGACAAGCGCTATGATAATGCAGTTTTTCCAAGATGATTATTTCTTGCGTAAAGTCAGGAAGACGTGTGATTTCATCGGTATGAATTATTATTTCAGTTTCCGCGTCTATGGTTACCGCGTCCATAATCCCGAGGTGCGATTAAACGATCTTGGCTGGGACATGTCACCGGCGACTATCCAGTTCGCACTGGAGCGGCTGTCACATAAGTATGGCTTACCAATCCTAATTACGGAGAACGGCCTGGCTGACGCCGATGATGCGCAGCGTAAATGGTGGATATCACAGACGTTGGCTGGCATTCAGAACGCTCTAGCGGCCGATGTCCAGGTCCTAGGTTACTTACATTGGAGTTTGCTTGATAATTTTGAATGGGACAAAGGCTTTTGGCCACGTTTCGGGTTGGCGCAAGTCGACTACGCCACGCAGCGACGGACCCTCAGGCCAAGTGCTGTCTGGCTCGGGAATGTCATTAAAAAATTAAGGAGCCAGCATGGGTGATCCATTCCAACCGAATCAAGTTAAAATCGCTGTCATTGGTGGCGGAACCGGTAGTTTCACGCTACTGTCGGCTCTCAAGGACCACACCACGCAACTGGCGGCGCTGGTTAATATGGCTGACGATGGGGGCAGCACTGGCCAGCTACGCGACGAATTGGGTGTACTGCCGCCAGGTGATGTACGGCAATGTTTGGTGGCATTGTCATCGACGCCGAAATTACGCGAATTATTCAATTATCGGTTTGATGAAGGTAGCCTGAAAGGCCACGCCTTCGGTAATCTATTTTTGACAGCGCTCGAGAAGATGACGGGCAGCTTCAGCGAGGGGATCGAGCTTGCCAGTACACTTTTAAATATCACCGGTATTGTCGAACCGATTACTACGACCAATGTAACGTTGACGATGAAAAATGGCGCCGGGAAAGTAACCAGCGGCGAGTTCCAGATATCCGGGATGGATTTTCATGGTGAACGACCAGAGTTTTGGCTTGAGCCGGACGCTACGGCCAGTCCGAAGGCGCTGGCGGCGATTGCCCAAGCTGACATGGTGGTAATAGCACCCGGTAACTTGTACGGTAGTTTGGCACCTGCACTCATCGTGCCTGGTATTGGCGAAGCACTGGCGAAAACCAAAGCTTTGACGGTGTACGTTTGCAATTTGGTAACCAAGCCCGGTCAGACGGATGGCTTCAAAGTGCAGGACTTCGCTTCGGAAATTGAACGTCTGGCGGGAACGCAGTTTCTTGACGCCGTACTCTTCAATACGCAGAAACCTGATGATGAACTGTTGAAAAAGTATGCAAAGGCCGGCGAACTCAGTGTCGACTACGACAGTCATATTCTTCACGATGCGCCGTACGTGGCGGCTGGAGCTCAGTTATTGTCGAGTGCGATATGGAAGAATAGCGGTAACGATGCCGATCCGATAGCGGCCCATCGGACATTGATTCGTCATGATTCGCAGGCAGTGGCTGTAGCATTACTGGAGTTGTATGAAAACCAGCGCGGTAAGCAGCTCTGAATTTTGGCTACTCGATCTTGATCGGACGTTGTTTGATACGGACCGAGCGGCTGGCTTGCTGTATCAACTAGCCGACGAACTCAGCATAATGACAGTAACAGAACTTGCAGCGAGGCAGCGGCAGAGCGAGGTGGACGGACAATCATTCGATCCGATGTCGACGATTGTTGAACAAGCGGGTCAGGACGGTTGGAGTCAATTGACAACGCAATTTGAGCAACAGGCAGCTTCAGAGGACTTTTTATTACCGGGCGCAGAAGATTTAATCAAGTATTTGACCGAGCGCCACCGACCGCACGCCATTCTGACGTACGGTAATCCGAAATGGCAAGAGATAAAGCTGGCGACGACAGGCCTGAACGTACCGTATCTGGTCGTGACGTCACCCTATAAAAGTGTCGTAGTTCGTGAATGGCAAAACGATGACGGTACATTCCAGATTCCGTCTGCAATCAGGCCGTCTATCGACCAGTCTACCGCCAGGCGGATCGTACTCGTCGATGACAAGCCGCTGGCATTCGAGGACCTACCGGTAAATGTCACAGGCTATCTGATTACAAGCCGGACACCCGTGCTGTCGTTACCTAACGTTCATGTGTATCCGAATTTATCCAGTTTGAAGATTGCACTCAACAATAAGTCATAGCGAAAAATACTACGCATGCCGTTCTGAGATCTGTAAACCCCATCTGTTAATCGGTTACTTATCCACAATTATGTGGATAACGACACCACGATATTCATAAAAATCAAAAAAAGTACTTGCCAGTGGGTAATCGTGGGTATTATAGTAAGGTCAGTGGAAAAAAGTGGGTAACCACTAAAACAAACATTAACCACTATCATTAAAAATAAATCAGCGTTAATGCCAGAGGCCAGGCAGGGAACATAAAGGGCGCGATGGATTACTTCGAACGAAAGCTTGACACCAAGCATCGGTTAACCATACCGACGGAACTTCGTGACGAATTAGCCAGCGGCGTGGTCCTTACCAGAGGTTTTGGCAACTATCTGCATCTTTATCCGAAAGCGATTTGGGATAGAGACGTCGAAGCGGCGCTCGGCGGTAATATTCTCGACGAGAAAATTGCCGACTTGAACGTAAAGTTTCGACGCGGAAAAACGACCGCCACGCTTGACACCAAGCAGGGCCGGGTTTTAATAGAGCAGCACCTGCTCGATTATGCCGGTATCGACAAAGCGATCGTCGCCGTCCGGGCTGGAGCGTATTGGCGAATTCTCGCCGCCGATACCAACGTCTGATTGCGTAACGAGCGTACCTTAATAATTCATTTAGTAAAGAAATACCTCGAGAACACCTATCTGGTAGTATGGGCACGTGGAATAAGCGGGACCACGCAAATAACACCGTTGCACCTTACTCAAAACAACACCTCCCAAAAAACTCCACCTCACACATAAGTCTCTCAAATTCACCGACCGGGTATGAGTTACATCTGTAACCCCCGATTTACGTCGATGAATAGCTTATATAAACACAAACACATGCGAAAACAAACAAGCGCATACTGCCAGTTAGGTGATCTCGAGTAAGCTGATATACTATATACCAGTTTATGAGTATCAAAGAACATCCACCACATCATGTTCCGGTTTTGCTTGAAGCGACGCTTGACGTACTGCAACCTAAATCAGGTGAGAATTATCTCGACTTGACGGCGGGTTACGGCGGTCATTCCCGGCGCGTACTTGCTTTAACCGAAAACTACACTGATTCCGTTTTGGTCGACCGTGATGATTACGCGATTGCGAATCTTAGCGAGTTCAAGCAAAAAGGTGTCAGATTACTGCATACCGATTTCGTCTCGGCTGCGCGGCAGCTGATTGAAGAGGGCAAACAGTTCAGCCTAGTGCTGATTGATTTGGGGGTGTCGTCGCCACAGCTCGATCAGAGCGAACGAGGGTTTTCTTTTACAAATAGTGGTCCGCTCGATATGCGCATGGACGTCCAAGCCGAAATGTCAGCCGAAACGCTGGTCAATACGGCCAATAAGGATGAACTGGTCCGCATTATCACACGTTACGGTGAAGAGCCAATCGGCTTTGCCCGGCGCATTGCCGAGGCGATCATCGCTAACCGACCACTGAAAACAACTGAAGAACTCGCCAATCTGGTCAAACAAGCTTACCGCGGCCCGTGGAAGAGAATCCATCCGGCCACGCGTACCTTTCAAGCGATCCGCATCGCGGTCAATGACGAACTAGGCCAAGTTGAAACCTTGCTGCCACTGCTACCAAAATTATTAAAAAAAGGTGGTCGGGTCGGTATCATCAGCTTCCATAGTTTAGAAGATCGGTTGGTCAAACGGTATTTCAGCGAGCAGATGCACGCTGGCTACGAGGCCGAACTCGATATACTGACTAAGAAACCGCTAGCGGGCAACCTACACGATGTTCACAACCCGCGCGCACGGAGCAGCAAGCTTCGCGCCGCCGTGAAAAAATAAAACAAAAACAAGGAAGGGGCAGCAAAATGCCAATTCACATCCCAGTACAGAACCAATCAGTCGAAACCAAAGTGACTGTTCGGTTCAAATAACCCTGTTTCGGTGCGCTCTGTCCCTAGGATAGGGCGCACCACCATACCACAAAACATAAAAACGAAAACAAACATTCACTATGTATCAACGATCAAATACCTATAATCGCCGTCAACAAAACTGGAACCGCAACCAAAATACCGTTGCGTTCACCTCCAGCGTGAAGCTTGGCCCCGTTACACATACAGTGCTGGTTGCGCTGATGATAACCGTGCTCGGCTTGATTTACCTGACTCAGGCGACCCGCGCTACCGGCTATGACTACGAAGCCCAGAAAGTCGATAGTAAAATCGCCGATCTCACGACCCAAAAGACTGATCTCGAAGTGGAAAACGCGCGTCTGACGGCACTTGAAACGGTCAAAGATAGTAAAGTGGCGAAAAATTTAACTCAACCAAGCTCGACGAGCTACGTTGACCAGTAGTAAGCGTAGAAGCACGATGCCGCTTGCTGCAATTCACGGAAGCCGTCTGAAATTCTTGGCGTACTTATGCGTGGCCTTGATGATATTATTCGTGGTACGACTGTTTTATTTACAAGTTATCCAACACAGTACCTATGTAGCTCTCGCAAACCAGGAGCAATTGAAACGTCTCGTCATCCCCGCTAAACGCGGGGAAATCTATGCGATGGACGGTTCAACACCAGTAAAGATGGTACTGAACGAAACTGTATATACGGTATTTGCCGACCCGAGCATCGTAACGCAGCCAGACAAGATTATTGAGACGATCAAAAAAGTCGCTGGGGGCAACGCCCGGCCACAACTGGCGGATTTACTTTCACGCAAGGATAGTCGCTATCAGATCTTGGCGACCAAAGTCAGCCGCAAGCAAGCCGAACTTATGAAACAAGAGCGTTTAACAGGATTAGGTTTCCAAGCGACCAGCCAGCGAGTTTATCCGGAAAATGAACTAGCCGCCCAAACGCTTGGCTTCGTAAATAACGAGGGTGTCGGACAGTATGGTGTCGAGGGTAAATTGAATGATGAGCTGACTGGTACGGACGGTCTGTTGCAGTCGGTAACTGACGTGAGCAACGTGCCCCTGACAATTGGTGACAATAATATCAATCGACCAGCCGTAGATGGTAAAAATGTCGTCTTGACGATCGATAGCAATATTCAATCGTACACGGAGCAAGCTCTGGCAGCTGGTATGAAGAAAGCCGGTGCGACAAAGGGCAGCGCGATCGTTATCGATCCGCAAACGGGTAAGGTCTTAGCCATGGCAAATCGTCCGACGTTTTCACCGGCCCACTACGACACCGTCAAGAATGCCGCAGCCTTCAATAATGGTACGATCTCCTCGCCCTATGAGCCAGGTTCGGTCATGAAGACGTTTACCGCTGCTACAGGTATAGATAAAGGGGTAATAAAGCCTAGCTCGACATATAATAATACTGATCAGGTCAAGATTGATGGCTGGACGATCGGTAATGCCACGCTCGGTCAAACTGGTACGATTACGATTCAACACGCGCTTAACTACTCGTTGAACACCGGATTCGTCACGGTAGCGCAGCGACTAGGCGATGGCCAGCATATTACGCTAGATGCGCGTAACACTATGTACAGTTATCTCCATGATAAGTTCAAGTTAGGCCAGTTGACCGGTATCGAATTGGAAGGCGAAGCGCCTGGTGAGATTATCCCACCGACCAAGCCTGAAGGAAATGCTGTGCGCTACGCTAATATGTCATTCGGGCAGGGCATGAATCTGACAATGTTACAAGTCGTAGCTGGCTTCTCGGCTATCGTCAATGGCGGTACCTACCATAACCCAACGGTGATAAATGGCTATATGGCCGATGACACATTCGAACCGAACGGACCGACAGCCAGCCAGCGTATTTTGGCGGCCTCAACTGCGAAAACGACCAAAAAGATGATTCATGATGCCAGGGCGGCCTTTTATGCAGCAGATGACAAACCAGGCTTCGATATCGGTGGCAAGACAGGTACGTCGCAGACACTTATCAATGGCTCGTATGATAACAATCAAACCGTAGGAAGTTACCTGGGATACGGTGGCGATAGCAAGCCGAGGTATGTCATAATGGTACAGGTATCCAGTCCAGGTAAAACTTTCGAAGGTAATAGGGATGCGATGCCGATTTTCACCAACGTATCGAACTGGCTACTTGACTACATGAAGATTCACCCGAAGGATTAATATGAATAATTTAACACTTGAACACATTACTGATCAGATGACATGGGTCTCGCTGCTAAGCGTAGCGGCGTTCGTGGTGGCGATGCTATTGACGCCGGTTTACACGTACGCAGCCTATCGGTACAAGTTCTGGAAACGTCAACGGAGTCACAGTACGACCGGTGAAAAATTAGAGGTTTTTACCAAACTTCACGAGGCTAAGTTTAAGCGCAACATTCCGACGATGGCCGGAATAATTGGTGTTGCTACCATCGCCATTATTACACTGGTGTTTAATCTTGACCGTGGCCAGACGTATCTACCGTTGGCGGCATTGATTGGCGGGGGAGCAGTTGGTATCATTGATGACATCATAAATATTCGTGGCAAGGGCAAGGGTGTGGCTGGGCTACGTTCCAGCCTGAAATTCTTTATGATAACGGCGCTCGCGCTTGTACTTGGTTATTGGTTCTTCTCGAAAATCGATAGCGCCACGCTACTGCACATTCCGTTCGTCGGCGAACTAGCACTCGGCTGGCTGATCATTCCATTGTTCGCCTTTGCGGTCGTGGCCACCAGCAACGCTGTCAACATTAGCGACGGCTTAGACGGGTTAGCCGGTGGGCTATTGATGACCAGTTACGGCGCATTCGGGGCGATCGCGCTGTTTGAGGCTCAGTTCTTACTCGCGGGCTTTTGTTTCACTGTCGTCGGGGCGCTTATGAGTTATGTCTGGTTCAATATCTATCCAGCACGGTTCTTCATGGGAGACGTCGGAAGTTTTGCTTACGGTGCAAGCCTGGGTGTCATCGCTATGCAAACGAATACGCTGTTCTTATTGCCAGTCATCGGTTTGTTGTTTGTGATCGAAGCCGGTTCGAGTCTGATCCAGATTACGAGTAAACGTTTTTTTCATCGTAAGATATTCATTTCAGCGCCGATTCACCATCACCTCGAAGCCATCGGCTGGCCAGAAACCAAAGTTACGATGCGGTTTTGGGTGATTGGCTGTGTCTCGGCGGTATTTGGTATTTTCCTAGCCCTGGCTGGTGGTAATATTTGATGCGTGCCTCTGCTAGTCGGCCGCTTGAACGCGCTAGCGATGTCGCTAAAGCTCGTCGTCATAAGCCAGATTACCAGATCATTTTGTTCATGGGACTACT
This sequence comes from uncultured Candidatus Saccharibacteria bacterium, assembly GCA_964428955.1. GTDB lineage: Bacteria > Patescibacteriota > Saccharimonadia > Saccharimonadales > Saccharimonadaceae > CAYSAD01. The sequence continues at coordinate 44,580 of CAYSAD010000002.1, read as the reverse complement.
TATGATGCTCGGCTTGATTATCATGTATGCCATCGGCCCACAGCGCGCTAACGTACTCAACAATGCTTATGGTACGGATTACTATACTGATACTTATTTTTTTATTAAGCAAACCATCAGTCTGCTGTTCGCTTTGACGGCTTTTGCTTTAGCGGCTACGATACCAGTACGTTTCTTTCGGGCGAATGCGCAGAAGATATTCTTAATTGGACTGGCTGCCTGCGGCGTTTTAGCAATAGCTGGCTGGTTGCATCTCGGTATCGCACAGTGTTCACTTGGAGCGTGTCGCTGGTTTGACCTCGGCCCACTTGGTAGTATTCAGCCGGCTGAATTTCTGAAATTCGGTGTATTACTATTTTGTGCTGGCTTTCTTGGTACACGGGCGCGCCAAGGGCTGATCAATGACCCCCATAAGACACTGTATCCAATCGGCCTAGTGGCGGTTTTAATCGTGGCGATCGTTATCGGTATCGAGAAAGATATGGGTACAGGAATCGCGCTACTGGCGATTTTTGCGGCTATGCTGCTGGTGGCTGGCATCAATTGGCGGGTAATCGGCGTCACGACAGGTGTATTGGCCGCATTGCTTGTGCTCATGATCGTGATCGCGCCGCATCGCATGGAACGCATTACGACCTTCTTCCAAGGTGACAATACTAGTTTGGGCGACGCCTCAAATTATCATATCGTTCACGCCAAGATTGCTATTGGCAGTGGGGGATTGACCGGTGTCGGCATTGGTAACAGTGTTCAGGCAACTGGTTACCTCCCCGAAGCTATCAACGATTCCGTCTTTGCGATCATGGGCGAAACATTTGGCTTTGTCGGCTTAGTGGTGATTATTTTGTTGTTTACGGCACTTTTGTTACGGTTGCTGAACGTGGCGGATCATTTGGAAGATATGCGCTTGCGTCTGATCGTGGCCGGTGTCTTCGGCTGGCTTGGGTCGCACGTGGTGCTTAATATCGCGGCAATGATTGGCGTATTTCCACTGACCGGAATTACGTTGCCGCTACTGAGTTTCGGTGGTACGAGTATGATATTCATCGCTGGCGCGCTTGGTCTAGCGTTTCAATTATCACGTTATACCCAATTTCCATCATCATTAAGACAGGAGTCAGATCATGAGGATTCTCACGGTCGGCGGGGGATCGGGCGGTCACGTAACGCCGGTCGTCGCCGTACTCACGGCGCTTAAACGTCAGCAGCCAGACGCTGAACTTCGATTTTGGTGCGATCGGGGGTTCTATCAGCACGCTACTTCAATTATGGGACAATACGATACGTCGTTATCAGTTGAAGCGATTTGGGCAGGGAAGTTACGTCGTTATAATAATCTCTCGATCTGGCGACAGTTGATTCGTCCCGACATCGTTTTTCCAAACCTGCGTGACAGTGTGCGTATCGGGCTAGGTTTCGTGCAAAGTTGCGTGAAATTAGTCACCTGGCGGCCAGATGTCATTTTTCTCAAAGGTGGCTTTGTTTGTCTGCCAGTCGGCGTAGCGGCCCGTCTGCTGCGGATTCCATTCGTCATCCATGACTCCGATGCCCATCCTGGTCTTACTAATCGTATTTTAGCAAAATGGGCGACCGCCATCGCGACCGGTGCACCGCTCAAACACTATAATTATCCGGCGAATCGCGCTCGTTACGTCGGCATACCGGTGTCAGATGATTGTCGTCGACACAGTTTAAGCGAGCAGATAGACTTTAAACGACTACTTGGTTTTGATGAAACGCGACCCCTTGTCGTCGTGACCGGAGGTGGGCTCGGTGCCAAGCGAATTAACGACGCAGTGGTGCGTGCTCTGGGTGATCTCTTGCGTTTCACGAACGTATTACTAGTGTCCGGTTCTGCTCAATATGATGAATTAGCCTCCCTCGTACCACACGACCAGCCGACCAAGTTTCAGCTACAGGCCTTTTTGACACCATTGACATCGGCTTTCGCGGCAGCAGATGTGGTATTAGCGCGAGCTGGCGCGACAACATTGTTGGAGTTGTCGGCGATGGCAAAGCCGACCGTTCTTGTGCCTAACGGTTATTTGACTGGTGGCCATCAACTGAAAAATGCCGCCGTTTATGCCGAAAAGAATGCGGCGATCATTATTGATGAGCATGAACTCGATAACAATCCGTCGCTACTGGTCCAAGTACTCAAACCATTAGTTCATGATCGTAACGAGCTAGACCGTCTTTCGCGGACCATATATGAGTATGCGCGCCCGAACGCGGCACAGGACACCGCCGAGATGATTCTGACGGCCGTAAAAGACAAACATTAATCTGTTACAATAACAAGTGATTCTATGAAACGTTTTGCAAAAAAACAATCAGACAGCCCGCCGCGCCGCCGTCAACCCACTACTCAGATCGAACAGCCCGAGCTCTCGTTATCGGCAGCCTTTCGTCGCAATAAGACGCTAACAGGTAGTTCGTCGTCACAGGTTCGTTCGGCAGGCGAGAAACAAGCACAATTGCAATCACACCGTACCAAAGCGCATCACTTAGTCGATCTTCGGCGGCGTTTATCGGTCATTCTGGCGGGTGTATTACTGGTAGTCTTTGCCTTGTACCTTTTAGTCAGTCAGTTTACGGCGCAAGTGCGGATTTCGATTACCGGTCAGCCACAATCTCAGACGGCCAGTTATGTTTCGATCATTCAGGATTATCTGGCTAAACATCCGATTGAGCGACTCCGGTTTCTACTTAATGAGCACGGACTGACTGATTATGTCCAAGCGGCAGCACCGGAGATCAAAACGCTCAGTATTGAGCCGGCTAGTGAGTTTGCCAGTTCGCTAGTTGTCATGACGGCGCGTCAGCCGATTGCCAGCTGGCAGATTGGTGATACGCAAGAGTATGTCGATAGCAGTGGTGTAGCCTTTCAAAAAAATTATTTCTCCGAACCGGAGGTAACCATTGTTGATAAAAGTGGTATACCTGTGGCTAGTGGCGAAGCGATCGCTAGTAACCGTTTCTTGGGTTTTGTCGGTATGTTGACCGGTAATCTACAGGATCGTCACTACGTGGTAAAGCAGATTACTATCCCAAGTGGTACGACCCGACAAGTGCAGGTTAAGCTAAAAGGTATTCCGTATTATATAAAATGCTCAATTGATCGTTCAGCAGGGGAGCAGGCCGAGGACATCGATCGGGTGATTCGCTATCTAAAAACCAGACACCACACAGCAGAGTATCTCGATGTTCGAGTAGAAGGTAAAGCCTACTACAAGTAGAGGAGAGAGTAGGCGATGCTTTCATACCCTGCCTATGTTCTAAAAATGTTCTATCACTGAGAACACAAGAAAAAAACATATAATACATACAAATTAATGAAAAAGCAAATATGTCAAAAAAGAGGGAAAACATAGCAGGGGAACAATATAACAAAAAAGCAAATAGCGACACATGACAATCAGATGATGTGGAAAAGTTTATGAATGCATGGTCTTAGCTGTGTGTCATGGCGCGGCTATCCCCGAAGTATGAAGTGGTAAGTAATGTGCGTAGCACTACGAACACGATGCAACGTTGATAGAGTGTAACGTGTGCTGTTTCATACAACACCCTCTTCCGAGGGCAATATGGCTATAAACAAGATGACCTACTAATCATCTTTGGTATAGTATGTCTATGTCGTAAAATATACATTGTGCGACGTTAAGTCTATACCGCAGCAATCATACTCTTTTTTATCGAACTGGCTTGGTCTTATGCTCGCCCAGGTTTGTGTCCTGCCGATTATTTTAAATTGGCTTCTACCCCGCTTTGTGATTTCGATGTATGGGTCGCAGACCCATACAGTTGTTTTTAATAACAATCAATCCAATACTAGGCAGATGCTCATCATGGACTATGTTCTATTTATGTTCGTAAAAATGAAACATCTGAAGTTACGCCATTAAGACACTAGCGTAATTTCAGCTCGGTTGGATCGTTGACGGTCGACGGCGGCGTCTGCTCAGTCTTAGTCGCCGTAGGATCACCATTAGTAGTAGGTTTCTTTTTACGATTCCTGGTACGTTTCTTTTTAGGAGTGTCTTCTGATGGCTTGGTGGCTGTGTGTGGCTGCGTAGCAGACCGTTGGCTCTGTTGGTCGCGATCGGCACTCGGTTGGTGGTTCGTTTGACGGCGGCTGTCGTGTGCGGCGGGCTGCTGCAAGGTGGCAAGAGGCTTGACGGCCTCGGAGATTTCTTTTTCGATCTCTTCCCTGTTCCGACTGTAGTTAAGCCTGGTGTATTCAATAATCCGGCTGGTGTTGTCGGATTGCGCCGGTGGCAAGTTAAGTGTGCGGGCGCTAAAGGCCGGGGCTTTTTCGCCACCGATGACCATATTGATGATAAAATTCCGGTTGTGCATTTGTAGCAGATCGTTGGGCTCGAACTGCGGTTCGAACTGCTTGGCCAGGATCGGTGAATCATCAGCCGACACCCGGAAACAGACCATCGTGCCGACGTTACCGAAAACGGCATCACGTACGGTTTCACTCATCTGTGAGATGTATTGATTGGCAACTGTCAGATTGAGACCATATTTACGAGCCTCAGACAAAATAGTGGCGAATGAATCAGTGGCGAAATTTTGGAATTCGTCAACGTAAAGGTAGAATGGCCGTCGGTCTTCGATTTTTGGAATGTCACTTCGACTCATGGCAGCTAGCTGGATCTTAGTAACCATAAAAGCACCTAGAATCGAGGCATTATCTTCACCAATCAGGCCTTTGGACAGGTTGACGATCAAAATCTTACCCTCATCCATGATCTGACGGATATTAAAGGTGCTTTTCGGTTGGCCGATGATATTACGAATGACCGGGTTGGCAGTGAATGCTCCGACTTTATTGAGTACTGGTGCGATGGCTTCAGATTGGAATTTATCGTTCCAGCTGGCGAATTCCACGTTCCAGAATTGCAACACGACGGTATCTTGACAGTAATCGAGTGTTTCTTTGCGGAATTTCTTGTCGGTCAGCATGCGGGTGATGTCGAGCATGGTTGTTTCGGGTCGATCCAAAAGAGCCAAGATGGTATAGCGCAGGATGTATTCGAGTCGCGGTCCCCAACTCTCACCAAACATGCGTTTCAGAACACCGATGACTTCCGAGGAAATGTTCGTTTTCTGGCTTGGGTTAGTAACTTCCAAAGGATTGAATCCCAGCGGATAAGCCGTATCTGCTGGATTAAAGTAAACGACGTCTGTCAGGCGGGACGCTGGGATGAAGCGCATGTTCTCGATGGCAAAATCGCCGTGTGGGTCAATGATGGCGTAGCCGTGGCCATGGAAAATATCACTCAGCGCAAATAGCTCCAGTGTACCGCTCTTCCCTGCTCCGGTCTGACCAATAATATAAACATGACGTGAGCGGTCGCTTCTAAGCATGCCGAATTGGTGGTTGATGCCACGGAAATTGGTTAATCCGAAAGCGCTGATATTTTCATCGATAGCGTCATTGCCGGTGATGACTGGTAGTTTGGCAGGCGGCTCAGCCGTTTTATTACTGGCCCAGACGATGTTGGGCGTTTCGACGTTGGTGTGTGGCAAGTGAAAAACACTGGCGACTTCCTCGATGTTTAGGATGTAGCCTTTGGTTGTGAAACTACGTGCCTTGTATTCTGCCAAGTCTTCCTTGCGGAAACTACCGCCGGTGACCTTGAAACCATTTAAATTGGTGCTGTTATACTGTTTGAACGTACCAACGATGGCTTGCATGCGTAACTTAGCGTTAGTTTGGCTTTCGCCTAAGTACGCCAATCGAATTTTTACCTTATAACCGAGCTTCGTAGCCTTTTTCTCAGCTTCGCTGAGGCGAGTTTTGTCACGCTCCGATAGTTCGGGAGCGCTGCCAGGGCTGCCACTGCCTTGCTCTGGCGGCTTCCAAAGCGCCTCGAACACTTGGCCCAGCCAGTGCAAACTGAAACCTTCGCTACCGAGGAACGAAAACGGATTACCACCTTTGACACTTTTAATCCAACGATCGGAGGCCTTGTGCCAATCGTCGGCAATCGGTCGTACCAGTACTTGTACCCATAATTCCTCGCCGGTCTTCTCGAGTTTAGCCAGCGTGCCGGTAATACCGGCTAGTGGATCAACCTCGAAACTTTGAAAAGTCTTGATAGGTAGGAATTCGCTGTCGGTCAGTACCATTTCTGAGGTATAAACGACACTATGCGTACGATCATGCGTTACGTAGTCTTCGTCGGCTTCGTGAATTTGAACGGTTGGATATTGGGAGTAAATCTGACCTTCAATGAAACTTTGAAGCGAAACGGGCGTCCAGACATAAAATCGGATCTGGCCGTTGACCGAAGCGATTTCGAAACTGAGGTGTTCTTGGATGTGTTTGCCGTAACGTAGTTCAGTCTTGTCGCGCAAAATACCATGGATACTGGCAAAGAGCTGTTCGGCGGCCAACTCCGATTTGTCGTTAGCTTTAGGTATCTCTAAAATAAGCAATGTCGACTCGATCGCCTGGACCGCTTCGACATGACGATAATTACGCCACGTGAGATAGCCCAGAATCAAAACGATTGGTATCCATATGTACCATTGAAGTAAAAATTCTATCAACCAGGAAAAGAGTCCCATAATCATCTCTTATTATTTCACTCTCCGCCTCTGTTTGCAAGCAGATGGAAGGCTAAGCGGCGTTCTCGAGCGTATAGGTTGCTTTAGCGACGCGTTTGAACTGTGGTTTACTCTGAAGATTAAGCAGAATCGTTGTTTCTTTGACTTGGCGGCTTTTCAGAACACGTTTGACGATTTCGTCACGGTGCAATGGTTCGCCAGCTTTTTTCAGTACGTCAGCGATAATATCAGAAACAGTTCCCTTGCTGTAACCCCAGCTATCAAGTGCGTAAATGCCGCGGCCAATCAGGACGAAGCGTTTGTCTTTGATCAATTCGTTGTGGATTGCTTGAGTGGTGACGTCGCGACGTTTGAAGCCACTGTCCTTGATAGCGGCGGCGATTTCAGAGAAGTGCATCGGTTTGCCCTTTTCGGCCAGGATGACGTAAATCTTGTCGCGGATATTCTTCGGGTTAACGGTTGGCCATTTGGTCAGTCCCCATTGGTCTTTCAGATGAGCAAGGTTCTTACTGGTGCTAGCCAGGGCACGAACGTGCGATGGGTGTTCGAAGTTCAGCTTGTCATGCAAGGCTTCAATTTGGATCGGTTGGCCATGCTCTTTGATAGTTTTGACAATCATATCGACATTGGCTTTGATTTTCTTCTCGTCGCCATGCTCTTTGATGCCGACGGCGTGATGGTAGTGGTCGTTTTCACCGACGACTGCCAGTTGCGGCGATAATTCCGACACGAAGGCAATATGGGCACGGTGACGCTCGTCGCTCTCGCCGCCAACGATGCCGTCAGCGATATCCTTGACTCGTCCAACGCGACCATTTTCCGACAAGTGACGGATGATGTGGCGCTCGACTTCGTGAACTGCCGGCACGCGGCCATCTTCAGTAGCGATTTTCAAACGGATGAGGATGGCTTTTTCTAGCTGACGGACACGTTCACGGGTGATACCAAGCAGCTCACCAATCTGTTCCAGTGTTTCTTTGCGATCAAATAAGCCAAAACGGCGGGTAATAATTTCTTTTTCACGGTCCTGTTCGATCGCACTCAAGATATCATTAACAGCAGTATTCAGTTCTGTAGCCAGGTCTTTCGTTACCGTGTTATCCATCTATGAGTGTTCCTCTCTCGTCCACCTGTTTAGTATTTTTCGTATTACTATGTTTGAATTATATAAGAATATCTATGTAATGTCAAACGCTATGCGAATATACCAATATTATAGCATGAAGTAGACGTTTTATGTAAACAATGGCCTGAGGCTTTTTATCCACAGCTAATGTGGTACGACTAGCTAGATTTCCGGCGGACTACTCGCCGCCGCCCCTTTTTAGCTGGGGCGTTCGCTAATAATTCCTTAGCTGTCTCATGAGTGATTTTTTTCGGATCGGCATCTTTCGGAATCTTGGCATTAGTTTTACCATCAGTGATATACGGGCCATAGCGGCCGTTTAAGACCTTGATGCCGTCGCCGAAATCAGCAATGTTTTTCTCTGCCTCACTTTTTAGTTTGGTAGCATATAATTCTTTGGCTTCTTCAAGTGTAATATGGTGCGGGTCGAGTGGCTTGATGCTGACGAACAGTTTGCCAATCTGGACGTATGGCCCGAAGCGACCGATGTTAGCTTTGATATCTTGACCATCATCAGTTTGGCCAACTAATCGTGGCAATTTAAATGCGTAGAGCGCTTCGTCAAGCGTAACCGTGTCGATACGTTTGCCGCCAGGCATCGGAGCGAATTGCGGCTTGTTTTCTTTGTCCTCAGTCGCACCGAGCTGGAGCATCGGACCAAAACGGCCGAAACGGGCCAAGATTGGTTTGCCTGTTTTCGGATCGGTACCGATTTCACGTGACTGTCCGACTTTGCTGCGGTCGATGTCGCCCGATTTCTCGATAAGCTCATGGAACGGCGTGTAAAAATCTTTAAGCATCGTATTGCGAGCCAATTTGTTTTCGGCGATATCATCAAAGCGCTCTTCGACGCTGGCCGTAAAGCCATAGTCGACGACTTTATCAAAGTGGTCCATAAGGAAATCACTGATGAGTTCACCGCTTGGCGTCGGCACTAGTTTGCCGCGGTCGGCACCGGTTTTCTCCTGGATGATTTCACGCGAGATGTTATTATTCATGAATTTGAGCTGAATGACATCACGCTCTTCACCTTCCCCCTCACCTTTTTCGACATAGCCACGGGTTTGAACAGTATTGATGATGGTGGCGTAGGTGCTCGGGCGGCCAATGCCAAGTTCTTCGAGTTTCTTGACCAAGCTACCTTCGGTATAGCGGGCTGGCGGTCGAGCAAATGTCTGGCGTGCCATGGCTTCATTCAGCGTAAGCTGGTCGTTTGTCTGCATACCTGGCAAGATGTCCGCTTCTTTTTTGCTACCACCATACACTTTTAAGAAGCCATCGAAAATGATAACCTCACCTTTAGCCTCGAATTGTGCGCTGCTGGTAGAAATCGTAATCGTCACGGTGGTTTTTTCGAGCTTGGCGGGCGCCATCTGGCTGGCGAGCGTTCGGTTACGAATCAGTGAGTACAATTTTTGATCGTATTCGTTCGAACTTCCCTTTTCGAGATTCATGTTGGTCGGGCGAATCGCCTCATGAGCCTCTTGGGCAGATGAGTTTTTCGTCTTGAATTGACGAACGTGTGAATATTCCGGACCAAATGCCGACGTGATAAAATCCTTTGCCGCGGCGATAGCCTGCCCACTCAAGTTAACCGAATCGGTACGCATATAGGTAATTTTACCTTCTTGATAAAGTTTTTGGGCGCTACTCATTGTCGCCCGCGCACCAAAGCTAAGTTTCGAGTTGGCATCTTGCTGCAGAGTGCTGGTCGTGAATGGTGCAGCGGGGTTACGGGTGCTGGGACTGGTCGTGATGTCGCTAACGGTGAAGTCAGCACTTTTGAGGCTTTCGAGGAATTTCTGAGCATCTTGCTCGCTGTCAAACCGCTGAGGCAACTCGGCCTTCACCGGTTGATTATCGTGGGTGAAGAGTGCGGTGACGCGGAATTGGAATGAACCCTCGAAACCGCGGATTTCACGCTCGCGTTCAACAAGAAGTCGAACAGCTGGGCTTTGGACACGACCGGCAGATTTACCGCCAGGTACTTTTTGCCAAACGACCGGCGAAAGTTCGAATCCGACGATACGGTCCAGAATTTGACGGGCCTGTTGCGCTTCAACCAGTGGCATGTCAACGGTCCTAGGTTCTTTTACGGCTGCTTCAATAGCAGATTTTGTGATTTCATGAAACACGATACGCTTGGTGGTTTTCGGATCGAGCTTCAAGACTTCACAAAGATGCCAGGCAATCGCCTCTCCTTCACGGTCTTCATCGGTTGCCAGCCAGACGGTCTCGGCAACTTTGACGGCTTTTTTAAGTTCAGTGATAACTTTCTTTTTTTCAGGGTCGATTTCGTAAATAGTTTTAAAACCGTTATCGACATCGATCGGTGGCGTACCGTCTTTGGTTTTTTTGGCGATTGAGCGAATATGACCAATACTTGAGAGTACGTGAAAATCCTTACCGAGGTATTTCTCGATTGTTTTGGCTTTCGCCGGACTCTCTACGATGACAAGATTTTTACTCATACTTATATATGCTTGTGCTTGTTAGTGAAGCACAAGGCCTAATACTACGCAAGTTTTTGCGATTGTGCAACTAAATTATTCGAGAATACGGCTTACGTATTGGCGAGCAGCTACTAGTTCTGAGGTGATAGTGCCAGCTAGAGCAACCTTAGCCATAGTACGCAGTGGCCGATGTAAGCCGCGTTCCGGTTGTTCCTGTTCGAAAGCATTGGCATATAAATAGGCGCCACCGGCCAGATTATTGCCGAACATGGCGTGCTTGCCGGCTCGTGGTGGTCGATAACTACGGTCAGGGTGCGTATAAGCGGCCGCCGCCGTCAAGCCGAAGTGCAGGCCATTAGTCGCCCCAACGTAGGCAATGAATGGTTTTGGCATAGCATCTTGTTGCCAGGCGGCCCGGCCGATGTGAAACATTTCATATTTGTCAGCACCAGCATCAACCAGTGCACCAGCGTCACTCGACTGGTTTAACCAGCGGGCCACTCCACCGTCAAGCAGGTCAAATCCCCTACCTAAGCCGATTTTGTGGATATTGTCGATTTTCGACAAGTCGCGGCAACCATCGATCACTAAAGCTATACCGGCTAATGATATAGCGGTGGCTGGTGTTGGTATGTCATGCCAGTGAAAATCACGCTCCAGGAAAGTTTCGTAGTGTCGCCAATCGAGATCGACGCCAAGTCGGTCTTCGGCGCGTCGTAAGTGGTCTTCGTACTGTTGACGATTTATACCTCGCATAACTCTCTATACTCTAACACTTTATTGCTTGTGAGTAAAAGTTATGTGAGAGTCCATTGATTGCTACCGAGACCACGGATCAGACCGTTGATTTCCATCATCGAAATAGTTTGGCTGAAGTTGGCCGGTGTCAGTTTCGAAGCTTGTTGTAGACGGTCGCCGTCACGCATACCGGATTGTAGAAGTTCCAGGATTAGTGCTTCTTCGGCATTTGCACCGAGGAGTAATTTGCTGTTTGACTCCAGTAGGCCTGGTGCGATTACGGCCAGCACGTCGTTTGCATCGGTGATTGGTGTTGCACCCTGTTTAATCAAAGCGTTGCAACCAGCTGACATCGGGCTGGTGATATTACCAGGTACGACGAAAACCTCCTTGCCTTGTTCGAGCGCATGCATGGCGGTATTGAGCGTGCCACTACGAGCCGCCGCTTCGGTAATAATAATGGCGTCGGCCAAGCCACTCACCAGGCGATTACGCTCTAAGAAGCGGTTTGGATATGCCGATTCGCCTGGTTCGTATTCGGAGACAACTGCACCACTACTTCGGACGATTTGGTCAGCGAGGCCTTTGTGTGCGGCTGGGTAAATGTCCGGTAGGCCGTTTGCTAAAACCGCTATTGTTATGCCGCCAGCGTCGAGTGTAGCGCGATGTGCGATACTGTCGACCCCAAATGCTAGACCGCTAATAATCACCACGCCGCGGCGCGCCAAGTCGCCAGCTAGTGTTTGAGTGACTTCCCTGCCATAACTAGTTGGCTTCCGCGTACCGACGATAGCCACCGATGGGATTCGGGATGGCGGCAGGTTCCCGATTAAATACAACTTTTCTGGAACTTTGGCAATATTGAGTAGTATCTGAAGATATTCATGCTTATCTGGTAAAATTCTATTGATTTTCATAATAAAAAGTGTCAGAAAGTATTGACTTAAAGTCAAATTCGTGCTAATATCGGAAACGATTGATTGAAATCTGCGAGATCCAATCAAACGCACCTTATACCCCCTATTCTAACAGAATTCACTTTTAGTGAGTTCTATATGTTAGGTTGTGTGCAATGTGCTTACCTCGTAATCTACCCTCCACGAGTAAGCGCCTAGCATTGCACGCATACTAATCCCTTTAACCAGCGAGCATCTGCGTTTCTACGAGATCTGCTACGCTTGCCCCAACGGGTGGGTTGAAGGGCCAAACGGCGCCAGGTGATGCCCACCCTTACCTGGCGCTTTTTAGTTTCCGCCTGGCGGCTCATAGGACAAACCTACGGTTTTTCCTGTCGACAACGCTAGAGCTTTTCCCTTAGTTGTAACAAAAAGACCGGAATGAATCCGGTCTTTTTATCCCTGGAAATAACCAAGCCCCGACGAAAGTCGGGGCTTGGAGCTTGGCAGGTTGGTACTACACGACATCGCCATGGCAGTGGCTTGCGACTGGTTGCAGGGCGCCAAGCACCCGCTTGAGGCCAGAGTCGGACCGTAGTTCGAGTTCAGCTCGCATCCAGTAGCTGGGCCAGTCGGTGTCAGCCCAGGGGCCGTAACCACGATAAACCAGCCCATCCTCACCGAGCCAGAGCGGATGGTAAAGTGGCTCGATTCGCCACAACTTCAACTTGTAACTGTGCGACAGTCGCCAGTGCCATGTCCGTGGCCGAATCTTACCGAGCTTGTGGGATCGATCGCCTGTGACAGCGTACTCGTACGCAAGCTGACGACCGGCTTCCGCTATGTTCTTAAGAAGCTGGTCATGGGTGGATAACATGTTATCGAAGTCATTGACCTCTTCCAGCAGCATGCCTACTGCGGAGAGATGGGTAAACATAACTCACCTTTTCTTTTGCGTGTCATTGGGTACGAGGTGCTTGTAGTCGAAAATCGCAAAACTGACGAGGCCGACAACCAGCAAGATGAAAAACACGTTATAACTCACAACTTGCTCCGTTCTTCTCTGAAACCTGTCAAACTCCATTTCGGAGCCGACTATTGAATTCGTCAGCTCGACGAAAGTAGGGCTAACTATACTATTTGACTGTTGCTTCGTCAACTTCTACAAGTGTCTGACTGGTAATCTGGTGCTTGCCGGCAATGAAAGCGTCGATTTGTTGACTAATTTCAGGGAGAATCGTCTCGTCGAGGGTTGTCTGTTCTTCGGCCGAGAAACGGCCAAGTACGAAGTCGCTATCACCCAATATGGCGCGTTGGTCGTTGGCGACACCAATCCGTAATCGTGTGCTTTGTTCGCCACCACGTTGATTAATTAGTTTAATACCGTTATTACCGGCATCTGAACCACCAAGCCGTACGCGTAATGTACCGAATGGCAGCGCCAGTTCATCGTGAACGATCAGCGTGTCTTCTGGTGCGACTTTATAGAATTCCTTCAGTAGTCGGTAGCTCTCGCCTGCTAGGTTATAGTAGGTTTGCGGCTTAACCAAGAGTACTTTCTCACCGTGGAGCGTTACGGTAGCGATGAGTGCCCGGAATTTCTCTTTCGGTTTAAAGTCAGTTTTTTGCTCGCGTGCGAAGGCGTCGAGCGCTTGAAAACCGACGTTATGACGGGTAGCGCTGTATTCTGAGCTGGGGTTGCCTTGGGCAAAGATTAGTTTCATCTTCCTCTAGTATACCTTATATTGACAAAACATGACGGTTATGTTAACATTTTAGCCGAGCACATATCATGTTGCACCTACTACGAAAGGTACATTCTGTGAAGAAGTTCATGGAAAACCCAGTTATATATCTGGTGGGCGCAATCGTGGGGATTTCAATCTTCACGGCCTACTTGCCGCAGATTATTGTGGCTGCGTCGATTGCGGTGCTGGTACTATTGGCGCTGGCTGCATTTCGGCGTAGCCGCGACCACCGTGGTGGCCACACTCAGGCGGCAGCATTTTGCGCCAGTTGTGGCCATGCCGCCCACCGCGGAAGCTGGTGCGCAAGCTGCGGCTGTCGCGCATGAGGAGGAGAACCCCTTGGATACTGTCGAGCCCGTTTTGGGCTCCGCTATTCAAGAGGTTATTTTAATTGACAATAAATAATGATTATGTTATAGTAAAGACTGGTGGGCAACTCCGTCCACGTCCTTCCCCAAAGGAGTAACATCATGCCGGAGTATGAGCCGAGCAGGAAGCACTTTTCGACCAAGGATCGCTGTGCGTTTCTCGGCCTGTTTATTTTTTGGACAGTGCCGACTATTGGAAGCTACATGGCTTTCAGTGGTGACGTCTGGCTAAGTCGGTTGCTGACGTATGTCACTGTCGGTTTCGGTCTGCTTCTGGTGGCATCGTTCGTCGACGCCCGTCTGATGGCCATCGAACGGCGTCAACGCAGGGCGTCGCTCGTCCAACTTGGAACCAAGGATTGGTTCTGGGTTAGCGACCGCGATCCATGGGATAATGACGCGAGCTGAAACGCTCGCGCCACCGCCCCGCTTCTCTTTACGAGAGGCGGGGCTATTTCTTTTCTGGGAGCTTTTCGGCGGCTTTGGCCTGTTTGTAAGCTTTCGTAACGGGTGCTTTGCCTTGGGCGACGCGCTCTTTATTGCTCTTTATCTGTTTCTCGTCGCGGAAGCTGAACTTTATCGGCGTACCGGCATAATTATAGGTTTCACGGATTAGGCGCTCCAAGTAGCGTTTATAGCTCCAATGAACAAATTTTAGGTTCGATCCATGAATCACGAACCATGGTGGCGTGGTGTCAGTCTGGACCATATAGCGGAGTTTCGGATGTGAATTTTTGAGGCCAGCTGGTGGATGCTTTTGAACGGCTTTTTGCAGCATGTCGTTAAGAATGCGAGTTTTCGTTTCTTGTTTCCGGCGGGCATCGATATCAAGCGCTAAGTCAAATAATTTCGTGACATTCTGTCCCGTGACTGACGATGTAAAAATGAGCGGTGCCCATGGTGTGAATTTGAAATTATAAGCAATTTTTGGCGCCAGTGCGTCGCGCGTATAGGCATCTTTGCCTTCGACGCTATCCCATTTGCTAACAACGATAACCAGGCCCTTGCCAGCTTCAGCGATAATACCAGCCAGGCGTTGATCAAGCCCGGTATTCAATTCATTCACGTCCATCAGTAAGAAACAAACATCGGCTTCTTCGATGGCTTGGAGTGTGCGTAGGACTGAAAATTTTTCGATACCTACTTCTTGCTTGCCTTGACGGCGAACACCAGCGGTGTCGAGCAGTTCAATTGGCTGCTTGTTGTACTTTATGGCGATGCGGTTGACGTCGCGAGTCGTGCCGGCGACGTTGGCCACGATGGCTTGCTGTTTACCGGCTAGTGAGTTAAAAAGCCGTGATTTACCGACGTTCGGCCGACCAATGAGAGCCACGCGTAGGATGTCATCCTCAGGTTCTTCACTGCGGGCTGGAATAATCTTCACAACTTTATCCATGACATCAGTGATGCCGCTATTGTGCTCGGCACTAGTCCGGACGATGGTTTTGATGCCTAGGCGTTTGAATTCGTCATCGCGAAGACTTTCTTTGAGATCGGCTTTATTGGTGATGAGAATGACTGGCTTCTTACTTCTCAGCGCTTTTTTGGCGACGACACGATCTTCATCACTGGCATAGTGGGTGCTATCAACGACGACCAGAATGACATCGGCGGCCTCGGCGGCCTCTTCGATTTGTTCCTGGATGGAAGCTTCGAACTCATCGTTCGGATCTTTGAGTCCAGCTGTATCGACCAGCCAAAACTGATGGTACTTGTACTCTACCCTGCCAAGCACGTTGTCACGAGTCGTGCCGGCTTCACGGGCCACGATAGCTTGCTGTGAACGGACCATACGATTAAAAAGCGAACTCTTGCCGACGTTCGCTTGGCCAATGATCGCAACGGTGGGGAGTTTCGAAGCCATAACTTTGACTCATTATAACAGAGGTAGCATGATTTGGCGAGCATAAGTGTTATATCACCTATCGGGTATGTATCTCTTGATACTCTCCGGGTTTTATATCACCAAGTGAATAATTTCCAAAATTGGTCCGATGGAGCTCAGTAACCTCATAGCCGAGACTTGCGAAAGTCCGGCGGATCTGGCGGTTGCGGCCCTCGCTCATGATTACGCGCCAATCCGTTCGGCCGGTTTCATTGAGACGCTCCAGGGTCAATTTACTCGGACCATCTTCTAGCTGGATACCGAAATCATTGATCATTTGCTGGTGTAGCGGCTCGAGATCGTGATCAAGCGTCACTAGATAGGTTTTGTGCTTATAAAAGCTTGGGTGGGTCATCTGGTGGGCAAAATCACCGTCGTTAGTAAGGAGTAGTAAGCCGGAGCTGTCTTTATCGAGGCGACCGACCGGTTTTAGTACTTGGTACTCGGCTGGTAATAAGGAGAAGATTGTCTCGTGATCACCTTGTTTGCGACGTGAACAGACGTAGCCGCGCGGTTTATTGAACGCAACATAAAGAAATTTCGTCTGCGTATCAACCAGCTTACCGCTCACGACGACTTGTTCGTTGGCGTGAATTTGACTACCGAGTAGCGCGACCGTTCCATCGACAGTTACTTTACCGGCTACAATTTGGTCATCAGCTTCGCGGCGCGAAATGCCAGTGTGAAGCGCAAGGAATTTATTGAGACGCATAGTGGCTCAATTGTAGCATTATTGCGGTGGGAATGGTGGTGGTGTCGGCGTTGATGGTGATGGCGTGTGTGGTGTTTCTTCAAAATTTAAATCATGTAGTTGAGCTGACGATACAGCACCGCTAGGGGGTGAAGGTGACATTGGTGGAATAACTGGTGGTGTCGGTGGCGCTTGGCTATTAAGCTCTTGATTGATACGTTCAGCGATGTCTGGTTGATCGATGGACTCTCGTTCTAATGGATGAATGACACGACTACTGAGGTTACCTGGTCGCGGCGTGCTAAATGGTGCGGTTGGCTGCGGTAAAGGATTTGCGACCGGACTTGGCGCGGGCGCGGCGAGTACTGTTGGTGGCGCGGGCGCGACAGGCTGCGGACTTGGTGTTGGCGTGATCATTGGTGCTGGTCCGGCTGGCACTGTTGGAGTGGTTGGTATTGCAAGCGGTGTCGCAACAGGTTGTGCGCCAACACCAGGGATATCAGCCAAGACTTCATGAACAGTTCGAACGACGTCCTCGATACCGACCTGTGATTTTACTAAGTAACGGTCAGCACCGAGCTGTTCGCCACGCTGGCGTTGATCTTCGGAGCTAAGAGCGGTCATCATGATGACTTTGATGTTTTTCGTCTCAGTAGTCGAGCGCAAAATGTCGAGCATGTCAAAACCACTAATCTTCGGCATCATAACATCACTGACGATTAGCTCAGGCTTTTCCTTGATGGCCATTGCTAGCGCCTCTTCACCATCGCCGGCCGACACGATATCGTAGCCTTCTGCCAGTAGCCTTACCCCGTAAATTTCGCGCAGACTTTTATCGTCTTCTACCAACAATATCTTTGTCATATTACTTTCTACTATACCTAAGCTTTGTGAAAAATACTATACCACTTGTGCTTATTGTTGTTGAGTCTGTCCCCGTTCGGGTATAGCAACCGTTGATGAACGCGGTTGGATAAAATGACCTGGATCACGTTCAATGGCGCTAAGCGGCGTGTTTGGCGGGCTTGGAGCAGCTGGCGGCGGGCTGGGCTGTGGTTGCTGAGGTGGCGCTTGGACCGGTGTAGCCACAGGCACGGTCGATGCCGTTGGTAACGGTTGCGACGGCGCTATAGCTGTCTGTATAGCGACGCTCGGCTGGATTACAGGCGCGTGTTTGGCCGATTCAATTAATTGGGTAGCTTCTTGATGGTCGATACGCGGCAATTCTAGGTAAAATGTACTACCCTTTTTATACTCACTTTCCACCCAAATACGACCACCCATCATTTCAGCCAGTCGGCGGCATAAATACAGTCCGAGTCCGGTGCCACCGATTTCGCGGGTGTCGGTATTATCAACTCGGTAAAATTTTTGAAATAGATGCGAAATGTCCTCGCTTGGAATGCCGATACCGCTATCTTTGAAACTGACGACCACATGATCGCTGTCACCGCTAACGTCGACGACGATGTCGCCCGCCAGCGTATATTTGATTGCATTTTCCGTCAGGTTGGCAATGACTTCTCGTAGGTGGTCATTGTCGACGTTGGCAAAGTAGATGGGGTTTAAATGGCGGTCACCTTCCGCTTGCTTGGTTAGTCCCGGTTTATATGTAAGGTGTAATTGTTTGGCGTCGGCTTGCGGCTTAAGGCCTTCGATGATGTTTTGTGTGAAACTGACCACATCGACTACTTTCGGGTTGTTTGACAGCCGACCATCGTCGGCTCGACTTACATCAAGCAAGTCCTGGAACAGTCGGCCGAGGTGTTGGGCCGACTCGTGCGCTTTGCCGATGTAATCACGAGCCCGGACGTCGACTTGCGCGGTGTTCGGGTTGAGTGCGAGCCCCAGGTAGCCTTCGATTGAAGCTACCGGTGTACGCATTTCGTGCGATGCGGTCGAGATGAACTCCGCCTGGGCGCGTTCTTCCTGCTTGTCTTTGGTGACATCACGGAAGACGATAATCACACCGGCGCCCGCCTGTCCGACCGGTGAGACGGCAATCGAGGTCAGTAGCTTCTTACCCGAGTGGGTAGTCAAAGACAAGGAATCGTCGTGGATTTCCTGATTGGTATTGAGTGCCTGTTGGATCGGGTCCGTGGTAGCCGCCAGCTCTTGATCCTTACTGTCGGTTAATTTGAGAACGGATTTGTAATTTAGCTTGGTGGCATCTTGCTTGCCCCAACCGGTAATAGTTTGGGCAGCGGGATTCAGTAGTTGGATTGTACCCTGCCCGTCAACCGCCATGACGCCGTCGGCGATAGCATTAATCACTACTTCTGATTTATTGGCCACTTCGTTCAATTCGCTAGCCAGGTTGCGATAGGCACTTTCGTGGTTGTCACTTGAAACGCGTCGGCTATGCCAAATGATGAAGCTGGCCGCCAGCGGTAACCAACCTGCCAGTAGTGTCACAACGATAGTCGTCTGATGCATGTCGCCATCGATAAGCCCTCGGAGGATATAAAAATTACTGATTAAGAACATCGGTACCAGGCCGTACATACCCAGGATTGCCGCAAAAATGGCGACTAATATCCACAGAGCGACGAACGGTGAAACAAGGCCTTGGCTAGTGGCAATCAGACAGGCTGCCGTCACTGCCATGGCGATATAGACGATTGCGGTCGAAATAATGATATGTTTTTTCGGTATCCACAAATAACAGACAATGGCAACCAAGAACGTGGCTGATGCCATGAAGATAGCTTGGCTGCTAATCAGGATACCAGCACCAGTTGCTCCCGATAGGAACGTCCAGAAATAGAGTAAAATGATGCCACCAGTAGCCACCATGACAGCCTCACAGACCCGGCGATGCCAGAACGGTGTCAAAGCAAGTGGTTTAATAGCGCAGCCCCCCAGGTTTACGGTAAATCGTTTAAGTTTTATTATGACGCAAAGCGTGTCAGAGAACAAGCGGCGGCTTGTTAGGTGACTTTACAGAGAAGGCGTCAGGTTAAGCGCCTGCCTATTTTCGCTTGCCAGTAAAATTGAGCAAGCTTGTTTCACTGCGTTACGCTTCATAAATCCCTTTTATTGCGCAAAAGTCGGAGCTCAGATGACCGTACTTGTTGATGAGAGGCTCGTCTCTGGTTGATGCCGGGGCTATTGACACACTACTCGGCAGTACTATATAGTAACTAGTAAGTACTACTTAATAGCAAGGAAACGCATTGGAAAATATTACAGAAATGCTGAAAGGTATACTCGAAGGCTCCGTACTTGAGATTATTAGTCGTAAAGCAACATACGGCTACGACATAACCCAACAGATACGGAAACTAGGATTTGAAGATGTCGTGGAAGGAACGATTTATACAATCCTTATTCGCCTAGAAAAGAACAATCTGGTCAGTATCGAAAAGAAGCCATCAGAAGTCGGCCCGCTACGCAAGTTTTATAGCCTTACAGAGGCTGGCGAAACGGAGCTAAGGATGTTTTGGGCAAAATGGGATTTCGTATCGTCAAAAATTAATGAGTTAAGGAGGTAAAGAAATGAGTAAAATTATCAATACAATTATCGGCGACCTGACCGAAAAGAAAAAATATCGACAAAATGAAAAACGCGCAAAAGCTCTGCCAACAGAGTACGCAGAAGCCTATAACGATATTAAGCATTATCTCTGGAGCACATCTGGTATTCTTACGATTGATCCGCTCATATCACTCGTTGATATGCTCGAGGAAGCCGCTGCTGACGGTAAGCACGTGGTTGATGTAACTGGGTCTGACGTGGCCGCATTTGCTGATGACCTTGTGCGTGGCGAAAGTTCGTATAAAGATCAACAGCGTAAGAAATTAAATGACAAGCTCAACAAGAGGGCTAAATAACATGACAAGTACAGTCATTGAGGTCAATGGTCTTCAAAAGTCGTTCAAAGATATGGAGGTTCTAAAAGGAATAGACTTTATAATAAAGCGAGGTGAGATATTTGCTCTACTTGGCTCAAATGGTGCTGGCAAGACGACGATCATCAATATCCTCTCGACACTTCTAAAGCCTGATGACGGCACAGCAGTAGTTAATGGTTTTGATAGTATTAGGCAGCCAGATAAGGTACGAAACAGTATCAGCCTTACCGGTCAGTTTGCTGCTGTCGATGATATGCTTTCAGGTACGGAAAATCTTGAACTCATCGCCAAATTGCGCGGAGTGCCACATCCCATAAAAGTGGCAAATGAGCTTATACAGCGTTTCGGACTCGTCGATGCAGCGAGTCGACGTACAAGTACGTATTCCGGGGGTATGATTCGTCGGCTTGATATTGCGATGAGCCTAATCGGCACGCCAGCGGTGATTTTTCTCGACGAACCAACGACCGGACTTGATCCTGAAGCGCGCAAAGAGGTCTGGGAAACAGTAAAAGGGCTGGCAAAGAGTGGAACAACGATTCTTCTAACGACCCAGTATCTTGATGAAGCAGAGCAATTGGCCGATAAAATCGCTATCCTTCACCAGGGAACAATTATCGCAAACGGTACCTTCGCTGAACTCAAAAAATTGCTTCCGCCAACCAAAAAGGAATACGTTGAAAAGCAGCCAAGCCTTGAAGAGGTATTTTTCGCAATTACTGGTAAAAAGGAGGGAAAGTAATGAAAGCACTACAGGACACACTTATCTTACTCGGACGTAATATGAAGCATATAACACGTAGTCCCGATACAATTATCACTGTTGCGATTATGCCGATTGCATTCATGTTGCTGTTTGTCTATGTTCTTGGTGGTGCGATTAACGCTGGCACGCATAATTACGTTAATTATCTACTGCCCGGTATCTTACTTATAGCCGTTGCGTCGGGAATTTCCTACACCGCATTTCGTCTCTTCGTTGATATGCAAAAAGGCATTCTGACACGGTTCAATTCAATGCCAATCAGTCGTTCGGCGGTGCTGTGGAGTCATGTTTTAACCTCAATCGTATCAAATTCCATCTCACTGGTTGTGATTGTTGGCGTGGCGTTGATCATGGGATTTCGCTCGAGCGCTGGGCCTTTGGCATGGTTGGAAGTCATCGGCATTTTACTGCTTTTCATGATGGCACTGACATGGCTTGCGGTCATTCCGGGTCTCAAAGCAAAATCAATTGACGGCGCAAGTGCATTCGCCTATCCACTCATCCTCCTGCCGTTTATTAGCTCGGCGTTTGTTCCGACAAATACGATGCCAGCCGCGGTGCGTGTGTTTGCTGAAAATCAACCAGTTACGTCGATTGTGAATGCGTTACGCAGCTTGCTTGGTTCAAGTCCTGTTGGTAGTGATATTTGGATTGCGCTCGCATGGAGTATTGGTATCACGGTCGTTGCCTATATGTTTGCGATGAGAATATACCGCAAGGTGTCGTAATAGTTTTAAGAAATCGAACCACTTAACAGATATAAAAATAGAGCTCTGTCCTAAATAGGCAAAACTCTATCTGTTATTCAATTGTGGTGAACCCACTAGTATTAATTCAGAACTCCTTCTTGAAGATCTCTTCATGCTCAAGGAGAGATTCGAAGCGCTCGGTATGATTATCAAAGATGGTAAGGTGCATACGCCAGACCTAGATGTTACTAGCTAGTTTCTTAAGTATTGCTCAATCAACGGTGTTGCCAATCGAATCCAGTTATCGATTTGCGCGGCTCTTTGGGCGCTCCCTTGCTAGTTGCTGGGCTTCCTGATTCTTAAGTGCTGTTTTGAGCTTTTTGCTTAAATCGTGAAGGTTGGATTTCTTTCTCGAGGTGAAGCCACTATTTTCGATTAAGTTATCAACAGTTTCAATTAGCAAGCTAAGATCGTACTTATTCGAAGTGTCATCTGAGACTGCCCATGTGCGTCGCTCATCTGAGCTCATCCGGTCTTTAATGTAAAAATCTTGCTTTAAACATTCATAAGCCATATCTGGATTCGTCTTGAAGTAATCAAGGAACTTTTGATTGACGTGAATGAAGTTTGCTTGCTGTTCAGCGGTTCTTTCGAAATAAAGTTTGGGAGTAATACCATTTGCCCATTGGTAAAAAACGAAAGACCATTCTTGAGTCGAAAAGTCTTTGAATAAGTTGTCGATCTCACCGGATTCTTCAAAGTAATCTTTAATATGCCTCAGCACTTCTTTTTTGTAGCGCTGGTAGCCCGTAGTTGGTCCTCCCCATTGTTGAATGTTGTAAAGATCATTGTTTCTGCCGGGTGAGATGAATAGCAATAGTCGTAGCATGAACGAGGGGTTTTGACTAAATTCCCAAAGGCCGGAGAAGATGTAGTTCAGCTCCGTCTTTAATACATTGGGCTTATCGTGCAGTCCGTTTTCAAGTTGATTGATGCCCACGAGAATTCCAGGTAATACCTTCTCGGCATCGATCACTTTTGTTTTATGGTTGCTTGCATATACGCGCATGAGTGCTCTAAAGAATTGTTTTTGTGTTTGTCGTTTTAAGTTGCGCCTTAAGAACTCTCGTATAAGCAACCGCACTGCATTGTTTGCATTGCCCTGAGATCGATGTTTTTTGAGGAAATTAGTGACATGGCGATTTGCTTGAGGAGAATTAAAGCCTTTTGTCGTGCACTTATTGAGTGTTTCATTTGCTTCGACGACTAGTTCATCATATTCGGCTAAACTTTCGTTCCTTGCGAAGTATTCGTTCAATACATCAGGGGCTGCAACGCGACGCTCGAGTAACCAATTTTCTGTATCCAGGTATGAAGGCGGACTGTTATCAAGGGCGTGCTTTAATGTCGGAAACAAGTCCTTTAGAATATCCGTCACATCTTCTCTCCTATCTTCTGGCACGTTAGTAGCAATTATGCTGCTAACTGCCCTGCGTCTTTCTTGTTTGCGCTCATCATCATTTTGTGCAAAGTATTTCAGTGTGTCGTAGTCGCGCAATCCTTCATCGTAATAGTCGCGCTTTCGCTCAATGTGCGACCAGATTGTTGGGTATTTTGCCCTTAGATAATCAAGGCGGAGTTTATCGCCAAGATCGATAGAATACTCGCCGTTGCGCAAGAAGCGTTTGTCTAGCTCAAAAACAAATAGGTTAAGTACCTTAATCACTCCCCTGTAAGTTTCAAAGTTCTTCGTGATTGAGCGCGTATCTTCGAGCGTGCCCGGGATACCATATTCGCCAAGCTTCGCAATAAAGAATTCGTTTAATTGGTCAGTGGTTGGGTTGAAGATATTTATTTCGTATTCGACGAACTTTTCCAAGTAGGCTGCCGCATTTACTGGTGCTAGTGTTTTGATGAGTTCAAGTAGCCTTTCTTTTTCAGAAATGAAGACGTATGTTATACGGGGGTCTTTTAGGAAGTGAACGAGCTGCAATGTGCGGTATACCTGACCAACGTCACTTGTTCGCTCTACGTTGTCAACGGCAACAATTAGGTAACGACCCTCCCTTTCCAAGACCTTTGAAATGTATTCGGCTGGCGAATGACTCTTTCGTGAAATGAGGATGGTAAACCATCGGTATATGGTTTCAAGAATACCAAATGGTTCACCTTTTCGTACGAGCGGTTCTGCGATAGCTAGTAGATTATTTGCAGTGTTTTGTATGCCTGGGATTGCTCTTTCTAATGCGCGTCCAATTTGCTCATAAAATCCTAGTACCAATGCTTCTTGCGAAGTATATCGCCACGGTTCTATCTCTACCCAGATAAAGGTTTTGTCGGTCACTTCTCGTTTGGCAGCATTGTAAATCGAAGTTTTACCGGTTCCCCATTCTCCGTAGAGCCCGACCGAATTAATCTGTTGTTGCCTGCAGATAATCTCAATAAGATTATCGAGCGCGGCTAATTGGTATGGACCCATATTGTTTCGTCTTTCAAGAGGCTCGTCCTCGGCTAACGTACCCTTAGTAGGGATGAGTCTTTTGACGGATATCATGCTTAGTAATACAAAAGAGAAGGCGGTCTGAGCAATAATAGCTATATACAAAAAGTAATATGGATGGTTAGGTATCACCCACCACCCACTCAGTATTGCGAGCGTAAGTGAAGTGATGTATGTAGAAATAGCAGTGCGCAGAACTTTCCATCGTCCATCGCCAAGCGTTACCGCTCTTAGCGTAGCCCAGAACTTTCGTGTGGTAATCAATATCACTGCAGCACCCGCAAACAGTAGGACGTTTGATTCGACCCATAGTCTTATGCTTCTAAGAAAATTGGCAATAGCGCTAGACGGTTCGAGATAGTAAAGGCCCGAGCTTATAATTATCGATAGCACAATGGCTATTTTAATGCCATCGAAGCTACTAAAAATCCTTTTTAATGTGAGTGATGTGTCTTCGTGCGCTAAAACGAAGGCGTCGAATAAACGACTCTTAGCATAAGCACAATGTTTATTTATTTTGTCAAGCACATTACTAGTATACCGCTTTGACGAAAAAATCTATAGCTGTTCTTTGCTAGACTCAGATGCTATCATTCGGTTAAGTATCTCTCTAATCTCAGGTCCCGTTTCGGTAATGTACTCCAGAATCGGCATATTCTGCTCATTCGCCTTTTCAAGGAGACGTTTCGCAACTACTGAATCATCTGCTTCTGCAAATGCCTGAAATCGTGCACTAAGTTCTGCTTCATTCATAATTTCATTGTACTCCTGAGCCTTCAATCCCCCAACAAGGTTGAGAACCTGATTTAACAGAGTTAGCGATGTGGAATGACATAACAAGAAAGAGTTCCAAATAGATTTTGGAACTCTTTCGTATCTGTAAATATGTAAAATCTCAGTATGGTGATCTCACCGGGAATCGAACCCGGATTGCCAGGATGAGAACCTGGCGTCCTAACCGTTAGACGATGAGACCGCGTTTTGAGTGAAGCATGTCAAAAATTAATCTGCTCATTTTGACTGATTTAAACAAACACAAGCAACCTGTTGCACTCGGTGAATTATAGCAAACCTGTCGAACGGTTGTCTAGTTGGCAGCTTTGTCGAGCTTGGCGATGATATCCAGAAGTTTGCGTGGAGTGATTTCAGCTTTAATGAGATAGGCGTCGGCGTCATGTTCCATCGCGATGCGTGATTCTTCGTCTTGGTCGAAATTGGTCATGACGACGACTTTCGTCTTCGGGATGAGATCGGTCTTGCCGCCGCGCAATGCTTTTAAGATGTCAGTGCCGCGCCGTTCAGGCAACATTATATCAAGCAAGATCAAGTCATACGGCTTGTTACGGGCGGTGACCAGGCCGTCGTTGCCGTCGACGACCCAATCGACTTCAAAACCGGCTTTCTTCAAGCTACGGACGTACATCTCACCGATGAAACGATCGTCTTCGATACATAAAATTGTCTTTATGGCCATAAGCGTATTATACCTCATATTCAAGGGAAAAGAGCAGTCCGAGCGACCGACGTATTTATTCCGTGATTGGCGTGATGAGAAAAACCATAGATCTGTCTCATAAGTGAGGTATCTTATCCCCTGAATGATCCGTGATTTTTGATCCAACCGTCGTGATGTTGGATCAACTCTTCGTTGCTATTATGGCTAGCTTTCAATTTCTCAGCAACCGTCGCGTAAATCGGTAAGGTAAAGCTAAAGGTTGAGCCCTCACCTTCAACGCTGCGGACGCTGATTTCGCCGCCATGCGATTCGACGATAGCTTTGCAGATATAGAGACCGATACCCGTACCGGCAACCGTTTCACGTGATCGGTGTGACCGGTAGAACTTGGCGAATAGATTGCTAACGACGTTGCCTGGCATGCCGATACCCTGATCACTGACGCTGACTTCAACCGTGTCGCCCACCGCTCGTGCGCTGAGTGCGACCGTACCACCCTCGTTGCTGTACTTGATGGCGTTGTCTACCAGGTTACCAATAACCTCACCGATACTGGCTTTGTCGGCGGCAACGGTTGGTAACGATGTTGGAATATCAACTGTTAAATTACGTTGTTGAGTAGCTGCTCGCAGACGCATGTCGTCGCCGATCGTCTGATAAATATCACTTACTTTTTCTTCATTCAGATAAACGCGCAGATGACGACGATCGAATTTGGCAGCGTTCAAGATGTTATTGACGTAGCTCGACAGTCGGTTGGCCGAAACGGTCAGACGGTTGAATAGTTCTATTTGTTCGTCTTCCAAACCTGGTTTCAGCTCTTCATGCAACGTATCGAGGTAACCCCTGATAACCGTAATCGGGCCGCGTAGCTCGTGAGCGGCAAACGAAATGAAATCGAGTTCGTTGTCCTCCGGTAGGTAGTCATCAGTCCGTTCGATCAGCGTCAAGACAACGGGGATTTCGCTGCCATTTTGGTACGATGCTACCATATCGAACAGTCGCCGGTCTTCCCCGCCTGGCAGTTTGTTGGCGATGCGCTTCCAGGTCCGTTCAGCGTGGATGTTGGTCTCGTTCAAATCTTTTAGCCACTCAACTACTGACGGGTCGTTATCGATAACGATATCCAGTTCCATGCCTCCATCGGCGGTTACTTTTACTGGTGCAGCTTTGTTGGCGTAGACGACTTTGCCGTCGGTGTCCATGAAAATTATAGCGGTTGACGTTTCGTTCAGGATGGTAGAAAAATCAAGTGTTTCAGCTTCTTCCTTTTCGTTTGCCTTCACTTCTTGCTGGTTACTGCTTAGTTCATAAATAAGTTGTAAGAGTGGTTTCAGGCCGTTCTTTTCATAGCGTGTGGCGTTAGGGTTAGGTGGTGTCGTGGTGGTCTGCTCACCGGCGACGTGCGTCAAGGCGTTCGCCAGCATATGTAACGGCTCACTGGTGATTGAGAATACCAGCACGTTAATTCCGATTGAGCTAGCGACGATAGCAATCATCAGTACGATAAAGCCAAGATCATCGATATGTACCAAACCGACAATTGCCAATGCTAATGCGACCACCAGCGCCGTGATAATCTGCATGCTGATAATTAAAAAAAGAGACCGCTGACGGTATAGTTGCCAATAACTACGTACGAATTTAACTGGGCCTTTTATTTCCATGAAACACCACCCTGGCCATCTGGCACGGCGGCAATCCAGGTTTGGCCGCGCACTAGCGGGACATCTTTACCGGTCTTGTCGACAAATCGTAGCGGGCTTTTCTGGCTGGCCTTTTTCCAAATGACATTCATAGCAACGCCATTTTGGAAAATTGTCGCCTTGCCTGAGCCGCTAGTAGTGATTTCCTGATGACTGCCATCGGAGAGAGTATTCTCTTTAACGTGCATAGCGATGACGACACTCGGAGTAATCTGGCCTTTTTCACGGTCTTTGTGGGCAACGCCAGCCATCGAACGCTTATAATAATTGTGTGTTTTATCGTAGCTGTAGCTGGTATTAAACAGAGGACCTGAAAGATTTATCGTTACTTTGCTAGCGGTCAGTTTCTCGGCTGCTTTGCCATCGGTCCGCGCGAAGCCGATGAATTGCGAAGTAGTGTAACCTTTTGATTTATTAAGCGCGTCGAGTTTCTTGAAGCTGGTATAGACGTTGTGCGGTGCGTAGCGGTCGGTCGAGCGCCAATACGAGTTAGCATTAAAGAACTGGTCGATGTCACGGAAACTACCGTTCCTGACCATCTTGAGTGCTTCGTAGCTGCCACCTACATGCGCCACACTGGCGTTATACGGCGCTAGCCAGTCTATGAAGTAGGGGCGTACGCTGCGGACTGGGCCGATTATTTGGGGTTTGTCTTGTTGATGTAAGGTGAGGAAGCGTGTGATGCCACCTTCAGCGATGGCTTCGTAAACGACACCAGCGTCTTTTAGGCCCGATTGCGGCCGTGCGTCAGGGCTATTTTCGATCATGATGGCCGTAACGGCTTGTTTGGTAGCGGCTTCACTTTTAACTCTTAAGCCGGTTAAAGGAGAGTAATAAATTGGCGCCGGTTGTGGTTTGGGTTGGACTGGTACACTTGCTACCGGTGGCTCAGGTTCATGTCGATTGAGATTAAGGATAGCGTACGTCGTTGCGCCAGCGATAATAAATAATGCTAGGCCACCGAAAATCAGCGATCGTTTTGGATGCGTCTTCATTTGGCGGCCAAGTGCACGTAGCGGCATCATGATACGGTTCATGTGTCGTATTATAGCAAACTGCTTATGTCTACGCGATGTGTTTAGCTACTGGTGGCAGTCTCGATAGCTTTTTGTAGCCGTCCGAGGACGGTCTCTTTGCCAAGTGTTGCCAATGTGTCGGGCAAGGCCGGACTGAATGGTGACCAGCTGACGGCTAGCCGAATGATACTAAATAGAACACCTGGTTTTTGACCGGTAGTTTCAAGTAATTGGTTTAGTGTGTCGCTCAGGCCTGTAGATGTGAAATCAGCGGCGGACTCAAGCGCACTGCTGGCTTCAGCTAGCAGTGTTGTAAGATCGGCGCGGTGAATGTTTTTCAATTGCTTATTGTCTTCCACCATTAACCAGTCTGGTGTTGGCTCGGTGAAAAAATAATCAGTAATTAGTGGGAGGTCGGTCAGCGTTTTGAGTCGATCCTGGACCATACCTAGAATAGTCCGCCGATGTTCTTCGGTGCTGGTCTTGGCACTGTCCGGCCAAAAATCTTGAACACGGTCCGTCAGTTCATCGAGCGATAACGTGCGGATAATCTGGCCGTTCATCCAGAGCAGCCGTTTATCGTCGAAGCGTGCGCCGGAACGTTGGACACGGTCCAAGCTGAATTTTTCAATCAATTCGCTTTTTGTGAATATCTCTTGCTCGGTGCCATCATTCCAGCCGAGTGTCGCGATAAAACTGAGCAATGTCTCGGGCAAATAGCCGTCGCGAACGTAATCAAGCACATCTTTCGCACCATCGCGCTTACCGAGTTTCTTGCCACCAGTTTCGGCTAAAATGTGCGGCATCGTCGCGAAGATCGGACGTTCAATCTCGAGTGCTTCGTAAAGATTCAGATAATTCGGCTGTGATGAAATAAATTCCTGGCCGCGGATAACGTGGGTGATGTTCATTTCGGCGTCATCGACGATATGGGCGAAATTATAGGTCGGGTAGCCGTCGGACTTCATCAGGACGAAATCGTCGATGACTTCTGGACCAGTCGAAAGATCACCCATGACTAGGTCGTGCCAGTCGTATGCTTTCGGGTCAGACTTGAAACGCAGCGGTGTGTCACCATTCCAAGTCGGCGGGTTTTCCGGTCGATGTTCACGGTAAAGGAAAGCTTTTTTATTTACCTTTGCTTGATTGCGAAACACCTGAATCTCCTCGGGCGAGTATGGATCTGCGTAGGCGCGACCGTTATCAATCAACTTATTAGCCCAGCGTTTATAGATTTCAAGTCGATCAGATTGTTTATAGGGCGCGTACGGGCCGCCCTTTTCAACTCCCTCGTCATAGTCAACACCAAGTATCGCTAGGCATTGTAAGATATGTTCGGCTGAACCTGCGACTTCCCTGTTTTTATCAGTATCTTCCAACCGGACGATAAATTCACCATCAGCGTGACGAGCTACGAGATAAGCGAACAAAGCGGTCCGAAGATTGCCCATGTGTATAAAACCAGTCGGGCTAGGTGCGAAACGAGTACGTACAGTCATCTTAATCATTGTAGCATAACAGAGGTTGACGACGAGGTGTTAGCTGAGCTTTAGGGGAGGAACTGCAGCTTCGCATTGATTTCGAAACACAGTGGAGGGATGAGTCCCTCCTATAGACTTGTCGCGATACGACGGACTTGATCGTTTGAGAGTGGCGCGTCACCACTAATCGTATAGAGAATACCATCATTAACCCAGGCGGCGTCACCATTAAAGGTGTAAATTGTCAGACCACCGTCACTATAAGTGACATAGTTGTCCCCTGTCTTTGGTGTAACATAATTCTCAAGCACAGCGCTGGAGTCCCAGCTACTGGCTTGTTCGCCGACCACAAAATTTTGCGGTCCAGCGTTAGCGGCGAAGCGCATGCTAACTGAACCGTCATTGTAGGCAATCGGGCCATCCAGGCTGTAGCCACTTGGCCGATAGCCAGGATAGCTAGCATCAATTCCCGAGCGGACAGCCGCAACTTTAATTGATAGCGTCGGCATGTTGATGTAAGTCAGATAGCCCGCTAGTAGTAGAACAGCCAGGCTGGCGCTTGCCACGCTAAAAATGCGTGGAAAGCGCTTTTTGACGGACTGCTTTTTGACGGACTGCTTTTTAGAGTTGTTGAGTGCTTTTACGATCGCTTGTTCTTTTTGTGTAGTCGCTGGCACGTGTGCGATTGGAGCGGCGGCTTGCTTACGAGCTTTTTGGGTTTGCTGAACCTTTTCAACTAGTGGATGGCGAACTGGTGCGATATCCATCATTTGTTTAGATGCGCTTACCGGTCGAGTGGCCGGTTTAGCAAATTTCGATACCTGCGGATGCTTGACAATCTGCGGGTGAACGATCGTGGAATGAACTGGCATGGCTGGTTGGTGTTTGCCAACGACCTTACGGTTCAAGGTGCTCGATTTTTGGGCTGTACTGTGGATATGTGACGAAGGCAGGCTGGTTTTGGTCGCGGCCAGCTTCACACTAACCGGCATACCGGTAAGTGCATCGTATTGCTTGCCGTTAATCGTTACTGTCTGCGCTTTACCCATACTCCCCTTTCGTGCTGTGCAATTACTTTATATAGTAGTCATCCATGTAGTATTTTGCAAGTCGCTTTAGGCTATACTAGAATATGACTATGTATCACCAACCTTCCAAACGCCGTGAAATCTTTACGCGGATTCTCGTCTACAGCTTGATGACCGTTACTGTCATAACGATCGTGGCAATCGCATTATTGTATATGCTTGGCTATCGATTCGATTCCGGCTACGTCGAGCAGAGTGGTCTGGTGCAGTTCGTTTCAAAGCCTAGCAAAGCTCAGGTAGCAGTTGATGGGCAGTTGTTGTCATCAACGACGCCGAGCAAGACCACTGTGCTCCCAGGTGCGCACGAGTTTACCATGCAGCGTGATGGCTACAATGCATGGCACAAGACGGTCACTATTACGGCAGGTACGCTGACTTGGCTTAACTATGCTCGATTGATTCCACAGAAGTTAGAGTCGGAAATCGTTGCATCATTGCCCCATGTCAGCGGTGGTTTAGCGGCACCAGATCGCGATCATTACGCGGTCATTCAAGATAGTAGCAAACCAGTCATTGGTCTTTATGATCTGACGCGTGATGATGTTACGGATCGTAATGTGACGATTCCTACTGTTGACTATCAAGCAGCGGTGAAAAAAACCGACCAGCACGATTTCAAATTAGTCCGCTGGGATAAAGACGGTCGTTATTTGCTCGTACGTCACACCGTCGGTACACAAGACGAATGGATCGTGGTCGACACTGATAGTGCGGCGCAAGCGGTCGACGTGACGAAAGAACTCGATGTTCCTATCAAGGCGGTTGACTTCGCGAGTAGTAATGGTTCGTCCTTCTTCGCACTCATCAATAACGATGTGCGTAAAATAAATCTAAGCGACGGTACGATATCTAGCCCGCTGGTAACGGACGTTAGCGAGTTTTCGGTTTTCTCTGATGATGTCATTAGCTACATTACGCTACCTGATAGTAAAACGGGATTGCGCAGTGCCGGTATTGTCAAAGACGGCCAAACACCAGTTGTCCTAGCGACTAACGATCAACCGAAGACAGCTTTTCATATCGTGGCTGGTCATTACTTCCATGATGATGTCGTGGCGATCAGTAACAATTCTGACACGACAATCTATCAGGGCCAATTTCCAAATAAGCAGACCGAAGCCGATAAACTGTCGGTTTCAGCGACATTGCCACTCAGCGATGATGTGGAGTGGCTGCAGTTAAGTGGCGAAAGCCGTTTTGTGGTGGCTCAGCATGGTGCGACATTCCGTAGTTATGACTTAGAAACCAATGCTACGTCAGACAAGGTTACATTAGATGGCACGACTACTCCGGACAAGTTACATTGGTTAGATGATTATATGGTGTGGTCGGATCGCTCCAGTCAACTCAGTGTGCGCGAGTTTGATGGCGCCAATAAACATACGATTGGTACGATCGCGACAGGCTTTGATGTGACATTGTCACCGAATGGCAAATATCTGTATAGCATCGGTAAAACCAAGACTGGTTTTGCTTTGCAACGTGTCCTGCTGATTCTTGGCTAGAGCCAGCCAAATAATCGTTCGAAGAACGTTGGTGCGGTGCCAGGCATGTCGATGGCTGTTTGTGAGCTGGCGCTACCGGTCGGAGCTTTAGTGGCGGCACTCGGACTCGGATTAACTTGTTCGGCGCTAACGAGCAATCGGTTGAGTGCTGTGCCGAGTGGTGTGCAGGTAATCAGGGTCAGCATAGGTTTTCCATTGTCGTAAACCAAAGCGTCAATGTCGGTCGGTTTGACGACTTGCTTTTTAGTAACGACATAGGTGTAACGGGTACCTTTGTAACTGGCGTAAATAGTATCGCCTTTGTTGAGTTTATCGAGCTGAGCGAAGATGAATTTATAATTACCACGATCGAGTACGTCGTTACTGGAGTGGCCAGCGATTGGCGTGTTACCGATTTGTCCAGGTTTACTGTCGGCGCCAGGGATACCGAAGTAGGCCAGACCGTCTTTCATGGCAGCCATCTGGGACTTGTAGTCGGGCGTGGCGCTGTAATCAACCGGCACGTCGACGTTGATTTTCGGAATTAGTACCTGAGTTGAGGTGGGGTCAACTTTAGTTGAGGTCGACGGATCGACGATGATATTTTGCGGATCGACCGCACCGGGGCTGACATAGGCGCGAACGTTAGCGATCAGAACTTGGTTGTATTGTAGAAAACCAAAGAGTAGCATGACGACCACGGCGGCTGTGATCGGCACGAAGTGGCGACTACCACGGACCGTCTCGGCTTTATTCTGGACGGATGTTATAAGTGATTGCTTGAGTTCGCTAAGTGCGGCATCTTTATCAAGTGGCGCGCCCAAGTCACTACTATGAACTTCAGGCTGCTTTTGTTCGGTTGGTTGCGCCGCTAGTTCTCGCCGAGTCTTGTGAATATGGTGAACGTAATAGCGCTCATAATATTTCTGGTAATAATCTTGCCAAGCGCTGTGGTACTGCTGCCATTCGTCTGATAATTGGGTTTGTGTCGCATCGTGAGACTGGTATTCATCATTTGGTGCCAAAGAAGCACCAAACGCCGCATCAACTTGATGACGGACGATATCAAGGGCCGCATCAGCCTGGTCGGGTGAAGCGTGGGTTGGCTTGTGATGGGGGTCATCGGGGCGCATATCTATAGATTCCTATTTCCTTTTAGTATACAATACATCGGAGAGTTCGTCCCGCGCTCTGGCGTGTGGACCACTGCAAATTGATAGTTTGACGATGTTCATGGGCGAGTGGCGGAATCGGTAGACGCGCTAGACTCAAAATCTGGTTCACATTAGTGAGTGGGGGTTCAAGTCCCCCCTTGCCCACCAACATCATCAAAGTACTACGCTACACGTTATTCAAGCTGGTCGTTACGGCCTGCAGTGTTTCGGTCGGATGCCACAACCAATAACTGGCGGCATGAGTAGCCACGCTGCCGCGCCAAATTGCCATGGCGTTTTGCCACGGCATAGTGACGACGTCGCCGCTAACCGCGACAACCATCGTGTCCTGGTGAAGAACCATGATGGCGGTCGGGTATGTAATCGTAAATTTATGGAGTGCCTCGACCAGCTGTGACAGCTGCATGTTGAAGGTCAGGATTTTCGGATAGTAAACACTTTGGAACAATTTCTGTAGTTGCGCGAAAGCTACAATTAGCAATGTTTCGGGCCGTTCTACTAATGTCTGCGAGCTGTTTTTTAGTAGATCCACTGCGTCGCGGGTCATAATCAGTTTTCCTAGATACTCTTTCAGGAATTGCTCGTAGATGATAGCTGTCTCGCTGTTACGACCTGCGTCGCCAATAAGCAATATGCCGTCAGCCCAAACGCCAAGCGCTTCCATTTCGCTAGCGGCATCTTTGGCGAGACCACCTGACGGATTGGTTGCGCCAAACAGCACGTCAGTCATAGCTGGTGGGACAGCTTTTTTTAGGACGTCAGGTAGTAACACACGGACCTGGCCAACACCGGTTTCTAGTGCGCTAGTGTAACCTTCGGCTACAGCCACGAAGCCGAGCTTGTTGCCACCGATGATGCCGAGCTTACCGGCTTGGTCGCGCCGCTGGGGCTTGCTCCACTCGATATCTGGGAATAAGGGCTTATCTAAGGTCTGGCGCTGCCAATAAGGATGGTCGTTCATGGAATTACTCGTCGGCTAACTCGATACTAACTGGGCAGTGGTCAGACCCCATAATGTCAGGGTGAATAGCTGCTGTCTTGATAGATTCGATGATGCCGGCACTGGCCAACCAATAGTCAATCCGCCAGCCGACATTGCGGGCGCGAGCGTTAGCCCAATGTGTCCACCAAGTATAAAGGGCTGGTGTGTCGGGAAAAAAGTGGCGAAGTGTGTCGACGAAGCCGGCTGCCTCAAAGTTATCAAAGCCCTCTCGTTCTTCCTTTGTGAAGCCATGCTTACCGACGTTGGCTTTGGGGTTAGCTAGGTCGATTTCACCGTGTGCCACGTTCAAGTCGCCACAAAACAATACTGGCTTGGTCTTTTCGAGTTCTTTGAGGTGCACTAAAAAAGCCGGATCCCACTGTTTGTGGCGTAGTCCGAGACGTGAAAGATCACCCTTGGAGTTTGGCGTATAGACGGTTACAACCCAGAATCTTTCGAACTCGGCCGAAATCACCCTGCCCTCTTTGGTTGGATCGCCATAACTGTCACCAGCCAAGTTATATTTCTCGGCGATGGCATCGGTGAAGCCATTAATGACGCTGAGCGGCTTTACTTTACTGAAAATAGCCGTGCCACTATAGCCGGCTTTGTCGGCACTGTTCCAATACTCCTCGTAACTGCTTAGATCGATTTCGGCTTGACCCTGTTTCGCCTTAGTCTCCTGCAGACATAGGATATCGGGTTGTTTCTCGACCATGAATTTCTGGAACGCACCTTTGTTGATGACGGCGCGGATTCCATTGACGTTCCACGAGTATAATTTCATGTCTTAAGTATACGGTATTGACGAAATTTTATAAATACAGTATAGTAATTTATTGTCCCATAGGCATCTCTAGAAAAGAGGTGAAACGCGTGCTAACGATTGAAGAATGGATTGGTCGTCGAACGGCCAATCACACGTTCGGCAGGAGTGGTTCGTACAGTGCTAACAATGGCAATGTGACGGGTCGGTTCGTTGCCGACACGGAGATACAAGCGCAAGGTTCGATACTGCGGTTTACCGCCGATACCGAGTTCTGTATTTTCCGT
The DNA here is from genome assembly GCA_964428955.1 of uncultured Candidatus Saccharibacteria bacterium. GTDB lineage: Bacteria > Patescibacteriota > Saccharimonadia > Saccharimonadales > Saccharimonadaceae > CAYSAD01. The sequence continues at coordinate 8,836 of CAYSAD010000002.1, read as the reverse complement.
CCACTTAAGCAAGCTGGTTACCGAATCGCGGTCACAGTTTTTGATGGTGACACCATCATTAATATCCGTGAAGACGGACGAGTTGTCCGCCGAATAAGAAACCAGGTTTACACGTAAACGTAATATGGGATTACCCGCGCATATATTGGCGCGGGCTTTCCTTCTCAGCCCATCGTCAGCTCAGGCATAGTATAATAAAAAACTGTCCTGTTCAATCGAAAGAAAGGATCCTATGAAATCTCATGGGAAAGCGTGGTTGCTTGATTTAACCAAGGCAAGTGGCGCTTCATTTATGGAGTTGCTCACGACATTCGCTAATCGATCGGCGGAAGGAGATTTAAAACGTCCACGTATCGCGATTGACGAAGCGTTGACGCTGGTGTTCTACGCGCGTGTTAGCGACCGGCTTATGGTAATGAGTGTGCCGCCCGAATCCGAATTGATTTGGCATCCGGGCAATACGTTCGTCGTTACCGACGGTAGTCGTTCGCTCCGTCTGCATCTTCGATCGGGAGACATATTGCTCAGCGGCCAAAGCGGTTTTCGTCGTCATTTCGGAAATCCGAATCACCGATTGAATCGCGTCGCCATTCTCGGGCGTTTGTAACAGGGCGAAGCCGCCCGTGTCAGTCTCTCAGAGACTGACACGGGCGGCCATTTCATTTCTTTCATCAAACGTTTGACGTTACTCTGCGAAAGATCTCTACCGAGATTTCAACTCGCGATCTCTGTCGCGAGTTTCAGCACGCTTTTTCAAAACCTGTCTCTTGTCGTAGCGTTTCTTACCCTTGCCGAGCGCAATAATTAACTTAATGTACTTGCCGTGGGTGAGTAGTTTGGTCGGCACGATAGTCATGCCCTGCTGCTTTCTAGCCGTAAAATCGTTGATTTGTCTACGACTGGCCAGTAATTTGCGCGGTGAAGTATCGACAGTGCGGGCACTAGCATTACCCTTTTCGTTTAAACGCAGGCTGAAGCTAGCGTTATTGAGCCATAACTCGTTGTCTTTCAAGCTAACGAATGAGCCTTTCAGTTGGACGTGGCCATCGCGGGCGGCTCGGACTTCCATGCCGGTCAGTACTAAGCCGGCGACGATTTCATCTTTGGCATCGATAGCGTAATCAAACCGTGCCCGACGATTAACGACCGAGCCAGGTGAGACTTTAGGCGATGATTTTTTAGCAGCCATAACACCCCTATTGTAACAGATGACCATGGTACACTTGAGACATGTATAAACGAGTTCTACTAAAACTTTCAGGTGAACAATTACAAGGTAAATACGATGGCGGTTTTGACGCCGAGCGGGCGGTCTGGATTGCCAGTGAGGTCAAAAAAGCTCAAGCTGACGGTACGGAAATCGTCATTATGATCGGTGGTGGCAACTATGTACGCGGTGCACAATTAGCTGGCGAAACCGTACAGCGCGTGACGGCTGATAATATCGGTATGTTGGCAACCATGATGAACGCTTTGGCGTTGGCCGACGTTTTTAATGCCAGTGGTGTTGCGGCGCGGGCAGTCACTAATATCAAGGCCGATCAAGTAGCTGATCAATTTACCCATCGTCGGGCTTTGAGTCATCTCACCAAAGGCCGTGTCGTTATCGTAGCGGGCGGCATTGGCCGACCGTATCTTACGACTGACACGGCAGCAGTCAGCCTAGCGCTGGAGCTGGATTGCGACGTGATCTTGAAGGCGACCAAAGTCGACGGTGTCTACGATAGTGATCCAGAAAAAAGTCCATCAGCGAAAAAATACGAAACGTTGTCGTTGCAAGCAGCCGTCGAACGGCCAGAAATCAAAATCATGGACAAAGCTGCCATCGCTCTGGCCTATGACCATTCTCAGTCTATCGTCGTGTTTGAACTATTAAAAGAAAACAATATCGCTGAGGCCGTGGCAGGCAAAGCCATCGGTACGACGATTCACTGATTACTTCGTTTTATGTAACGTAGTGACGGCATCGAGTAAATGTCTAGCTGAACCTTCCCAGCTGAACTTGTCGATATAGTCCTGGCCATTACGCACCAGTTTCTCACGAGTTGCTTTATCGTCAAGCTTCTTCACCTGGTCGGCAAAGGCTCGAGCGTCACCGACTGGAAAATACAATGCGCCACTACCGGCGACTTCGCGCAGGATCGGTAAGTCACTGACCACGGCTGGTGTACCGAATTTCAAGGCTTCAGCTACTGGCAGGCCATAGCCTTCATCGCGAGTAGCTGTAACCAAGATCGCGTCGTTGGCTAGTAGCGCAGCGTACTCCTCATCACTCACGCCACCGTGGAATAACACGTCGGCTCCCTTTGGAATCAGAGCTTGAAGGGTTTTTTTACGTGCGTCCGATATCGGGCTTAGTATATGAAGCCGGCGGTCAGGTAGCCATTCCATGCCGGCGATGAGTGTCTCGACTCCTTTATAGGTTCGCGGTACGCCCATGAAGAGCAGATTTTTTGGCGCGGTTTTTTTCTGGCGGACGTCTTTCGGATAAAATTCATGAAGATCGCGCGGGGCGTTTGGAATGACGATGATCGGTTTCTTTGTCAACTTGGCGGTCTCAATATCAATTTTGCTGGTTTCGCTAACCGTCATAATCAGATCGGCGGCGTTCAGTGTCACGCGCTGCGGCACGTAACTGAGGTGATACAGCCGCCACCCTAGCCGAATAGGCCAGCTGAGGTTAGTCGGTGGTGTGCGGTGACGATAATAAATCAAATCATGCAGTGTTAGTACGAGTTTGTATTTTCGTCCGGCCGAGCCGATTGTCTGCATGGGCGAAATAACGACGTCAGGATTATGTTTGTTTAAAAACCGCGCTGTCAGCGGTTCGCGAGCCGAAGTCGGCGCGTGAATAATAAGGAAGTGTGAATTTTCCGGTAGGTATGGAATCTGCTTTTTATCGTGGATCAGGTAGGTTATTTGCGCAAGTTTTCCTAACGCACAACCCAGTTCGGCGCTGTAGCGGCTAACGCCATCATGGTAGTCTGTCCGAATGTAGCGGGCATCGAAAAATATTTTCATGTTCGTTCCATTTTAACATGAAGCTTGAATGGTATAATGAATACATATGAAAATCTTGATTGCCGCCGACTTGCATTGGCCGACGATAAACGGCGTGGCAACGTTTAGCCGCAATCTCGCCAAGGGCCTAGCTGAGCGTGGTCACGAGATTGTGGTGATTGCACCGAGTCAAACAGGTGGCAGTTACGAAGAGTGGGATGGCAATTATCTCATCAAACGCGTGGCGTCCGTCCCCTTTCCGTTTTACCAGAACTTCCGCATTTCGCTGGCACCACAGATGGAGATCCGTCGGATTTTTCAAGAAGTCCAACCAGACTTGGTCCACTTGCAAATGTGCCTGACGATCGGTAATATTACTCAGCGCTACGCTATTAAGTACGGCATTCCGATCGTGGCCACCAACCATGCCATTCCTGATAATCTGCTCGATAATTTGCGACTTCTGGCACCGATGTCGCGGCCGATTAGTTATGTGATTACTGAATACGGCGTGCGTTTTCATGCCAAAGTTGATTACGTCACCTTACCGACCCAATCAGCTATCGATATGTTCGGTGCTGAGCGGATTTCCGTACCAGTCCAGCCAGTTAGTAACGGTATTGATTTGAGTAAATTCACACCGAGTCATGCACCAGACGATATCTATGAGAAATTCGCCATACCGAAAGATATGAAGATTATCAGTTATGTCGGTCGCGTCGATGCCGAGAAGCACTTATATGTCCTGATAAAAGCGTTCAAAAAGACATTGCATGAAGCTACTAGCGACGTGCACCTCGTGGTGGTCGGAGCCGGAACTGATCTAGAGCGAATGAAGAACTTGGTGTATGAAAATCATTTGGCGAAACACGTCACCTTCGCTGGTCGTGTCACCGACGAAGAGATTATTGAGCTGCATAAAGTCGGCGATATCTTCGCGATGCCCTCACCTGCCGAATTGCAAAGCATCGCCAGCTTAGAGGCGATGGCGAGTGGTAAACCGGTTGTGGCTGTTGATGCCGGAGCGTTAAGCGAATTGTGTCAGAATGAAATCAACGGCTTCTTGTGTGAGAAAGATAATATCAGTGAATTCGCCGCTGGTCTGACGAAACTACTTGATGACGATAAGCTACGTGCCAAATACGCCAAGGCAAGTCTCGCGATTGCCAAGACGCACGATATCCAACACACACTTGATCAATATGAAGAAATCTATCGTCGGGTGTTGGCTTCGGCTCGTGTCCAAGCTTGAATGAGGTCTGCCGCCGCGTGGGCAGTTTCATAGTGGATTAAGTGGCCGACATCGTCAATAACCTTTAAGCTGCCGTCAGGAATCTCATTGGCCAGTTCGTGTTGTTTGGCAACGGTTGTTACGTCGTCGCGTTGTCCGGCGATGAGAAGCGTCGGTGTAGTTAGTTTTGCAGCGACTTCGCGGACATCATGACTGACTGAAGCCTTGAACGCCTCGGCGACAACGCTGGAACTGGCAAATGAACTAAAATGTGTCCGATGCTGCTGCTTGATGTAATGGCGCATGGTTTTTTCGCGGCTCTTGGTCATTACTCGACTCATGGTGTCAACGAACAGCACGTTGCCGAGCCAGCGCCGACTGAGATGATCTGGTAATAGTCGGCCAATGAAATAATAGAAGATTGCTGCTTGGGTTAGTGCGGCCTGGGGGCCTTTGAGGGCAGGTGCACCGATGGGGTTTATAAGGATTAATTGCGAAATAGAGATCGGACTTTCGGCGGCAAAATGACTGGCGATGATACTGCCGAACGAATGGCCAAGTAAGATCGGTTTTTGCGATAAATCAAGTGCTTCTATAAAGGCACTAAGCCATGCAATATAATTTTCAAGTGAATGTTTCTCGAGTGGAGTGCTCTCACCGAACCCAGGTAAATCCGGAATGATAGTGTGGAAGCCAGTCAGCTCGTCGGCCAGTTTTTCCAGGCCGTGGTGCGTACCACGAAAGCCGTGGATCATCACCAGTGGATGGCCATCTGTCGTGCCGTAGGTCCAGTACTGGCATTCGTGGCCGTCGATTTTCACACTATGCATTGACATACGGTTAGTATAGCAAAGCTGGCGTCAATACCTCTGTTTTGATACCATGAAGAGATGATTGCCGATATTACCGTCACTGAAAAAAGTTTTGGCCCGAAGCTGCTCATGAGCGGTATCAAGTTTTCGATCGACGATGGTGAGAAAATCGGTGTGATCGGACGCAACGGCGTTGGTAAGTCGACCTTGTTCGGCATTTTGGCTGGTACAGACAAAGATTTTTCCGGTGAGATAGTTTATAAACGCGGTACCGTAGTAGTTGCGACAGCTCAGGAACACCACGATCAAAATGATACGACAACGTTGCAGTATGTGTTGGCTGGGTTGCCAGAGTATGCTGAACTTAGTCGGATAATTGAAACCTATCCGGCAGCGATGGGTGACGACATGAAAAAGATCAATGAGTATACCGACGCCCTGCAGCGCTTCGATGACAAAGGCTTTTACCAAATCGAAGAGCAGATTGAGCGAGAGCTTGACAACTTGCAATTACCGGGCGTCGCTCATCGTCCACTCGATTCCCTTTCCGGCGGTCAAAAACGACTGGTCGAAGTCGTCAAAGTTATGCACTCACAGGCACATCTGGCGCTAATAGACGAGCCAACCAATCACATGGATTATATCGCTAAAGCCCAGTTCATCGATTGGATGAAAACGGCTCGCGAAGCCATGCTAATCATTACCCACGACCGTGACGTGCTAAAAGAAGTCGATCGCATCATCGAACTAAAAGACGGTCACAGTCAGAGTTTCAGGGGTAATTACGACGCCTACCTGAAACAGAATGCCACGCAGACCGGTTCACAGATGAACGAATTCGAAATGATTGAGAAGCGAATCGCTAACTTAAAAGTTAAAGTACTTGACTATCAGCGACTAAAGGAAAAATCACGCAATCCCGGTACAATCCAAAAATTCAAACGCCTGGAAGAAACTAGCCGCAAAGAGTTGGCTGAACTGCAGGCCAAGGAAAAGCCTACTTTCTGGATCGACAAAGAATCGGCTGAAAATCTGAACTATAAAGTCGCGGCCCAGTACGATAAATTCAAAGCCAAGAACATTCGCATGAATCTGAAAAATGACGATAGTCGTAGTAAGCATGTCATCGTGACGGCGCGCGACCTATCGCTAGGTTATGACAAACCGCTTTTTGATGGTATTAATATCGATTTGCGTGAAGGTGAAGCCCTGGAGTTTCGCGGCCGCAACGGCGCTGGTAAAACTACTCTCATAAAAACGTTACTTGGCGATTCGTCGGCGACGGTATACGGTGGCGAGATGACACTTGATAGCCAAGTGCGCATTGGTGTCTACGAGCAAGAAGTCTCGTCGCAGTATTTTGGCTTGGCGCTAAGCGATGCCATCGAGCGCATGTATCTCGATAAGAACTTGTCGATTAGCACCACGAAAATCAGGAACCTTCTCAGTGATTATTTGTTTAACGAAGGTGATGGCAAGACGCCGGTTAGTCGTCTGTCGGGTGGTCAAAAAGCCCGTTTCCAGGTTATCGCGATGCTGGCCAATGAACCGCAACTGTTGATTCTCGACGAACCGACTAACCATCTTGATTTGCCGAGTATCGAAGAACTGGAAACGGCTCTCAAGAAATATTCCGGTGCGATTCTGTATGTCAGCCATGATGATTACTTCCGACGCGCTATTGAGGGCGAAAAGATCGAAATAGTTAGCGCTGCTGAATAGCGCGAATGCCGTCGAGTAAATCTTGCTGGCAAACCAGGCGATGACTACCAGTTTCCTTGTATTGCTTGTAGCATCGTCGGCGTGCAAAGCCTAGAACGGCTTCAAAATCAGCGCCGGTCATGCCGTCACTATTTAAAGATAATTCACGAGGATTAATATCTTGATCATATAGTCGAAAAACATGTTTATCGACATTATCAATATTCTCGATTTCTAATTCACCGTTTTTTGCCATCATGCTGCGCGTTAGAATTGCCGCCCAGATGTCTATGCGCTCATCGGCTGTTGGTAGTCCAGCCTGAATCGGTTCGAGCCTGCCAGAGCGTATCAACGCTGGCTCGATCTCGTGCGTATCAGCATTTGTTGCGCAAGCAATAATGATGTTTGGATGATTACGAGTAATATCGGTAATCTGGGTGTTGAAGATTTTTAAAACATCACGGCGCTCGGAGCTCGTGAGTTTTTCTGACTTGCCACCGAGCGCTTCAAATTCATCGAAAAATATAACTTTCGGATAGCCGTCTTGCGTCGCATCTTTAAATATTTGGTCTAAATTTTGAGCCGATGAACCGACCCATTTTTCAATAACATCACTCGATACAATTTTGATAAGTTCGGCGTCAATTTCGCCAGCTAAAATTTCGACTAATGTCGTTTTACCGGTGCCGGCTGGGCCATACAACATAAAATGAGTCGGTTCAATATCATACAGGGCTCGCGCATCGGTATCGTTAAATACCTCAACGATTTCTTGTAAGCGAGTTTTAGCATACGCCAGACCGCCAACATAGTTGAAGCCTAGCCGTTGCTCGTTGATGAGTTCTTGAGCCGGAAAAAGTGACTCTACACCTGAGGGTTGCTGTTCCTGAGACGGTTTTGGCGATACCCTTTTATTCATCGATCTTAGTGATAAATTAATCGGATTTGGTCGATATCCAGAATTTTCAACAACGATATCATGAGCGCGTAACCATAGCCCAGTAAATTCTTTCAAGATCAAGTAAGGATCAGGTAGTTCGTCTGGCAAATCGGCGTCTATAACTGTGCCCGCAAATTTATGAAAACGATCTTGTGGTATAAGGTCAACCTCTATGGCGCAGCGGTCAAGTTCGGCGTAGGTCGCGACGCGACCGTAAAACATAGTTCCGATTTCTATATAGAGTGAATCACTATCGTGAGGCATTGTAGTCTTAGTTGAATCTGGGTATAAATCGAATAGTTCGACCTTCAGAGCGTCCTGCCATGAAAGTGTTTGACTAGGCTGTAAAATATCGATTGGCGTAAAATGGCTCGTGGCGTGTAGCTGTAGGCTTTCGGGCGATTGCTCGCGCTCGGCGTAAAGTGTCATCGATAGCGCTGGTAGTTCAAAGTCTGGCTCGGCTTGCGAAAGAAGGTTGACATACTTTGTTGGCGTATCAAGCAAAGCTCGCAACTGCTCAGCTTCACCGATATGAAGTGTGGTGTGTTGAAAACCTATAACGTCCGGGTTTTCGGTACGTCGAACAATCTCACCTGACATAATATGCTGTACTATACACTCAGCTTGACAGGCTGACAAGCAAAAGAGTTACGCGGCTGCGACGAGCTGATTCTTTTCCAGTGCGGCCTGGAGCTTCGGACGGTCAAAGCCCAAGATCATATCGCCAGCCACATCAGTGACGGGTACGCCACGGAAATCACCGCCCAGTTTTTCGAGCAGTTCGTTGTTGGCGGTCTCGTCGGCCTCTATATCTTTCACGACGAACGGGACACCGAGCCGGTTAAGCCATTGTTCTTCGGTCTTGCAAAAGGCGCACCATGTGGTGCTGTAGATGGTAACTTGCGTTGGTGCTGCGTCGCTCATGATCAATAATTCCCTTCCTTAGTTACTATACATTTTATACTAAACGCGTCTTGCGTGTCAAATGCCCGCTTGCGACTACTATAGTACTTATGGTAGACTCCGAGATATAAACCATACAACTAAGGTTATCAATTTATCAATGAAAAAAACATATAAGTTGTTCAAGCCTAACCCCGCTTTCACCCTCATTGAACTCCTCATTGTCATCACCGTCATTGCCATCATGGC
>CAYSAD010000001.1:142090-186564 GCA_964428955.1 uncultured Candidatus Saccharibacteria bacterium | reverse complement strand
CAAAACCCGCGAACTCAAACCTCCATCTATCAGGATTAAAAAACGACCACAAGGGTCATTTTCAAATCTTGGCGGAGAGGGCGAGATTCGAACTCGCGGTGAGTTGCCCCACGCTTGTTTTCAAGACAAGTACCTTAAACCACTCGGTCACCTCTCCATGAACTTGCCCCATATTAACAGATTGGAGCTACTTCGTCGAGGGTTGATGCGCGACAGCCGCCACCCAAACCTCAGCGGCGCCAGCATCGAGCAACGTCTGCGCGCCATAGTGCAGTGTCGCGCCAGTAGTAACAATGTCGTCAATTAGCAAGTAGGTAATTGGTGGCAAATCGCGACGCACCCTGAAAGCACCCTTAGCCTGAGTAAATCGGGTCCTGCGATTCGCACCTTGCTGAACGGTTGTGGTTGCTCGCTCTAAAACCGCCCGGCACGATACTTTCCGGCGATTAGCAAACTCACGAGCTAGCAGTAGCGCGTGATCGTAACCGCGCCGACGAACATGGGCAGAGATCGTTGGGATAGGAACAATGACTATATCGGGCGGCAAGACCGGTAGGGCTCCATCAAGTAACGCAGCCAGAGGTCGCCGAGCCGCCTGTGTCCGTTCGAATTTGAAAACATCGATCAATTGCTCGATTTCTTGTTCGCGTTTTCCCACGCACCAAGCCCGCGAATAAGGTACTTGGCACTGTCGACAAATTCCGCCGACACCAGCTGGCCGTCCGCAGCTCAAACAGGCTGAAAATTTCTCCAGACTGATGTTATATTTACAATTTGTACAAAGCAATGCACCATTTTTACCACATCCATAACAGAGGTGAGGAGCGGCTATTGAGAGAAGTAAATCAAACATTGTGCTTTTTACGTTTCGTTAGCTCGTTTTGTTGATTATAGCGTATCTATTGGTTATACTGAAGAGGACTATTTGTCAACAAGAGCCTAGAGAAAAGTGGAGGATATCATGGCCCGAAAGCAAAACGACGATCTATTGATTGAGGATGAGCTGGCAGCAGCGTTCTTGAACGACGAAGATCTTGCAACAACCAACGACAACACAAGCACGCCCGTCGATGACGACGTGGCAGGGGAAGATTACGACGAGTTTCCAGGTCAACTAGCAGTTGATGTGTATGAAACCGAAGACAAACTCGTAGTCAAAGCCCGCACAGCCGGTGTTAACAAAGAAGATCTTGATGTCAGCATTTCTGACGGCATCCTGACTATCAGCGGCACGCTGAGCAGCGGTGACGACACAGAGGCGACAAACTGGCACATCCAGGAATGTTACTGGGGCGAGTTCAGCCGGACGGTTGCACTGCCTGTTGCAGTCAAAGAAGACGAAGTCGATGCGATGCTCAAAGACGGCGTCCTATCAATTAGCTTCAGCAAGATCAAAAGCGAACAAGCCAAGAAGATTACGATTCAATAAGCAATCGTTTATCAATATAAAATACCCTGGTCATCATGACCAGGGTATTTTATATTGTAATCATCCGACTCTAGCTGGCTTCGTTGCCAAAGCTTGAAAGTACGAAGTTAACGGCAGCGTAGGCGAGCAGCGCCACGACGATACCGACAATGGCATAAAGAATGGTGTTCTTGGCACCAGTTACCGCATTCTGATCACCGCCCGACACTGTGTAACGGATACCGCCGATGATGAGCATAATCACACTGACCGCACCGATGATGAACAGTAGCACGTTGGTGATGATCTTAAAGACACCTTGATCGCCAGTTAAATCCGAGCTCTGGCTGTCGCTCTTGGTATCTTTAGCTGCATCGCTGATCGATGGCACGTCCGCAAAAGCCGGACTGACTACTGGCGCGAGAAAACTCACACCCAAAGCGAGTACCGGAACAAGGAGTAGCCCCTGTAGACTCTTTTTGATTAATTGTTTCATGTTAGTGATTCCTTTCATAACGTTATTCTCTTGTACTGGTTATACCAGATGTGCGGATGTTTGTTAAGCTTAGTTATACTTATTTCCTTTTTCTTTAGTTACCACTACCATCGCCAACAAACTGCTTCAGAACAAAGTGAACGATGGCATAAGCAACGACGGCAACAATCAGACCAACGATAGCATACAAAATAGTATCTTTCGCACCCTTGACGGCATTGGCATCGCCACCCGACAGGGTATAACGTAAACCACCAACCACGATCATGATAACCGCAATCGTCCCGATGATAAACAGGATGATATCGACGATGATTTTGATATTTTCCTGGAGTGACTTGCCGCCGTTCTGACCGGTGGTATCAGCCCCACCGATGATTTCACTAGCCGGCGAAGCATTGGCTACCGCTACTGTCACTGTAGCCGCGCCCGTCAACATACCACCGACAATCGCTACGCTCATAAGTATTTCTTTGATTTTTTTCATAGTTTTCCCTTTATTTTGTGTGTTTAATTGCTATTGCTACCATTATTGTTGCCAGTCTGGGTCTGGGTCTGGTTTGACCCGCCGCCATTGTTATTACCACCGCCTCCGCTACTGAAAGAGCCGACGACAAAACTGACGATAGCGTACGCCATAATAGCGACGATCAAACCAACGACGGCATAAAGAATCATGTCTTTCGCACCCTTGACGGCATTGGCATCGCCACCCGATACCACGTAGCGTAATCCGCCGATAATAATCACGATAACCGCGATGATTCCCAGCACGAATAACAATATTTTAACGATGTTTTCCACCGCACTATTGGCATCGGTATTGTCCTTGTTAGCACAAATAACGCTACTAGCACCACTACCGCTACAGCCTTTATAGATATCAGCTGCCTGGGCCGTTGATGTTGCCAAAGCTAATGGGGTAAACAATCCGATAGCTAATAAACCAGCAACAATGATGTGTTTGATTCTTCGTTTCATATTAATTAAACTTTCCTATTACGAATTGTGTTATTACGGCTGCAAACAATATGATAACCAGGCCGACAACTGAATAGACAATTGCCTTGCGAGCCCTGGCAATCTTGTCAGGTGATCCATCAGCAGTCGCGAACATAATACCAGCCACCACAATAACGATTACCGCTGTCACACCAGCTGCCCAATAGGCAAGATTGAGCATACCTGTAAAAACAGTGTCAGCGTCTGCCTTAGGCACATTTACAGTGTCGGCCGGAATCTTAGTTACGGCGACTAATCGTATAGCAAATTCAAAAATCTTGTCGCTCATCTATAACCTCACCACCACCAAATTAACGATCAAGACGGCAAACATCGATATAACCAGCCCGATTACCGCATTGAGAATGGTTTTACGCGCTCCGACAATCTGATCGGGGGAGCCTGCGCCATAGATGAACTTGAAACCACCGTACAAGAGAAAAATAAGTGAGACGTAAGCGACCGCCTGCAGGGCAGCTTCGACGATATTAAGCACGATTGTCCAGATGAAGTTCGATAGTCCATCTTGACCGCTACCAGGTTTTTGGATCTCACACTTATCATCTATCAGACCACGAAACCAAGCAGGGAAGGTCAGGAAGTGGTCATTACAAGCCGCTTGCGCGGTTACCGGAGCGGTTACCGAAAGTGCCGCACCACCAACTGTTACGGCGAACAAGGCAGCTAGAATAAATCGTTTCGCTTTCATCATGAGAAGATTCCCCCTGGAATCAAGAACTGCGTCAGAGCAAACATCAAAAAGTAGAGTACTAGGCCGATAACCACATTGGTGATAATACCGACGGCTTTCTTTACCTGATCAGAGCGGTCACCAGCGCTGGCAAACAGAATTGATCCATATACGATACCACCAACTGCTACGATGCCAACGCCAGCCGTCAAGATATTAACGCCGATCAATAATATTCCCCAGATACCGTTACTTTCGACGGTTTTACCATTACCCTGCGAACAATTTATGATCGATGTTTTAGCACCACCACAATCAGCATAGGCACTCGACGGCACAAGCGTCGCAACACTGACGGTAAGTAGCGAACAAAGTCCAGTAATAAGTAATAGTTTTTGTTTTAGTTTCATGTCTATACATAAAATACCCTAACAGGGGGGTTTATGCAAGCGAGTTTTTGTGGTGCTATCCACGAGAAAATCTCAGCTTGAAATAAGCAGATTTTATGGAACGATATCCTTGACTTCTCATCTGTAAAATGCTATTGTAACAGGGATATGTGGGAGTCTATCAAAAGAGGCCCGCTCGGTAGAATATCGATGCGGAAGTATCTTGGTTTTGTCCCAGCCTTACTGGTGGCCTGTTTTCTGTACATCATCGCCACTGCACCGCTGGCACACGCAGCCGACACGGCAACGTTCGACGGCGATACATTAAGTTATCAAAATCATGACTATAGCGGCCCGACCAAAGCAATCGATGACGACAAAACAAGCTTGCCGACTGGCACGCAATATTATAGTTACTTCGAGCCGGCCGATCCGACGGCCGGCAAGCCAGCCAAAGCCTATCTGATTTATTTCCCACCCGGTAGTACACCGAATAAAGAAGCCCGCGCCTCGCTGCGAACTTACGATTATAGCAACGTGGCCGGATTATCCAATCCGTCCAGTCCAACGACTATCACAGTAAAAGCCAGTGCAGCAGCTAGTAATGATGAAAATGCGTCCGAAGGAACAACATCCTGCGCGGTAGAGGGAATTGGTTGGATCGTCTGTCCAATCACCAATTTCTTAGCTAAAGGCATGGACACTATCTATAGTCTGGTCGACGGTTTCTTGGAAGTCCGGCCTTTGCAGACCACCCAAAACCAGGCACTGTATCGTGCTTGGTCGGTTATGCGGAATTTCGCCAACGTGGCCTTTATCATCGGTTTTCTGATTGTCATTTACTCGCAGATGACTAGTTTCGGCATGAGCAATTACGGTATTAAGAAGCTGCTGCCGCGAATCGTGGTGGCGGCCATTTTGGTTAATACATCTTACTGGATTTGCGCGGTGTCAATCGATGTGTTCAACGTTCTAGGCTATAGTTTGCAGGATCTTTTCATAGGTATGCGCAACTCGCTGGTTGGCGACGAAGGCAACAGCTGGCATGTTGTCAGTTGGGAAAGCATGTCGGCACTTATTTTGTCGGGTGGTAGTATTGCCGCGGCCGGTGGTATCGGCGCGTATCTTGGCATCGCCGCAATTGGTGGTGTCGCCGGTGTCGCTGGCCTAATCTTCTTACTGTTACCGATCCTTATTTCCGTGCTGTTCGTCGTGCTAATGACATTTCTTATTTTGGCGGCCAGACAGGCAATTATCACCGTACTAGTCATCATCGCCCCGCTGGCATTCGTAGCGTACCTACTACCAAATACCGAGAAGTGGTTTGAAAAGTGGCGCAGTACGTTTTTCACGCTACTGATGGTCTTTCCGGGTTTTTCGCTGATATTCGGCGGCTCACAGCTGGCCGCAGCAGCTATCATCCAGAATGCCAATTCCATCAATATAATCTTACTCGGTATGGCCGTTCAGGTGATGCCACTCGCTATTACACCGATATTATTACGGCTTGGTGGCGGCGTACTCAACCGCTTCGCGGGAATCGTTAACAATCCGACAAAAGGTATGTTCGACCGAAGCAAAGCGTGGTCAAAAGAACGACTCGAGGCCAATCAGGCCGCTAAAATGAAGCGAATGGCAAGAGACCCGGCCGCTGTTCGTCGCTTTACACCAAGTAGCGCAGCCTACCGCCGCGACCAAGGTAGACGGACTCGCGAAGGTTGGAAAGCCGCCAACGAAGCTAGTACCGGCGCATACTTCAGCCAGACAGGTTCCGGACAAAAAATTCACCAGGAAAACCAGCGCGGTGAACTGGAAAAGCGCTATGGCACCAGCACCGCTCAGCGTACCTGGGAAAATTCCGTCCGAACGTCGCCCTATTTGCGCAACCGAAGTATTGATGCGCACGCCGCTCAAGCTGAGGCTGATTTACACAAAAGCGAAGTTGCCGGCGCGGCCGAGCAACACTGGCAGCAGCAAGTCTATAACTCACCAGCACTCCGGACCATCCAACAAGATGCCCACACTAGTAGCGAAACCGCTAAAACTTACAAGGATGCAGTCGAAGCTGCCAGCGAAGCCCATTGGCAACAACACGCCACGACTAATGCTGGTATTCGCGAAGTAAAACTTGAACATCACGTCAGCACCCAGAACGCCGAATTGGCCAAGAAACAATGGGAGGCTGAAATCAAGGAATGGGCTTCAGGCCAGCGGCCACCAACGCCGTTCGCACCAGGATCAGCCATGTTCACACTGATTACTGAAACGCAGGGCGTAGAACGAGCCGTCGCCGTTGAAGGTATGCGCAAGCAGCAGGCCGAACGCGCCGTTCAGATCGATCTTGCGACCGAACTCAAGAACGATCCAGCACTACTGGCGCTGGCTGGTGGTGTTATGGGCGAGCAGGGAAGAAATTCTGTTTTTGCTTCGGCAAAATCTATCGTTGGCAAAGCCTTCATGGAGGATATCCAGAATATTGAAAACACGATGGATTACGGCCTAGCCACAAACATCGACAGGCTGGAGCAAGAATTCGACCACGCCATGACGATGGCGCAACGAATCGCTTACGCGAACGCATTAGCAAAAAATGGTCCTTTCGGTGTTGGCAAGCTTGCGAAAGTCCTGGAAGGTTACGAGAATTCTCCCGGTACGTCTGCCGACGACCTCCAGACGTTCAAGGAAATACTTGGCACGAATGGAGCCATCAGACAAGCCGGTAAACACTTCGATGACTGGATAAATAACAGAGCCCATCTCGCTCCTCCCGGTGCACCGCGAGTCGCAATGAAGTTCAATGAAATTAGCGAAGACATTACTACTTGGAGCAATCTGGCAGTCGATAAGTTCGCCAATATGAACACATTTGTCCAATTGCATGCGATTGATAAACTAACCGACCCGACTACTGGTAACCCGGCAGCCTACACCAAACTGGTAGAAGATTTGCGTAACTCACCGTCAGCTCGCGCGCTTGTTAAGCCTGACGTTCTTAGCCGTATGGGAATCATTTAGAATTTCAAGTCTTGACTGTAATCGCAAGCACTTGCTTTTTCTGAACTTTTGGTATATAGTATTTACATAAATATCTAATGTGTCCTTGTAGGCCACAGGAGAATGCAGATGTCACCAGACAAGGATCCCACCACACGTATTAACTCCGGCGACTTGCCGCCATTAGAACCTACGGCCGAAGTACCACTTCGTAACCGTGACGACGTCGAGGCACAGTTCCAGGGTTTGCATGAAAGTTTTCAAGGTCCTACCGCTCGTGTCCCGCGCGAACATCGCGACGATAAGCACGAAAAGCCTGCGTTTTGGACAAAGGGTAAGATGGCCGTCGTTGGTGGCGTTGCCGTCATCGCAACAGGTGTTGTTGGTGTAGTTGCAAATGGCGCTCTTGGTGGTGATAAGAAACCAACACCAAAAGAACAACATCATTCGCTCCCGCTTTCACAACAATTTGAAGATAATGTATTAGGCCCGAACGGCACGATTCTCAATCACGTCCCCCTCGATGCTAATCATGATGGTATTTCCGACAAAGAACAGGATTTAGACGGCGATTCAATCTCTGATTTTGGCTATTATGTTGACGGGAAACTGCCTGGTCTTGATAAACCTGGCCAAACTGTTGAGCTACTACCAGTAAACAACGACTTGTCAGAAGAGCATATCGCCTTCATTCTCGACGCAAATCCGGAGATATTGCAGGATTACCCAAACGCGTTCAACATGATTCGGAATTTCGATCACACCCGCGCCTGGGCGATGTACACCTTTGCGAAGAAATATCGTGATGACAAGGTAGATATGTACAGACTTGAAGGCTTCATGGAGTCCAACTGGCGTGACCTTGGTTTATACGGGAATGATCCGGGCACTAATTAGAATCAGACACAGTAGACTCCTTAAAGACACCGAACCTCGGTGTCTTTTTTATACATAAGTGTTATTATGTCTGTATTATGTTTCGCCGTTTATTCTTTCTACGATTCCTTGTCCTTGTATTCGCGATAAGTATCGTCACATCTACGTTATCAGCGATACCAGCCTTCGCAGATACAACTATCACGAACCCGGAGAATGATGCAGCAAAACAGGCGGAAGGTTTCATACGGTTCACTGCTCTTATGGGATGTTATGGCTTGCATGATGTTGGTAAAACAAGCAAGTCGAACGTAGAGGCTGGTAATTGGTTCAAAGCAAAGCTTTCAAGCGATGCCAGAACGAATATCGGGTATTTAAGTGGTAGCGACAATCAAAGCTGTGGTGACGGCGGATTTGTAACTGATTCGAATACATTTCTCGGTTTCGATAGCAATATGGATGCTTTCTGTTCCATACAACCAATTGCAAAGAGTAACGGTGGAGAAAGTAAAGAAGCTTGTATGCAAGGGAGCAAGGATTGGGATCTGTCTGGGAATCTAGGTGACCAGACATCAGACTTTTCAGCAGCTGTTAGCTCATCCTACAAAACCTTACCTGACTACGCTAAATATATCCTTTATAAAAAGTCTCTTGAGAAATTCTGTGGAGGTGGAGCGACTCTAACCGCAGAAAATAGTTCGACCGTCGACGGAGGTAATGCCGTTACCGTTTCATACGTCGATCCAACAACCGGAAAGATAAGTGATGTTATTTATAAATACGCAGGTGGCAAAGATGACGGCTCTAATATCCCAGACCTATGGCTGGGACATGACGGCGGGGAATGTGGCGATTTCGCAAAAGGCAAGAAGAACAGCATGGCTGCACTTGCTGCAGCCTATGCAGCTTATGTTAAAAAATCTGCCATATCTCAAGTCGAAGACAACATTCTAACCAGTAGTAAAGCTGCTGTAGATGCATATATAAAGGACAAGTGTGGCACAAAGCCAACCGGATCGCCGAACCACGGTCCTGGGCTCGCATGGCAAGAATGTTCCGATGCGATAAGTAACGCCATAGGTGCCGCCGTCACCTCTTGTACTAATAGCGTAACACCGTCCGCTGATCCAAATAAAACACAAGCTGACATTATAAAATGTGCAATTGCTAAATTGCCAGACGATATGAAGAATATATTCGACAAGGTCTCTCCTGTCGAAGTTGAACAAACAAGCACCACTGACGGAGCTACCGACGATACAACCTCTTGTCAAGTCGATGGTATCGGCTGGATTATTTGTCCGACTATAAAATTCATCGGGAAGGTCAACGATGCCGCCTATAGTTTTCTCTCTGATACCTTTTTACAAATCGAGCCGCAACTACTAACAGGGGATGATAGCGGTAATCCCACAAAGGATGCCTGGGCAAGTTTCCGCGATATCGCCAATGTGCTGTTCGTTATCGCATTCCTTATTATCGTCTACTCACAAATGACCGGTACTGGTGTCACTAATTACGGCATAAAAAAGATGTTGCCTCGACTTATCATTGCGGCCATTCTGGTGAATGTCTCGTATTACGTATGTGAGATTGCCGTTGACTTGAGTAACATCGTCGGTAAAGATGCCGTTGCGCTATTTAATGGAATTGATACCGGCGAAGGAGGCGCCGCTCCATCGGGGGTTAATGCGATTTGGAACGCGACCGCCATTACAGTCCTTGCCACTGGAACAATCTTAGCTATTGTGGTCCTTATCATTTTAGCGCCGTCCGTGTTGCTTGTTTTCGCCCTTGTTGTCTTGATTCTAATTGCACGAAAAGCACTCATTATTCTACTGATTGTAGTTTCGCCGCTGGCATTTGTGGCATACCTATTGCCAAATACAGATCAGTGGTTCAAAAAGTGGTGGAAGATGTTCAGTACACTATTGCTCGTCTTCCCGGTTATTGGCGTTCTATTTGGCGCTGGCTCAATGGCCTCCAAGATATTACTCAAGGTCGCAGGAAATGATGGCCAAATGATGGCCATTGTGGCTCTTGGCGTACAGGCTGTACCACTCTTTGCATTGCCGGCGTTACTTAAAGGATCAATGTCAGCCGCCGGCACACTTGGCGCAAAATTGAGTGGTTATGCTGACAAAGCTGGTAAAAATGCGGTCGGTAAGTCCCGGCTTGGTGCCATGAAAACTCAATACGATCGTAATCGCGACGTAAAAAGATCTCAGCGATGGGGTGGGCGAGGTAGTAAATATGACCCACGAACCATTGTTAACCGTGGAGTTAACAAAGCCACCGGAACATACGGCCAACGAATTGCAGCTGCCGGTGCTGAAACCGAATCAAAGATTGCTAATGAAGACGTGGATCGCGCTGCTATATTAATGCAGAAGCAAGACGGTTGGAATGCTGCCACGACTATCCCTAAAGCGCAAGGAGAACTAGCTGAAGCTATAAAGAAGGGTGACACAACCAAAGCCCGAGCCGCTCAAAAGATATTGCTTGGCTCAGGTAGTAAGGGCGTTGAAGCTCTCGGTCAAACACTTGATAAAAGTGTTACGACGGCTAATAAAGACGGTGGCACAGTTCAGTATCTTAAGTCGGACATTACAGGTGCTGGTCTCAAAGGTAAGGATGCTGCACTTGACAAATGGAGTCGTGAAACGGAAATTAACGATGCCGGCAAGAGAGTAGCAACAAGCGCATCCATTTCTACCCTAGCTTCAAGAACAGGATCACTCGATGCTCTTAGTGATCACGAGCTCGCTGGTCAAAGTGTTACACGACTTGCGCAAAGTAGTATCTCGCCGGTACGGGCTAATGAAATTATGGGTAATAACGAGGTATGGGGTAATTTAGCTGAAGATAAAAAACAAGCTATACGCGATAATGTTGCCGGTCTCCGAAATGAGAGTAAAGAAGAAGCTCACGGACAAGCTATTGTCGAAGATACGCATCGAACGCCACCCGGACCATAAGCCTGTTATATTACTCACGCTTTTAACGTATACTATAGCTAATGGCAGTTTATAAAGTACCCCAAGATGTTGAGGCTGATGACAAACTGATTGGTCCGTTCAGCTTCCGACAGTTCATTTACCTAATTGTGGTGGCGATTTCCGGTGCGCTAGCGTGGGGATTGGCACAATTATTTCTGCCGCTTTTTATTATTCCGCTACCAATAATCCTGTTCTTCGGCGCATTGGCTTTGCCGCTACGAAAAGACCAGCCGATGGAGACATACTTGGCTGCTGTCGTGTCATACCACATAAAGCCACGGCGGCGCCTGTGGCAACCCGACGGCGTACAGTCGCTCGTAGAAATTACCGCGCCAAAGACTGTTGAAATCCAGCGCACGAAAGATATATCACAAGGTGAGGCTGAGCAACGGTTGTCATACCTAGCTAGTATCGTCGATTCAGGTGGTTGGGCGACACGTGGCGTCGATGCGCCGGTACAAAACACTCCTTTTAACGAGAACTTGTACTTCGAAGCTCAACAGGCACCGGATGTTCTCGACGAGACTACTGGTGTTGGCCAGGCCTTTGATAATCGCTTGGCTCAGGCCGATGCGGCCCGTCATGAAGAAATGGTCCAGCGCATGCAGCAGCCGGCTCCAGCTACCATACCGGTGGCGCCCGTTGTCGTAACGCCGCCTCCGGTTCAACCAACTCCTCAAGTATCGCCAACAGACGACGCGACTGATGATCCGCACCTCACGTTCAATCCGTACCCAACAATTCACCAGTCGGTTATCCAGCCGATTTCGGATGACGATACCTCACAGGCGAGCACACCACCACCAACTGCTGTTCCAGAGGAGAAAACCACTAGCGAAAAGCCCATCTCACCTGATATAATGAACCTTGCAAGTAACCATGATTTATCGATTGAGACGATCCAGCGTGAGGCTGATCGAATCGCCAAGAAAGAAGCTGAACTTTCTGAAGACGAAGTCGTCATTTCACTCCGATAAATCATTTCAATAAGAGAGTGGGAAGTCCGCGTGCCGCCAGCAAGTCAAGAACCTCAACTTCAACCGCAGCCACCAACTCCAGCGCCTATCGTTGGCGGCCAACCAGCTGTGCCCCAAGTGGGTGGTGAACAGGTGTTCGGTAGTGGCGCGGCGGCGGCCGGAAAGCCTGAAACGAGTCGTCCAGGCGACGCACCGACACCGAAGCCGATGAACCCTAATAGCACTCAGAACACACTGCTGATATCTGAAATCCGCGACAATATGGTCATCATGAAAGATGGTAGCTTCCGAGCGGTCATAGCTTGCCAGTCGATCAATTTCGATCTGATGAGTTCACGCGAACGCGAAGGAATAGAATTCAGCTACCAGAATTTTCTTAACTCGCTTTATTTCCCAATTCAGATTTTCATCCGTTCCCAGCGGGTCGATATCGGCCCATACCTCGACCGTCTGGTGTCGATTCGTCGCGGCCAAGACAACATGCTACTGAACGTCCTGATGGACGATTACATCAATTTCATCGACGTCCTTGCTCAAGAAGCCAACATTATGGATAAAAGTTTTTTCGTGATCGTCCCATTCTATCCGACAGGCGATTTCAACAACATCAAAGACCAAGCCACTGGTTTCTTCGGCAAGATTTTCGCCAAACCACAATCATCAGCCGTCAAGATTGACAAGGTCGCTTATGACAAGGCAAAAGACGAGATAAAAAATCGGGTCGATTCCGTTACGAGCGGTATATTCCAGATGGGCGTTAAAAGCGTCCAACTCGGCACGAAAGAGCTCGGTGAATTGTACTACAATGTCTACAACCCCGACACTGCTGTCCGTGAACCGCTCGGTAATTTCAATGGCGTCTCAACTACTTACGTTCGAAAAGGCGAAGGCGACGCACCACGCCCTGATGTTCAAGGAGGAGTAGCCTGATGGCCAAGAAAAAACCCGATCCGATTGACATCGCTGCTCAACAACGCGAACGTGAACAGGTTGAAGTTGAGCAAGCCTTTTTAAAGGGTATGACGACACTACGTGACTTAATTGCACCGAGCAGTATTGAGGTTCACGCTAGCTATTTCCGACTTGGTACGAAATATGGCCGCACCCTTTATGTTTATGGCTACCCGCGTCAAATTTACACCGGTTGGCTTAGTTCCATCATCAACATGGACGAAGTGCTCGATATGAGTATGTTCGTTTACCCGGTAGAAAGCCAAGTCGTGCTCGACAACTTGCGCAAAAAAGTTACCCAAATGGAAGCCAGTTTGTCTATCAACAGTGAGAAGGGTCGCACGCGCGACCCAGGCCTTGAAGCGGCCATCAATGACGCCGAGGAATTGCGTGACCAACTGCAAGTCGGCGCCGAACGTTTCTTCCGTTACGGACTTTATATCACACTTTACGCAGACAGTCTTGATGAACTAAGTTTTGTTCAGCATAAGGTCGAGACTGTTTTCGGCCAGCAATTAGTGTTTTCAAAAGTCGCCAGCTCACAACAAGAACAAGGTTTAAATAGCTCCGTGCCACAAATGAGTGATCAATTGCAAATCCGGCGCAACATGAACACCGGCGCAATCTCAACAAGTTTTCCATTTACTAGCGCTGACCTGACCCAAGAAAAGGGGATTCTCTACGGTATCAACATGCACAACAATGGCTTGGTTATCTTCGACCGATTCTCATTGGAAAACGCTAACATGGTGGTTTTCGCTAAGTCCGGTGCCGGTAAGTCGTTCACCGTCAAACTTGAAGCGTTGCGTTCAATGATGATCGGTAGTGACGTCTTGATTATCGACCCAGAAAATGAGTATCAGAAATTATCCGACGCGGTGGGCGGCAGCTATATCCGCCTTAGTTTGAACAGCGATACTCGTATCAATCCGTTCGATTTGCCACGAGTTATCGATACTGATGAAGCCGATGACGCGCTGCGGGCGAATCTCGTAACACTACACGGCTTGCTCCGATTAATGCTCGGCGGCACACAGCAAACCGCTCAGGGCGTCGCGATGTCAGCCCTGTCACCAGCTGAAGAAGCTGATCTCGACCAGGCATTGATTGACACTTACGCCCGTGTTGGTATTACCAGCGATCCGCTGACACACCAGTCGTTACCACCAACGGTAGCTGATTTGTACGACACTCTGCTACACATGAACGGAACCGGCCCAGCACTAGCCCAGCGCCTGCGTAAGTATACTTCAGGTACGTTCGCCGGTATTTTCTCTCAGCAGAGCAATATCGACATCAACAACAATATGGTTGTTTTCAATATTCGTGACCTGGAAGATGAATTGCGGCCGGTCGCTATGTATATCGTGCTGTCCCACATTTGGAATATTACGCGCAGTCAGCAGAAAAAACGCATGCTCATCGTCGACGAGGCCTGGCAGCTAATGAAGTACGACGATTCGGCCAACTTCTTGTTCAGCTTGGCGAAGCGTGCCCGTAAATACCAACTTGGCCTTACTACCATCACCCAAGATGTAGAAGACTTCATGGGTAGCAAGATGGGTCGAGCAATTGTTGCCAACTCGTCGATGCAGCTGCTTCTTAAACAATCATCAAGCGCCGTCGATGTATTAAGTGATGTCTTTAAACTCACCGAAGAAGAGAAAAAGCGCCTTGCCAACTTCCCGGTCGGGCAAGGATTATTCTTCGCTGGTCAGAACCATGTGCACATCCAAATCGTACCGAGCCAAACCGAGCAACAGCTGGTTTCAACCAGTCCACCACAAACTCCATCGCCAGCGCCGCCCACCGAACAAGAACCGCTCGTCTCAAGTTACGCCAATCCGGGTGAAAGCGGCGTATAATCTAAGGTGAATTATGGCGCTCTCATATAAAAACGACGAACAAGAAGATGAACGACTCAACCCAGCTACTAGAGCGGGTAATCTTGGTAACTTAGAAGAAGAGACTGGTAAAAATGCGGCAGTAAACGCAGGTATAGACCAAGTAGAGGCTTTCGCTAACGATCCAGCTAATGCGTCAAAAAACATCGACAACGCCAAAGAACAAGAAGAAAGTGGAGACAGCCAGCAAGGGTTTTATAATCCAACAGGTGAAAAAAAATCCGCCAAAGGGAGATTTAGTGGATTAAAACGGAAAAGTCCGATCGCGGTCATTTTTGCCTTGCTTGGTGGTGGTGGCTTTCTTATGACGACACTACTTTCACCGGCACTGTTACTTATGCACGTAAAGAACGTCTTTCTAAACGATCTTAGCGACGCTACACCAGCACAGATTATGCGCTCCGATCGTATGATGCGTAACTGGGTGAAAGATAAAGTTGGCGTACGAGCCGGATTCTGTGGCAGTAAAGTCACGGTACGTTGTAAATTCGCTACTATGAGTAAACGAATGGAAAAGAAGTTTACAAAAGCCGGCTTTACGGTTGAGGGGGATAAACGACTTGGGCGACGCGTAATTAGCTCAATGAAATATACCACTCAAGACGGAGTTGTGCACACGATAACAAATCCTAAAGAACTGGCAGCTTTTTCTAAATCGCCAGAAGGGAGGTCGGCTGTTTTTAAGGCCTTCAATCCGAAGACAGCCGCTTTTTTGGATTCAAAATTCAGCAAAATGCTTCTTGAAAAATTCCATCTAACAAAACGATCGACCGAGGAAGGTAAAGATAAAAAGGCGATACAGGAATCGTTCGATAAAGCTACGGGCGCCGATGAAGCGGGGGACCCAAAAGAAGGCGGACGTTTTAAAGAGGCTGTGAAAGGTAGTAAAGACATAGCTGGAAAATTAAGTGGCGTTGGTGCTAAATTGGCAGCACTTTCACTGATATGTCCAGTTTATGAAACCGCTCATGCTGTTTCTTATAGTATTAAAGCTGCTAAGGTATTAGCCTTTACGGCATTCGCTTATGAGTTTCTTAAAGAGACCGACAAAATTATTGCTGGTGACGGAGATCCAGAAGTGGTTTCTACACTTGGCGATCAAATGACTTCTTTAACTACGGATAAAACAGTGTCTGACAATAATGGTGGGGGTAGCATTGATAATCCCGGCTATATGAAATCACCGACCGATTCGGAAGGATATCGCTTATCTGCCTATGGAGACACTGGTTCACCAAACGCTAACACGGCAAAGTTCTCGCTCGGACTACCGCAAACCGGTGTTATGGGGATAATAGGTCTAATACTTGCAGCGCCGAGTATGATAAGTGGCGGCAAGGCAGCTCTAAGTATTTTCTGTAAATTCTTTGGTAATGCTGCCGTTGGCGCAGGCGGGACGATCGCTGCCTGTACCATAGCTGCAGCAACAGTAGTCGGGGGAATCGCCTGTGCGGCAGTGAATGCTGCCGCGGCTTATATTCTCGGTAGAGTACTCGGTTTTGGAATCGGGAAACTTGTCCCTTATTTAGTTAAAGAGTACGGCCCTATGGCACTCGGGGCAGCTACCAAGGGAGTTGATGTCGGTAATGCAATGGCGGTAGGATCCGGTCTGGTACTCGGTGGCATGGCACAATCTGATGGGATGATGCCATCGAAAAAGGGTGATTTAAAAACTTACTTTGCATATACCGACGAAACCCGAAAAAACGCCGTCGCCGCCGATGTCTACGACGCCAAGAAAACACCGTTCGATATCTATAATCAGTACTCATTCGCTGGCTCGATCATCCAGCCACTTAACGCAACCCTAATGTCAGAATCAACCATAGGTGGTAAGTTTGCTGGTTTACTCGGAACCATTACTAGTTCATTTATGAGTTTCGGTAAAGCGAGTGCTGCCTATAATATGCCAGCACAGCCATACGAAGCCAAACGTTACAGTATTTGCGATGATCAGGAAATGAAAGATGCTAATATCGATCCTGATATGCTTTGTACGCCGCGCTATTCAATGAGCCCTGCGGAACTCGATATGGATCCGGATGCTAACGTTGTTTATATGGTAAACAACGGGCATATCGACGAAGAAACCGGTGAACCGAAGAGTGAGGATTATAAAAACTTTATCGAATATTGTGGTATCGATCGCAAAGATCCTATTGGTTCAGTAGAGGGCGCTTTCGATGATGATAAATGGCACACTGGTAAGGCATGTTCAGACAAAAGTACCATGATGAGTAATTTCCGCGTTTACACTATGGATGGTGGTATTGACGATAGTTTTGAGAATGATCCAGGCAGTAGTAGTGGGGGTAGTTCGAGTACCGGGACTTCTGATGACGGTACTATAACTCCAGGTGGCGATGTCGCTGGTGACGACTACTCGAAGGATTGTGCAAAATATGCAAACTGTACTAGAGAATGTGTCGATTTTGTCCTATACCGCCTCGTAAAACATGGCGTTCTTCCTGGAAAACAAGCGCTTGGAAACGGTAAAGATGTCGTTGCAACACTCGCAGGTAAGACGCAGTGGAGTAAACCAGGTATTAAATTTGCAACCGGCACAACACCACAGGTGAATTCTGTATTTTCAACCAGTCATACCACAACCCCACAATGGGGCCATACCGGAATGGTCTCTAAGGTAAATGCGGACGGGTCAATCGTTGTTGAAGAGTACAATTTTAATGTTAAACATGGTTATGGAACAAGAACCATAACTAAAGCCGAGTACCAAGCGAAGGGTTACACTTTTGCTTACGTGGGAAGTAAATATAAATGATCAACCGAAAAAAAATATTTATTATCCTAGGTGTGTGTGTATTATTAGTAGCTATCATTGCTGTAGTTATTACCTTGAATAAAAAAACCAACCAACCACAGCAACAAGCAACAGAAACTGTGACGCCTTTTTCTATAGATGGTTTAGATAATCCGTCGTACGCACTCGCGCCCGCGACCCAATCCGCCGTCGTAAGTCAAATAAAACTCTATTTAGTAAAAGCAGACATCAACACAACAAACCTAAAAGGCAAAGTCAGAGATAATTCTTACACAGAGAAAGAGGTAGATGGTGGTTCGTTGAAAGAACTCCTCGTTGATATACCAGACATCAAACGGACATATAAAGTCTCGGCGGCGGCGTCAGACACAGATAACGGAGATGATAGTTTGTTTATCGTTTGTCCATCAAAAGATGAGTTGATTTATGGCACATTCAAATGCCAGAGTGATGTTCAGGCGGGAGAGGGGAGTAGTATATGAAAAATACAAAAAGACTAATCCGATCATTTTTTATGATAATCAGTAGTTTCATTATGCTATTCTCCCCACTTACCGCACGGGCAACTGATTATGATTTCTATAGTGGAAATGATGTCATCTTTTACGACCCGAATGCTTGTTCACTGGATGGATCATCCTCAGCCACATCTACCACCGAAGGGAGTGGAATATACTCCGTAGATAATAAAAATCCTGGTAAGACAGGTATGTTCCATCCAGGTGATCATAAAGGCTTTCATACTGATGCTCGAGATCCCTACACCTATCCCGGTGGGGATAGTATAAACGGCATAAAAGAAGCGATTAAAAAAGGCTATTCACAAATCGACCAAGATACCCGTATGACAAAAGATGGTGTACCTATTTTAATTCACAATGCTACGCCTGCATCAGAAGACTTTACGGGCCCAGGTTCTAATAAAGACGTCGCCGACTTAACCTTAGCTCAAGTGAAACAACTAACGAACCATGGGGTACATATTGCCACGTTAGAAGAAGTTCTTAGTTATGTGAAAGAACAAGGAAGTGATATTAGAGTTCAAGTAGAATGGAAACCGAATCGAGTCATAACAGAAACGGAAATAGCAACTATTGCGAACTTGTTTAATAAATATGGTGTTAAAGGAGCATTTAAAGGTGGCGCGGTACATAAAGCTATAGCCGATAGTTTGTCTGTAGCTCAGAAGCATGGATTTTGGGTTAGGTCTACTTTTAATGATGGGAATGGCTGGGTTGGGGAAGTGTGGCATGCCCCAACTGTCACTGCAGAACCTGGGACTGGGACAGTTTCGGGTGACCTGACACCAATAGGTCCGGTAAAGGTAGCTCAGGCAAATATTAAAACTAGTGTGTCCGCTGATAGTTTTAAAAATCAGTTAAATGAAGTTATCGCGACAAATCCTGATTTCGTATCTGGCAATGAATGGACGACGACGAATAACGCAATTAAGCGACCCGGGTATGATTTCTACCGAGATACGGATCAATCACTAAGTAATGCCACAGCCGGGGAGTCGTCTGCTCTTACTATTATGTGGAAGTCTGACAGATGGACGAAAGTCGATGCCGGCATAAAGAGGATTACATTTGATAGCGACGTAGATTATCAACTTTCTACAGTAACAGGGGTCCCGCATGACGGAAAACGCGTTATGATATGGGTTACTTTACAAAATAGCAATGGTGGTAAGGTAAGTTTTATAAGCACTCATCTTCCTGTGAATCCAAATAAGTATAGTCCAACTGACAAAAGGAAAATATTATACCAAAAAGGCGCCGAGAGAATAGCGGAAAAAATCAAAGAACTCCAGGGTGCGGGTCCGGTAATTCTTGCAGGGGATTTAAACGCGCAAATCAACGATGACGGCCCTTGGCATCCAAGACAGGTATTTGGAAACGCCGGTATGGAAGCAACGGCTGATTCATTACCTAAATCAGGCCCTAAAAATGTTGCTGTTGATTGGATATTTTACTCAAAACAAGACATCAAACCAATTAGCCAATCTTCACCGGTAAATTTAGCAGATCATCCGTTACTTTTGGCAACGTTAGATATTACTAGTAATGGTTTGAATACATCCACAGGAGCTTGTGCTTGCCCAACCTCAGGTAGTGGTTCAGATGTTCCAATAGAAGGGAATGATAATGAAGAAAAAGCCTGGAACTTCCTAACCGGTAAGGGTCTTAGCGCCGAACAAGCAGCTGGTATTATGGGTAATATTTCTGTTGAATCAAGCTTTGATCCTCAAGCGGGGAAGGGAAAGTCTCATATTGGTATTTCTCAATGGGATTCGGGTGGAAGATGGCCAGCACTCGTAACTTGGGCTCAAGGCCAAAACCTTAGCGAGTGGGATTTTGATACACAGCTCAAATACACATGGAAAGAGGCTACCGATAGGGGAAATATTTCAGGAATTAAAAAATACGATGACGTAAAAAAAGCCGCATGGTATTGGGGGCGGTACTTTGAAGTAGCAATAACAACTGGGAGTAGTGATACGCCACTTTCACCGCTACAGGGACTCGATAGTAGACTTTCTCGTGCGCAAGACTATCTTGGTAAATACAGTGGAGTTGTAGGAGCGAGCTCGAACTCTTCCGTCTCTGGCAGTTCGTGTTCCGATCAATCATCAAGTGGCGATGCTTCTAATTTTAGCGTTGATGGTATGACAATATATAATCAAGTCGATCCACGTTGGAAAGATCATCCATACGGAACTACAGGGAAAACTGTCGGAACTTCGGGCTGCGGTCCTACTGCGATGGCTACCATTATCACGGCACTTACTGGTAAAAGTGTCACTCCTATCGACACCAGTGATTATGCAACACAAAAGGGTATGTACGTACCGGGCGTTGGCTCAAGTCACCAAATATCCCCAATACTTGCGGCTCATTGGGGCTTGAAGGCAAAAAATATTCAAGCAAAGATAGCGACAATAAATGCAGAATTACGTAAAGGTGGGATGGTTATAACATCTGGTACAGGCGCCGCGCCGTTTACTAGTTCCGGACATATTATCGCGATTCGCGGCGTGACTTCAGATGGTAAATGGAAGATTGCTGACTCAAACGGAACAATCGGTCAAAGTAATAGTAAAAAAGACTGGGATCCGAACGTTATTCTCGGCACGGCAAATGCTGATAATTTCTGGGTTATTTATAAATAGGAGGTGATATATGGAGAATTTAAAAACTTTATTCAACAATATCAAAGAAAATAAACCGCTCTTCGTATCTCTTATTATAATAGGTATTATTTGTGTGGTGACATTTATTTTATTTTCATACTTTAGTACTACTAATCCAGATAAGGTATATCATGATCCGTTAAGTGGCGAGACTATCTACGACCCTGCTAATCAAACCCCAGAGGCTGTTAATGAACCAGAGAAGCCTAATTATCTTGGCTTCACGAGTCTCGTTGACCGAGGAATATCGTTTGATAATATCCAATCTTTCAAAGACCAGTTGGCGCCAATTTCAGTTAAAGGTGAAAAAGCCACAGAGATAAGTGTTGATATTAATTCTATCAACCACGACATTGATACTGAAAATGATATATATACATTTCGGATAAGAATTAATCGAAAATATGACTACCAAACTACATTAAAGGTTAAGAAATCCGACGATACCTTCACATTTAGTTTCAGTGGTGCTAATGTTGATAAAATATCTTTTCATTAGCTTAGAGTAGGTTGTTATATATTGATAGTGATCTGTAAGTGCACGATTAGGTTCTTAAATAAATAGTGTGGTTTGTTATTAACCTATAGTTTAATTGTTTTGAATTTCAAATTTTCTGGAGTTGTCGTCGAAGTAATGACAGTTTGAAAACCAGTTTCACTAATATTACGTTGTCGATCGTCGTCGAGTTCACTAAACACGTCATCAAGTAAGACGAGTGGTTTTTTACCAACTAAATCATAAAGTAAATCGGCTTCAAGTAGTTTTAGCGCTAATATAATCGTTCGGTTTTCGCCACGCGATGCCGTTTGAATAGCCGGCATACCATTAAGTGAAATAACAATATCGCTACGGTGTGGTCCAATACTTGTGTAGCCGAGTAGTCGGTCTTTTTGAAACGACGCTTCCAAACCAGCCAATAGCTTTGATGACACATCACCAACCAGTGTTTCTGAGTAGTGAATCGCCACATCATCCAAACCGCCGGCGATGGTAATATATTTTTCCGATAACTGTTGGTTTAATTTTTCGATGAACTGGATACGTTCGGTCGTGATATATGCCCCGTACTGCGCTAAAATAGTGTTCCAGACGAATAATTCATCCTTATGGAGTTCGTGTTGTTTTAGAAGTTTATTACGTTGACGCAGGGCTTTGTCGTATTTGACAACCGCCTGATGGAAATTGGGATTGATTTGAGATATGAATCGGTCAATAAATAAACGTCGACGGCTCGGTGAGCCGTTTATAAGCCGTAAATCCTCTGGTTCAAATATAACGACCGGATATTTATTTGCGGTCGTTAACCTATAACTGGTTTTTTCATTGATGACGAATTTCTTTTTTCCGGCCGGTTTTTCCGGCTCAAATGTCACACTGCGACGGATGTCGTCACTCCAACTTAAATCTATATGATACCAGTCACAGCCATGTGTGATGAGTTCTGTGTCACTACCACGGAAAGAAGTTCCCTGAAGGGCGATATATAATGCTTCAAGTAGCGATGTCTTACCGACACCATTCTTTCCCGTTATCGTCGTTGTGTGTGGTGACAGGATTAAGTTGTACTCGCGGTGACTACGGATATTTTGAATATAGACCGACCGTATTGTTGTCATGATTAGCTTTTTAGCGGCATGATGATATGGGTGTAGAGTGGGGTAGTTTCGTTGGTCGTTAAGACGCTCGGTGATAATTTTCCACTAAAACTAAACCGGATCTCATCACTTTCTATTACCGCCAATGCTTCTTGGAGATAGCGCGAGTTTAACGTAATGATACCACTGGCGGTAATCGATTTAGTTGGCGCTTCAGAAGTGTTTTCACCAACTTCAGAGGCGATAGAATGAATCGAGAGAGTATCAGTATCACTATCAGCACTCAATGTAATACCGCCGCCGGAATCGCGCGCAAATAAACTGGCAATTTTTGTTATACGCACAAAATCAGATTTTTTTACTATAATTTGAGTTTCGGAGTTTTGTGGAATTAATTTACGATAATCTGGGAATGTGCCATCAATTAGACGACTAGTTATTTCAGCCTCGTCGAGCCGAAAATGGACTTGCGTATCGTTAAATAATAACTCGATCTCAGTGGTTTCGTCGCGGATAACTCGTAACACCTCTTGGAGTGTTGATGTCGGAATAATTGCCGAAATCGTACTTTTCGTCTCAACAACTCGTCGCTGGGAAAGTCGATAACCATCGGTAGCTGCGAGATATAAAAAACCTTCAAATGAGTGCCAATAAACACCCGTTAAGACTGGACGAGTCGTATCATTACTACTTGTAATTATCGTCTGTGAAACAGCTTGTTTGAATTCGTCAGTGGCTATTTTATAACTTATAGAGTTTTTCTCGTCGATCACCGGCAATTCAGGAAATTCATCAGCCACAATACCATTTATCATCGATGAGAAACTGCCGCTTTTTATATGTAATTGATTATTATTCACTTTAAGATCAACTTGACCGTTAGGAAGGTTGGCAATAAATTCAGTGACTAGTTTTGCCGGTACTGTGATTGCACCTTGTTTGGTGATTTTAGCGCCGATATAATGACTTGAAGCGATTTCTAGGTTAGTGGCTGCAATTAATAGGCGATTGTTATCGGTTCGAAAAAGAATATTACTAAGAATAGGTAACTGTGTCTTACTGCTCGCTACCCGTGCTACGACAGCTAATGCTCGTGATAAGTTTTCTTGTGTTACTTGTAGTTCCATTATTTTTTATTTCCTTTCTGGTTGGTTATAGTAGGTGTTGTGGATAAGGGGGATAAACCGGGTTATCACAGATAAGAATGAGTTATTTTCATGGTGCATAAGCGAGTGTGTAACTATAGGTAATGATGAGTAGAACACACTATTTTTCCGAGTAAAAGTCCAGTTCAATTTCATCCAATGTGATTGTGTGGGTAAGTAATCACAAACCTTCCCACTATTAACCATTAACGGTCGCACAGTTTGTGCACAATTATTATACATACAACTTCTCCCGTATATCAGCTACTTGTTCTCGAATTAGATAATCGAGTTTAATCGACTTCTCAATTTTCTCAACTGAGTGAATGGCGGTGGTGTGGTCTTTTCGACCAAGTTCATTAGCAATCTTCGGGAAACTAAGATGTAATTCACTTCGAAGTAAATACATAGCGATCTGTCTAGGTGTAACGATATGTTTATCACGTTTTGGACTACAAATCTCATCAACCTGAAGTTGGAAGTGTCGAGCTGTTTTATCAATAATTTGCTTAGCAGTTAGATGTTGTGGACGGGAACGGCGAACATTACCAATTAAACCCTCAGCGGTTGAGATATCCGGTGTGATGCCACGCATTTCAGCATAGGCGAGTAACTGGTTAAGGGCACCCTCAAGTTCACGGATATTCGTTTTCACATTATTAGCAAGATATTCTACCGTGTCGCGACCAAGTTCAATATTCGCCTGGGCAGCTTTCGCTTCAACGATTGCTGAACGGGTTTCGAAATCAGGCATTTGCACGTCGATTGCCATACCCCATTCAAACCGGCTCCGTAACCGCTCGGTGAGGGTTGGAATACTACGTGGTGGTTTATCGGAACTTATGATAATTTGTTTATTAGCTTGATGAAGGGCGTTGAACGTATGAAAGAACTCTTCCTGGGTTTTTTCTTTACCGGCGATAAACTGCATATCATCAACAATAAGAACATCGACATTACGGTATTTATCAGAAAAACCCTTTTTCTTGAATCGAATACTTTCTAAAAACTCTTTAACGAACGTTTCCGAACTAATATATAAAACATTAGCTGTTGGGTTATTAGTAGTGATTTCATTACCAACTGCCTGCATCAAATGGGTTTTACCAAGTCCGACACCGCCATATAAAAATAACGGATTATATTTTATACCAGGATTCGCGGCCACAGCCTGACAAGCAGTGTAAGCTAAGTCGTTACTAGAACCGACGATGAAATTCGAAAATGTGTATCGTGGATTAAGACCTGATTTATTTTTTGAACTATCGGCAATCTTCGATGTGGTCACTTCATGGGAGTTGTTTGTTGATAGGTCAACTGTCGTCTCGCGAGTCAGAGGTTTCTTATGAGATGAACGGACTTCATAACTGACTTTCGTAGCCGCTACACCGTTCTTTTGCAAAATCTGCTTTATTTGATCATTGAATTTTACTTCGAACTGACGCTTAGCGAAAATGTTAGGCACAGCAATAACGATATCGTCACTTGAGTTTGATACAAGCTCAGTGTTTTTAAACCAAGTCATATAAGTGGCATGTGAAACCGAGAGCTCTATTTCACCTAGGACACTTTGCCATAAACCCGAATAAACGGCCATCTACACTCCTCGCACGTTTGATTTAGTACTTCCAAGTATACGGTAAAGATATAGTTATCCACAACCCCGAAAACAAACTCAATTAGTTGGATGTAAAAGGGACGTAGTTTTCCACAAAATCGACCTACAGATATAAATGTGTGGAAAATTGAAGTTAAAACGTGGATAAAAAACTACTTACATAAGAAAAACTTTCATTATTCAACCACTAAGACTTGAAAAATACCTCGAGAAAGAGTACAATTACACACACTATGCCAAAACGGACACACCAACCACATACACGTCACCGCGCCCGAACACACGGCTTCCGAGCCCGTGTTAGTACCAAGGCTGGCCGCGCGGTCCTGAAACGCCGCCGCCTGAAAGGTCGCGCTAAACTGACGGTCTAACCTAAAATAAACGCCCCAGAAAACAGGGCGTTTATTTGTTCCTCAGATAGCCTTATACTGAACATTATATGCTTGCATTTGATTATCGATTTCATGGTCACGGCAGTTTAAGGTTTGTTTATAAGAACGGCCGGGCGCTTCGTACCCACTTCTTTACATTGAAATATAGTCTTAATCCTCGCCGCAAACGACCTCGGATCGCTATCGTCGTAAGCAAGAAAGTGCTAAAAAGTGCCGTTGGTCGTAATAGAATTCGGCGGCGGCTCTACGAAACAATCCGTTTGATTGGTGTCGACCGACTCAAACCCAGCGATATTGTGATCATTGTCAGCTCCGCTGAAATTACCGAGACACCAGCGAGCGAACTCACAAAGAGCCTAGAAAGTTTCCTAAAAGAAGCGAACCTCTATAAACCTGAAACCTAAACTGGTATAATCATACCAATACAAACGACGGAGTTTTTACGTGAATATTTTTGACTTGTTGATCGTCCAGCCGATTTTCAACCTACTGATGGCACTCTATAGCATCATTCCAGGTGGTGATTTCGGTGTAGCTGTGATCATCTTTACGGTTATCGTTCGTTTTGCGCTGTTCCCTTTGGTAAAACGACAACTTCACCAAACCCGAGCGATGCGCAAACTACAGCCAGAACTGGCACGGATAAAAAAACAAGCCAAAGGCAACCGTCAACTTGAAAGCACGCAAATGCTGGAGTTGTATAAGAAGCACGGTGTCAGTCCATTTCGCTCAATTTTAATTCTTCTCATCCAGTTACCGATATTCATAGCGCTGTATCATGTGATTCAAATCTTTACGATTCATCGAGAACAGCTTGCCCAATACACCTATGGTTTCTTGGAAAAGGTCGGCCCGATTCAACACTTAATCCAACACCCTGACCAGTTTAACGAAAAACTGCTCGGTGTAGTCGACTTGACGAATCCAGCAATCGGCCCACATGGCGTCGATGTAGTGCTTGTTATCTTGGCGCTTGTGGCGGCGGGTACTCAGTACATCATGAGCAAGCAAACTATGCCACAGCAGGAAAATAAGAAACGGCTACGTGACATCATGGCTGAGGCGAGTGAAGGTAAATCAGCTAATCAGTCAGAAATGAACGCCGCTATCAGTTCAAAGATGATGAAGATATTGCCGTTCTTTATGTTCTTCATTATGATCAGTGTGCCTGGCGCGATTGCGCTTTATTACGGTGTGTCAAACATAGTGGCGGTAGTTCAGCAGTATTATCTTTTGAAACAAGACACCGAAGAACTGGAAGAATTAGCCGATACGGCGGTGTCGAAACCAGCTAAAAAGGCCACCACTAAAGCCCGCGAGAAAGCGGCTCGGGAGGGGACTGTCACCCGGATCACAGCCAAAGATGACAGGAGGAAACCGTCATGAATCAAACAGAATCAATCGCGTTCGCAAAAAAATACCTTGAAGATGTATTGAGTTTTTTTGGTATCAATATCGAAGTTGAGGCTTCAGCCGAAGATGATGTGATCGAGCTTGACGTACCGTCGAGTGAATCGAACAGCCTACTGATCGGCCGTAACGCCGACACGCTCAGGAGCTTGCAGTATATCATCTCGACGACCCTGCGTAACCAAAACGCTACATTGCAGCGCGTCAATGTCGATATAGCCGGCTATAAAAAACAACGAGCCGAAAAGTTGGCCGAACAAGCCCGTGAATGGATTGCTGGCGTTCAAAAAACCGGCGACTCATACGTCGCACAGTTAAATGCAGCAGACCGTCGGGTCGTTCACCAAGTCGCTACCGATTATACGGACATTGAAACATTTTCCGAAGGTGAAGGCCGCGACCGTCGGTTGATTATCGCTCAAAAAAGCTCATAAGTTTTATGAACCTTGAAACTCTCGACACTACAAAAACCACTAACTTAAACACTCTCACCTCAACACTTGTTGATTGGGCTACGAAAGCTGGCTATATTGTTATTGAGCGTAATGATACGAAGCCCTGGGGTGCCTATCTTCGGCTAGATGCGGCTGGTAACGGTATGTTCATTAAAGAATTCTTCTCTAACCTTTCGATAGACGACCTAAAAACAAACCAACAATCAACCGAACTTGGAATAAAATTTCTTATCATTAGTCCACATCAACGACTCAGTTGGCAGTATCACGATAGACGAGCAGAGTGGTGGTTATTTCTAACACCTGGCGCTTATGTGCGAAGCGATAGTAATGAACAAACGGAATCTTGCCAAACTGTCGTTGGTGAAGTTGTGCAAATACGACGCGGTGTTCGGCACCGACTGATCGGTGGCGATAATTTCACTATCGTCGCAGAGATATGGCAACACACCGATCCGATGAATTTATCTGACGAGAGTGATATTGTTCGTCTGAGTGATGACTATAATCGCTAGTCGGCTTTTTTAAACACTACACGTGAGTATAAGATGTAATTCCAAAACATTGTCACGCCTGTGGCAATCAATTTTGCGTATGCCAAATCGACCCACGCGGAAAAGCCAAGGTTGGCGATTAACGGTTCGACAAAAAAAATAATAACTGGCTGGATCACCCAAATACCTATCAATGTAACGACAAGGAATAGAGTAATCTGTCGCTTTAATAAGCCGCCATGAACCTTAAAAGTATAGTGGCGGTTGGCGGTAAAACTGAAGCAGAACCCCAGCGAGGTTGAAACGAAGTTTGCTGGGATTGTAGCCACACCAAGCGCGTGTAAAACAAATAACACTCCGAAATCAATCGCTGTACTTGTTGCTCCGACAATTCCAAACCGGGCTTTTTCGTGTTTATTTTTTATGGTGACCATGCTGATGATATTCTTCTACGAAATATAATGGCCGTTGCTTTGTCTCATTGAAAATCCGACCAATATATTCACCAATGATACCAAGTGAGAGTAACTGGACGCCACCGAGGAACAAAATAACTGCCATCATCGAAGCATAACCGGCCAAATCAATGCCGGACACAATTGTTCGCACGACGAGGTAGATGATATATAAGAATGCGCCGAACGACACGATGACGCCAAAAAATGATGCTAGTCGTAGCGGGGCCGTGGTAAACGAGGTTATACCGTCGATTGCAAAGTTAACTAGTTTCCAATAATTCCATTTGGTTGTACCAGCAACCCTAGGATCACGGTCATAGAGGATTTCCTTTTTCTTATAGCCAATCCAACTGAACATACCTTTGGTATAACGCTGTGATTCGCGGAACTGCCGTAGGGCCTCGACGCAACGGCGACTAAGTAAACGAAAATCCCCAGTATCGGTTTGGATCGGCACATTGGTCGATTTCTTTAACAGTTTGTAAAAGATTTCCGAACTTTTTTTCTTGAAAAAACTTTCACCAGCGCGACTTTTACGTCTAGCATAAATATCATCGTAACCGTCTTCCCATAGTTTGATCATGTCGGGAATCAACTCAGGCGGATCTTGTAAATCAGCATCAATGATGACCGTCGCATCGCCGTTGACATGATCAAGACCAGCGATCATCGCGATTTCTTTGCCGAAGTTGCGCGACAGGTTAACATAGGCGACTCTTGGGTCGGTCGCGGCGAATTGTTTAATGATCTCTAGGGTTTTATCACGACTACCATCGTTGATGAACAAGAATTCAAAATCATATCGTTTATTTGAGTCAGCCAGATTCGCTAACCGATCATAGAGCGGACGAAGCACCTCTTGCTCATTGTAAGCTGGAATCATAATACTGATAGTTTTCATTACGTATCAGTATATCATCAGATTAATCGTACGAGCTCGACGACATTGCGCGCCATTTTGACTCCTGCCTCTGAAAGCAAGCGCGTTTTAGTTTCGGCTGATTCTTCGTCACTTTTTAGTATTGCGCCGGAGTGGCCCAGTCTAGTGTCGAGCGGGGCTTGCCAACCGGCGATATAACCAAAAATAGGCTTCGTAACGTGTTGCCTGATAAATTTGGCTGCCTCGATTTCACTTTGACCGCCAATCTCACCAACCATGACAATACCGGTAACATCTGAATCGTTTTCAAAAAGCGTCAAAATATCTACAAAATCCGCTCCCTTGATTGGATCACCGCCAATGCCGATCACATACTTTTGCCCAATGCCTTTTTGGGTCAAGCCTGCCACGGTTTCGTAGGTGAGAGTGCCGGAGCGGCTAACGACACCGATGTTTCCAATAGTGCCAAAACGGGTTGGAATGATGCCAAGTGTATTACCACCGGGCAATAAAACCCCGGGACAGTTCGGTCCGATAAGTGTCGAATTCCCTTTCATCAATCGTTGTTTTATACGCAACATATCATGAGTCGGAATACCTTCGGTTATACATATAATTAGTGGTACGTGGTTATCGATGGCTTCAAAAATAGCGCCGGCTGCAAACTTTGCTGGCACAAAAATAATACTTATATCAACTTCAAAAATTTTCTTAATCGAGGCAATCGAATCAAACACCGGTACGCCATGAACCGTTTGGCCTGTCTTACTAGGCGACGTCCCGCCAACGATAGTCGTGCCAGCGTCAATCATAGCTTTGGTATGGAACGTACCGTGCGTACCGGTGATACCTTGGACGATAACATTCTTGGAGGTGAATAATGCCGGATTCATGATTTTACTGT
Source organism: uncultured Candidatus Saccharibacteria bacterium (assembly GCA_964428955.1). Lineage (GTDB taxonomy): Bacteria > Patescibacteriota > Saccharimonadia > Saccharimonadales > Saccharimonadaceae > CAYSAD01. The sequence continues at coordinate 156,550 of CAYSAD010000001.1, read as the reverse complement.
CCGTTTGGCGGCCACGATACACTCTCCAAGTGTTGGCAGTAATGGAATTTGTTCGGCGATGAGTAATTTTTCGGCTTGTTCGAAATTCGTGCCTGCCAGTCTGATAAATAATGGAGGTAGGTGGCTGAAGTGTTTCTTTGCCGTGATTATCGCTTTTGCTACTTCATCGCAACGAGTAATACCGGCGAAAATGTTAATGACGATTGCTTGAACATTACCATACTCCATAAGCCTCTCAAATGCCACGAAGACACTTTTTTCGTTGGCGCCACCGCCAATGTCAAGAAAGTTGGCTGGAGTCAGTCCGGCATCGGCTACGGCATCGACGGTGGCCATGGCAAGGCCGGCGCCGTTGGCAATCGTTGCAACGTTACCAGTACTAGTGAGCTCAACGAAATTCGCGTTTTCGGGCGTGTCTTCGAAATCCCATTCCGGGTGTCGAAACGCTGCTGCGTCGTCAAGCTCCATCTTGCAATCGCCAGCCACTAATTTGCCACTGTTAGTTAAGATGAGAGGATTGATTTCAAGCAGTGTCATGTCGTTGTCAACGAAACAGCGATACAGCTCTTCAATCATAGTTTGAAGCACGAATGTTTTGTCTGGTAAATCGTATAACTCCGCCAGTTGTTCGCCAGCCACATTGAATGAGGTGCCATTGAGCGATGTGCGTAAGTAACCCTCCAATTCATTGCTTTCTACCTCAACTCCGCCGGAAGTATGGGCCATCAGTTCAATACAAGCCTTCGATTGATTGATAAGTAGTGAAAAATAAAATTCCCGGTCAATCTTCAAGGCTTCTTCGGCTAGAATCTTGCTCGGTTTAAAGCCTTTGATATCGAGGTTAAATAATCGATTGATAGTCGGAGTAATCTCATTTCTTTTTTCTACCACCACAACGCCACCGGCTTTACCGCGTCCGCCAACCGGCACTTGTGATTTTAGTACAACTGGAGTTACTAATTCCGGAACTGACTCTTTCGTTACAATGTGTGCGCCTGGAACCGCCACGCCGTGAGTGTGCAGGATCGTCTTGGCCTCGTATTCAAGGAGCTTCACGTTTATTTGCTACCAACTGTTTTTAGTTTGATGACTATCTCTCGAGAAAAATGAATCAACTGAGTAGTGAGAAGTGTGAGTCTAGTTGAGTGTGTGACAAGCTTAAAAACTTGTTCGATGAAACGTTTTTTCGTACCGATATAGTGGTTAGTGCGAGCAACAACAAGTTGATCACGGCAGGCACTTTTAATAAGCTGCAATTTTTCACGGCGCGAGATAGGCGCGCCAGCAATAATACGGGCATAGGATAGGAGCCAGCGCCACTTGACCCACCAAAACAAATCATCAAGTTCTTGGTCACGTTCCGAACCAACGAACTTTTCAAGCTCCTTGGAGTTGATATCTCTGTATTCTGACACGAGAGCAGATTTACTAAACACACTCGTCTCACTATTAGCCCTATAGTGATAAAACGGTTCGGGAATCAAGTTGAGTTGTTTGACGTATTCAAGGTAGTGAAACGTAAAAATCAGATCCTCGCCAAAATGGATATCTTCACGAAAGCGTAAATCGTGGTTATGAATAATGTCGGTGCGAAATAACTTATTCCAAAGGTTATAGAGTTGTCCGTTAGTGCCGATGGACCTAATGACGTACTTTTTCATCTCTAGTGGGTTTCCGCGAATTTGCGTAGGGACCGGTGAAATTTGCTTGTAGGCTTTGAAAAGTTGATCGTTCCGCATCAAGTCTATTTGCCAGCCTGAAGCGACCAGGTCGCTATTCGTTTTCTCCATTGCTTGCACTACCGCGGCAAGCATATCCGAGTCAATGTCATCATCGGCATCGAGAAACATCGTGTATTTTCCACGAGCTTTTTTCAACCCAGCATTACGAGCGCTCGATGGGCCGCCGTTTTTTTTCGATTGAATAATAATACGTGGGTCACTTTTTTTTACACCACGAAGCACATTAACTGTGTCGTCGATCGATCCATCATCGACGAGTATCAGTTCGAAATCTTGCAATTTCCCAGACAGGACACTCGAGGTAATGGTGGTAATAGAGTGACTCGCATTAAACACCGGAATAATAATAGTAAGAAGGGGTGATTTCACCTTACTATTGTACCGCGCGCAAGATAATTCTTGCTATAATGGACGAAAGATATGTTAAAACAACTGCGAACAAAGTATAAATACTCTTTGATACTACTGCGCGAATTAGTGCGAGCTGATTTCAAGATTAAATATCAAGACTCCGCACTTGGGTATATTTGGTCGGTCTTAAAACCACTTTTCATGTTCGCTGTGCTTTACGTCGTATTCATCAAAGTCCTTCGAGTTGGTGGCCATATTGAGCATTGGCCAATCGCCCTACTTCTCGGTGTCGTAATGTTTCAGTTTTTCACTGATGTAACAGGGGGTACGCTTAAGTCAATCGTCAATAACGGTAACTTGCTTCGTAAAATAAAATTCCCTCGCTATATCATCGTAATGGCAAGTACTGTGTCTGCGCTTATTACATTGGCGATTAACTCACTTGTCATCGTTCTGTTTGGTGCTATAAATCATGTTGGACTATCGTGGGATGTGCTTGTCATCCTGCCGCTTGTTGTCGAACTATTCATTTTCGCGCTTGGCGTGGCATTTTTCCTCAGTGCGACGTATGTCAAATTTCGCGACATTCAATATATCTGGGATGTGATTTCGCAAGCATTGTTTTATGGTTCGGCAATTATCTTCCCGATTACACTCATCTCAAATATCGGTGGTGCCGGTCAAGCGCTCGGCACAAATTTGACGTACGTTGCTCTTGCTAACCCCGTCGCTCAGGTCATTCAAGATGCCCGTCACCTTGCAATAAGTGACGAAGTCCCATCACTATGGACGGTGAGTGGCGGTAATATTTGGGCGTACCTAGTACCGTTTACCATTACGATACTTGTTTTTGTTTGCGGTGGGCTTTATTTCCGAAAGAAATCACCCAATTTCGCGGAGGATGTTTAGATGAGTCAAACCGCAGTTAATATCAAGAATCTCAAAAAATATTTTCACTTGCCACATGAAAAAGAAGATTCACTAAAGCTCAAGGTGATTAATTCATTCAAAAAAGGTCGTAACAAGGGTCACGATGAGTACAAAGCCCTCAACGGTATTAATATTGAGATCAAAAAAGGTGAATTCATTGGTATTTTGGGTCGCAACGGTGCTGGAAAAAGCACATTACTTAAAATCATTGCCGAAATTTATCAACCAACCAGCGGGTCCATCAAGGTTAATGGCCGGCTCGTACCGTTTATCGAGCTGGGCGTCGGGTTCAATCCGAACTTAAGTGGCCGAGACAATGTCTATTTAAACGGCGCTATGCTTGGCTTTACCCGAAAAGAAATCGACGGCATGTACGATTCAATTGTCGATTTCGCAGAGCTTCGTAACTTTATGGATCAAAAACTCAAGAACTATTCCAGTGGCATGCAGGTTCGATTGGCTTTTTCTGTTGCTATTAAGGCCGATGCGGATATTTTACTTCTTGACGAAGTTCTGGCCGTTGGCGACGCCTCGTTTCAAAAGAAGTGTTACGATTATTTCAACTTACTCAAAGAAAACAAGAAAACAATTATCTTCGTCACACACAGCATGGGGCTCGTCAAACAATTCTGCACACGTGCAGTCTTGATCGAAAATGGCAAGGTGACAATCGATGGGTCGCCAGAAGATGTGGCGGAGGCGTACGAGGACCTATTTAAGTGATAAGAAGCCCAGCAATATCAGTCGTCATACCCATATATAACGTGCAAGACTATTTGCGCGAAGCAATCGACAGCGTAGTGGCGCAAACAATCGGCTTTGAAGACACTACTGAACTAATCTTAGTGAACGACGACAGTCCTGACGACAGTGAAACGATTTGTCTAGAATATAAAAAGAAGTATCCCAACAACGTTAAATACATCAAACAAAAAAACCAAGGCGTCTGTATGGCCCGTCGAAACGGGTTTTTGAAAGCCTCCGGCGAATATGTCCATTTTTTAGATTCTGACGACACAATCAGCAAAGATTACTACGAGCAAACAATTGATTTCGCGAATGAGCACAAAGATGAAGTAGATCTTGTCGCCACGGAAGTGTGGTTTTTTGACAATAGGTCAGATGGCCATTATTTGAACAGGCGTTTTTCGAGCACGAGAGTAATTGATGTTGAAAAAGAGCCAACCGCTATTCAGAACAACATCGCCACCGCGATTGTCAGAAGGTCGGTTCTGAAAAAAGAATGGTTCGACGGTAAGCTTACGATCGGAGAAGACTCATTACTCGCGTCGCTTATAGTCAAGCAGAAAAGATCATACGGAGTTGTCAAAGGCCCTGTATATAATTATCGGATACGAAAGACGGGCGGTTCGGCAATTAATACACAACATAATAAAAGAGACTACTATACCGAGACACCAATCCGATTTTGGAAAAGAGTCCTTGACGAGTGGCAAAACGAGGATGGCAAGATATCACTGTACGCTCAAAATCTCGTTTTCAATGATGTACAATGGCGCATCAATGAACAAAAAACACAGAAGATCTTAAATGAAAAAGACGAACTTACCTACAAGAAGACAGTCTACGATATCATCGCCAGGCTTGATGATAAGGTAATCATGAACGAGCACCGACTAGGTCTTCATAAGCGAATCTATCTTTTGAAGCGAAAACACGGCAAAGGCTTCAAGGAAAAATTAAGCTTTTCGTCAGGCAAATATAGTCTAGGCGGGGTAGTCGTTTTTGATATAGCTAAGAGTTCTGATTACTTTGGTCTGGTTTTCGATTTCATTACATCCAAGGTTGGCGGCAAGTATTTTATTGAAGGTTATCAGACGAATGACATGATCCATCCGAATGGTGTGGTAGTTATAAAAACTTCAAGGGGTGAATTCCCGCTGAAGAATGTCGAAAGAGTGCAACGAAAAAAGGATGCATTTTTAGGTGATCAGTTCTACGAACAAGAGGCTTTTGAGGCAACAATAGAGGTTGCGGACGACGACGATATCTCTGCTATTATCAAAACCTTTGATGGAAAAAGCATCGGAATTCCGATTCTACCAAAACGACACACGAGAATTGGTGGATTGAACGGTTCTTATCGTCAAATTGGTGAGCAGGTTTTTAGAAATCAAAACGGCAATTTGAAAGTTACCGGAAAAGACAAGACTCCATGGATGAAGTACGAACTAAGGTTTGTTGTGAGTGTATTAAAGAACGTTCGTTTGCGCGACACATTGGTTCTCGCAAAAGATGCGCTGCGACAAATAAAACACTTCCGCAGCGATAGCACAACTTCAGTAAGTAGCGTCTTTATCGATCTTGTAAAACCGGCTGCCTTTTTCGTCCGAAACGTCGGACTGAATTCACAGAGCATTCTATTGAGAGTTTTATACCATACTGGTGTCGGTGCATCAAACAAGCCGATTTGGATACTTTCCGACAGAGGGGTTGCAGCAGGAGACAATGGCGAAGCGCTATTTAAATACGTAGCTTCCCAAAAAGATTCAGGGGTAGCGTGTTATTTTGCGATAAATAAAAAGTCTCCGGACTATCGGCGGATGAAAGCCATTGGTCCGGTTATTCACAATAATGGCTTGAGATACAAGCTACTCTTCCTAAGGGCGAGCAAGGTAATATCTTCGCATGCTGACGACTATGTCATCAACCCGTTTGGAATGCGTCAACCGCAACTTCTTGATCTGTATAATTTTGATTACGTTTTTTTGCAACATGGCGTTACTAAAAATGACATATCAGGTTGGTTGAATAGGTTTTCGAAAAATATCCGCATCTTCGTGACGGTAAGTAAGCAGGAGTATAATTCAATTCTTGACTATCCCTTCTATTATTCAAAACAAGAAGTCTTGCTATCAGGATTCCCACGCTATGATTATCTTGACAATAAACCAAAGAATAAAATAATCCTTGCACCAACCTGGAGAAAATACCTAACCAGCGAGATAGTGAAAAAGGACGGCACAAGGGCGCACCAAGACGGCTTCAAAGAATCTGATTATTTTAACTTTTATAACGACCTGATAAATGATGAGCGTATTACCACTGCGCTTGCGAAAGCAGGAATGACAGGTGAGTTTTATCTCCACCCTTCTCATTCCGAACACGCCAATGACTTCAGCGGCAACGAACAGTTCAAGATCAAGGAATTCCCGTACGACTACAAAACGGCATTCCGTGAGGGAAATTTACTCATCACGGATTACTCAAGCGTATACTTTGACTTTGCCTACTTGAAGAAACCTGTCGTCTATGCCCAATTTGACAGGGACTATTTTTTCGAGAATCATGGTGTCTACGAAGACGGCTATTTCAACGAAGAAAAGCATGGCTTCGGCCTTGTGGCGTACGACTACGAGTCAACCGTAACGGCTATTGTTGAGAGCGTAAAATCTGGCTGTCAGATGAGTCCAAAATATCAAAAACGCGTCGATCAATTCTTTGCTTATAACGATAAAGAAAATAGCCGACGAGTTTATGAATCAATACAAAGAATATAAGTACTTATTAATGACAGAAATCCAAGGACATAGATAATGCCTAAGAAAAACTCTAAGTACAGATTCTCATTCGTGATGCCGGTCTATAACGTTGAATCATATATTGACGAGGCGGTCCAAAGCATCATAAACCAATCAATGAGTTTTCGCCGATACGTCCAGCTTATACTAATCAATGACGGTAGTACGGATGAAAGTGAAGCAGTTTGTCGAAAATACAAAGATCTCTATCCGAACAATATAATTTTGATAACTCAGAAGAATAAAGGTGTGAGCGCGGCGAGAAACGCCGGTTTGAAAAAAGTCGAAGGAAAATACATTAGTTTTATGGATCCGGATGACAAAATAAGCTCAGATACTCTCGCAAAGGTGTATAGCTTCTTTGAAAAGCACTACGAGCAGACGGATATTGTGGCAATAAAACTTATATTTTTCGGGGCAAAGGATGGCGACCATCCACTAAACGATAAGTATAAGGATGGTGATAGAGTCATAGATCTACAAGAAGAACCTGATAAAAGTCTTACTACGATTGGGAATTCATTTTTTAAGTCTAGTGTTGCTCGTAGATACAGTTTCGACAGCTCCTTGAATCGATGCGAGGACAGTAAGTTTATTGGTGAAGTGATACTTTCTCGTTTAAGCCTTGGGGTTGTATCTAAGCCTATTTACTACTACAGACAAAGACTCGATAATTCGTCCGCCGTAAGTAACTTCGCGCATTCACACGAGTGGTATTTCGATATACCGAAACGTTACCTGATTGAGTTGATAAACAGGTCGATTTCTTCTTATGGCAAAGTCCCTGCATACATACAGAATCTTGTACTATTCGAGTTACGTTGGCGTTTCACGCAAATAGATATCGTCGGGCTAGATATAAAACAAAGTGAAGAGTACCTCGCGCTGATAAATAGAGTACTCGAGCACATAGACGATGAGACGGTGGTTAATTACAGGGGAGTACATCCTGAGTATAGGCTACACATATTAACGAAGAAATACGGCTATAGTGCCTATGAAGATCTACACTACGAGACCGACGGTTTTTTATATTACAAAGATTTGATATTTGGTGACGTGCGGCGATTGTCCATTACAATTGATTTCATTGAAATAACACAGGGAAAATTGGTGCTTGAGGGTTGGTATGGTGGATTTAAACTCGATGGCCTTTCGGTGAGTCTTACAATGAACGGAAAGAAGTATGAAGTCGAAGAATCTTTCCGATCATACTCAAGTGTAGTGAGCCTGAACGACGTTATCTACAAGAACAATGCTTTCAAAGTTTATATACCGCTTGAAAACTCCGAGATGAACATTAAACCATGTATCGAGATTGGTAATACAGATTTTGATGCACAACTTCGTTTTGGTGATTTTTCCAATATTCAGAAAGTTATAAAAAATGGCTATAGAGTACTCGAAAATCATGTGCTACTCGCGGTCGGTAATAGCATAGTTATTCGAAAATACTCTAAGTATGAGCATATTAAACGCGAAATGAAGTATCTTCATTCGATTTACACAGATAAACGGTTTGATGTACTACGTACAAGGCTAGTCTATCGTATTTATAGGTTTTGGTTCAGGCGTAAGCAAGTGTGGTTGTTGATGGACAGGTCGATTAGTGCGGGTGATAATGCTGACTATTTATATAGATATATAAACAAGTATGGTGATAGAAAAATCGTACCTTACTTTGTTGTCTCAAAAACTGATTCTCGATATTTTGAATTGAAAAAGGTTGGACGAGTGGTTGAATTTGGAACCTTTAAGCATGGAATCATTTATCTCTTGTCTAAAAAGCTCGTATCTTCTCATTATGATGAATATCTCATAAATAATTTCGGAAAAGACGGGATATATTATCGGGATATTTACAATTACGAATTTAATTTTATCGGGCATGGGATCATGGCCCCTGACTTATCTAGACTTATGAATAGATTTAAAAAGAATTTTTCTTTGATCACCGTTGCCTCTGAAGACGAGAAGCAATCGATTGTATCAAACCGTGAGTATGGTTATTCTGATGAGATTATTAAAGTAACTGGCTACCCACGTTTTGACGGCCTTATTAGTAGCAACACGAAGAAGGAGATAATATTTGCACCTTCGTGGCGATTACAGCTTGCGACACGTCAAAATGTTGCAAACGGTTTAGCTAACGGGTCAAGGGCCTATGGCTCAAAATTCAAACAATCGGAATACTTTAAGTTTTATAACAACCTCATCAATGATGAGAGAATCACGAATACGCTTAAGGCGGAGGGGTACACCGGAAAGTTCTATATTCACCCTAATCACAGTGCCCAATGGAAAGATTTCAACGAGAATGACACAGTAAAAATAATGCAACCTCCCCACGATTATGAACGAGCATTTTGTGAAGCAGACATAATGGTAACGGATTATTCTGGAGTTGCGTTTGATTTTGCCTATATGAAAAAACCTATTGTGTACGCACAGTTTGATCGGGCGACGTTCTATCAAGGCCATACATATACAGAGGGTTTTTTCTCATTTGAAAAAGATGGTTTTGGCTCAGTTGTATACGACTACGAATCAACGGTCAGTGAGGTAGTTAATACAATAAAAGCTGGTGGCAGAATGAAGTCGAAATATACAAAACGTGTTGATAAATTCTTCTACAAGCTTGATCAAAGGAATTCAGAACGCGTCTATAATGAGATATATATGGCTGATAAGAAAAGAAATCTGAGCAGTTAGATAGATTCATATGGTCTATGTCTGTATAATCAACAAATAATGACACGATTAAAATACGATCAATTATATAAATATACTCAAAGACACTGGTTATGGGTGCTATTTGCTTTAGTATTTGTCACCTACATAGTGAACGTACTTATTTTCTATCCTGGATATCTTAGTCTTGATTCTAATTTGCAGCTCTGCCAAGTAATCCATAGGTGTGGTTTAAGCGACTGGCATCCGATTTCAATGGTACTTTTGTGGCGTTTGGCAATGGCATTGTCATGGGGTCATGTGGCGGCGATGCTTCTTCTCCAACTCTTCTTGCTGTGGGCCGCATTGTTCTTGATCGCAATTTATATATGGAAGAGAACGGGATCGAGAAAACTATCAGTGTTACCTCTTATGATAGGCATAATGCCGAATGTGCTAAACATCTCAGGTGTCATATGGAAAGATAACCAAATGGCCTTCTCCCTTCTCCTTGCTGTCTCATTAGTACTGATTGCTCGGCTACTCGTAAGACACGCAATTATGCGCAACGTTTTATTTTGCACGGCATTGCTGCTGGTGGTGTACGCGACCACCGTACGTACGAATGGACTGGCTGCAACGTTACCTATAGCCTACTTAATCTTTTATGTCAGTGGGTGGACAAAGAATTTTGCCTACACGCTAGGGGCTGCACTTGTGATCGTTGCTTTCTCTCTAGGGGCGCTTACTGCCGCGAATCATGTCTCTGGTGCCGCTAAGGGCAATACGCCGGGCGTGATGATGTCAACGGATGTCACGAACATTCTTCACAAAGAAGAAATTCGTAAGAGTAATGTATCCGATAGACTTGAAGATGCTCTACTTGACCTTTCGGACTGTTCCCGATTTAGTGGCAGGCTAGATCTTGAGTACTGGCACTGTGTAGATGCGAAAAAAAGGGCGTACTTCACTGGCGAAAGTTATAATGAGTTGAAAAATTTATGGAAAAAAACCGTCACGGCCCATCCTCTCAGCTATCTGTCATACAAATTTGAATCGTATATACAGTTTATGTTTTCGGACGATACACAATATATATGGCAAGAGGGTATACACAAAGAGCAGAATATCCTCGGTCTGAAAGTTAAATCGATAAGTCTTGGTGCGGCAGACGAGACATACACAGTTAATTTTGGCTATCGTTACTTCCCATTCTTATTTAAAGCATGGTTTTGGCTATTGCTAAGCTTACTAATTCTGGTATATACAAAACGACTAAAGAATCGAGCGGTAATAATGGCTTTATCTTTATCGGCAATCTTAAATATCTTGTCATTCATACCGGTTAGCAATACTACCGATTATCGTTATATTTATTGGTCAGCAATTGCCTGCATGATCGCAGTTATACTACTTGCGACAGAGAAGCGAATTAACCTAAGGCCGCCCACTGTCAGGAAGAGAAAGTCGCCAAAGGCACATGAAGAATAAGTCTGTCGACGGAAACTTTATCGCAGATCGGGCCATTTCTATATTCGTACGGATATAGTATTATTAGAATAATATTTCAAGACGAAAAGGTTAGTTAAAAGTGGTTAAATTTGTGTACACGGGCCAAGAGAATTTGGAAGCAATGAAAGAGGCTAAGAACTATAATAAGTATCTTGCGTCAATCATCAAGACACAAATAAAGACTAGTCACAAGAAAGATGTTCGTATTCTAGATTTTGGCGCTGGCATCGGTACGTACAGCGATCTATTGCTCGAAGAAGGTATCAAGGTAGACTGTCTTGAGCTCGACAAAGATCAAGTGAAGCTTCTTAAGTCAAAGGGCTATACAACCTATGACGGCTTAGACAAAGTGAAGTCAAAATACGATATTGTGTATGCCTTTAATGTTTTTGAACATATCGAAAACGACATAGATGTATTCGCTCAGCTTTCAAAAGTTCTCTCAAAAAATGGTTCGGCCGTTATTTACGTTCCCGCCTTCCAAGTACTCTTCAGTTCCATGGATACGTTAGTCGGACATCATCGAAGGTATCGACTCGATCGCTTGAAGCGTATGGCAGACGAGGCAAAACTCGACATTTCTTATCTGGGATACGGAGAGCCTCTAGGGTTTCTCGCCGCGCTCGTGTATAAAGTACTCGGTAACAAGAACGGTACGATAAGCGCTGGTTCTGTGAAAACGTACGATAAGTACGCTTTTCCAGTCAGTAAGGCTGTATCGCCATTGTTCAAATATATCTTTGGTAAGAATGCATTACTAGTAGCGACAAAAAAGAAATAATATGAAATATAAACTCAGCATCGCCGTTCCTGTGTACAACGAAGAGAGGACGGTTAAAACCATTCTGACTAAACTCACGGCACTTCCTATAGACAACTACGAGATAATCATTATCGATGATGCGTCGAAGGATAAGTCGTACGAGATAATTGCTGACTATTTTAAGAAGAACAAAAAGATACCGCATACTATAGTAAGACACAAAAGAAACCTTGGTAAGGGTGCGGGAATTAAATCAGCTCTGAAGACTGCGAAGGGTAAATATTTTATTATTCAGGATGCAGATTTGGAGTATGACCCAAAAGACATTGTTGATGTTCTCCGTGTTGCTGAGGCGACGGATGCAGATGCCGTCTACGGTTCACGTTTCAAAGGTGAATATAAAAATATGGCAAAAGCTAATTTCTATGCGAATAAATTTTATAATTTTGTTCTCCGCCGTCTGTACCCTACTTCAATAACAGACATGCATACTTGCTATAAGATGGTTAAAACAGAACTTATTCAAAGTCTTAATATGTCCGCAGATGGCTTCGGCTACGCTAGTGAGTTAGTTAGTAAGCTTTTGAGACGTGGAATTACGATCCAAGAGACACCGATATCATTCAATGGTCGGACGAAAAAAGACGGCAAGAAGATCAATTACAAAGACGGCATAAAGTGCATGAAAGAGCTTCTTGTATATAGATTTAAGGCCGATATCTAATGTTCACAAAAAGATTTATTGTAGAAGTAATAAAATTCGGTTTAGTTGGTTCGCTTGGATTCGGCATTAATTACTCGGTATTACTACTTTTAGATAGATTTGTATTGAATAACCATGTTATTAGCGAAATATTTGCTATAGTCCTGGCTCTTCAGGTTACCTTCTTTTTGCACGACGCCTGGACGTATAGTCGAGAGACGGCACACAAAGGGTACAGGTTGAGTGTTATGCGTCGCTACAGCTCTTATGTTTTGAGTAGTATAACCGGCTCAGTTATAACTGTCGTATTGTATGCTATATTTTATAATTATATTCACCAGTTCTTTGCACTCGCAGCAGCAGCTGTCATAGGTATGCTCTGGAACTTCTGTATGAACAGACTCTTCATATGGAAGCACGAGAAACTTCCAGAGAAATCTACTGCATAAGACACAAAACTTATTTGTGATTTTCTATAGGTGTATCTGAGATAGCACGCACATGATTATTGTCATATGAAGGTATCCAGTCGTAAATATTTACAAACGAGACAAATAATATTGGCAAGAGTACAACAGTAGAGAAAACGATCCGTAATGGTAGATGGTTTATCTTGTAGTACAACTGGAAGAAACCATAGACAGCGAAAGGGATTATAAATGGGAATGTACCAAATGCTAATCTTGGGCCACCCCAAAGTAAAGCAAAGAGCATCAGTGCAAATGATGAAACGAAGGCTACGTACCAGATATATTTATCCTTCGGACCGGACCACTTCAATAATCCATACAACGACAAGACTGGCAGGAAAACAAGAAAGGCGAGGAATATGTCTATTATGAATAAGCCATTCGAGAAGATGAACGCTCGCACAAGATCGTCCCATTTTGAGGGGTCAAATATAAAACTAAAGAACCATGTACCCTGTTGATATATTTCAACTTCGGCTGAATAAAACGCAGTCTTAAGTATCTTTGTAACGAATAGATACCATCCGATGGTCGGCAAGATAAGTAATGACACATAGACGAGGTAATCTTTGTACCGCCGGTACCGTAATGCTAGAATCAAGAAAAATATTGGCAGTGCAAAGACGAGCTTGAGTAACATAAGGAAGCCGCTAACTATCGAGAATAGTACCAATTTTCCAGGAGACCGATGTCTAATATAGTGCCATAGTAAAAACAAACTACAGATTATTACAAAATCACCTGCCACTTCAGTGTGGGCTTGCCCTAAGAATATTCGAAAATGCGTCGAGAAGATAAGGAGCAGAGCGCTAATAAGAGCAACCTTCTTGTCGAAATAGGACTTTACGACTATATAAAACATTACTGATGCGCTAAAAGCGAATGCGAGATTAAGTAATAGTGCCCCAGTGAGACCGCTGAAAACATCATTTATCCGCAGTAGTATACTTTCAAGAGCAGGATATACAGGTCTACTCATCCGTATCTTGTGATCTATAAAGTTTGTAGGAAAGTCTTTTCCTGCGTCAATGAAAGCCTGCGAGTCACAGTTTACATGGTACGTAAATGACTCGTGAGTGATAGGTATATGACGTGTTGAGCTTGAAAAACATTTATTTTGTTCTACCCAAGGAGACGTATAAACACTTAGAGAAGTTGCGAAAAGACTTGCCAACGCTAAGATAAGTAAAACGAGCCCGTGTTTTTTTAAGCGACCACAGCGGATGACATTTTTCTTCATTGATTCTATTCTACCTATCAAATCCTGCTTTGTCAGATTATTTATTCACCCAAGCATGGGTGAGCCCACCAGTGGTATCTTGGTAAAACACTTGAACCGAACTATCTTGATATATGCCAAGACTTAGCTGGCCACCAACTGGCGTAGTAGACCCAGATTGACTCGACGTACTACCATCTAAGACAAATTGGTGCCACGAGCCATCCCAATAGGCTGCACGCCAAGCACTGGTTCTGCCGTCGCTAAAACCAGTGCTGTCATCGTAATAGAATATGAACAGATCTTTCTTGAATTGTTTTGCGATGATTTGACTACCAGCGTTAATGTCGTTTCTGAAAACCGAACTCGCTGCGTCGCCGTCCATGGTTTCGAAATGCCAACGGCCGTCAGCAGGCCACCAAGCGTGTTTCAGTTCTCCGTGTGTGCGGTCGTAGTAGTAAAGCTGTAAGTTACCGTTATAGAGTGTGGCTGAGATATCTTTGCCCATATCGCTCGTATCTTTGCCAAGCGAGTTACTCGTACCATCTATATTTTCAA
>CAYSAD010000001.1:0-141990 GCA_964428955.1 uncultured Candidatus Saccharibacteria bacterium | reverse complement strand
CCACCAAGCATGGCGCAGGCTTCCATCCGTCTGATTGTAATAGTACAGCTGGAGACCGTCTTTATAAATCAGAGCTTCAGTCATCGCACCCATATCGCTCGTATCTTTGCCAAGCGAGTTACTCGTACCATCTATATTTTCAAAATGCCAATGGCCGTCACCAGGCCACCAAGCATGGCGCAGGCTTCCATCCGTCTGATTGTAATAGTACAGCTGGAGATTACCTTTGTAGAGAAGTACCTTTGAGGAGCTGCCAACGTTAGCGTTCGATTTGCCGAGCGATGATAGGGAGCCATCCATAGTCTCAGTTCGCCAACCCGTCTTACTTGTCCAGGCGTGGCGTAGATCACCACCAGTCGAGTCGTAGTAGTACACCTGGACTTGGCCATTCCAAATTACAGCGTCGACGCCCTTGCCGACATCGTGGGAACTCGCCCCTGGTGTGGTCGCACCCGTTCCATCCAAAAGGCGATCGCTCCACTTCGTGCCATTCCACTGCGCGAGATGGAGATTCTTGTTGGTAGCATCGTAATAGAATGTGTAGATATTTTTGCCGTAAGTAAGTGTTTTTGTGGAACTTCCGAGAGAAGTGCTCGTTGAGTCTATGATACTACCCGGCTGAGAGCCGACTAGTTGCTCAAATTTGAAATTGTATTTTCCTGTCGGTGATCCGAACCATTGGGTGAAAATAGTATCGAAACTAGTGAAGTGGGGTGTGTAGTTATAGAGCGCGGCGGTCGGTCCGTTTTCGAGGTAGACGGATTCGCCATTAATGACAGTATACCCGTCGTAGTAAATTAACTCGGCTCCGACTTTACGCGCTCGCCAACCTTTCGTCATACGGCCACTGTAAGTCGAAGCACCGTCGTCCATCCAGGCGAGGTCGCCATTTGCTCGATGGGCGTCGAAACTAAGCTGCCAAGCGGCGTGATTTACCTGAGGGCTGAAACCAGCGTTTCCTTCGTGGCCGACGCAGGTATTGTATATACCGATATCTGCGTAGTCTGCTTGGCTGTTGCTTTCTGTGCAGTCATAGCCCATGGCGGAATTATATCGCCATGCTTGGCAGCCACCACCGCCGCTAACGAAAGTGTTTTCTTTTTCAAGAGTTGTCAGTAATACCTGGGGATTGATCTTATAGAATTGCGACGCATTCCAGATGATACGAGCAGGCGACGTGTTTGACCCGTAATTCCAATAACTAAGAGGTTCTTTGAAGGTGACAGAGCTCAGACCACTTGGGTAATTCTTGGCTAGAAGGCAACTATTTGGAAATTTGTTGATGAAGTTCTGGATTTGGGTTTGCGACATTGATGTATAGTTGCCGAAAGTCTCAGCACTAATTTGGTTGCTCTTAGAGTACGCAGACGCAGTGTGGCTATATGCACCACTAAAAATAAGGCCTGCGGAAATCAACACCCCGAAAGTTACGATGAAAATAACCCGCTTCATCATTCTTGAACGCTTAGTTGCATCGGATCGGAGGCTTCGACTGTCTTGTCGCCATTGGATGCGATGGCAGTGACGCGCCAATCACCCGCACTTAAATTGATATCTTGGAGTTTCCAGTTCCAGTTGGCGGTACCATTTGAACTCGTTGTTTTAACTGGCAGGTTCTTAACGATATCTCCCTTAGTGAAACGAATTTGACACTCAGCACCAGGAGTGGTCGTACAAGTCGAGGACATCTGGTTAGGGGCAGGATTACCAGAGAGGTTTGGGTGATGGTTGCTTACGAATGTACCAACGGGTTTATCGGGCGCTGTAGTAGCGTCGATAGCTGGAGTTATTTTATCATCGGGATCTTTTGAGGGATTGTTATCGTTCGTATTTTTAGGAGGTTTATTGGTGTCCGATCCACCTAGAGTCGTATTCTGTGTGTCTTTTGTGAATGGCCAGGCGGTATTCATTTTGGCGTATACGACATAAGCTATAGCGGCGACAAGGACAATGACGCTAATGATAATTGCTTTTTTTAGAGTTGATTGTTTGCGACTTTTTATCTTCATGGTGGTGGTCCTAAAATAGGTTATGTTTAGTTACAATTCTAGAGGTAATCTGTGGACAAGTCAAGCTGGTAACTACTGAAAGCGTTGTAGTTATTTCGTGTAGCCATTTGGATTTTTTGACTGCCAATTCCACGCGTCACGGCACATGTCTTCGATCGACTTTTCAGTTTTCCAACCAAGTTCGGTCGCTGCTTTTTCTGGATTAGCATAAAACTCGGGTAAATCACCCGATCGACGCTGGACAAACTCATAGGGAATATCTTGATTCGTCGATTTTATGAAAGCATCAACAAGCTCGAGTACAGAAGTACCTTTGCCCGATCCTAGATTATAGGCTTTAGCGCCAGCCTCAAGATTTTCAAGTGCGGCAACATGACCTTTAGCCAAATCGACAACATGGATGTAATCACGGATGCAAGTCCCGTCGGGCGTTTCATAGTCATTGCCAAAGATGGAGAGTTGTTCACGACGACCAGTTGCCACTTGAGCGATGAAGGGCATGAGATTGTTTGGTATACCTTGTGGATCTTCACCAATCAGACCACTTTCATGTGCACCGACGGGATTAAAGTAGCGGAGCAGGCAAAAAGCCGCCCTATTATCTGATACCGCTGTGTCGCGCAAGATTTGCTCAATCACATATTTTGTTTGCCCATATGGGTTAGTAATGCCTTGTCCAGTAGGACTCGTTTCAGAGTACGGAATAGGCGCCGATCCATAGACGGTGGCGGATGAGCTGAATACGAGCTTTCGAACGTTGTGCGCGTCCATGACTTCGAGCAGGGTCAGAGTTGAATCTATATTTGTTCGGTAGTAAAGTAACGGCTTTTCTGTAGATTCGCCAACGGCTTTGAGTCCTGCGAAATGGATTACCGCGTCAAAATTGTTTTCGCGGAAAACTTTATCAAGTTTCTCTTTGTCTCGTAAATCGAATACGAAAAGAGGTATATCTTTGTCGGTAATTTTTTTGAGACGATTCATTACTTCACTATCGCTATTAGATAAATTATCAATCAACATTACGTCATGCCCGCTATGAACAAGTTCAATAATGGTGTGCGATCCAATGTAACCAGCACCACCAGTAACAAGAATATTCATAGGGTTATTGTACCATTTTCTTTGCTGCCACAGACCAGGTATAATAGAGCTAGTAATGACAAAACGCATAATCGTCAGCGGCTTTTTTAACCCCTTGCACGGCGGCCATTTGGATATGATTGAAGCGGCAGCGAAAATAGGTGACTATTTGGTCGTGATTGTGAATAATGATGCGCAGCAGATAATCAAAAAAGGAAAGATTATTCTCGATCAAGATAATCGCATACGGCTCATGAAAGCGTTGCGTGACGTAGACGAGGTCGTACTTGCGACAGATGATTATCAGCTTGATTCAGGTGAAATACCAATTATTAACACACTTGAAACGATTGCAAGGAAATATCCCGATGATGAATTAATCTTTGCTAACGGTGGCGACCGTGACACCGAAAAGCGCATTCCGGAAACGGACGTTTGTCATAAGTATGGAATTGAGATGGTGTTTGGTGTTGGTACTGAGATTCGTGGCTACGTAAAGCCAGACTCGTCGACCCGGATTAACCAAGCGTTGGGACACGCCAAATAATATGTGTGGTATCGTCGGCTACGTTGGAAAAAAGGAAGCCCAGGGAGTTTTGACTGGAGGTCTGCGCCGGCTGGAATACCGTGGTTACGATTCGGCCGGCATCGTGACGCTGTCGAGCGATGGCGTGGCGACCCAATTGCGTGCCAAGGGAAAAGTCAGTGAACTCGGTAGTTTAGTCGGTAAGCACGAAACGAAAGACACGGTTGGGATCGGCCACACACGCTGGGCGACCCACGGTGTACCATCGGAGATGAATGCCCATCCGCACAAAGCCGGCGACATCTATCTGGTTCATAACGGTATCATTGAGAATTACAAAGATCTAAAAGCCGAACTGAAAGAGCATGTATTTGCAAGCGAGACTGATAGCGAAGTGCTGGCAGCATTGATTAATGAATTGTATCAGCGCAAGGATGTGAAGCTGGAAAATGCCGTCACCCAGGCATTAAAGCTGGTCGCTGGCACATACGGTATCGCGGTAGTTTCAACCCGTGAACCTGGTAAGATCGTCGCCGCTCGACAGGGTAGCCCGTTGATTATTGGTGTCGGTGAAGGTGAAACATTGGTTGCCAGTGATGCCTCGGCTTTGATTGGCCACACCGCGGAAGCGATTTATCTGAATGATGGTGAGTTGGCGGTGTGTACGGCCGACAATGTCGAGGTCATGGACCTGGCGGCGCAACCTATTTCAACCAAAGTAGAGAAAATTGAAGTCGATTTGCAAGCTATCCAGAAGCAAGGCTATGATCATTTCCTACTCAAAGAGATTATGGAGCAGCCAACAACATTGCGATCGACATTGAACGGCCGGGTCGTGCCGGAAGAGCATCGCGCCCAACTTGGTGGTTTGAATTTGACTGATGAGCAACTCCGCGCGATCAACCACGTGGTGATTATTGGTTGTGGGACGGCTCATTACGCCGGACTTTTAGCATCTTATTATCTCGAGCAACTGGTTGATGACATAACGGTAGAAGTGCAAGTTGCTTCAGAATTCCGCTATCGCTCGTTCCATTTACCAAAAAATAGTGTGGCGCTCGTCGTTTCTCAATCGGGTGAGACGGCCGATACACTGGCGTGTTTGCGGGAAATCAAGCGTCGCGGTGTCAAAACGCTGGGAGTGGTAAACGCTGTCGGTTCAACGATTGCCCGTGAAGTTGACGGTGGCGTCTATGTGCATGCTGGTCCAGAAATTTCAGTTGCCAGTACCAAGGCGTTTACGTCGCAAGTGACGGCGATGACAATTTTTGGTTTGCAATTGGCCCAGGCAAAAGGTGTCGGTTTAAAAGAACTCGATACCTATATCGACGAACTTGCGCAACTACCAGATGAGATCGAGCGGGTATTGGCGGCTACGAACGATAATATCAAGAAAATCGCTACGAATTATGCAACTTATGAACATGCCTTGTTCTTGGGTCGCGACACGCTTTTCCCAGTAGCGATGGAAGGGGCTTTGAAGTTAAAAGAAATCAGTTATATACAAGCTGAAGGCTATGCGACGGGTGAACTGAAACACGGTCCGATCGCACTCCTTGATGATAGATTCTTTGAAGTCATATTACTCCAAGACAACTGGCTATTCGATAAAAGTATCAGTGGTTTGTCGGAAGTAAATGCCCGCGGTGGTCATGTCATCGCTATCACCAATAGTCAGAAAGAAATTGAAGCGGAAACGGTGATTCGTGTTGATACCAAACTCGATTTACTCGTACCTATCGTTATGAACGTCATTCAGCAATTATTTGCCTACCACGTGGCCGTCACCAGGGGTAACGATGTCGATCAGCCGCGAAATCTTGCCAAGAGCGTGACGGTGGAGTAGCGTGCGCTTGCATTTGCTACAATAAAGTCGTGAACGAAACGACAAAAATCGCCCTTGTCTGTGATTGGCTTACGGAAGTAGGCGGAGCTGAACGAGTTATTCGTGCCGTGCACGAACTTTTTCCTGACGCGCCGATCTATACCTCACAGTACCGACCGAAGCGGGCCGTGTGGTTTCGGGATGCTGACGTTCGAACCGGCTGGCTGAATAGATTGCCTGTCGCGTTCAAGCGGCTCGTTCCTTTTCTTCGACAGTCTTATTTCTCGCGGCTTGATTTGAGTGACTATGACATCGTGATTTCTATCACTGGGGCTGAAGCAAAAGCGGTGAAAACACGGCCGGGCGCACTTCATATCAGCTATATGCACGCACCAACACAGTATTATTGGACGCTCTACGATCAGTATATTGAGAATCCAGGCTTTGGTGTACTCAACCCGCTTGCGCGTCTCGCATTAAAATTACTAGTGAAACCACTTCGAAAGGCGGATTACAAAGCTGCCCAAGGACCAGATGTGATTATAGCGAACTCGAGCTATATCCAAGCTGAGATACAGAAATATTATCATCGGGACAGTGAAGTGATATGGCCAAATGTTGATATAGAAACGATCCGTAGTCTTACACGTGAATATTCCAAACGAAAAGCGCAGCGAGACGGCTTTATTATTTATGGTCGTCAAGTGAGTTGGAAACGAATGGATCTGGCGATTAGGGCGGTCATGGAAGTTGGGCAGAAGTTGACGGTTATTGGTGACGGCCCGGAGCACGAGCGACTCGTACGAATAGCTAGCGGGTCAGATGATATTAGGTTTTTGCCGAAATATGATGGTATCCAAGAAATAGTGAGTCATATTCGTTCAAGCAAGGCATTCTTGTTTCCAAGCTTGGAGCCGTTTGGAATTGCGCCGGTAGAATCACTTGCCGCCGGTACGCCGGTTGTGGGCTTGAAAGAGGGCGGCGCTGTCGATTTTATTGACGATGGTAAAAATGGCGTGTTTTTTGAAGAGCAAACAGTGCAGAGTCTGGTGGCGGCAATCCGGAAATTTGACGAACTTGAATTTGACGAATCGATCGTTTCTCGCTCAGCTGAGAAATTCTCGGAAGAACAATTTAAACGACAATTTGAGGTGTTGGTTTCAAAAAGTTGGAAAGATAAAAAAGAATAGTGAAAAAGCGATATCTTCACATGCTTGGCTTGAGGGCTGTGCCGCAAACTCTTTTTGAAAAATTGTGGCTTGGCGCGCCAATTGCGGTTTGGTTTAGTTTCCAGCCGTTACTTCGTATCGGCAAAGATTCGACAATGTATTTCGAGTTATCGATAACGCTTGTCTATGTGGCGATTTTGGCGCTTACCGGTCTCGTTACAATCTGGCATCAAAAAAAAGACTTGCTGGACAACAGGAGCGTGCAAGTGGTAGCAGCATTTGTGATTATTAGTGGTCTGAGTCTACTCTGGGCGTTAAACCTGACGCGCGCTGTTTTGACGCTTGGTGTCATCTGTATGTTGTTCGTTGTATTTTTGGCGAGTATCGCGATGGCTGAGAGGCTGAAGAAGCTTCTTCCCGCACTAGTGCGGATTTTTATCATCAGTGCCGTGTTGATGAGTCTATTATCTATCGTGCAGTTCACCGCGGGCATTTGGCTAAACCGTGATGTAACGCTGCTCTGCGCCGGATGTGTCAGCCAGCAATTTGGCTATCCCAGACCGAATGTCTTTACGATAGAACCGCAATTTTTGGGTAATCTTCTGCTCGCTCCAGCACTGATGTTGCTCTCCTTGTTCCTCACTAAGCGACGTGACATATGGATAAGTATGAGTCTTTGGATTATCACGACCGCGCTTTGCCTTACGTTGAGTAGAGGAGCTATCTTTTCGTTTGGTATCGGGTCGGTCTTACTAATTGTCCTCTATAGGCATGAGCTAAAGAATATTTTTAAACTAGTTGGTATTTTGCTGGCTGGCTTTGTGACCTGCTTGCTTATGCAAGGGGCAGCTGCGGCGTTGAACCCGAACGTAAACGAAACATTTACTGAGGCAATTTCAAAGAGCGTTAATCAATTATCGCTTGGTGTCATTGATATTCCTGTCGATAAGACAAAACCTAGCGAGGGAATCAAGGAAACTCCTTTGTTTGACGGCTACGTGAAAGAATCGACAGATACGCGAGTAAGTTTGTCGAGTCTGGCTCTGAGAACGTGGCAAGATAGTCCGTCTCGAATGCTAGTGGGCGTTGGGCTTGGTGGTTCGGGCGCTGCCATGCACGAGAAATTCCCCACGGCTATTGATGCTCGTGAAATCGTACAAAATGAGTACCTTGAAATTTTACTAGAGATGGGCCTAGTGGGTGTCGTGCTTTTCGTAGCGATTATTGCCGGACTTATCTATGAGCTCCGCATGGCAAAATGGGCTTGGGCAATCGTTCTTGCTTATTTAGTACAATGGAATTTTTTTAGCGGTTATCCAAATGCGCTGCATATCTATCTTGCATTTATTATCTTGGCAGTCGTGGTTGCTACTGCGCACCGCGGCCAGTTACGACCTGCCAAGCGGTACTGAGCAGTATCTGAATATCGAGCCCAAAACTCCAATTCTGGACGTAGTAAATATCGAGCTTACGGCGCTGTTCCGTGGGGAGGTCACGCCTACCAGAAATCTGTGCAAGACCAGTGATGCCAGATTTTACGTTCAAGATGAGATGTTTATGTTGGAAGCCATTGAGCTCTTCGGGAATGAGCGCCCGTGGCCCGACCAGGCTGATGTCGCCACGCAGGACGTTCCATAGTTGCGGCAATTCATCGATTGATGTTTTCCGAAGGAACTTTGCCCAAGTACCATAGCGTGGATCATCAGGTAGGAAATCTCCGTTTGAACGATAGGGCTTTATAAGCTCGGGCTTACCAATCTTCTGAAAGGCTTCTTCTGGGCTCAGTCCATTCAAATCTTTCCGTACGGTCTGGAATTTAAACAACTGGAATTCCTGGTTACCCCTGGTCAAGCGAGTTTGGCTGAAAAATACTTTCCCAAAAACCATGACATTAATAATCGCTATAAGTAGTAGGAGTGGCGACAAGATGATTAGAACGAGAGTGCTGACAGCGAGATCAAACAGGCGTTTCGTGACACGATTCCAGCCGACAAGTGCGGTCTGACGGATGTTTAGAAGCGGAATGCCACCCATAAATAATTCGAGCTCGATGCGATCTGGTAGTTCATTCACATCGCTCGGTATGAATTTGAACTCTGCGTAATTTTCGAGTGCGTAGTTAAAAAACTCAGCATCAATGACTGGCTGTTCGGCCGTGGCGACTTGGATGATGATATTTGGCGGAGACTTGCGGACGGCTTCAGTAAAAGACTTGTGGGTCGTGAATTTCAACCGCTTATCACCGACGACAGCCTGGATTCGGTAACCGGAATTTCGGCGCTCGATACTGGTAACGATACCTTGGGCAACGCTATTATCTCCGACGATCACGATTGATTGGAGGTTACCGTCACGTCGCCACCATATCCATCGGGCTAAATATAGGCCGCCACGAATAACGGTTAAAAAAACAATACTCAAGCCGAGTGCGTACAGCGGTACAAGTTTTGCGGGAAAGATGTGGTCTACATAGAAGTAGTCCAACGTAACGAGAAATAACATTGCTCCCAGTGCGCCAAGCAGGATACGTGTGACTTGTACCGATTTTCGTTGCGGCCGACCAGTCACATAAGTACCGATGAGGCTAAAGAAGAGTACGATAAATGGCAGCAGTGCCAGAAGTGATAAGAAATATGGTCGAGCAGCTACGAAATTGGCTATCGGGGCATCACTTAGTTTGACGCGGAAGATATAAGCGAGACTATAGGCGCCGAGTATTGCCAGGACGTCACCAACCACTAAAGCCAGGCTGAATGACAGAGAACTACGGGGTTTTTTCATTGATACCATTCTACCATGTTTGCGTTGTTTTATGAGCTCTTGTCAAGTTATAGAACTCCTTTTGCTCGGGTCGATTTTAGCGTATAGTATAGAGAGCATTTTATGAAAAAAGCACCACGTACATCCGTTGACGGCTTCATACCGCGTCGCACTGGCGCCGTTATTGGCAAGTCCGATCGAACTCTTGGTAAAGCGCAATCCGAGCTTGGTAAAGCGACCGATGCAAGAGCTATTCGGAGTTCGACGACGCAGGGAATAGAGGCTGATATTCATCAGTCACTGCTTGCGATTGATAACGAGCCTGAGTCTCGGCCGAAGAAAAGACGGTTTCACCATCGCGGCCGAACCAAAACGTCACAGCCAAAGCCAAGACGCCGGAAGATTTTAAAACGTATCAAGTGGCTAGTGATAATCCTGATCGTTTTGACGGTTGGCTATTTTGGCTGGAAGTTCATACAAACGGGTAGCAGAGTTTTCAACGGTAACCCGTTCGGTCTTTTGCAGCACGCGCGTTTGAAAGAAGATGCCAACGGCCGGACGAATATTCTTATATTCGGGACAAGTGGTGACACGATGAGTGAGAATAACGGTTGGGATGGGGCGCTTCTGACCGATTCGATCATGGTACTTTCGATCAACCAGGACACGCACGATGCCTACACGATAAGTCTGCCACGCGATTTATATGTGCAGCATAATTGTTCTAATTCACTCGGCACTACCTCTGGTAAGCTCAACGAAACGTATTATTGTGCCTATCATGACAGTAATGAAGACGGTAAAGCTGGAGCGCTGGCACTTGCCAAGACGGCGGGTGAGATTACCGGACTGAATGTTCAATATTATGTTCACGCAGATTGGACAGCGCTTCGAAAAGGTGTCGATGCGGTTGGTGGTGTCGACGTGAAAATCGAGAGCAGTGATCCTCGGGGAATTTATGATGTTGCCACGGGTATTAATTATAGAAACGGCCAGGTTGTGCATTTGAACGGCGAACGAGCACTTGCCTTTGCTAGGGCGCGTAACTCTGAAGGTGGATACGGGTTGGCTGGGGGAAACTTTGACCGTGAAAAAAACCAACAGAAACTGTTGGTGGCGCTGCAAAAAAAGGCGACAAGCGTCAGTACGTTAGCGAACCCAGCGGCGGTCAGTAAGCTTTTAGATGCACTTGGTGATAATTTACGAACAAACTTCAAGACAAATGAGGTTCAGACACTGATTGATATCGCCAAGAATACTGAAAAAACGAAACCGTTACCTTTCGTTGGTCGCGAAAATGAGCCGGATCTCGTGACGACAGGCATGTTCGGTGGCGCAAGTATCGTGCAGCCAACAGCCGGACTATACAATTATTCCGATATTCATACGTATATCAAGATGAGCTTACGAGGCGATAAAACAGCTGTCGTCGATGTTCTGAATGGTTCGACTACGCCTGGTTTGGCACAACAGAAAGCAACCGAGCTTGAGTCGGCCGGCTATATTATCAGTCAGGTGGAGAATGCACCTGCAAAGATCACTGATGCGGTCCGTATCTATCAATTAGATGAGACTAAAAATTCCGTAGCCGACGCCCTGGCTCAGAAATATGGTGTGACGCTGATAAAAGGCGGATTGACCGGTTTTACGCCAGGTGATGACGTGGACTTCATCATTGTCTTCGGCGGCTGATAGAATAGAAGTATGACAAGCCAGCGTGCCAGCAAGAAACAACAGGAGTTATTGCAATTCATTGATGGTTTCATTAAAGGCAACGGTTATGGGCCGAGCTATCGTGAAGTCATGCGGGCGCTTGATTATAAATCGGTCTCCACCGTCGCCGTTCATGTCAATGAACTCATCACCAAAGGCTATCTGGAGAAAAAGGATAATTCGGCTCGCTCGTTGAATGTCATTAGCTTACGACCACATGACGGCGTGGTTCAGAAGCAGTCGGATATTATCCAACTACTTGATCAGGCAATAGCAGCTATAGACGATGAAAGCGACAAGGCTACATTGGAAAAAGCTCTGGCCGTCCTAAAGCGTATCGGCCACTGATAATTGCTTGACGACCTCTATACTAATCGCTATAATACGCAGAGTATTCCGGCATAGCTCAGTGGTAGAGCGGATCGCTGTTAACGATTAGGTCGCTGGTTCGAGCCCAGCTGCCGGAGCCAAATAAAGTCCGTCCTGAAAGGGGCGGTTTTTATTTGGTGCTTCGGCTGAGCCATAGAGTACACTAGATACCATGATCGGCGAAGAAATACTCGAACTTACCCAGCAGGTTGATCCAAGCGTCACCCCGAAAGATATAACAGCACTCAATGGGGGCTTCAGTTCACAAGGCTACGAAGTCAATGCATCTCAGCCCTTCGTACTCTTAACTCATCGTGCCGGAGGTGTATCTGCTCCTAGATACGCCGATAGCTACGTTGTGCTTAAATTGTTAGAGCAACATGGCTTCAGGCATGCACCCAGAGCCCTATGGCTACATCCTGAGCATAAGGCTATTGCTTTAAGTCTTTTCAAGGGAGTGGCAGCAAACGAATATGACTTTATTAAAAATAGAATAGATAGCAAGCAGCTAGCCTTAGCTGTAATTGATGAATTAATTGCAGTCACTGGCCTCAGCTGGGATGAATATGCAGGAGTGTCACGTAAGCTTGGAACCGAGCCATTGCCTGTTAAAACATCAGCGGATAGCGCTAAACAATACGGTACCGACTGGCTAGAGATTGTTGAGGCAGGATGTCCTGACAGTGACATAATAGACTGGCTAAAGCTTAGGGTCCCACGATCAGTCGCTGCAATGCAGCAGCAAGATGATAAGCAACCGAATTTTAGCCATGGTGATTCAAGCAATCCAAACATCCTCATTGACACAAGTGGTGACTGGACGCTCATTGATTGGGATGACTCTGGCTTTAGTTATAATAGTATTCCAAAAATTATTGCATATAGCACCCACACCGTTGACTTTATGAAGCCACACAGGCAAGCAATTATTGAGCACGTTGCCCCAGGCCTCAGCCTTACTCCTCAGCAACTTGTCGATCAAGTTGACGATTTCCGCCGCACTAATGAGGTTTTTGATGTCAATTGGGCAGCAATGATGATGGCTAGGGTTGCAACGAGTGATACTCATGATGATATCGAGAAGTTCCGACACCTAGCTTACGAACGTATCGCACTCTATGAAGAGTCATTTGGTAAAGAGTGAGGACTAGCCGATTACCAAATCTTGCTTTATGGCAGTTATAGCTTCCTCTATCGTTCTGAGCCAAGCATAGGCACTATGATGAAAGTCATGGTGTTTTTGTTTTGTTATACTATTACTATGAATGATAATATTGCTGGTTTTTTCTTGTCGGGTAATTATGTTTTTGATAGCTACGCGCCATTTCAAATTGAATGGAAAGGCAAAACGTGGCCAACTGCCGAACATGCGTTTCAGGCAGCACATTTCTTTGACACAAATCCTGAGCTTGCCGAGAAGGTTCGACTTACAAAGTCTCCAAGAGAAGCAGATGATTTTGCAAATGAAAACAAGCAATTTGATGATCCAAACTGGCGCGAGAAACGAGTCACGATTATGGAGGAGATTGTGCGCGCAAAACATGACCAACATCAGTTAATCCAGGATACACTCAGGGAAACTGCTAATAAGCCTATCATTGAAACGAATGACAATGATGCGTTCTGGGGTTGGGGTCCGGATGGGAATGGTGAAAATACACTAGGAAAGATCTGGATGAAATTACGAGACGAAGTGGCTAGTATTCAACAGTAAAATCCTGACGAATTGCGGTTATAACAGCGTCTATCGTTGTGAGCCAAGCATAGGCACTATGATGAAAGTCATGGTGTTTTTGTTTTCCATTTACGATATGATTGATGCATGAATATGAGTCAATCGGAATGGGAAGCTTCTATCCAAAGAGTGGGCGTTGTTGTGGGTAGTTTAGTGAAGCGTGAAGGTAAGTACCTGCTTGTCAAAGAAAATCCAAACGGCAAAGATGTCTATAATTTACCAGCTGGTCACGTTGATAAAGATGAACAACTAGAGGTTGCGGCAATTCGAGAGGCGAAAGAAGAAACCGGATATGAGATTCGATTGATTGAGCAAATCGCTCTTTATCATGAATCTGCACCGCAATCAGTAAAACATGTCTATTCCGCTGAAATTATTGGTGGAGAAGAGGAAGCTCAAGAGGGTGAGATTATAGAAGTTGTCTGATATTCGTTTGATGAAGTAGCTAAGCTCGAAAAGGCTGGTCAAATGCGAGCACCTTGGGTGTTCGACGTTATTAGCAAGTTTGAAAATCAGATTTAATAATAGTTATAGCTTCCTCTATCGTTCTGAGTCAAGCATAAGCACTTTGCAAAAGCAGAGTGTTTTCGCTTTTATGTAGTTATAATTAGTTCATGCAATATCTTGGCTTGCTGTCGTTTATCTTACTTGTAGTTGGTTTGGGATTCACTGCAGTTAAGTTGCCGGGCGGACTAAGCAAAACCTTTAGCCAGCGCGTAGCTAATAATAGGGTGACCGAGATTCTGTACTCAATACTATTTATCGTCACGCTTCCGCTTCTGTATCTATTCTTTGCAACTTGGTTGGTGCCGTCATTGAATCTACCTCAATACTTTCTTCTCTTTGCGGCAATAGCAGTTATTTTTCAGATACTTTGTACGTGGATACCTGAACGCGGAGGTAAGATGACTACCATTCACCGTACGTTAACTGGAATATCTGGTATTGCGCTACTACCTATTATGATATTGATAATCGCTACCGCGCAAAGTCTTTCGACTAGTATGGTAGTCATTGCATGGATTGCACTAGTTGGGATGCTCCTTTTGCTTATTGTTGCTCTCATGAACCAAAAAGGATTCAAATACGCTTTGTTGCTTCAGGTTGGTTATTATTCACTATTCTTTGCAGTCATTCTGTTGGTGACGTATGTTCAATAATGAGCTAAATCTTGCTTTATCACAGTTATAACTTCCTCTATTGTTCTGAGCCAAGTACTTTACAAAATATCATTTTTGTGGTATTTTAACATTATGATTAGAAAATCTATTTCCGGCTTAGGTGAACGTCTTGTACGATCCGGCGATGCTTTTATTGCAGAAGCAGATGCTGAGCGTGTGGAATATGGAAATCCTAAAGAAGTTCCGCAGAGATCTTTATTAGATTCTATTGGCGAAAGGTCTAAAAAGCTTGGAGACAAGCTCATTGAAATCGCTAACCGAGACGATAAATAGTTCTAACTTCGTCCACTAGTAGGAGCCAAATTGCTTACGCTAAAAATATTCTCAATTATGAGAGTATTTTTATTTATCACGCCACTGAATTTTCTTCGAATAAATTTGTTACGCTTGCCCATCTCCATTTGAGTCGAATTCTACCGTCCACTCAATACCGAATTTATCCCTAAACATCGCAAAATACGTACCCCATGGACTATCGCTGGCAGGCATTTCAACGGTGCCGCCTGCCGAGAGTCCGTTAAATATCTTGTCAGCTTCTTCTCGACTATCTACGCTAACAGATATTTTAGACCTATTTTCGTTTTCGTTTACTGGGCCTAGACTTTCAGGCACGTCGTTGGCTATTAACGTACTTCCACCAATAGGCAAAGTAATTCGCATAATTTTATTCGCTTCGTTTTCTGGTACAGGGAACTCTGGGCTTTCGAGATCTTTGAAGCGTACAATGCTATTGAACTCTCCACCAAATACAGACTTGTAAAAATTGAAGGCCTCTTCGGCATTTCCGTTGAAGTTAATATAAGGATTGATAATTGCCATTTGATTATTCCCCTTGGTAAAAATTAGTTTCATTTTTATTTTAGCAAATATAACTTTTTGAATTAAAAGCTAGTTTGCCCAAAAGCTACCTGATTCCATGCTAAGTCCTGTGTGATTGTGGTGAGCTAATTGAAGTCTTATATAAGTAAACCGATGTGAAAGTAGTTCACCTATATTTTTGATTAAAACACCCCCATTGAATACCTCTAGATTTAATCTACACCTGTCACGTGGAGCCGTTAACGTAAAGAGTATAATGAATTATATGAACAATTTCTTACATCATACTTTGCTCAATGTTCCGGTTTATACGTGGATTCTCCAATTGGCGTATGTCGCGGTCGCATTATTAATATTAGCTACCTTTGCGACAGTGCACAAGCGAACCACTCTCGAGATTGTGTTGTTCGTGGCTTGTGTTGTCATAGTCAATATTATTTGGCGACTTGCTATTAGATGAAAACGTTCCTATACTGAAGTTATGCAAAAAATAGCTACCAAAGTATTCATCTACTCATCAATCGTTTTCGGGATCCTAGGAATCGTACAAGCTGTGACAATGCCTGCTGATGATGACAAAAGCTCAGATTTCAATATGATAATCATGCGACTGTTGATGATAAGCGTATTCATCATTTTGCCATCGTTCGCGCTTAGCGTCGCTGGTAAATACTTCAACGGCAAATAATAGCTAGAAATGCGCTCGTTCACAAGGATTATCTAAAATCCACCTGAAGAGGTAGTGTTTATATGTAATCTGAAATTGATTTACCGATACCATTTATGCTATGATTACCGTAACGAGAATAGGTAAAAAGTGGAGAAATATATGGAAAGCGTGCCAGTTAACGTCGGTCACCGATCGGCAAATCCTAGACGAGAAAATGAACACGATTCGACGGGTCATAATCCAAAGCGTCGATCTAAACGGCCGAAATTACCGGTCGTCGCAGTCATTGTCGGATTGCTGGTTGCCGCCGCGCTGATCGCGTTTAGTATTTTACTTGTCCAAAGAACAAGTGCTAGCGCACAAATTGACGGTAGCAAATACCAAGCCGTATTCTTCACCAACGGACAGGTTTACTTTGGTAAACTTGAATCACTTAGTGGTGGTTATTTCAAACTGAACGATATCTTTTACCTGCAATCTAGCGATAGCAATTCAGACAACGGCTCTAATCCACAGAAGACCGATAAAAATGCCTCCAATGTTCAGTTGATCAAACTTGGTAGTGAGATTCATGGTCCAACTGACGAGATGGTTATTAATAGAGACCAAGTCTTATTCTTTGAGAATCTAAAACCCGATAGTAAAGTGACAGACTCAATCGGTAAGTACAATAACAACAAGAAGTAAACTACTCAAGAAAATTCGTTCCGTCCTGATTAGTGCGGTGGTCCTGCTGCTGATAATAGCTGCTGCTGGGGCAATATACGTTTGGTACGCTGGCAATCAACCTGTGCCGCCGACAATCTCGACAGCGACCGCTGAAACACCGACCACACCGTTCATACAACATACCAAGCCGGCAGCGAACGCACCGCTTGGTGCTTCGGTTCAAAGTCTGTCGACGCCACTAAAAGCTGGTATGAAAGCAGATATTACTATTCGGACACAGCCGAAGGCCAGGTGTACGATTGTGGCGAGTTACGATGTAGCTAAGACGCCAACAAAAGCGGCTGGCCTGACTCCGAAAACCGCCGATGAATTCGGTATGATTAGCTGGGCCTGGCGAGTAGATGTTACTGCATCAAAGGGTACTTGGCCGGTTACCGTCACTTGTTCGCTTGGTAAAAAAGAAGCAGTTGTCGTCGGTGATTTGCAGCTTAAATAGGTCGCTATTATTCACACTTGCTTATTGCAAGGTAATCATCACCCAGACTAGGTTGTTGCTATCCACCCGACTGGTCGCTTTGCCTAGTACCGAGCCGACCTGCGGATTGTTCTGGGCTTGAATGGTACCAGCGACTGGATTTGTGACGAGCAGATCACCCGGCGTGATAGTGTTGGTAGGGTCGGTCGCTTTCACCTGAACGGAGCCACCGATGGCGACGTCGATAGTGTCGCCAGCCTCGCTAGCCTCAGTTAGCGCTACACCGGTGACTCTCGTATCTGCCAAAGAGTTCGTGGTGGTTACTTGGCCGTCATGGCCGCTGCTACTATCCAGGATGACGACACTGCCAGCTTCGATATGCTTGCTGGCAACAAAGCTTTTAATTGTCGCCTGTCGAGTGTTTACTTTAGCGGTTTGTTTGATGTCACCAGCCAGACTGGTGTCACCACTGACTTTCAAATCTTTGGTGGTGAGGGTGTCAACGACCGCCAGGTTGCCACCAATCCAGGTATTATCGGTGACATTGAGTGTTGCGAGAGTGGTTGGGCCAGACACATTCAGGTTAGCCAGATCGGCTTGGCCGCTGACAATGAGGTTCATGAACTGAGCATCGTTACTGCCTTGCAAATTGAGACTTGTGCCATTATCAAGATGTACGAATGTTGTCACTTCAGCTACGGCCTGGCTGCCATCGTATGGTGTCAGGGCGCGGCCGATGGTTGAGCCGCTACCCGATGCTTTCATGGCTTCGCCTGGTGTTGACGAGCTTGTTAATAGGTCGCCAGGTTGGATTGGACCGCCTTCGAGATTGACTTTTACCGGTACGCGACCGGTCAACGCCAGTGAAGCTCCCTCCATCGAAGAGCTGAGGGTTATACCCGGATCGGTCGAAATGATACCGGCCAATTTATCCTGGTGTGGGTCGGTCGATTTCTTCAGCTTGCCGTTCTGGTCAAAAACGACGACATCGCCACCATGGAGCGGTTCGGCCGTTTCGTAATTTTCGGCGACGTCGGCTGCGGTATCAGTGGTATAACTATGGGCGGTGACTGCACCGGAAACAATCAGGTCGGTCATGGGCAGTACTTGGTTGACCACCACCCAGTCGCGGGCAGCTGGATTTAAATTGGAAACAGCTGCCGTGGTGGTACCGACGATTGAAATTGTCGTTTTACCATTGGCCGAAGCTGGTAAGTTGAATGTTCCAAGGTTTTTTGCAGTCGCAGCGGTTGTCTTCAGGGGACTATCTTGGAGGAAGAAGCTGCTAAGGAAATTACCACACGCGCTGAAAATCGTCGTACCTTCGATCTTCAAGGTGTAACATTTATTGGTATTGTTGAAATCACCGGTCAGATAAATAGTGACCGTGTTAGTGGTTGAGGCTGGCTTGGCGAGCGTCATAGAGCTGGTCATGGTGGCGCCACCGGTTACGTAATCGCGAGTCACCGTAGTGTCTCTTGGAGAATTCCCGATGCGGATGACACTATTGGATGTATCAACTCTGAAGAGGGCGTCGGAAGCGGCGTTCTGAATTTGGAAGCCTGTGGCTGAATTAGTGCTATTTTTAAATGTTGCTGCACCAGTGCTACTGAAACTTCCTACGGTAGTGTTGTTTGTCTCTAGGTTAAGATTGTTGGCATCATTCGTACCGAGTGTTACGTCGTAACCGAAATTGTTACCATTGTTCAGGATGTCACCGTTGCCACCGACACCAGAACAGTTACCACTAGTTAGACATAGTGTACCACTGGCAGCAGGTAAGGTAATATCGTAATTATTTGAAGCTGGGCTAGCTGCTTGGAGGTTGATAGCACCGGAGCCGCCAGCGTTTAAGAAACTCAACTTGCCGCTAAGGCCGTTGGCTGTACCGAGCAGGACTTTCGAGTTTGTGGTATCAACGGTGAAGACGCTATTGCCGAGGGTGCGTTGGACTTGGAAGGTGTCGACAGAATTAGCAAGGGTTTTGACAACGACCTGACCGACAGCGCCACTACCAGTCGCCGTACCACCTTGCAGGATGATATCGCCGCCGTCGTTATTACCAGTCCCGCCCGCCGTGCCACCTTGGATGTGCATACTACCTGCACTACTACCGAGACCGCTACTTGCGCCATCACCAGACTGAAGACTCAACTCACCGCCGGTGACACCAACTGAGGTACTGCTGGTACCGCGAAGGCTACCATCGGCTGGCCCGCTGGAACTAATACCGTCGCCAAGATAGAGGTTGCCATTGGTATCGAACATGCCACGTGTGATGCCGTTGGTTCTGAACTTGAGGCCGAAGTTGTCATTAGAACCAATAACGATATCACCGCCGAGTGTATTACCACCCTGTAAGATAGCGAGGCCGCTGCCGCCACCGCCACCGCCCGTATAGCCACAAGTCGCGATAATGTTGCTGGCGTTGAGGCAAAGGTAAGCTGCGCTGTTGGCGACACCGAGGTTCGACAAAACAACGCCGTCGGCACTTTGTAGAGTCGTTGTGCCCGCGATGGTCGAACCGATGGTTACATTGGCTGCGCTACCAGCGGTCGCGTTATTACCGATATTTATTGTCTGGGAGCTGGCATTTGTCGTACTACCAATTTGAATAGTCGAGGCCGCGGTCGTGCCGATGTTGATACCATCCGCTCCTTGGATCGAGGTTGTGCCAGCTTTGGTGGCACCAATCGCTACGTTGGTGCTTGCACCGGCGACATTGCTGTTACCAAGACCGATTGTTTGCGCGAAAGCGTTGCCGGTATTGCCAATTTGAATGGTTGAATTCTTACTGACATTACCAATTGATACGTTGCCATTGGTCGTGTCGACTGCCAGGTAGTCCCGATTGTTGCTATCTCGGACTAGTAGCGCGCCTGTTGAGTCGGTTTTAATCGTTGTCGCTCCGCTAACGGTCAGGGTTTTACCATTACCTATAGTGGTATTTTGATTTAAATCAATACTCGTCGCATTGCTTGCTCCCAGGCTTAGAGCGACTGCGGAATTGGTGTCGAGACTGCTGGCTTTCAGAGCGCTAGCGATACCGGTGCCGCTAATGTTGAAGTTACCTGTTTGGACGGTGCCTGGCGTTGCTGACTGTAGATTGATGTAGATACCATTTGCAGCCGAACCGGTTAAGAAGCCACAGTTGTTGGAATTCTGCAGACAAACCGTACCGGATTCGTCTGGCAATGTCCAAGTTTGATCAGCGGTGAGGTCGGCGGCGATCAATGTGCCGGTAAAGCTGTTGATACTACCAGG
Organism: uncultured Candidatus Saccharibacteria bacterium; assembly: GCA_964428955.1. Lineage (GTDB taxonomy): Bacteria > Patescibacteriota > Saccharimonadia > Saccharimonadales > Saccharimonadaceae > CAYSAD01. The sequence continues at coordinate 121,726 of CAYSAD010000001.1, read as the reverse complement.
TGTTACCTTAATGGCAAGCTTGTCGTCACCGGCCGCGGCTGAGCTAACGGTTAGTGTACCGGCAACATTGGTGTTGGTCATGAGGTTGATATCACCAGCTGGTTGGATTTGGTAGTTGTTAGAGTTGTCTAACTGGCCACCATAAATGGTACCTGCGGCAGTCGGAGTGTTGATACTGCCGCCACCTAGATTGTTGTTGGACAGATAGTTACCGGTAGAACTGGTGTTACTTACATTGATAGCAAAATTACTTGTGCTGTGGCTACTGTCGGTAATGATGTTGCTAGTGATAGTGTTATTACTGGAACTGCTCAGGTAATAGCCGTTATTCGTAGTTGTGCCACCGTTGTCTGCAGTAGTATTACCGGTAATGACGTTATTACTGGAACCGTCCAAAGCAATACCATAGAGATTGCCATTGGCAGTGTTGCCGGTTATCGTGTTGGCACTTGAGCCAGAAGCTATAGCAAAGCCAGCGTTACTGTTGTTACTGGCAGTGTTGCCCGTAATAGCGTTATTAGCTGAGTCACTGATGGTAAATCCCCAAATTGTATTATTGTTTGCGATGTTACCAGACAGGGAGTTGCTATCAGAAGATAGGAGAGCCAGACCAGTGAGACTGCTACTGGTGGTATTGCCGATAAGGGTGTTATTGAATGACGAATCGAGCAATATCCCGGCTTCATTGAATCGAGTCGCTTGTACGCTTGTGATTGCACCACCAGCTCTACTGGCAGAAGTACTACCTACGCTAGTAAAGTGTACACCGTCCAGTGCGCCAGTGGTGTTCAGGTCACTCCTGCCGTCAAGTTTCATGTCGCGAACAACCACTCCGGTGCCACCGCTGGCATCGGAGTTCTCGATAAGGCTATCAGTTGCACCGGCCATGTTTGCGAATTGAATAATCGTACCATTGCCTGCACCAGCCAAGCTGGTGTTATTCGGTATAGATATGCTAGCATTGGCGGTGTAAGTGCCCGGGAAGAGATAGACTTTACCATTTTTCTTGAGCGAACCAGCTGGATTGGCGTCACTCAGCGCGCTATTGATAGTGGTTTGGTCGGCCGTGCCAGTCGCGATGTAATCGGCCGCGTCTTTATCGGCTTGGCTAGAGTCACTAGCGGCGACCAGTACGGCGTTGGTGCTGTCGGCTTTCCACTTTGTGCCGGTGTAGGTGAGCAGCTGTTTAGTATCGGTGTCGTAATAGAGCGCACCAGTGGTTGGCGACAGCGGAGCGCGGCTGGCAGTATTGCCACCGTTTAGAGTGATAGTTTTGCCGGCGGCGACAGAGAGGTTGTCGTTAAACGAAGCAGCTTTGTCGACGGTCAATGCCCCTTTGATATTAGTCGTAACACCAGACTGGGCGATATTGAGGGCGGTCGCATTGGTGTTGCCGATACCAAGAGCTGTCGCCGTCGCTGTATCGAGAGTTGGCGTCGATACTGAAGTAGCTGCCTGGAGTTTATCAACAATGCCGGTACCGTTGATATTAAAGTTACCAACCTGGGCAGTTCCAGGGGTCGTAGATTGCATTTTAATGTATAAGCTATCAGCTGTGGTGCTGGTTATAAATCCACAATTAGCGCTATTTTGTAGGCAGACCGTACCGCCTTCATCTGGCAAAAGTATCGCTCTGTTGGCAGTTAGTGTCGCAAAGCTAAGTTGACCACTATAGGTTCCCTGCAGATTTTTCAGTTGAATAGCTTGATTTGCTTGATTAGCTTGGAAAGCGTATGGACTTGACGACAAACGCTTCATCGGTGTCATCTCGCCGTCGCCACCACAAGCGTTGAAATCACCGCAGGTAGGGTTCGTACTACCGATATTCATCGATAGCCATAGCGTATCTTGACCCCAGTCGATTTGTGAGCCGAAGGGGTTAATCGATCCTAATTGGACTGACAAATAGCCATTCTTAACCAAGACACCGTTGCCATCATGATTCAGATAACTCTCGGTCCATTTCAAACTGCCAGCCGGAGAACCGCTAGTATCGCCAACAGAGAGCCCGTCACCGTCCTGGTAGATTTTGAATTGAATATTGTAGTGGCCGTCCGGTACAACCGCGCCTTGCGAGTTAAGTAGCCGGCCTTGGAAGTTCATCTGTTGATTGATGCCAGGAGCTGCATTTACAGGGTTCACGAAGAGGCTGTTGAGTCCTAGTACCCCCAACACGATTGCGATGGCCAATAGTTTGCGAAAAACGTTCATCGTCTTCATCCAATGTTTGTCTTCTACCCGATTATGGCGTTAGCTGTGTCCTCACACATAATGCTTTACCTTACCTATAAGCATAAAGGGTAAACCCATTTTTTACAAGCTAGTAATTCAGGGGTGGGAGCTAGGAGGTAACGAATTGGCCGCGCTGAAGTAACAATTTTTTCTCGCGCTGTTCGCCAAGCCAGAAACTAATCACGATGGCAACGGTACTGGTATAGAGGGGCCAGAGCATCAGCAGTTCGTTCATTTTGAAATTACCTCCAGTTGTACTGGTAGCTGTTGCAGCCTCGGGCTGGCCATTGACGATAGCAGCGACCGTCAGAAAGGCGACTTGGTCTTTACCGTCAGTAGCCTGGATGGAAATTTGGTAGGTACCGGGTTTTTTGTAAATATGACCGACATCGAAGCTGCTGTTATTAGCTCTCGGAACGGTCTTACTGGTGGAATCACCCCAGTCGATAGTAATAGCGTAGGGTGATGAGCCGCCAATGATGTCAATCGGCATATTCATTTCTTGGTCGGGGAATGTCCCGCGGAAAACCGCGTCGGTATTGAGGAGTAACTGGTCGCCACCGAAATCAAAGGAAGCCGACGGCGCACTTTGCGGCGGCAGAGCATCATAGTACACAATGACGCTATTTGAGGTCGGACCAGCTTGGTTGAGTGCGTCGTAGACGATGGCCGTCAAGGTATTCTTCCCAATCATCAGATCAACTTTTACTGAGTAGGTTTTGTTTGAGTTGCAAGGAGTTGAACCGGCAAAAATCTTGTTCTTGAATATCTCGACCAGTGTGTTTTCCGGACAAGTACCAGAAATCGTCACCGGTGTTGTACTGAAGTGTTGGCCACTACTGGGCACGTCAATGGTCGCTGGTTTGGCGGGTGGTTTGCCGGCAACGACTCCACTTAGGCTAACTGAACTGGCTTGCGGTGGCGGGCTGACAGCATTGACGGTAAAAAAGCTAAGCGGAAAGCCGACGATCAGAAGTAGTAACGCCAACAAAACATACGAGGTGTGTTCATGGGGGCGGAGTCGACCAGTGTGGTGGCGCGGAATTATTTTTGTTTTTTTTGCCATTAGCAATATTATACCAGGTTTTTACAGTGGCGACGAAACGATTAACGCTTTGACTTTTTGGCTTGGGCGATGATGTGGCGATTGTAGCGTTTAATTAGGCGGCGCAGGAAGAAGAAGCCGATAATCGCGATAATGATAATGGCCAGGATCAGTTTGTATGGAATTACCCAAAAACTAATTTTTGAGGTCAGTTCTTGGTTGTTGGCGCCGTATTTGACGCTTAAGTTAGCTGTGTAGTGACCGAATAAGAATTTGTTGCCGATGACGCTGCTGTCGAGATTTTCGGTGAATTTACGAACACTTTGTGGCAGAACGTTGCTCGGCGGTTGGTTAATCGGTAACGTAGCGACCGTTTTGCCAAACATATCGGTAACCGTTACCAAACCGGACGGTTTTTCAAAGACGTTACCATTGTTTTTAAGCCGTTGATTGAACTGAAGCGGCGCCGATTCAAATAGCCAACCGGTCTTGTTGTTTTTATTGGCTGTGAAGCTTTCGATTGACATGTTTTCGTGTGCATCACCATTAACTCGCAGGAGTACTAGTGACCCAAGACTGGCTGACAGGGCAACCCCCGTACCTTTGATGTCAGGTGCGCTAGCGGTAAAGCGAATAGTACCGTAGTAACCACCTGGCGCGGCATTGGCCGGAATAACAATGGTAATTGGCAAAGTCCTGACTTCATGCGGCTTGAGATTGAGCGTCGGCAAAGCTGTCACCCACGACTTGATCGAATATTCGGTGGTTTCGCCGTCTGTTAGTATTTTTGGCGTGCCATCCTCGCCACCAGCTGTGAAGTCGTTAACCTGGCCGACCACGATCAAGTTAACGTTCGAGATATCACGCAGGTTGATCTTCGTATGGATAACGTCACCCGGGTCGGCACTTAAATTGAGGACCGGCGGAGCAATTTCTAGCGCTTGACCACTACCTTTGACAGGTGCGGCATTAACGGTATTCATTGTCATAAAGCAAACCAGTGCTGCCAGAGGCAGGAAACTGAGTATTTTGAGAGTAAGAGGAATATTTTTTTTCATAGTTAGAACGTTGCCGTACAAATATAGGTTAATGTTGAGGTATAGGTTCCAGCTGGCTGACTACCTGGGACGTTGGCTATGTACGAGGCGGTGAAGATCTGGGCGTTGGTTGGCCCGGCACCACCGTCAGCACTGTTAGCGACACTGTCACCACTATTGAACTTGAAGCTATCTATCACATTATACCCTGCGGCAGCCTGACCTTTCAACTGTCCGCCATCCGCCCCTGGCGTTACTTCGATACCGACCGGCGTAGGTGAGGTTAAGCTGGTATTAGCCTTGAGATTCAGTCCGAATTGTCCCATGCCGTGAATACTGCCCGAACTGGACGTAAGCGCGGGAATGGAATTGAGTCCGGATGTCAGTGTCGGGCCGTTAACGGTGATACTATACCCCCCAGCGGCGTTGGTGGAGGCGGCCATCTGCGAAGTAGCGGTGGCAGTGGTGGTTGGTGAGAATTGTTGGTTGAAGTTGACCGCACCGAGAGTAGCTGTGCTGCAATCGGGGATACCACTGGTTGTCCCAATCGTCGCACCAGTGCAGAAAATAAGCGATTCGGGCATCGTACCAGAGACGACGATTTGGTTAGCAGTACTGGCGGCAACCGTACCTTGATCGGTCGGTAAGCCGGTGGTATCGGTGCTAGCAAAGGTTGAAATGCGGACGTAGAAGCTCTTATTTGCTGCAGACGGGTTTGTAATGGTATTGAGCTGATAGGTCAGTTGCGTACCACCGGTAATCACCGCTGCCGGCCGGGTCAGGTAAGGCGCACCATTTGTAGTGTTAACCATCGTGAAGCCGGTTGCACCGTTTTGTGAAGACAACGTGGCGCTGGTAGTCGATAAATCGCCCGGTGTATTACAGGTACCGCCCGCTGTGGTGCAGTAGAGGAATTGGATCGAACCAATACTGGTACCGCTTGGCACTGTAAAGTTAAACAAGTGGTTAACCAGACCGCCAGGTTTTGATCCGCCATCGTCCGGACCGGCGACTAATGTGAGACTCCGAACCGTGATTTGGTCGGCCTGGACGTTTTGTGGGCGAAGACTCAACCCAAGCGACGCTACTGTTAACAGTAGACACAGGGCGATTAACTTTACGTTAACGCCCTTGCGTTCGCTCCCCCTCGTGCTCATGTAAAAATTTTAGCATGAGGGGGAAGTACGCGTCAATTTACTGACTAAGGTTTAGAAGGTTGGGGTACAGATGTAAGTGAGTGTCGTGGTGTAGGTACCGGCTGGCTGACTACCAGGTACGTTAACGATGTATGAAGCAGTGAAAATCTGCGAGTCAGTTCCGCCGGCGCCGCCGTTGTCGCTCTTAGCAACTGGATCACCGTTGGTAAATTTGAAGTTATCAACAGTGTCGTAACCAGCTGCCGCTTGGCCACGATAGTTCGTACCGTTAGGAAGTACGTCGACTTCGGCACCGACCGGTACGGTCGAAGTAGCGGTGGTATTAAGCTTGAGATTCATGCCGAATTGGCTTAGGCCGTGGGTAATCGGAGCCATCGTGTTCATGCCGGTAATCGTATTGAGTCCGGAGGTCATAGTCGGCCCATTCACCGTAATGGCATAGCCGGAACCAGCGTTGGTTGAGGCGGCCATTTGCGAGTGAGCGGTAGAGGTATCGGTTGGTGAGAAAATCTGGTTAAAGTTGACCGCACCTAAAGTAGCTGTTGAACAGTCTGGTACACCACCGGTTTTGCCAACCGTCGCACCAGTACAAAAGACAAGTGATTCGGGCATGGTTCCTGAGAGTTGAATCTGATTAGCAGTACTAGCGGCAACCGTGCCTTTGTCGACTGCTAGGCCAGTCGCATCGGTACTTCCGTAGGTCGCAATAGCGACGTAGAACGGCGTGTTAGTAGCGGTCGGGTTGGTAATGTCGTTGAGTTGGTAAGATAAGACACCTGGAGTAACGCTAGCGGCAGCTCGGGTCAGGTAAGGCGCGCCATTCGTGGCGTTAACCATCGTGAAGCCTTGGGCGCCAGATTGGCTATTGAGGGTGGCGCCGGTGGTATCGAGACCGATTGGCGTGACACAGTTAGCGATATCGGCTGTCGTACAGTATTTGAACTGGATTGAGCCGACGTTGTCGCCACTCGGGACGGTGAAGGTAAACAAGTGATTAACGAGCCCAGTTGCTTTCGAACCACCATCGTTGGTACTTCCAGCTATTAGCTTGAGACTGCGGACGGTAATTTGACTGGCTGAAGCTGACTGTGGCGTAATGACTGGCAGCAAAAGTGATGCAACCAGTACGACGATAGCCGATAACTTCAAGATAATAGGATTTTTGTGGTGTGTTTTCATCTTGCTCTTCATTTTTATTTGATTTTAAGTGTCTACTTGAGTGAAGAATAGCACGAGCAATATAGCTTGTCAACAAAAATAACAATCTTTTTGTGACTTAATATGTACCGGTGACAATGAGTGTTTGTTTGCTGGTGTACTGACCGCCTGGCGTTAAGGCGGCTACGTTGACCATATAACTAATCGTGTAGGTAGTCTCACCTGAACTTTTCGGCGCTTTGGCGATGGTTTCGCCACTGACATAACGGTAATGATCGGCGACTGCGTAATTAGGAGCGGCTTGGCCGAAGCCGAATTCACCGTTGTCGGGGTCGGCTCCAATATTCTGAGGTGAATTGTTATTGGCTAGATTAATGCCAAATTGTTCAACACCAGGCGTCGATAAGCTGGTGCTGGTCATGGCTGGTATAGTATGGCCACTGCTTGTCGGCGTGTCACCGACAATCTGGACGACGTAACCATAACTGGTGTAATTGATGACGGAGAACGTGGAGGTTGCCATAGCAGCGTTCGCCGAACTGAAATCACCAAGGTTACTGCCACTGGTATCGACACTAAATGAGAGATATGGGCTCTTTGGAGTTACTGAACCAGCTTCCACTTGAAAATTGGAGGATGATGAGTTGCCGACCCCTAAATCGCCGGCCGAACTGCGCGATTGGAAGTTATTGGAGCTGGACTGGATTGAGCCGCCAGCACCCAGAACACTTTCGTCAAAACGATAGTTTGGCGACGAGAGCGGCTCCGCTTGGACGGGCTGGCAAAGCAAACAACTTACAATAAGCAAACACGCCCCTACAAAACTCATTACCCGATTCGACATACTTCTATTGTTTATGAAGACAGTAGTTATTGCAAGCGCCGTTGTGGCTCGCACACCGATTGCTCGGCGGCTACTTCCGGGTTATAATGCAGGCAAGAAAGAAAACATAAACAATGACTGACGCCGAAAAAAAATCTAACGAACCACCGAAACCGCAAGTTTTGAAAGTGCAGTCTGATGAAACTGAGCCGGCTGCTACCACCCAAAAAGCCGCGAATACTAAGCCGCGCCGTCGTCTAACTTATCGGCCTAGCCACAAGGCGACGTTCATCGGTTCGGTGGTCGTTATTGGTATATTGGCGCTCAACGTCGGCGTGATTGCGTTCGTGCTGCGCGGCCAAACCGAGGCCGAAGTAAAAAAGGCTAAAGATAGTGTCACTATCAATACAGATGTGCTCGATCAACTGGGCGTTAGTCGTAACCCAGTCGACACAACTGGTACGGAGTTGGTCGTCGGGCCGGATGCCCAGTTCAAAGGTAAAGTAACCCTTAGTGATGATGTTAGTATCGCTGGTAAATTGACGCTTAATAGCGAGCTATCGGCCGCGCAGGCCAGCTTCGCTCAATTAAAAGCCGGTAAGGTTAACCTACAACAATTCAATGTCAATGGCGACGGCACGATTTCCAATTTGAATTTACGTAAAGATTTGGCGGTGGCCGGCGTGGCGCGTTTCCAAGGTGCGGTGACGATGAGTCGGCTGCTAACGGTCAACAATAACCTCAACGTAGCTGGCAATTTAGCGGTTGGCGGGACGCTTTCAGCCCGTCAATTTCATGCCAGTAGTTTAACTTCGGATGCCAGTTTGACTATCGGTGGCCATGTTATGACCCGTGGTTCGGCACCTGGCGTCAGTCGCGGTTCGGCACTCGGTAGTAACGGTTCAGTTTCTATTAGCGGCAATGATATTTCTGGCACGGTGGCAGCTAACGCTGGAGCTGGAGCCAGTGCCGGCACTATGGCCTACGTCAGTTTTCGTAATAACTACAGCAGCACACCACACGTCGTTGTTACCTCAGTAGGACGCGGCGTAACAGTCTATGTTAATCGCAGCGCAAGTGGTTTTAGTATCGGTACCAGCAGTTCGCTGTCACCTGGCGGCTATGCGTTCGATTACATCGTGATGCAATGAGATCATACATTGACGAACAGCAGTACCTGATTGTCGCGCACCGTCATGATGCCAGATGAAATGGAAAAGTTGACTGGCTTGTCGCCAGTTTCAATTGAGACTTCACCGGGGTTCAAGATGGAAAAAAAGTCGGCGTGACCAGGCAGAATCGCAAAGTCTCCAATACGATTACTGGCGCTAATAGATTGGGCTGCCCCTTCGAAATAGACGTGAAAGGGCGCTCTGGCGACGACATTCAAGATTGACGGCTGGTCAGTTTTTTTCATGACTTCTTGTCTGCTTTATCATCCACTGCTTTTTTAACCGGTGGCTTCTCGCCCAGAATTGCCTCAATGCCAGACAAGGTTTGTTCAAGCGTGAAATATTCACCCGGATGACCACTGAAGCGTTCAGCGACCGAGAAGTTCTGCGAAAAAAATTCAATCAATTTTTTAGCGTTTTGGTAGTCGGCTCGATCTTCCGGAGACAGTTCGTTCTCACCGACGATAGCGATGATATTCTTAAGTGAGTCGTACTTCTGGATAATGGCTTGTACTCGGCCAGCCAGACGGTAATGCCGCTCACCGACGATTTGCGGTGTGAGGAGCGAGCTGGTGGTCTTAAGCAAGTCGACCGCTGGTCGGATGCCGGTTTCAGCCACGGCACGTGATAACACGAGGACTGAATCGAGCTGTTGGGAAATGGCTTGGACGGCTGGGTCGCTCAAATCGTCAGCTGGGATATAGACGGCCTGGACGGAAGTAATCGTACCATTTTTGGTCGAGCTGAGGCGGTCCTGAAGGCGGTGGAGTTCCGAGAATACCAATGGCGAGTAGCCACCCTCGGATGGAATCAGACCAACGTTAGTCGACAGTTCGGTCAAAGCTTGGACGTGGCGGTAAATATTATCGACGAAAAACAGGATGTCGCGGCCTTCTTCGTCGCGGAAATATTCCGCGGCTGTAGCGGCAGCCGGTCCAACCATCGATCGGATGGCTGGCGTGGAGTCCATTTGGCCAAAGAACATGACGGTATTTTTCAAGACGTCGGTTTCTTTTAGGGTTTCATAGAGTTCGTTACCTTCACGGATACGCTCACCAACACCACAATAAATCGATAGACTCTTAGCATTATTGGTAACGTTGTGAATCATTTCCATCGTCAAGACTGTTTTACCAACACCGGCACCACCGACGATACCGATTTTTCGACCCTTGACGAATGGCGTCATGAAGTCGATGACTTTCAGGCCGGTCTCGAGCAGCTCAAGTTTCTGTGAACCACGGTAGCTTTTGGTACCAGTTGGTTCGGTAATCGGGCGACGGTCGGAATTTAGCGCTGGCCCATTGTCGAGCGGCGCACCAAGTGCATCAAAAACGCGGCCCATCGTTTTAGCACCGACCGGCACGGTAACTTTGGTAAAACTTCGTCGGACTTTCTGCCCGCAGCGCAGACCCCGAGAATTATTGAGGTTGAGACAGACCGCTGTGTCGGCTTTGAAGAAACTGACCTCCAGTGAAATGTCGGGGCAGTCTTCGACGATGAGGAGTTCTTTGAAATCCGGTCGCTCACCTAAAATCTGGACTTCAACCATCAGACCGCGCAAAGATTTGATGATGCCGACACGGGCTTCACCTGAAGTGACGCCAATTTTTGTCATCGGGTCGCTCCTGCTTGCCGTTTTTTCTTTTTGAGGCTGATCATGACCTCACGCAGTCGACGATCACTTTCAGCTCGCTTGGCTCGGTGGAATTCAAGCGAGTAATCATCAACCAATTCGCCAGCTCGTTTTTTGGCGACAGCCATGGCGTTAAAACGGCTGGCGGCTTGAGCCAGGCTTGATTCCAGGATGGTTTGACTGAACGCCAGGCTCATCATGGTAGTTTCCATCTCATCGGCAATCTCATCGATGGACGGTTCGAATATGGTGTCTTCGGCCGTCATGACGTCTTCATCGACATCTTGACTCATATCACGTAAGCTCGAAATCAAGTCAATCGATTTGATGTTCTGGACACCGAGTGAGACGTATTCTTCGTAATAGACGATGACTTTCGAATAGCCCATCACCACGTCGATTACCGGGCTGACATCGACATAACGATCGGATTCAGGCACCTGAAAAAAGTTGACGTAGGGGATGCCATGCTGGGATAGCTGTGAGGCACCGTGCGAGCCGAGCACGATGATATCAGTGGTCGCTTCGTCATAATCATGAGCCATCGTTTCAATCAATCGTTGGTCAATATCACCGCTGAGGCCCGCTTCGGCGGAAATGACCACGAAGACTTTTTTTGGATTCTGATTGATAGCCCGACTAGTAATGCGGCGTTTCGGGTCGACCCGCAGCGAAGCGTAACGTTGCCATAGCAACTCGAAGAATGCTTTCGATGTGTCAACCTTGTCCTTAACTTTTGCAATCTGGGTGCTAGCCAATGATTCAAATACGCTCGTCAGATCCTGAACAGTACTGATTTCTCGCATTTCTTTTTCTACGGCGCTGGCTCGTCTCATACTGCTACCTCTTCGCTTGCAGGTTCAACCGGCGCTTTGGCGAGCGGCTTGGCGGCGTATTTCTTAAACAATTCAGCCTCGACCTTGTCGAGATCCTTTTCATCTTTGATACTTTTATCCAACTGTTTCACGGCTTGCTTCAGTCCGACCACATCAATATCAACCTCACCTTTGGTGGCCATAACTGTTTCAAGTAGCAACTGCTGCTGGGTCAAGTTCCAGCGTTCTTCCGGTGGCTGTTGCAGGGCTTGGTAGACGAATTTACCAAGCGTTAAGTCGGCCATAGTTTCTTTGGATAGCTGCGAACTAAAGTGCGAAAACTCTTCGGCTTGCTTATAACGGGCAATCGTCTTAAACAGCGCGGTCGATAGTTGTTTTTGACGGGTGGTCTGGGCTTGGCCACCAACACGGGAGACTGACAATCCGGCGTTAACGGCTGGCCGGATGCCTTGGCGGAAAATATTCAAATCAAAGACGATCTGACCGTCAGTGATCGACATGATACTGGTCGAAAGGTAAGCGGTAATGTCGTCGTTGGGTGTCAGTACGACTGGTAGCGAGGTGAGGGTTTTGCCGGTCTTTAGCAGTTTGCCGGCACGCTCCAGTAGACTGGAATGGGCATAGAAAATATCACCCGGATACGAGTCACGGCCCGGGTCGACTTCTTGCAGCAGCGACAGCTGCCGGTAGGCTTCGGCGTGGCTCGACAGGTCGTCATAAATGATAATGACGTCTTCGCCGCCATACCACAGGTGCTCGGCCATTGCACAGGCGGCGTACGGCGCTAGATACGACTGAGTGAGGGAATCGAAAATATCAGCTAGAACCACGATGGTGGTTTTCATGGCACCAGACGATTCCAGTTCGGCTAGAAGATGCTCGATATCGACTTTGCGTTTGCCGATCAGGACATAGACGACGATCTTGTCATTGGTTTGCTGATTGGCACTCAGTTGACCCAGAAAGGTACTTTTACCCGACTTGCTGTCGCCCAAAATTGCAATACGCTGGCCAAGCACGATTGGAAAAAAGCTATCAACCGCCGATACGCCACTGGCTAATTGGGTGTCGAGCATGCTACGAGCCATGATGCCAGGTGCGGCGTTAAACGCGCCAGAAGTAGATGTAGTACGCAGCGCACCTTTACCGTCGAGCGGCATGCCCATTGGTGAGACAACTCGGCCAACCAAGTTCTTACCGACTGGAATTATCAGTTCGTCACTTTCGACGACAGCTAATGTACCCACCGCCATTTGCTCTGAATTGATATTAAACAAAATGACACGGTCTCCGTAAGCTTCGCGCACCAGACCACGTTGGCCGTCTTCAAACAAAACCTGCGAGCCAAGTTGGACGCCCTCGAGACCTTTGACTTCAATCAAAAAGCTGTTGACAGCCGCCACTTCGCCGCTCAGATTGCCAGCTTCGACCAGACGCTGAAAAGTAGCGTTATTAAACACGATGCAATACCTCAGGAAAGTTATAGCGAGCAGCTAGGATTTGTCGACGCCAGGACCAATCATAGATATGACTGCCAGATCTCACTACCATGCCACCAAGCAGATTAGTGTTGAAGCTGAAATTGACGAGTGTATCCGGCGCGATGTTTTTACGGCACCAACCGACAAGCCGCTGCTTGATATCATCAGTTGCAGGTGCGGCCAGAGTGATAGTCATTTGGTTAGCGGACGATTTGATTGCTTCCAAATCTTTAATGATCGCGTCGATATCAGCCTGGGTCAACGGTGTTTTCGTTTGGTACTCTGCCATCAGTTGGCGAGCGGCAGGCGAAACGGCGAGTGACTCGTTATTCTTTTGGTTAGCTTTCTTAAGAATGGCGTTATGTGAAAACTGACGACGAAAGTCATGTAACTCGACGATCAGTGTCATCAGGTCTTGTGGCGTGTAAATTGACTCGGGCAGCTTATGCTTCATCACGGATACCCTTTGTTAGTTCGGCCTTATGTTCTTCCAGCATGGATGTTAAGTAGTTGGCTTGAGCACCTAGGTCAACGTTGTGTTGCAGCGTTTCGACCAAAAAGGCAATCACCGCATCGGACAGTTTCGTATCGATTTCTTCGATACGGCGTCGCTGCTCGGCAGCGACGTTTTCGTTTAGTTTGGTTTCGAGTGCAGCAGCTTGCTCTTCGAGTTTTGCCTGAAGTTCAGCTTGGTGATTGGTAATTGATACCTGGGCGCCGTTCATGGTGACTTCGGTCTGGGTGCGCAGTTTTTGTAGCGTTTCATGGTAACGTTGCATTTCGTCGCTGATAACGTCCGAACCAAATTTTTGCAACTGTTTATCGATTTTAACAGCTGTGGTTTCAAGATCTTTTTCCAGTTCCCCAGCCGAACGGTCAAGCACTGTTTCGAAGTTGCCCTCGGCTTCCTCGATCATTCGTTGGCGCACATCGGCTGGCAAGCGGCCGTTTTGGGCAGGTGGTCGCGGTACGGGCTTTTCAATTTTGGGTGGATGGAAATGAGCGTAGGCGTGCTGGACGGCGATAGTAAGCAGGATGCCGATCAGAAGGAAGTTGGCCAGCAGAAAAATTTGTAAAACGTTAAATTCCATACCTTAAAGCCTCGTTAAAATTAGATAAATTACTACCAGTGCTACCGCCAGAATTCCTAGCACCAAAGCTGACATTTGTACAACGACTCTGAAGACGGCAGACTGGGACATCGGGTTACGGCCGACGGAAATGATACTACTACGGACAGTCGAGTAAATAATAATAATCACAACCACGAGGGTAATAATGAAGACTGCTACCGCCAGCAGAATAGGGATGGCATCAACTTTCTTACCAGCCAGGGCATTGGCGACTTTTTGGATGGCCGCCGGCACAATTGACTTGTCGGGCTGTTTGAAATAATAAGCGGCGTTGATGGCCGCCGAGACTTCGCCTAGCGTGACGTTCTGCTTGTTACCTTCGGCGTCGGTGTATGATTGGATATTCTTGGTATCGTTTCTCGGATCACCCTGGGCGACACCGATAATCTTGGTATTGGTGGTCGCTTTCATACCAAGACCTTCGAATGGTGAGGCTGTAATGGAGTCACCCTTATGAATCTCGCCATTCATATCAGATACCAGCACCGAAGCAATACCACTGGTAGCTACCTGCGCCTGTGTACCGTGTCGGTTTGATACCGTTAGCAGTGAACTATCGGCATTGACGACAACACCGAAAAGGTTGTCAACGTTGGTGGTTGACGCCGCCACGACGGTATCCGACGAATCGTCCGTCAGGCTGACAATTGAACCAATCGACAGTTTCTTATCAGTCGAATAACTCTGCGATATGGTAGTTAACGCGTAGGCGGTTGCGGAAGTGCCGAGTAGTAAAAAAGTGATGCCCAGAAGCAAGAATTTTGGGCTGCGCAGACAATATCGAGCGATCACAAACTGCATGTGACGGATGACGCGTAAGTTAGTGTGCCTCATAAATATGCCCGGATACCCCTCTTATGGTTAAAGTATAGCAAAAAACCGACCGCCGACCTATACAAGTGGTGGTATTATAAATGTATCAATATGGCAAGACAGACGAGGAAAAAATCAATTAAACGAACCGCCGGCTTCACACTCTTGGAAGTCATGGTGGTTGTTGTCGCTATCATCATCTTGCTAGTCATCGCACTGACGCTTAATTTATGATTCCGGACTATTTCGCTATCATCGGCGCCATCGTTGCTTCGTTGGGCGGATTGTATTACCTCTACGAAACGATACGAGGCAAATCAAAACCCAACCGGATCACCTGGCTGCTATGGGGATTGTTTCCGATGATTATCTTCATCGCACAGCGGGTACAGGGTGTCGAAGGCTTGTCGTGGGTATCGTTCGCGGCTGGCTTCACACCGTTTTTAGTCCTGGCGGCCTCATTTATAAACAAAAGGGCCTACTGGAAAACGGAACTGCGGGATTATTATCTGATGGCTGCTGGTTTCATTGGTATTGTGCTGTGGGCACTGACCGACAATCCGAACATCGCCATCGTCTTCGCGCTGGTGGCGGACCTGCTGGCGGGTGTACCGACACTTATAAAATCATACACTCATCCCGAGACGGAGAGCTGGATCGCCTACGCCATCAGCACACTCGGCTTTGGCATCGGTATACTGGCGATTCAGTCGTACATATTCGAAAACTACGCCTTCGTCATCTACCTCTTTATCATGAACGGTACCTTGGCGTACTTTGCATCACGAAAATTGCCACGCCGAAGCCATAAACGAACTCCTGCCGTTTAAAGCAGGAGTTCGTGTGTTCTTTAAACAAAAATCGCGCTTCTTGGGCGCGGTGTTTTATTTAAATCGTCCGTTGACCATACGAGCGGCCAGGCACAGCATAAATACTGTTACGCCTAGGCCGACCATAAAGATGGTCAAGCCGACTGGTGATCCCCATCCAACTACATCCATGGTTTTCCCTCCGTTAGATTGGTAGTAATCATATAATAGTACGATGTTGCGGATTTAGCAAGAATACCGACTGAACATATTTGCTATAGTGGATATTATGAAGATAGCTACTAAACGTGCTTACGACGAACCCACTGCGGACGATGGCTACCGCGTGTTGGTCGACCGACTGTGGCCCCGGGGTGTGAAAAAGGAAACATTGGCACTAGATGAATGGTGTAAGGATGTTGCGCCCTCGTCGGAACTACGTGTTTGGTTCGATCACGATCCGGCCAAATTTAGTGAGTTTCGGGCCCGCTACCGAACCGAGCTCATTGCTAGTGAGGCCAGTATCAAGTTACTTGAAAGAGCGGGAAAACAGACGTTGACTTTGGTGTACGCTGCCAAAGATCCTCAGATCAATCATGCCGTGGTTTTGCAAGAGTACCTTAAGGATTTATGAGCCGCTCGTTCCAAACCGTCCGTGATTTGCCGAAGAATAGTCGATTTTATATTTTGAGCGGATCAATTTTCCTCAGTATTTTGATACTTGGCCTGTTCAGTTTGCTGATTCCGAACAGTCAACTATTTTTTATTCGTAGCGAGCAATTGTTCGGTTTGCTCGCGATGGTGTATTGGTTCGTGGCGCTGACGATTTCACCGATCGGCTATTTAATTGGTAAGCAACGGACCAGGCACATTGAGTTTTCCCGCCGGGCAATCGGTGTTTCGGCAGCTTATTTCGCCGTATTGCACTCGGGTATCGCGCTGTTCGGGCAGTTGGGTGGTCTGGCGCGAATCGCTTATTTGCCAGAGGTTTTTTTGTGGTCACTCGGCGCCGGTCTCATGGGGGTTATCGTATTGCTCATGATGGCTGCCACCTCGTTCAACAAAGTCATAAAATGGATGACTTTCCGTCGTTGGAAATGGTTGCACCGCCTTGGCTACGGGGGTTTCATACTGGTAGTGTTACATATCTGGGTTATCGGTACACACCTGAGTTACGAGTGGATTGTGTTGGCGGCGTTTTTCAGCTTAGTCGTCCTGGCCGGTTTGGAGTCATTTCGGGTGATGAGTCTGCTAGCTGGTCGGTACAAAGTATTGGCTGAAACCAGCTCGTTCATGGTCATCTTTCTAGCATTGTGGGCGATTTGGGTTGGTTTGATTCTATCGATTCCAGGAATCTTCGAGCGTTACCACGCCATCCACGAGGTTGAGCCAACTAGTACGCACCAATTGGAGCACCACCATGAACATTAGGCACTTTGCTATCGGTTTGTTGGTGATTGGCTTCATAAGTCTATTACCAGTCAGTGCGAAAGCTCACGTACTGATTACCGATGATGCCAATAAAATCGGCGCGGTACTGCACATCGTCCCCGATGACGATCCGATTGCCGGTCAATCCAGTCAACTATCCTTTGATATTCAGAAGCTTAAATTTGCCCAAGCCGACTTGACGATCACTGGTAGCAACGATGTGGTAGCACGAGTACCAATTACTATTGATGGGCAATTCGTCAACGCTGACTACACGTTTCCATACCAGGGAGCCTATACCATGACACTACGGCTTGGTCAGACGACGTTTCATTATGTGCAACGGGTCTCGCGTGGGCAGATTAGCGGTGAGCAGCAGACTACATCGAAGCCACTGGCGACGGCAGTCGTTGTGATAAGTGCCACCGGTCTATTGGTGCTGGCGGTCGTGGCTGCCAGTAGATGGCGAGACATTAAAAAGTACAGTACATTTTAGTTAAGCCCATTAAGCTCCATTTATACTAAGAGTAAAACATAAGGAGAAGCATGAAATATTTTAGCTCGAAAGTAGTATCGGTAATGACAGCGGTCAGCATCATAACACTGGGATTTGCACAGGTCGCGACGGCTCACGTCGTCGTTAAACCAAGTGAGGTCGTCACGGCTGGTTTTCAGACATATAGCGTTAGCGTGCCAACCGAACGAGACGTGCCAACCACGAAATTAAAACTACTCATTCCAACTGGCCTGACGCATGTTTCGCCAACCGTTAAACCAGACTGGAAGATTACGACAACAGCAAAGGGAAGTGGCGAGGCAGCTATCGTCACTGCTATTACTTGGAGCGACGGCTCAATTCCGACCGGTCAACGTGATGATTTTAGCTTTAGCGCCAAAGCGCCGGACACGCCTACTGAGCTTGACTGGAAAGCATACCAGACCTATGCTGACGGGGTGGTCGTGTCCTGGGATAAAGTGCCGTCGAGTAGTGGTCAAGCTACCGAGAGTGAAACGAGCGGGCCTCTATCGGTTACAAACGTCAAAACTGAACTACCTGGTATTGCACCAACCTCGCAGACAGTACCTGCCAGTAATACGGCTGAGTTTGCGTTGTACACGGCTATTGCCGGAGTTGTGCTCAGTCTAGCGGCGATTTTCGTAGCTAGTCGCAACCGTTCGTAAAAAGCCTTCGGAAATGTGTCGACGTCCACTTTTAATGGGATAATTAAGTTAGTAAGGTAATTTACGATTGAATTTGACCAACAAGCAGCGGGTGACTACACAAAATCACAAGACAAACGCGATATATCAGTCAAACGCCTTGAAGGTCTGATGAAGTACTATGGCTGCGAGTATCATTGAACAATTTCCAGACAAGTCTAATACCTAGGGCGGTACAGTGGACTTACACTAATAGCACTGAGATGAAGCAGGTACTGCCTCATCTTAGTGCTAAAATAGAAAGATAACGAAAGGTAGCGTATGAAATCGAACAAACTTGTTCTTGGGATCATTGGTGTAGTGGTGCTCGTCGGCATCGTAGTGGTCGTGATTGTTGCGATGAATCAGGACTCGTCGACGTCAAAACCAGACCAAACCAATACTAATAGTAGTAATGCTGGTGACGCTGTCACCACGAATAGTGTCACGATTAGTAATTACGCGTTTTCACCCGCTTCAATCACCGTGAAAAAAGGCACAACGGTCACCTGGACCAATGAAGACACGATCAAACACACCGTCACGGCGGACGATGATTCACAGCCTGGACCAAAGAGCGAATTGTTTGGTAAGGGCAAGACGTACAGCTATACCTTTGATACGGTCGGTCAGTTTCCATACCACTGCGTTCCACACCCGTATATGAAAGGTACGGTCACGGTTACCGATTAGGTTGACATGCGGATACGTTTGTTCGATGGTCCGATCACAATGGCTCAACAATTGATTATCGGCCTGTGGAGCGCGGCACTAGTGGGCGTGGTGACACTCTGGGCTTTCACTGTACTCGGGTCGCTGGCGGTTGATGCGGCGAGCATATTTTTGGCAATTGGCCTACTCATCGGTCTACTGGCAACCTATTTTGCCCTGACCCAGTTCATGTTGATGGGTCGGATTCTGTGGATAGAGCGGGCCTTTGGGCTCGATAGGTTGGCACGCTATCATCGTCTGAATGGCTACGCGGCTATCACGCTAATTTTGCTGCATGCACCACTGATAACGGCCGCCTACGCACTGCGTTCGCACAGTAATTATTTCGTGCAATACCTTGATCTTATATTGCATTATCAATTCGTCGTCTTGGCATTCTTGGCTGTGATACTGTTTGTGACGGTGGTGGGGAGTTCAATTTATATCGTTCGTCAGCGCTTGAAGTTTGAAAGTTGGTACTACGTTCACCTAATGGTATATGGCGCGATTATCTTGGCATCGTTGCATCAATTTGCCCTCGGTACGAGCTTCCAAGACAGCTCGCTGGCGTGGTGGTCGTGGCTATCGCTTTATCTATTCGTTGCGCTCAACATCGTAATATTTCGCTTCGGCCTGCCAATCTTGAATTACTTTCGCTTCGGCTTTCGAGTCGAGAAGGTTGTCAGAGAAACTGCTACCACGACGTCAGTTTATATCCGTGCCAAACATGTCAAACGACTACACGCTAAGGCCGGTCAGTTCGTATTGGTACGGTTCCTTTCATGGCAGTTTGGTTTGGAAGAACATCCGTTCTCGCTGTCGATGATTTCAGATGACGATCAGTTACGATTGACCATCCGTTCGGTCGGAGATTTTACCACGGCTATTCGTGATTTGAAACCGGGAACACCAGTATTGCTGTCTGGCCCGTTCGGTCGGTTTACTAGTCGAGTGGCTCAGACTAATAAGCGGCTGTTCATTGCTGGTGGTGTCGGTATTACGCCGATTCGCTGCCTGTTCGAAGAAGCAGCTGTCGCCAGACAAGACACTGTTTTACTTTATGGTAATAAAACGGACGATGATACACCATTGAAGCAGGAGCTCGACAAACTGACTACTGAGCTGGCAGTCGTCAGTTATGTTTATAGTGACAAAGTGGTCAAGGGTGCTGAACAAGGCTATATTGATGGTGCGCTCATAGAAAAGTTAGTACCGGATTTTTACGAACGTGATATTTATTTGTGCGGACCACCACTGATGATGGAAGCGATTGTGGCCGATTTCAAGCAAATGGATATCGATGAAAGTCAACTACACTACGAACGCTTCGCGCTTATCGGCTAGACAAGAGACCTGAACGGTGCTATAATTGCGAGTAAGTAGTAACAAAACAAAAAAAGCTACTGGATGAATACTTGGCAATTTAACACTTTCCCTTGATAGTTCATTCTCTATAAATGAACTACATTAGAAAGGTATTCATGCAGAAAAACAACTCTTTTCGTGCGTCAAAAACGCACGGTTCTGGTCCACGCCGGCCTGGCGTCCGTCATTTTAGTCCCGGCCGTAGCGGTGGTAGCCGCGGTCCGAAAAAACAGACCATTCATCCTAGTAAATTTATCAACCGAGCGACCGAAGGTCCAGCTATCGCGGCATACGAGCCGAAACATACATTCTTTGACTTTGGCCTCAATAAGACAATTGAAGATAATCTTCAAAAACTGGACTATGTCGCGCCAAGTCCGATTCAGGATCAAGCGATTCCGCTGGCCATGGTTGGTAAAAACGTCGTCGGATTAGCCAATACCGGAACGGGTAAAACGGCAGCCTTCTTACTGCCAATCTTGAACGAACTCAGTAAAAGTGATGCCCGCGAATCGGTCCTGATTATGGCGCCGACCCGCGAATTGGCTCAGCAAATCGACGATGAGTTTCGTAAATTTGCTCGTGGTATGAACTTATTCGCCGCGACCTGCGTCGGTGGTATGAACATCGAACGCCAGATCCGCGACCTAAAACGACGACCACACATAATCATCGGTACGCCGGGTCGCTTGAAAGATCTGCTCAACCGCCGCGTGTTGAATATCTCACATGTGACAACGTTCGTTCTTGACGAGGTTGACCGTATGCTCGACATGGGCTTCGTGGCTGATATTCGTCAGATTGCCAGCTTGTTACCTGAACAGCGTCAGACACTTTGCTTTAGCGCTACTATGACGCCGACCATCCAGCGGACGATAGGTGACTTTTGCCAGGATTACGAAGTGATTTCAGTAAAAACCGGTGAAACTAACCACCATATCGATCAAGACGTGGTATCGTTCAACGACAAAGACCACAAGTTCGAAGTCTTGCGCGAACTGCTTGAAAATGCCGCCACTGAGAAAGTATTAGTATTTGGCGAAACGAAATTCGGCGTCCAGCGCCTAGCTGACAACTTGGAAAAACATAATATTCCAGCGGCGGCGATTCATGGCAATAAATCCCAATCGCAGCGCCAACGTGCCCTCAACGCTTTCAAAGCCAATAAAGTAAAAGTGCTAGTAGCGACTGATGTCGCGGCCCGCGGCCTCGACATTTCTGATGTAGCCTACGTGATCAATTTCGACCAACCACAGACCTATGATGACTACGTCCACCGTATCGGCCGAACCGGTCGTGGTGGTAAAACCGGCAAGGCGCTTACATTTGTCGCCTCCTCTCGCCACTAAATCTGAGTTGATTCCTGTTTAGTTTTTCTCGGTAGTTTGCTACTATGAGGAAAAGCGTAAAAGGAATCTATGACGATGGTAAAACGAAAAACGACAAAAAAAGCAATCGCCGTATCCGGCAAATCACAACTATTGATTGTATGCGGTGCGGTTCTACTTCTCATGGGACTTGGGTTTTTCGTGGCCTGGCTTGATCATCGCGTTGATATTATGCCCGGCAGTAGCACGTATCACGATGTGACGATTCAAGGCGAGGCCGTCTGTTTACCAGTTCGTGATCAGTCAAAAACAACTGACAAAAGTTGTATCCAAGCTATCAAGACGAGCGGTGGCGTGAATTACGCAATTGATGGAACGATTATGAAGCATGACGATAGCCACAGTGAGGCAACTGGTACGCTCAAGGCAGCGGCAAGCAACAGTAACTACGACGTGGCTGGTGTTTTAAAAGTCGAGTAAATCATACTTGACATACTTTTCATACTTCTGTTATTATAAGAAGTACGATGAGTCACGAGGCGAACGACAAGAAATTATACGGAACAGCTACAGTTGGCAGCAAAGGCCAACTTGTGATTCCTTCGGGTGCACGCGAGGAACTCAATATCCAAACAGGTGACCGACTGTACGTTGTCAGTGCGATGCACGGCTCGGGGCTCGTTCTACTCAAAGAAGAAAAACTAAGTGAAATGGTAGAGAAACTTACGGCCCAGGCTGAAGTCTTCCGAAACCTAAAAGACAATAACAAGGAGAAGTAACTCACATGCATCATCACCTAAGCTTGCGTGGCAAGTTAATTATTATGCTGTCCGTCATGGCCAGTTTGTTTTTGGTCGCGCTTGATCAGACCATCATTGCCACCGCACTTGGTAAGATCGTTGAAGATTTCGACGCCTTCAGTTCACTTAGTTGGATCGTGACGGCATATTTACTGACGACGACTATTACCGTACCGATCGCTGGTAAACTGTCTGATCTATTCGGTCGTCGCTTACTGCTTTTGATTGGTGTTGCTATCTTCGCGCTCGGTTCGCTATTTAGCGCCATGTCGCCAAATGTTGACATGTTGATTTATGCTCGCGCTTTCCAGGGTATCGGCGGTGGTATCATTACAGCCAACGCTTTTACAATCGTCGGTGACTTGTTCGCTGCGAGAGAGCGTGGCAAATGGCAAGGCATGATCGGAGCAGTATTTGGTTTCAGCTCGGTGGTTGGACCATTGCTCGGTGGCTGGTTGACAGATGAAAATAATATTTTTGGTCTGACAACTAACTGGCGATGGACGTTTTACATCAACGTACCGGTAGCAATAATCGCGTTCCTGATGTTGGTAATTTTCTGTCCACCGCTCAAGCACGATAAAAAGCCGAAAGTTGATTACAAAGGTGCAACGCTCCTGACGATAGCACTTGGCACGTTGATCTTGGCGGTTGATAACACCGAATCAATCTTTAGTGGTTTCCTTGACGCTTCGGGCTGGTCGCTAGCCGGGTTGCGCGTAGCGATGTTCGCAGTCGTGGCTGTTGCGGTAGCTGGCTTCATTCGAACGGAACGAAAGGCCATAGAGCCGATTTTGCCACTGAGTTTCTTTAAGAACCGTAATTTTAGTCTTATCATGGGCATCGCCACGCTGTTTGGCGCGGCGTTCATGGGAGCGATCTTGTACCTGACACAATTTAACCAGCAGGTGTTTGGTGCGACACCAACTGAATCCGGTCTGATGTTATTGCCAATGATCGGTGGTCTGATGTTTACCAGTATCACGTCGGGTCAGATTATTTCCCGAACTGGTCATTACAAAATATTCATGCAAGTCGGTATTGTCGTGGCGACGACGATGGTTGGTTTACTGTCGACACTGACACCGGAGAGCGGTTATGGCTTTGAGGCAATTCTGATGGTACTTCTGGGCGCTGGTCTCGGCGTCGTCATGCCGGTCATGACCCTGGCAGTTCAGAATGAATTCAAACAGCACGACCTAGGTGCGGCCACCAGCTCCAGCCAATTGTTCCGAAGTCTCGGTTCGACCATTGGCGTGGCGGTGTTCGGTGCGCTCCTTACCGCTGGCTTCACCAGTGGACTTGGCGCGAATATCGCCCAAACTGATCCATACGTGAAAGAACTTGCTAGCAACCACGCTGCTGCAAAGATCGGCAATCTGAACGATTCCGATACACTGTTGAATCTCAATATGCCTGCGACGAAAAACGAGGTTACAACTGCCTTTAATCAAAAAACTGATAGTTTGCCAGAGGCATCTAAGGAAAAAATTCGCAAGGAATTCTTTGATAATCAGGCGGCCTTTGCTGGCAAAGTGACCCACGCTTTCAGTGATAGCCTACAGCGGATTTTCCAAACCTCGACTGTTTTGATGTTCAGTGCGGCGATTCTGGTATTTTCACTCAAGGAGAAAACCCTCAAGGCCGCTCGGCCTGATGATGCACCCGGTCTAGCGTAGGCGTCCGCACCAAAACACGCTATACTGCTTATGTATGTTACGTTACTATGAAAAGCGTTCAGAGAACGAGGAGTTTGAAGAAGTATCGATCCCACGCGGTAATAATGTTTGGTTGTGTACTGAGCATACGTCGCCAGAAGATATCGCCAAGCTCGCCAGTACGTACAAGCTGAATGCCAATATCTTGACTGATGTCCGTGACAAGGCGGAATTGCCACGCGTCGAATACGACGACGGTATTGAATATATATTTCTTAGAACACCACACCAGTCTAAAAAAGGTATCGTTGAAACTTCACCAGTCATCCTGGTAGTTGGCAAAGACACGTTTGCCAGTCTGTTCCACGGCTCAGTTGATTTGCCGATTGAAATCATGAGTGTGGCTATCGGTGCCAAACGTCGGCCTCAAACATCGCTTCTGCTGGCGGCCGTCGCTAGTCTTGTGGCCACGTATGAAACGCTTATTAAACATACCGCCTATGCCATCCACGATACTGGTAACCGTTTGCGAACGCACGATGTCACCAATAGCGATTTTATCCATTTTGTAACGGTCGAACAGAACCTCAATGAATACCACATGAATTTGGATGATATGCACTCGGTGGCGGGGCGACTCTACGACAATACACGCCAGATTTTTAACGAACAGGAACTTGAAGCCTTGGCTGATATCATTTTGCATATAAAGCAGCTGTTGGTAAGTGTTGATACTTCGGCTAAGCGAGTTGAAAGTATTACGAATGCTTACAGTACAATCGCCAACAATAACCTGAACCAACGAATGAAAACACTAACAGTTCTGACGCTACTGGTAGCATTGCCAAACGTCTTTTATGGCATGTACGGTATGAACGTAGCCTTGCCATTTCAAACGGCACCATGGGCTTATGCTGCTGTCGTCGGCTTCACTGCTGGTTTGATTTTCCTCGTATATTTACTTGCAAAGCGCTCAAAGCTATTCTAAGATAGACATATACGTAAGCGCGTTCCAGCGCCAGAGTCTTGACGTGGTTTTTATTGCTTGATACTATAGATGATGTGTCTTGCGCCAAAACTGTTATTTTATAAAGGTCGAAGCGCGTGAGGCTGTACATAGTACAAGGAGTGTTAAATCACATGCCAATAGCAATCGAATTTGTGTCCTCGAGACGCAAAAAGATCGCAGTGGATGTGGTGCCTGCCGAATGGCAAACGTACATAGCACATTAGAACATGTGTTCAATCGTAACCTCTCCCCGAGGTTACATCCCTAAAAATGAAAACTCACCCCAAGGCACCGGGGTGAGTTTTTTATTGCTTTGTGGTAAGTTACAGTTTTGCTTCAATCAGAGCTATAAGCTTACTATCGTCGCCCTGGATGATACTATTGGTCACATCGTCAGGTAACTTTTGACCGTCGAAGAATATTGTTGGTGTGGCGTCGACGCCGACTTTTTTACCGATTGCTTGGTCGAATGAAATCTTCTGGTTAATGGCTGGCTCATCAAGGTTTTTCGTAAAGGTCGCTGGGTCCACACCGACTTCCTTGGCATAGGTGGCAAAAGTACTTGTTCGATCGTCAGCAGACAGGCTTTCCCAGTTCTTTTGATTCTCGTAGAGACTATTATGCATCTCCCAGTATTTGCCAGCTAAACCGGCCGCTTCGGCAGCAGCAGCAGCAGCGCGAGCGTTCGGATGAAGGGTCGTCAAGGGGAAGTTTCGGAATATAAAAGCTATTTTGTCTTGGTATTTTTCACTGACTTCCTTTAGGGTAGGATAGGCGCCGCCACAACCGGGGCACTGGAAATCTCCATATTCTACTAGTCTGACAGAGCTATCTTTTTTACCGAATACATGATCACCGATATTGCCATTTTGCGAGCTGGCAGCGATGATGCTGTTGGTGTCGATGCCCGACACGTCGATTTTGTTTTTATGAGACAGGTAAATCAGCCCACCAAAGGCTGCTACGACGACAACTGAAAATATGATCCAGGCTTTTTTATCCACTAAAGAAACTCCTTATTTACTATACTCAGTGTAGCGAAAACGGAGTATTCTCACAAGACAGACTAAGGTACAATAAAAGAATTATGACAGGAATGGTACTGATAACGATTGCGACCGGGCTGTTATTGGTATTCGTGGCGGGCGTAAAACCAAAACGTACTCATCTGAGTTTATATGAGTTAGAGCGACGAATTAGCGGCAAGGACAATCAGGCGAGAGAAATACTTCGGCGCGAATCGTTACTGGATGATGTCGAATCATTGCTACGGATTTTCGCGGCGCTGCTTCTAGTTGTGTTCGTACTGCTGGCTGTGGCGACGTTCGGCTGGCTACTAGGTGCACTTGTCGCCACGGTTGTGGCACTAGAATTCGGCGCGATTGCTCGGATAGGGTTATGGCGACGCCTAGCTCAGAAAGTTTATGAGAGATACGAGGCGTATTTGCTACGCTTTGTAGAGAAGTTCAGTGGTGTATTCAAGCTCTTGCGTACGCTACCGCCGGAGCAGCTAGACAAGCGGCTTGACTCGCGTCAAGAACTAGAGCATTTGGTGGCGGAATCGGGGACGATTCTAACACCGGACGAGAAAAAACTGATTGCACATAGCTTGGCGTTTGATACGCGCCTGGTGAGCGAGATTATGACGCCACGCAGTGTCATCGATAGTATCGGTGCGAAAGAACATCTTGGACCACTAACGCTCGACGAGCTGCATAAAACTGGTCACAGCCGGTTTCCCGTTACTCTTAGCGATATCGATCACGTGATCGGCACATTGTACGTTCAGGACCTGTTAATGATCGACGCCAAGCGTAAATCTACCTCAGTTGAAAAAGCCATGGAACGGCGTGTCTTTTACATTCGTGAAGATCAGACATTGCACCATGCGCTGGCGGCGTTTTTAAAGACGAAGCATCATTTGTTTATCGTCGTGAACGAATTTCGGGAAACCGTCGGCGTGCTCAGCCTAGAGGACGTCATCGAGGCCTTGCTTGGCCGGGCTATCGTGGACGAATTCGATACACATGAAGATCTCAGAGCTGTGGCAGCGCGCAATCCGCGCGGTAATAATCACGATTCACATGCGGTCGACGTCTAGCTTAGACAGGGGTAAAGTGGTACACTAACACTCATATGACACGGACATTAGCAATTGAGGCAATTGATAAAATCGGTCAGCAACACACCTTTAGCGGCTGGGTCAACAGTCGTCGTGATCACGGTGGGCTGATTTTCATTGACTTGCGTGACCACACTGGTATTGTCCAGCTAGTGATAAATCCCGAGCAAGCCGAAGCTTTTTTACTAGCCGAACAGGTGCGTGATGAATTCGTGCTTCGGGCAACTGGTAAGGTGAAAGAACGTGCTGATGGGCTGAAGAATCCAAATATTCCAACTGGTTCGATTGAAGTCGCGGTTGACGAACTGAGTCTTCTGAACCGTTCTGAACCGTTGCCGGTCGCAACCAGAGATGATGGTCAGCAATCGAACGAGGAGTTGCGACTCAAGTATCGCTATCTCGATCTGCGCCGTCCGAAAATGCAGCACGTATTAAAGCGCCGGGCTGAGATGTTCAGCGCTATTCGTAGCTATATGGAAAACGAAGATTTCACTGAAGTCACGACGCCTATACTTGCAAATTCCAGTCCGGAGGGTGCACGCGATTTCCTGATTCCATCACGTCTGCACGCGGGTAAATTCTATGCACTGCCGCAGGCTCCACAACAATTCAAGCAATTATTGATGGTTGGCGGAGTGGCTCGTTACTACCAATTGGCGGCGTGTTTCCGCGATGAGGACCCCAGGGCCGATCGACTCTATGGCGAGTTCTATCAACTTGATGCTGAGATGAGCTTCGTCGAAGACGGTGAGGTTGTGCGGAGTATGTTCGATCCGCTTATTAAGAAATTGTCGACTGAATTCGCCGGTAAAAAGCTTCTCTCTGAGCATATTCCACGCATCCCATACCAGGAAGCTATGGAGCGATACGGTTCAGACAAGCCCGACCTTCGTTTCGATATGGAGCTCATCGAACTAACCTATATCTTCGAGAACACAGAATTCGGCGTATTCAAGAGTGCCGAAGCAATCAAAGCGATTCGCGTAAAGAACGGCGCATCACTTAGCCGCAAACAAATCGACAACTTTACTGATGTCGCCAAAAGTGAAGGTGCTGGTGGGCTTGCGTATATCACGTATGAAAATGGCGAAGCAAAGTCCCCGATTGCCAAATTTCTTTCAGGGGCCGAACTGGCTGCCATTAAAGAGAAAACAGGCGCCGAAGATGGTGATACGTTATTTTTTGGCGCCGACAAACGAGCGATGGTTAACAAAGTACTGGGGCGCTTGCGAAATGAATTTGCCAGCCATTTTGAATTAAAAGATTCAAACGTTATCGCACTTTGCTGGATCGTTGATTTCCCATTTTATGAATGGGACGATTCACATAGGCGAGTTGATTTTGGCCACAATCCATTCACGATGCCACGAGGTGGCGTCGAGGCTTTGCAAGTTTCAACCGACGAAGAGAAGTTGAGCATCGTCGCTGATCAGTACGACATGGTCATGAACGGTTATGAAATCTGTAGTGGCGGCGTACGTAACCATAACCCAACAGTGCTCTATAAAGCATTCGGACTCTTGGGTTACGACGAAGCTTACGTCGATGAAAAATTCAGCGCTATGATTAACGCCTTCAAATATGGCGCACCACCACATGCCGGTTGTGCGTTTGGCGTTGATCGTATGTTTATGGAGCTCATGGATGAGAATAATATCCGTGAGGTTATCGCTTTTCCGAAGAATGGCTCAGGCGTCGATGTTATGATGGGTTCACCGAGTGTAGTCGATGACAAACAACTCGATGAGCTGTCTCTTCAAATCAAAGCGTAAGCCAGTCAGCCTTTCATACTAACTGCTATACTGGTGAGTAATGATAGAGATTCAAAAGATCGAAGAAAAAGATACACGCCGCCATTTCTTGGCCGTTTTTTTCTTCAGTTTTATGTGGGGAGCATTTGGTGTGGATCGCTTTTATCTCGGTAAAATCGGTACTGGTATCTTGAAGCTTATTACGTTTGGCGGGCTGGGTATATGGGTGATTGTGGATCTGGCACTCATTATGTCGGGCGCGATGCGAGACAAGCAAGGGCAGCCGATGCGCGAAACAGAACGTTATAAGAAGTTTGCCGCTCGCACCGTACTGTGGTTTGCAGTGGTTTTAGGCGTCGTGCTACTCATAACCGGTATTGAGCTTATCGTTGCCGTGTCGCAGTTGATGCAGCAACTGACATCGGGCAGCAGCGGTGGCTTAGACCAGCTATTACCAGGCGGCATGTCGCTGCCGACCGATATTAATCAAAACCTGCCACTGTGAAACGTCAGATTATTTATATCTCCGGACTCGGTGATTTTTATGACGCACCGCGTCGGTTCTTTCTGTGGTTTTGGCGATTTTTTGGAATTCATACGGAGCTCGTGGCCATGCGGTGGATTAACCAAGAGTCGTTTGATGATAAATTGCAGCGGGTGAAGGCAGCTGTCGTCAAAGCCCAGGAGAGAGGTCGTCAGGTGACGCTGATTGGCGAGAGTGCCGGTGCGACCACGGCATTTAATGCCTACGCGCTTGATCCGTCGATTTACGGCATCGTGACGCTCTGTGGTATTACGACTTCAAAAACGCCAATTTCGCCAACGCTCTTGAGTCGTAAGCTGGCTTTTAAAGAAGCGGTCAGCCGGCTTGACAAGGCAAGAGAAACAGTTTTAGCTCGGCCGCATCGTATTACGGTCATTACTGCTCATTATGATGCGTCCGTGCCGGTCCGACTCAATCAAGTATCTGGTACACGACACATAAAAATCTGGTCAGTGGGGCACTTGACGACGGTCCTCCTCTGTCTGACAATCTACAGCTTTATTATAGTAAGAGCGGTCAAACGTTCATAGGGCTGGCACGTTGTCGAGCGATTGCCAGACATACCAGCTAGCGACTGATTCATATGGCTGCCAACCGTTTTTCTCGGCCAATAGTTCGATATCACGTGAATCAGGTAAGTGGTCAAAGTCATATAGTTTGCGAATTCCATTCCGAATCCCCAAGTCACCCACCGGCAAGACATCAAGTCGGCCCATGCAAAACATCAGGAACATATGCACCGTCCAGGCACCGATGCCTTTGACCTTGGTTAATTCCTCGATAATTTCGTCGTTTGAGAGCGAATCAAGTTTATCGAATGTCACCGTTCCATCGATAATTTTTATCGCTAGATCTTGAATGTACCCGGCTTTCGGCCGTGACAAGCCGACCGCACGGAGTTCCTCGATGTCTTTTGCTAAGATCTGTTCCGGCGATGGAAATTCACCACCGAATAAATCTTTGAAACGACCTTCGATCGTTCGTGCGGCCTTGACGCTAAGTTGCTGCGATATAATGCTGTCGACCAGCTCGTGGTAATAGTTGGTATGCGCTTCGAATTTCGGTGGCGGACTACGTTTGATTACGGTTGCTAAAACCGGATCGCTGGCTGAAAGATGTTTTAGTGCTGCTTTCATCAGACTTCGAGCGGATTAGTGAGCCGTTCGTATTCGATACCGTTTTTCTCGGCCCATCCCATGAGGCGTTCATCGAGGAATGATTTGCCCGTATCAGATACGATCATATCTCCGTCGTGAGTTGGAAAAGCTAAGCGGGGCTTTACGGCTGTCAGAAAGTCCATCGCTTCACCAAGTTTGAGCCACGGTGCACCAATCGGGAACGCTAGCACATCGACCGGCTTGTTTGGTTGATCGAGCGCATCACCCGGGTAGTAAATCAAATCATCAATCATGATACCGAGATTCTGGGCACGGGGCATCGATTCGTGCATAAGCGCATGAATGCCACCAAAAAATTCAAGCTTGAATGAACCAAGTTTGAGAACCTCACCGACTTCAACGGTCTTCGAACGGGGCGTTTCAACCTTGTCGATTACTTCCGCCGGCCCAACCACGAGCGCATCGGGATTTTTGTCAATGATTTGGCTGAGTAATTCCAGATCGAAATGGTCACCATGTTGATGAGTAATGACGACACCAACCACACCACTCGGACTAATAAAATCGGACGATAGATTCCCTGGGTCGACGACTAAGACGTGCCCATCTTTTTCAACGGTGAAGCACGCGTGTTCGTATTTTGTCAGCTTCATAAATTTCTCCTCTGAGTCCATTATACTCCTGGAGGTATGATTGACTTAATATCGATAATATGTTATTGTGGAATAACAAGGTAATCAAAACAAAAATATAATGGTAAACCTCGAACGCAACCCAGCCTACATCAATCATGACATTCCACTAGACGACCACCATTATTATCGTGGCGTTGACGTTGATTCATATGAAAGACTTTGGCAAACCGATGAGAACGGTAATCAGGTCATGAAAGGGTTTGGGAAGGGTGGTACGGACACACTTTCTTTTCAAAAGTCTTATCCGAATGATCTCTATGTAAATGGTTTAGTGAAATCTAACACAATCATTGAAGGTGATGCGCGTATGCCGATCGAGCGTCATGAATCAGAGTCCGGCTATACCTATGTGACGGAACTCGACAGACAAAAGGTTGAATCCGGTGAAGTGCCTATCCGCGTTTATCAGCGCCGTAAAGTTGGCGGCGAAGCCATTCATCTTATTCATACGTGGGATAAAGTGTTTGATTCTTTTCCACCACAAGATTCCTAACGGTTGTATACGATCCTTATGAGGATACAAACCACGCTGCGTACTGCTGACGGGCTTTGACGATCTTCGGTGAAATTACAATTGAACAGTATGGATTTGCCAGGTTGTTGGTGAAATAATCGGCGTGTTCCGACTCGGCTTCGTAAAACTTCTCGAGCGGTAAAAGCTCGGTTACGATTGGATCGTCCCAGTGTGTTTTAGCGCGTGCGACAGCTGCTTCGAATTCTTTTTTCTGTTCACCATTTTCATAAAACATCACGCTACGATACTGTGGGCCGACGTCGTTGCCTTGACGATTTTTAGTGGTAGGATCGTGGATGAGAAAGAAAATATCGAGAATGGTTTCTTTTGGAATTACGCTATCATTGAAGATAATCTGCACGGTTTCGGCATGACCAGTCGTACCTGTCGCCACGACTGGGTAGTGAGCATCTTCAGCCAAACCACCGGCATAGCCACATGTTGATGTTTCGACACCTTTGAGTCGTCGAAACACTGCATCCAAGCACCAAAAACATCCCCCCGCCAGCGTATAGGTCGTCATATATTCATTATACGCTTATAATACAACTATGAATTATCCAGAGGTTCGAATCCGGTATGGGTGGCTACTAAGCAACGAAGTGTCACGACCATTGAATGAATTATGGGGCGATGGAATGCCACTAAGGACTTTAAAAGAATACGAAACGATAGTAGCGAGTTACAAGAAGGCTTGGCAG
The DNA here is from genome assembly GCA_964428955.1 of uncultured Candidatus Saccharibacteria bacterium. GTDB lineage: Bacteria > Patescibacteriota > Saccharimonadia > Saccharimonadales > Saccharimonadaceae > CAYSAD01. The sequence goes on along the minus strand of CAYSAD010000001.1, from coordinate 89,447 downwards.
CCATATGAAGAGAAGATACTAAAAAGCATGTGCGATACACTTGGATTGAGTTTTCGCCAAAATATCGTAGATGTTTATATAGCACCATGGATGGCAGCTTTTAGCGACCCGATGGTTATTGGGGTTACCTATAAGCCCGATCGTTTTGTCGAGGTGTTTACACATGAATTATTACACCGCTTGCTGACAGACAATAATGAATCAGCGTACAGTACACAATATACTGAAGAGTGGGAAAAATTATTCGGTAAACAGCATAGTTGGAATGTTATCGTGCATATTCCTGTCCATGCTATGTTACAAGCCATCTTTGATGATGTGTTGAAAGAATCGAAGCGTACAGAACGTGACAAGAAGATATGCAAGCAATGGGAGCATTACAATGCCGCCTGGGAATATGTCGAAGAGACGGGCTATAAACAAATAATTGAGAAGTTAAAAGAAAGTTACAAAAAACTCGATGAATCTCGAAAAGTTTAAGGATCTACTACACCAAAAAGGTAGAGAACTTTATCGCGACATGCCCTGGCGCGAAGACACGCGGCCGTACTATGTGTTAGTGAGTGAGCTGATGTTGCAGCAAACACAAGTCGAACGAGTGATTCCTAAATTCAAAGCATTCATTGCAGTATTTCCCGATGAACGAACGTTGGCTCGGGCGAGTTTGGCGGATGTGTTGAAATTATGGCAAGGCTTGGGCTACAACCGCCGGGCAAAATATCTGCATGAGGCAGCCAAGAAGATTATCGAACGTGGTGAGTTTCCGCACGACGAGAAAGGTCTCATGGAACTGCCTGGCGTCGGTAAAAATACGACCGGCGCAATTTTAGTCTATAGCTTTAATCAGTCAGCTATTTTTATCGAAACAAATGTTCGCACCGTTTACATTCACCATTTCTTTGCTGATGATTATGCCGTCGATGACAAGCGGATTATCAAAGAGTTAGGGCAGACGATCGACAAAGAAAATCCGCGAAAATTTTACCAGGCTCTTATGGATTACGGTAGTTTTCTGAAAGCGAGCGGTATTAAGAATGTCGCCCAATCGAAACACTATAAAAAGCAATCACCACTCCGTGGCAGTGTTCGTGAAGTCCGTGGACAAATCGTACGGACACTAACAGGAGGTGATACGACAGTCGCAACTCTTCGGACTCAACTAATTGCCGACGAGCGATTCGTGAGTGCGCTTGAGGGTCTCATAAAAGATGGTCTGGTGACACAAAGCGGACAACGCTTACATTTGACCAAATAGCCTCTGTCAGGCGATAATAAGAATATGAAAACAATTTTTCGTTTTACGGCGCTATTGATTGTTGCTGTCTGCAGCCTGACGGCTATCCCGTTGGTGACGGTAGCTGCCGACGAACCGCTTACCGAGGCGCAGCTGACACAAATTAGTAACCGCTGTTCAAATATCCAAACCACCTTGGCGCGGATTCATGCCAATGATGCCGTGTTACGTGTTAATCAAGGCCAACTGTATGATAAGTTGTCGACGAAATTGATGGCACCACTCAATAGTCGGATTGCTTTGAATCGGCTCGACGGCAGTGATCTAGTGGCGGCAACAAATAGCTTCGAAATTCATCTTGGTCAGTTCCGAAGTAGTTACCAAAATTACGAAGAATCCCTTTCTAAACTTATGCGAATTGATTGCGCTCAGCATCCAGCTAGCTTTTATACCCAGCTAGAAAAAGCGCGCGGCTTGCGTGACGATGTCAGGCAGGCCACCAGCCAGCTGGGAAAAGATATGAATGATTACAAGAAAGCGTTCAATACATTCGCGAAGCCATACAAGGAAGGTAAGTTATGAACGATGAACTTCACGAAAGCCGGACGTATCGCTACGCCAAAAACCGTTTCGTAATGATGATTATCGCTACCGTATTAGTATCATTTGTACTGGTTGCCGTTGCGCTCGGATTGTATGCTAGCAGCGGTGCGGCCCAGGTAGATCTCAGCCGACCCGGCTATAGCTCGGTCCGCTCCCAGGTAAAAGAAAACGGTGATGACTTCGTGGCTTTTCCGAGCGACGGTCCGATTACCAAGGACGTACTCAATCAATTTGAAAGCGAGTATGGTAAAACGACCAAGAATATCACATCTGTGGATGCTTTCGATCCAGGCGTTCTCGGTGATACGTCGCTCCGTATCAGCGGCCAGGCAGACTAATTATCCGGTGATGACAGCTACAGTGCAGCCTCCCATCGTAACATTGCGCCAAGCGGTTGATTATTTGAATGAAGGCAAGGTTGGTGTTATTCGGACTGATACGCTTTACGGCTTGGTGGCGCGGGCTGATAACCAAGCTGCAGTCGAGCGGATTTTTTCTATTAAGCAGCGCTCACCTGACAAGCCGGTATTGGTGCTTATCGCTAATCAAGCTAACCTGTTTGATGAATATGAGACAGCACCGTTTTACGATGGATTGTGGCCAGGCAAGAACACGGTCATTTTGCCAGCACCATCCGCACCGGAATGGATAACACGCGGCACGAGAACGGTCGCCTATCGCTTGCCGGATGATAAGAGTTTACAGTATCTGCTAGAACAGACCGGTCCACTGGTGGCGCCAAGTGCTAATCCGGAGGGTCAACCACCGGCCGCGACGACCGGGCAGGCGATTGATTATTTTGGTACGCAGGTTGATTTTTACGTCGACGGCGGCGAGGTGACCGATGACGCGCCATCACGATTATTGCGTCCAAGGCTCGATGGAACTATGGAACGGTTACGATGATTGATCCGAACGAATTTGTCATTACGCGTAAGCGCAAGAAATACAGGTTCGCCAAATTTGCTAACTCATCGCTCTGTTTTGAATTCAATGAATGGGATAAGCAACTGGTCGACGTTTTGGAAATTGGTGCCGGTACCGGACTGTTCAGTGTCGAGTTAGCACAGCGTCATCCTGAAAAGCAGTTCGTTGCCATTGACGTTAAGGCTGATCGCTTGCAAAAGGGTGCGTATGAAGCTGAGGAACGTGGGCTCGAAAATATTCGTTTTATTCGTGCTCGCGCCGATCAGCTAATGGAACTATTCGATAAAAATACGATCGTGGAAGTATGGTTGACGTTTCCAGATCCATTCCCAAAGAAAGGCTCGGCTGGCCGTCGTCTGACGCATCCGACATTCCTGCATATTTACGCGGCGCTTTTGCAAAAAGACGGTGAGCTGTATGTGAAGCATGATTCGCGTGACTTCTTTTTATGGAGCTTAGAACGATTGGTTGAACAAAAATGGCGTATCGATGAACTAAGTTTTGATCTCCACGAGTCGGATTTAGCTGATGATTATAAGATTATGACAACTTATGAAACTCGCTGGACCAAGGAGGGTAGTGTGACGAATTTCGTCAAAGCTACGCCAGCTGAGCGCGATAACTAGGCTCGGCATTCTCGAGCATATAGCGCAGACTCTTTTCCGGATCAGCGAACTGTGGTCGCTCCTTCATGTCGCGTAGCAGCCGGCGGCCGATACAAGTAGCCAGCGATGTAGGCAGTTCATGGCGGAAGTTAGCGATAGCATCAAATGTTAAATGTCGGGCGTAAATTCCTTCTATGAAGATAACCGGTGCCGGTTCAACGATTCCGTCAAGTACCGGTTCTTCGCGTTCAAAATCAAACCTCTGTCGGGCGATTGGTTGACTATTGCGTAGGTGAGCTACATCAGCTTGTAGCGCATCCAGATTATAGACAATAGGTGCGTCCCAGTCGGTCCACTCACTACCTTTGTAATGATTCAGCCAAGCTTTTCCTCGGTGGTAATCATCAGTCGACAAGACGACGCTTCGTATATCATTTTGCTCAAGTCGTGAAACAATGTCGCGAATGACCGTTGACTTACCGGAACCTGAGCGTCCGGCTATCGTGACGATTGTCTGTGAGGATTGGCGCTGATGTTTCCAGATATTGCGTACAATTATCTCAGTATCAAGCTCAGGTTCGATTACAAACGCCTCGCGACCGTCGTGTCGCTGCCGATAATCCAGATGAGCTCGCCATTCGTTATCGGCCATACGGTCACCAGTGATATCGGCGAAATCATGCCTCAGACCATATCGTTCTACGAATGCCGCCCAGGAAATCGGTTGTTCGCTTTCTAGCTGGACATGGCCGTCTTTGAACCAGTCAATCACAATGTTTTTGTGCGGTTCGGCTCGTAATTTCCGAAGTGTCGGCAGCTCCATCGCTTTATAATACGCGTACGTCTCAGGACTGATAGCGGTTTCAATTTCCAATCGATCAAGCCCATCCGGTGTCAGGCTTCCGGCGTCTTTTAAGGTAGCTTTGTATGTCAATTCGTCGCCCTCGGCTGATTCTCGCAGACGCAGGTTGAAGTCTTCCTTGGGGTGGCTGAGGTAGAGCTGCTCGATGGGGGTAGCTTCAGCTCGAAACTGTGCTAATTGTTCAGGGAACAGTGGTAAGTATTTCTTCTCTATTTCTCGATTCGGTTTTCGCTCAAACTCTTCACTGCGTTGTAAAGTTTCAACCATATCACCCATCTCCTTAATTCGTTTATATAAGATGACGTATCAATCATAAAACGTTATAGTGATGATAAATAGAAAGTATATTTTGAGTCAAAAATGTTTGAGCAGATAAAATTGGACCATCACATTCAAAAGCACATCATGCAGGTACTGATGTTTCAAAAAGTCGCCCGTTTCCGCGATCTGCGCCTGCCTAAAACCGATACCAACCTGTTCTCATATCATCTGAAGCTTTTGGTCAAACAAGGCGTCGTCGCCAAGGTGCCTGACGGCTATACACTTAGTCAAAAAGGTATGGCCTATGTTGATCGAGTGAGTAGTGAAAAGTTCACCATTCGCTCACAGCCAAAGATCATTACTATGCTACTAATCCAGAACGATAATGGCGATGTACTTTTGCAAAAACGTCAAAAACAACCGTATATTGATGCCTGGACCTTGCCCTACGGCAAAGTCCATATCGACGATGTATCTCTTAAAGCAGCAGCCCAACGCGAAGCCTTTGAAAAGCTAGGTCTAGCGAACCAAGAGCTGGCTCATGCAGGTGATTGCTACATCCGCGTGAGAGATGAAACGGGAATATTATCGACCACTTTGGCTCACATTTTCATGTTCAGTAGGGATAATATCCAAACGACGGACACGATTACCTGGGCCCGGCCACACAAACTCAGTGATTATAAGCTGGCGCCAGCCGTGGCGGCTATCATGGCGCGCGGCTTCTTCCGCGATCCGTATTTTTTCGAAGAGTTCACTGAGGATTGGTATACTGGAGAGAATGAAGTTAAAAGTTAAAAGATTAGATAAGGATGCTAAATTGCCCACGTTTGGTCATCCAGGTGACGCCGGTATAGATTTCTACGCATTAGAAGAGGTGATATTTGCTCCAGGGGCACAGATGCGTATACGCACGGGAGTGGCTCTTGAGATTCCGGAAGGTTTCGTGGGGCTTGTATGGGATAAATCTGGCATTTCTTTTAACAAAGGGCTCAAAGTAGTGGGCGGTGTGATTGATGCGCCGTACCGCGGGGAATTCATTGCCTCAATGGTAAATCTATCTACTGAAACACAAATTATCGAAAAGGGACAAAAGTTCACCCAAATGCTTATTCAGAAATTTGAGCAGTGTGAAATTTTTGAGGTAAGTGAACTTTCTGAAACGGTCCGGGGTGAGGGACGAGAAGGAAGTACGGGACATCGCTAAAATGGAACACAGAGCCAGTATCCGCTGACCTTTTATCATGTCTCGTTAAAGCGGGGTACGTCGGAATCTAGATAAGTTGGTCTCGAGTCCATTCGTCAATTGAGCCAGCGCCCATACAAAGGACGAGTTTGCCGCCGTCACGTGATTCTTGAATGGCGCTCCATAGCGCATCATCCATGTCGGCGATACGAACGGTAGACTTATTCGTGATACCTTCGGTCAATTCTTCTGGTGTAAGAATTGTCAAGTTCGGGTCTTCACGGCTGAGATAGGTCGGTAGCCAGTACACCTTTTCAGCCAGCTCGAAACAATCAGTGTACAGACTTCTGATTTCATGCTGACGAAGGTTCTGGTGCGGTTGATAGACGAGAACGACATGGTCGGACAGTTCGCGAGCCATCTGCAGGGTGGCGGCGATCTCGACCGGGTGATGGCCGTAATCGCTGTAAAGATTATCGGCCAGTTTTTCGAACCGGCGATTAGTACCAGGGAAACGCTCTATCGTGGGAAGCGCATCACCAGCAATGCCTAATTTTTCGATGGCCTTGAGTACTAGTGTGGCGTTGCGGCGATTATGGGCGCCAGCTAGTTTGGTTTCGAGCGGTGCGTCGAGTAACCAGGCATCCGGATGATTGGCGAAGAGTTCGCCGTGCTGGTTTTGCCATGCAATAAGCTGTTCAGACTTTTCGCCGAACTCCTTGAAGGCATCGAGATACATAGCCTCGGTCGGGTAGGTGTCAGGATGGTCATAATCAATCGAAGTGACGAGCGAAAGAAACGGCGAGAAGTGCAGGAAATTGCGGTCGAATTCGTCGCATTCGTAGATAAAATATTCGCTGGCGGGATCAAATTTACCGCTGGGGCCAAAACCAATCGTTGTGCCAATCGAATAACTGACGGGAGTGCCGAGCTGTTGCAATGTCCAAACCAGCATGCCGGTTGTGGTTGTCTTGCCGTGCGTACCGGCCGCGGCGATGAGCTTGAGGTTTTTTTCGGTGATGATGTGGGCGAGCAATTCGTCGCGTTTGGCGGTTTTGATGCCGAGCTTTTTTGCTAAGAGCAGTTCTGGGTGATCAGCTGGCAGGGAAGCAGTGTAGACGAACCAGTCGAGCGGACTAGCTGCGTGGCAAGCTTCCAAAAAGAAGCCGTCTTGTGACAACTCTACTGCAATACCGCGCTCAATTAGTTCACGAGTTACCGAACTTGCCTGTCTATCCGAACCTTGCACCTGGTAGCCAGCACCCTGCGCAATTTCCGCCAACGGGCCGATTCCGACACCACCGATTCCGGAAAAGTATATATTCATATCTGTAGTATACTAAAGAAAAGAACCGTATAACAAACACGTAAGTAAAAGGGCATCATGATACAAGGCATTATTCATCGGTTGCTACTGCGACGTCATTTCTGGCGATACGCCACCTTCAGTGAAGTCGCCGAGCTCTACGCTTCGCGAACGATGCGGATATTCGCTCTTCGAATGGTGTCGGTCTTCACGTCGATTTACTTGTATCAAGAAGGTTATAGCCTAGCTTTCATCGCCTTTTTCTGGGCTGGCTTCTATATCCTAAAGATACCATTTTCTTGGCCGTCAGCACTTATTGCCGCCCATTTTGGTCCAAAACACGGCACGCTTGTCAGCAATATCGTCTCAGCGGTAGCCATGTTGTTTTTACCGTTCGTGGCGGTAGAACAGTATGGACTGTATGCGTTGATTATCTGGTGTGTTTTGCAAGCTTTCTCGGGCAGTCTGAACGATCTTTGCTATATGGTTGATTTCTCAAAGGTTAAGAATATACTCAACGCCGGCAAGGAGATCGGCTACATGAATATCTTTGAAAAAGTTGCCACGGGCCTCAGTCCAGTCATCGGTGGCGCGATAGCCTTTTGGTTCGGGCCGGAACTGGTGATGGTCGTTTCAGCGATATTATTCATGCTATCGGCTGTGCCATTGTTTAGAACTGGCGAGCCGACGCGGATACATCGGCGACCTGATTTTTCCGGTTTTCCGTGGCGGGCAACCTGGCGTAGCCTGGTAGCAGAGGGTTCGATTGGCTTCGACGTCTTTACTACCGGTACGGCCTGGACATTGTTCATGGCGGTGGTGGTGTTCGACGGCTCGAGCGACGCGGTGTATGCTGAAGTCGGTTTCGTGACATCGGTAACTATATTCGTAGCGTTACTTGCGTCATATGCATATGGTCGACTGATCGATCGTCGGCGCGGTGGTGATCTACTTCGATTCGGCGTATCCATGAACAGTCTGACGCACCTTTTTCGGCCGTTCGTCGTGACGCCAATCGGCGTAGTTATGGTAAATATTATTAATGAGGCGGCAACGACTGGTTACACAATGGCTTTTACACGTGGCATGTTTGATACGGCCGATAACTCTGGCAAGCGGATAGAATATCTATTCCTGATCGAAATGATCGTTAATTTCGGAGCAGCGATCGGGGCAATCGGTCTTGGTTCGTTGTTTATGTGGCACGATGGCGCGTTTTCTCTGAAGATATTTTTCGCGATTGCTGCAGTAGTGACTTTGATCATCGCCACGCCGCGGTTTGCCCTCTACCGTCGCTGACCTCCGTGATATACTAGCAGCAGTAACAAAGGTGGGTGAAGCGCTAGGTGGCAAATAAACGACTGGTCAAACGAGACATAAAACGGCTCAGTAAGGTGAAAACCTGGCAGCTGGTTATTTTGCTGTTACTGGCGAGTATGGTGGCGGCCACGTTCTTACGGCTCAATAATATCGGTATGGTCGAACGGCGGACGGCCGTGCTCGACGCTGATGAACACGGCACGAACGCTGATATCAAGAATCGATTGTATGATTTACAGCGCTACACGGTAGCACACATGAACACCGGCACTGGGCAATTTTACTTGGAGCATCAATACAAGCGCGACAGCCAGGAGCGTGTCAAACAGGCCAGCCAAGGGGCTGATGCTAGTGGTAATATTTACAAACAGGCCTCTAATGTCTGCGATTCGCAGTTTGCCTACTATTCGTCAGCTTATTTGCAGTGTTTTATGAATGAACTCGACAAACATCCGGCATCGAAAAATATACCCAGCCAGATTAATCTGCCGCCATCTGACCTCTATCGGCATGAGTTTATCGCGCCGCTTTGGTCACCCGATTTCGCCGGCTGGTCAGTGGCAGTTTGCCTGCTACTAACCCTTATCATCGTAGTGCGTTTGCTGGCCCTGGGTGTTTTGAAATTATTGCTCCGGCGTCATTATCAGTCAATTTAGAGTTGACACCGTCCTTTAGAGGCGCTACTCTTAACCTTGTAAGAGCTAAAGGAGGATATAAGACTATGGCTTACAAGCACACAAACTCAAAGGGCATCACCTATTACTTGCACAGCACCGAAGTTACACTTCGTGGCGGCAAACCACAAACAATCTACTTCTTCGCGAAGGTAGAGAAGAACGCGAAAGGTCAACCAGTTGACTTGCCAGCAGATCGCGTTGTCAAAGAAAACCCACGCAACGGTTTCTTGACAGTCTCAAAGAAAAAATAATATTGCAACGCGCCTATGGTTGGTGATACACTCGTATCAAACAAACAGGTGCCAAAAACGCCCCCAGCCCTGGGGGCTTTTTGATTGTTGTAACATCTAGCGTACTTGTTAGATGGGGTGTATAATTTTAACCTATGAGTAATATGGTAGAAGTAAAAGATCTCAAGAAGCGCTATGACGACAAAATGGCTGTTGATGGTATTAGCTTCTCAGTTAAAAAAGGGGAAATCTTCGGCATCCTTGGCCCTAATGGTGCCGGTAAGACGACTACACTGGAAATGATTGAAACATTGCGTGAGATTGACGGTGGTAGCGCTAAAATTGACGGTATCGATGTCGCGGAAAACCCACAGAAAATCAAATATATCATTGGGGTCCAGCCGCAAGCGCCGGCCTTCCAAGATAAAACAAAACTGACCGAAGTGATTGAAATGTTCGCCGCCGCCTATGGTGAACACGTTGATGCAATGGAATTTCTACGTGATGTTGACTTAGAAGAAAAGGCTAATGCCTACGTTGAGCAATTGTCAGGTGGACAAAAACAGCGCCTATCGATTACGACCGCATTGGTTCATGGACCGAAAGTCTTCTTCCTAGACGAGCCAACCACTGGCCTTGATCCGCAGGCCAGACGAAATCTATGGGAGCTCATTAAGAAAGTCCGTGATCGGGGTATTAGCGTTATCATGACGACCCACTATATGGATGAGGCTGAGATATTATGCGATCGCATCGCCGTGATGGATGCTGGCAAGATTGTCGCTATTGATACGCCGAAGAATCTGATCAAAGCGTTACTTAAACGCGGCTTCAAAAAGGAGCAACATGTTGAACAGGCGAATTTGGAAGATGTCTTTATCGACTTGACCGGCAAAGGCTTGAGGGAATAACGCATGAAAAAATCATTTTACACCGTACTAACATTTTACAAAATTAACACCAAGCGTTTTTTCCGCGACAAACTATCGATATTCTTCGGCATCGGCTTTCCGCTGATTTTCCTGTTCGTTTTCGGTGGTTTGAATAGTGGTAATAACGATGTTTCGTTTAATGTCGCTGTCATAAATCAGTCGGACAGCTCATTTGCCAAGCAATTCGTGGCCGATTCTGATAAAAGCAAGATTCTCAAAGTTAATAAAGAAGTTACCAATCTTGATCAAGCTAAAGAGAAAATGAGTCGCTCTGAAGTAGACGCGACAATTATCTTGCCGGCTGATTTCGGCACGATGAAGAGCGGCCAGAAGTATCCGAGTGGTCAAGCCAAGATTCTGTATACGCAAAATAACCAATCGTCAGCTACAGCTCTGCAGTCGGTACTCGATGCCCAATTCAAGCAAATCAACGCTAAGTTCGTCGATAACAAGACGCCGTTCTCGGTCGCCTCTGAGCAGCTGAACGAGCGTAGCTTGACTGCCTTTGACTATTCGTTTGCCGGTTTGCTCGGCTTTGCCATCATTGGCATGGGTATCTTCGGTCCGATAAACGTTTTTCCGGAGCTAAAGAAGATGGGAATTTTGCGCCGCCTCAGTACTACGCCGCTGCGGGTTTGGCAGTATTTCTTATCAATTATGCTTGGTCAGGCCACGACAGGACTGCTGTCGATCGCGATTATGTTCGCGGTGGCGATTGGAGTGTTCCACTTGGAGGTGGTTGGTAATTACTTTGAACTGGCCGTGTTTACCATTTTTGGTATCTTCATGATTCTAGGGATTGGATTGGCGCTTGGTGGTTGGGCTAAGAACGAACGTCAAGCCGCGCCGCTCAGTAACATTATCGTGTTTCCTATGATGTTCCTGTCCGGAACTTTTTTCCCACGTTTCCTGATGCCGGAATGGCTGCAACATGTCTCAGCTTTCTTGCCACTTACACCGGTGATTGATGGTATACGTCTGATTGCTACCGAAGGCGCGCATTTCGTCGATATCCTGCCACAATTGGGTATGATGGCAGCCTGGACGGTTATAATTTACTTGATTGCTTTCAAAGTCTTCCGCTGGGAATAGGCACAACTAGAGGGTAAGAGGGTTGACTTTTTAAGATACTTATGCTATAAATTTAGCATGAGTGAATCGCAAGAAATGTTGCCATTCGATCTTCCCGGTGACGATAAATCACCGCTTGTTGTAGCTGTGCCGGAGTATGATGATAATCCGAACGCGGTACGCTACGAGTACCCGGCGCCATTTGAGGCTCAACGAAAAGCGATGTATTCCCGTTTGATGGCACGCCAAGCTTTAGACAGGCACTATAGCGAAGCCTATAATGAATTGGGTGGTGGTGTGCGACCAGGCGAAGCAACCGACCCGCTGTTTGAAGCTGCTAAAGATGTAACTAACGATGATCGCGACATTGTCGCCGCGTTCGAGCATTTTAATCTTGCGAAATTATTGGAAGCTGGTCAGTTCGAGCGCATGAACGTTTCGGACAAGAAGGAAGTCAGTCTGCAGTTCAAATGTTTCGTTGAGAAGCTTGAATCGCTACAGAACGTCCTTTCGGTAGAAGGTTCATATCCGAACGAAGCTTTCAGGGATTACCAATTTACCAGTGACGAAGATGCTGCGCGATATGCTGGGAAGATTGAGAGTTTAGTCGATGCTATGAGTGAATATCCAGCTTTCCATCAATTGATGCAATTCGCTCGAGAGAATTTCCATTCATACGGCAAGTTTTTACGCGCCCGTAGGCAAATAGCTAAACTTGACGATTTTTGTGTCGTATACGACACAGTCAAATCAAAGCTCCATGTTCACATTGAAAAATAAAACGCAGCCTAAAAGCTGCGTTTTTCTTACGACATTGGTGGGGGCGGCTGGACTTGAACCAGCGACCAATTAGTTATGAGCCAACTGCTCTAACCACTGAGCTACGCCCCCGACCTCTGGCCATTATAGCGTATTAACCCCGTTTGGACTATAATAAGCAGCACAGGCAAGCATGAAAAAAATAAACATCCGTCGCAACTGGTATCATATCCGTCACGATTACATGACACTTAATAATGCCGTCATTATAGTGGCGCTTTTTATCGCTGCTAGTTGGGCCTGGGGTTCAATCGGTGTCATGCAGCGCAACTATGACTTGCAGAAGCAAGTCGATAGCAAGAAACGTGAAGAAAAACTGCTGGAACTTGAGGCACAAAATCTGACGTACGAACAGCGTTACTACAAAAGTGCCGAGTATCAGGAGCTGGCCGTGCGCGATCGTTTGGGACTGGCCAGTCCTGGAGAGAAAGTATTGATTTTACCACCGAATTCCAAAGTCGCCACAGTATCTGATCAAAAAGCCGATGCTGCCCAGCCGGTACGCTCTATTAAGCCGAGTAACTTCGAACAGTGGACGAATTTCATATTTGGTGGCAACTCCAGGAGCTTGCAATAGTTCCGCTTCTCTGTTAATCTAGTCAATGTATCGCGGGGTGGAGCAGTCTGGTCAGCTCGTGTGGCTCATAACCACAAGGTCGTAGGTTCAAATCCTACCCCCGCAACCAAGAAAAAACTCTGAGCATTTGCTCGGAGTTTTTTCTTTGGCTTTCTGAGGGTAGGATTTAGTTCTACGACAGCCGAGCTTCAGCTCGGCGTAGTCGTTGGGTCGCGTAGCGAATGAAATGAAAAAGTGTTTACATTTTTTCATGAATGAGCGGAGGAGCGAGCAAAACGAGCGATAATCCTACCCCTAGATCCAACCTGCGATTTCAAAGCTCTACGCTAATTTACTCGCTGCCAGCTTAACTACTTCACTCCAACTTAAGAAAGCGTGTGGCGTGGCAGCCAGCTGAGTGGCGCTCATGCTGTATTTGACCGCCAGAGCTATTTCGTGAATCATTTCGCCAGCGTGTGGTGCGACGATCGTGCCACCGAGAATGACACCTCTTTTATCAGTGATAAGTTTACAAAAGCCGTCGCGGAAATCACTGGTGTTGCTGCGGGCAATCATATTCAGCGGGACGAGCGCTTTGTTGATGGCAAGATCGCGCTTAATGCAGTCATCTTCAGACAAACCCACCGACGCAATACTCGGATAGGTAAAGCTGAGACGCGGCGTGGCAGTATAGTCGGGTTTGATTTTTGTTTTACCTTTTAGATTTTGTGCGACGGTGCGACTTTCCAAAAAAGCTGTGTGGGTGTGGGAATCATGGCCGAGCACGTCACCAGCAGCGAAGATGTGACGGGCGCTAGTCTGTAGATAATCGTTAACCTCGATACCTTTAGGCGAGTAGGTGACCGTCGCATTTTCCAGACCGATGTCGACGGTCGGTTGGCGACCTGTCGCGACCAGGATTTCGTCAACACGCACCGAACGTTCGATACCACCGCGCGTAAAGCTGACTCGTTTACTTGGGCCGTCTTTTACGATTGCCAGTGTTCGCGTTTGTGTCAGACTCGTAACACCTTTTTGCTCCTTCAAGAGCCGCTCCAGTAACAGGCCGACCTCTTCGTCTTCTCGAGGTAAGATGCGGCCGGCAATCTCAGCCAAATAAACTTTCGTACCGAATGTTGCCATCAGCTGAGCAATCTCTACGCCAATCGTACCTGCGCCGATAATGTAGAGACTTTTTGGTGGCCGGATAGCTTCAAGGATAGTCCGCGGTGTCAGATAGTCGATGTGTTTCAAGCCTTGGATATTTGGCGCGACCCAATGTGAGCCGGTAGCAACCAGGAAATGACGGGCTGAGAGGTGACGGCGGTTGACACTGATTTCGTTGGGACTTAGGAAATGGGCCACGCCATGGAAGGTGGTAATGCCTTGGTCTTCGTAATATTTGCGATTGCCGGCCGCACCAGTGCGTTTGACAGCCAATTCTTTCCAGGTACGCAGGCTGGGGTAGTTATAACCGAGCGTACTGGAGCGGAGGCCAAAACGAGCAGCATGTTTGGCTTCGTCATAAATTTGGGCGGCATGCAACAGGGCTTTAGTAGGGACGTCACTCCAGTTCGGTGAATCGCCACCAAACGTATCGGCTTCGATAATAGCTACCTTCTTGCCGTTTCTGGCAGCGATGGTCGCCGCGGCACTGCCACCGGCCCCGCTACCGATAATAATGAGGTCATAATCGAAATGAGTTTTTTTCGGCATACCGACGGCTCCTTAGATGATTACCCGGTGTTGTTTATATAAGTAAGACGCTTCGGGGTGAAAGGCGTTCAGGGCGTCGGCGGCTACGCGGCGGATATCGTGCGAGGTGACCTCCGGTTTTTGCTGACACCATTGACCGACGGCTCGGCTGACATGCTTGGCGATATGTTCAGCTTCACCTTCCGGTGTTCGCACACTCAGACAGGCGGCCAGCACACTCTGATGCAACTTAGCTTGATCGAACGATTCGCTAGGTCGTTGCCCGCTGTGCTTGATGATGTCAACGGCGGGCATATTAGTAGATTCCTCCAGAATAGGCGAATGCGGCCGTCACGTTTTCGACATAGATGTAGAATCCTAGTATCAGTAGTCCGGCACCGCCGACGAATTGCAGGAACGATTTATTGGTTTCACGCCATTTTTGGATAGTGCTGAGTTTATGACCCGCTCCAATGAGGCTAGCGACGATAAACAATGACGACAGGGAGATGGCAGTATAGGTCAACACGCCAGTGAGCTGCAGAGTGGGTGAAAGTTGAATGAGCGTCAGCGACGCCACGATGGTTGGGACGATGATAAAGAGTAATTCACTAAAAACACTAGTGAGGCCTAAACCGAAGGCTTCCCCGCTGTGTTTGGTGGCTTTGGAGCGCTGTGTCAGATAGCCAGCGATGCTTCGCGGCAGCCATAAGCTTGTACCAGTTTCGCGGCGATAGTAAAAACTCCAGATGGAAACTCCCAGCCCAATCATAAGACCGCAAGCTGTGGTCCAGGCCAAAAGTGGAACAGTGGATGAACCGAACAGCGACAGCAGCACTAGTGCACTGGTCGAGGTAATAAGTGTCGTCGCGACGGCTACACCTGCTACGAAGCTACCACTCAGGCGAAGTACGCGAGCATGACTGGCACGTGCTCCGATGGCATGGCCACTAAGTAATGTCAGTACGCTAATGCTGAGCTGGAAGCTGGCGTGGATGAGTCCACAGGCGACGATAATGATAAATGCGTGAAGCGTGTCCATGTTTATTTTTTGCCTACCTTCACTGTTATTTATAGCATAAGCACTGCGAAATTACCACGGATTTATGATTTTACTATTGCTTTTTTAAAACTTTTATGCTTAAATAAGTACATAACAAACTAAACATAAATAGAAAGCAAACCATATGGAAAAACAAACTGGTGACGTAGAGCCGGTCAACTTAACTGATATCCTAAGTCTGGCATCATGGGATCGCCAACGTAGCCAGGAAGAGCTAGCCAGTTTCGTGATGAGCCGACACGACGCTCTTGACGATGTCGACCTTGAGCTTGTCTAATCTGGAAAAACAGCGGCCGATTTGCTACACTTGTTCATGAACTTGTCGCCTCAAGGCGGCAGTCCAATTTGACAAACCAAGTCCGAAGACTATTTGTTAAACCGAAAGAAGGAACGATCAAAGGTGTTAGTGTTAAAACTTGTTTTGATGCGAAAACCTGGAGTGCGTTCCGATGTGGCAGCGTAGCTCAGTTGGTTAGAGCGTAGGACTCATAAGCCTAAGGTCACTGGTTCAATTCCAGTCGCTGCTACCAAGTTGAAATTTCAATCATCACCCCAGTTGTGGGTGATTTTTGTTTGTAGCTAGGCTCAATTTCCAGTATAACGACCCCTGTTGCAGGATTCGGGTATTGCGAGATGGACTGTGTGGTGGTCAGCTCGTGTCATGAGAGGAAATGACTTTTGACACGTGTTACAGCGTGTGTAGTAATACTTTTTCGTATCTATGAACATGCTAATGGTATACTGACTTCATACAATCGATGTTAGTAGGAGATATTGTGTTATGCACGAGAACAATGATAAGCGCCCTACTGCCACCCGTTCGTCGGCTGGTGTGGTGGTTTTGCAATGGCTCAGTTATGCCTTTTGGGGCTGGTTCATCATCGCCTTTATTTGGCTGTTTACGGTAGTACTAATGTTCTTCATGGTCGACAAGGGCTCGTCGACTGACGCAGCCTCGTTGCCATACGCATTGGCAGCCAACATCGTATTGTTGCCGGTGGCTTACCTGACCGATTTCTTTTATCGTCGCCATGAACCGTTGAAAAAAGCTGGTGCGGCGACAGTGGTGATGGTACTGCACTCCGTACTCTACGCGCTAATTGCTATCGGTACTCTTATCGGTGCCGTTTTCATTGGTTTGAACATGTTAGTCGATACCACGAGCGCCGAGAAAACCGTCGGTCTGATTACGACATTTGCCGCCGCCGTTCTATACGGTTTGTTATTGTTACGGGTTTTGTATCCGTTCAAAACTAGCCGTATGTCACTAATCTACGGCTTGACGATGCTAGTACTGGCGGTCGTACTGATCGGCTTCGGTATTTTTGGGCCGCTGGTAAGCGCCATTATAGGCCGCGACGATAAGATGGTTGAAGATAACTTGTCGAATCTTACCTACTCGATTCAAAGCTATACGAGACAACACAACCAACTGCCTGGTAGTCTCACTGACTTATCATCACAGTCGAGCGATGTGCAAACTTTGATTGATAGTGGTAAAGTACGCTACCAGAAAGAGAACCCAGCTATCAGCGAAGTTCCGAATTATAGCTCATACTCAACTAACAAGAACTACTATTACCAATTGTGCGTTACCTACAAACACGAGAATAGTGCACGCGGTGACTACTACGGCGGCGGCTACGATAATTACGGTGACGGCGGCGTGGAACTGCAGGGTACCGCAGTGAGCAGCTACACGAGTGACCTAACGACTAAACCGCACGCGGCCGGTGATGTTTGCTATAAGCAAACAGTAGCGGTATATAACTACAGCCCAATTTCCAATCTCAACTCTTCCATTGGTAAATAATTTGCTATACTAAGGGTACAATCTCGCCACGATACACACCGGCTGTTTCGGTCAAGCGTCCCTCTGGAATGAGTCATCGATTGTCTGCGGGCATCTGCTAGAAACGGGCACGTGAACGGGCAATACAATCTACGAATCGTTTCTCTTTAACTAAACAAGAGGAAGACTACCAATGGATGATGAACTTTTTTTGAACGAACGGGTTGACGTAGTAGCAACGTTCGGCATCGGCCTAAATCCCTGTAAACCGATAAAATTTCGACGCACTAATGGGCGTGAAATCATAATTAACGAGATAGGTTTGCGCCACCCGACGACGAGCGGCCAGCGAACGATGCATATATTCGATGTGACCGATTCGCAGGCGGACTATCGCTTGGAATTCGACAGCGAGCGGCTGACCTGGCATTTGACGCGCGAAGGCGACCACTTATGAGAAGCGATTATAACCAGGTATCGCCAGTTATCATGCATATCGATCTCAACAGCTGCTTTGCCACCGTCGAGCAGCAAGCCCGGCCGCTGCTGCGCGGCCGCCCGGTGGCTATCGTCAATCGTCGCACCGAACACACAACGATTGTAACGGCCAGTTACGAGGCGAAAGCGATGGGCGTTAAGCTTGGTATGCGCCTTAAGGATGCCAAGCTTTTATGTCCGGATTTGATCGGGCTGGAGAGTGATCCACCGAAGTATCGCTATGTCTACCATCAGCTTATGCGGATCATGAATGACTATTCGGCCCATGTGAGGATGAAAAGTATCGACGAGGGCGTGATTGATTTTTCAGAAACGACCCATCAGATTGCTCGTCGGAATCTCGTTGACGTTGGTTGTGAAATCAAACAGCGTCTGCGGGATGAGATCGGACGGGCCATGATTTGCAACGTCGGCATCGGGCCGAACCGTTTCTTAGCCAAAACCGCCGCCGGCCTGCATAAACCCGATGGTCTCGACGTCATTTCAGCCGACAATCTACGGGCTGTCTACGCCGGGCTCGAACTGGAGGACCTGACCGGCATAGCCCAGCATCTCCATGCGCGGTTGAATGCCGTTGGCATTTTCACGCCACTGGAGTTTTTAGATGCCGATCCGGTGACATTACGTAAGATAGTGTTCAAGAGCGTCTGTGGTGACGAGTGGTACCAGCGGTTGCGTGGCTGGGAAGTCGATAAGCGCGATTTCACCTTAAAAAGTGCCGGCCGGCAATATGTACTGGAGTCATATAAACTATCACGCCCCGAAGTTTTACAGCGATTACATCATTTATGTGAGGAAGTTGGCGCTAAGGTTCGTTCTCAGGGCTTGGTAGCGCGCGGTGTCCAGGTGCATGCCCGCAGCTACGACCGTGGTTATTGGCATGCTCGCCACATGGCCAGCTTGCCGTTTTTTAGTAACCAAGCAATTTACGAGCAAGTCCGGCAGTTGTTTGCGCACGCACCAGAGACGGTCAAAGAAATTGGTGTTACCTGTTATGGGCTGAGTCAGCCAGACGATTCGCAGCTGAATCTGTTTGGCGATGAACTAGCTCGTGACCAGGCTATGACTGGCGCGGTTGATACTATCAACCAACGCTACGGTGCGCGGGCTATTCACTCGGCCGATACTTTGTCGACTGACCACATCATGCGCGCCAAGATTCCGTTCGGCAGTACGCGGTATATGTAAAGCCTGGTGGCGTATAATAAACCTAATGACAAGTAAGAGTGCGGTTATGTTTGGAATGGTTGGCGGGATGACCGCTGGCGGTGCTGTGCCGATGCTATTTGGTGACTACAGTATATTTGACTTATGGGGTGTAATCGGTGCATTCGTCGGTGGTATTGTCGGCATTTGGCTGGCGGTCGTTTTATCCAGACGGTTTGGTTAGCATATGACGTATATCGTAGCGGTCAGCGGTGGCGTCGATTCGGTTGTATTGCTTCATAAGCTCGTGACTGAAGACAAAGAAAAATTGATCGTCGCCCATTTCGATCATGGTATTCGGCCTGATTCTGTCGCCGACGCTCGGTTCGTCGAGGGCTTAGCTAAAACGTATGGACTGCCGTTCGAATCACGTCGCGAAGAGCTCGGACCAACGGCCAGTGAAGCACTGGCTAGAACCCGCCGTTATGAATTTTTACGTGAGCTGGCCAAAAAAAATGATGGCCAGGTAGTGACGGCTCATCATGCCGATGACATGATTGAGACGATTGCCATCAATCTGACGCGTGGTACCGGTTGGCGAGGACTGGCCGCAATGAATGATAGCCGGATCGTCCGGCCGTTATTGAAACTTACCAAAGATGAAATTTATAATTATGCACTTAACCGCCAGCTGGAGTGGGTTGAAGATGAAACCAATCAAACGGACGCATATTTGCGTAATCGATTGCGTGCTCGGATTAGCGCGCGGCTTAGTGAGTCGACCAAGCGAGCGTTACTCGATTTACGTGCGCGGCAGTGTGAACTTAGAACTGCAATCGAAACCGAAGAACGACAACTCAATATTAGCTCACCGTATTCGCGTTACTTTTTTACCCACATCGACAGCGCCGTAGGGGCGGAGTTGCTTCGGACGTTAACTGACTTCGCCCTGACTCGACCGCAAGCTGATCGGGCGTTGCATGCCATAAAAGTCACAAAGTCCGGTGCGCGAATCGAGAGCGGCACTGGTGTGGTGTTCGTCATGCGCGCTCGTGATTTTATTGTCGAAACCCCTTAGTGGGTGCTATGATAAGGGGAGTGAAAATTCTAAAATCAGACTGGACCTAAAAAGGATACTTCGTTCGTATGGCTACTAAGCAAAAACCGCCGAAAGGCAAAATGAATAATATTGTACGTTTGTCGCTCTTCTGGGCGATTATCGTAGTGTGTGTGCTAGGCTTTTTCGCCCTGACGACGCCACAGACAAACCTCAAAAGCGTGCCGATTTCCGATGTTGTCAGTCGAGCCAACAAAGGTGAAATCAGTAAGATTGAAGGTCAAGGCAACGATATTACCATCACGCCAAAGGGCCAAGATAATCCAACTGAAAAATCGTACATCCAGGGTGGCGTCAGTACGCTGATTAAGGATGATGTGCTTTCGAAAGATGCTCAGTCTCTTGTGTCTGATAAAGCACCGTCGGAAGCT
This sequence comes from uncultured Candidatus Saccharibacteria bacterium, assembly GCA_964428955.1. Classification (GTDB taxonomy): domain Bacteria; phylum Patescibacteriota; class Saccharimonadia; order Saccharimonadales; family Saccharimonadaceae; genus CAYSAD01. The sequence continues at coordinate 69,176 of CAYSAD010000001.1, read as the reverse complement.
GGTAGTACACTATGGAACATTGCCATCATCATTGTGCCAGTGCTGTTAATTGGTGCGTTGTTCATGTTCATGATGCGCCAGGCGCAAGGCCAAAACAACCAGGCGCTGGGTTTTGGTAAAAGTAAAGCCAAGCTGTATGGACTTGATAAAGAGCGGGTCATGTTTACCGACATCGCTGGTAATGATAGCGCCAAACAGGATCTGGAAGAAGTCGTTGATTTTCTGAAGCACCCAAAAAAGTACGAGAGTCTTGGTGCCAAGATTCCAAAAGGTGTACTGCTCGTCGGTAGTCCGGGAACAGGTAAAACCATGCTTGCTCGAGCCGTCGCTGGGGAAGCCAATGTGCCATTCTTCTCTATTTCCGGTTCGGAGTTCGTTGAGATGTTCGTCGGTGTTGGTGCCAGTCGTGTGCGCGACCTGTTTGCTAAGGCTAAAAAGAACGCGCCAGCTATCATTTTCATTGATGAGATTGATGCCGTTGGTCGCAAGCGTGGTAGCGGTATGGGCGGTGGTCACGATGAACGTGAGCAAACTCTTAATCAAATTTTGGTGGAAATGGATGGGTTTGAAACCGGCACGAACGTTATCGTTTTAGCGGCAACCAACCGGGCCGACGTGCTTGACCCCGCTTTGCTGCGTCCGGGTCGCTTCGATCGCCGTACGAATATTTTGCTACCGGAACGACGCGACCGCGAAGCGATTTTGAAAGTACATTTCAAGAATAAACCGACCGAAGCCACGGTCAATTTGGATGCGCTTGCCGCCAAGACTGCCGGTAGTAGTGGCGCTGATTTGGCTAATATCGCCAACGAAGCCGCTATTATTACAGCTCGTCGGAATGCCAAGAAAATTTCCAATGCCGATTTGACCGAAGCGTTTGAAAAAGTTGCTATCGGGCCGGAGCGTAAAACCAAGGTTATGAATGAGAAAGAAAAAGAATTAACGGCCTACCATGAAGCTGGCCATGCTGTTGTCGGTCATGTCTTGCCAGACAGCGATCCGGTGCATAAGGTTACCATCATCCCACGCGGAGGTACTGGCGGCGTTACTTGGTTCTTACCGCCAGAGGACAAGAGCTACACCAATGTCTACGAGTTCAAAGATATTCTGGCACGGGCTATGGGTGGTCGCATCGCTGAGAAGATTATTTACGGTGTGGATGGTATTACGACTGGCGCTGGCAGTGATCTACGCAAGGCGACTGAAATTGCCCGCGATATGATTATTGAACAAGGCATGGGCGAGAAGTTGCGCGACCAGGTCTTCCACGAAGATGGCGGAGGCATGATGTTTGACCGCATGACGCACGATCGGCCCTACAGCAACGAAACCGCCAAGGAAATCGACGAAGAGGTCGAGCAGCTGATTAAAGAAGCAGCCGCCAGAGCTGAGGTGGTCATTCGTCATAACCGTCCGAGTCTTGATAAGTTAGCACACGAATTACTTGAAAAAGAGACGGTTGAAGAAACCGAAGTCAAGCAGATTCTAAAAGAGACGTCGCTACCGAAAGAAGCGCGGCTGTACGAGCCTAAGACCGTTTAGGAGAAGCGATGGGAAGAGTTACCAGCGCAGTCGCACGAGCCAATCGGCGAGTCACCATTCAAATAGCTGCTGCACTTCTTGCCGGCTCAACACTACTTTCTAGCGCTTTGGGACTCTATCGTGATCGTTTGCTGAACGGTCTGTACCTTGATAGTTACCCAACTGGTATCGACGCTTATACGGTGGCATTCACTATTCCTGACTTTATGTTCTTCATTTTGGTGTCAGGCGCGCTGAGCGTTACGTTCATACCAGTCTTCAATCAGCGACTGGGAAGTGGTAACAAGAAATCAGCTTGGGAGCTTTCTACTAGCATGATTAACTTCATGGCGTTGGCGACACTCGTCGCAAGTATATTGATTATCATTTTCGCTGAACCGCTGGTCCGGTATGTGGTGGGACCTGGTCTTGATGAATCAGGTACTGCGCTGGCGGTCAGTATGATGCGCGTCATCGCGGTCAATCCATTTCTATTCGCAGTGGCGACGGTGGTTGCCAGTATGCAGCAGGCCGTTGGCCGGTTTACTTTTTATGCGCTAGCACCAACGATTTACAATATCGGTATTATTATCGGTGCGCTATTCTTTACTGGTGGCATCAACCTGTTTGGTTGGCAGATATTCGACGGTGGTATTATGGGTGTCGCACTTGGTGTGGTACTGGGATCGATGCTGCAACTAATCGTCAGTTGTGTCGGCCTACTCGGACTAGGATTTGACTATAGGTTCAAAATTTATTGGAAGAACAAAGGTTTCCGAAAAGTTTTGACGCTACTACCTGCGCGGTCGCTTGATCAAGGTGCGGATTACTTGAACAGTATCGTTGAAACCAACCTGGCGTCGCGGATGGCGGCCGGAACAGTGCGTTCCTACCAGCAGGCAACATCGCTTCACATGGTACCGATCAACCTGATTGGGGTAGCGATTAGTAACGCGGCGTTTCCGAAGATGTCGGAGCGGCTGGCCCAGGGTCGGCCGGATCTTTTCCGTCGTGAACTGCAAACGATTCTGCGTGTCATCATATGGCTAGCGATGCCGGTGGCGACGATTACGTTTTTCACGCGAGGTTATCTAGTGAATTTCATCAAGAACGGTGGTGATATTCTGATGGCTGGACTGCTTGGTGCGCTGGTCGTCGCCATTTTATTCCGTTCGATTTATCATATCGCAGCCCGTAGTTTTTATGCTCAGCAAGATACTAAAACACCTCTTTATATTTCAATCTTCTCGATCGGCCTCAATATATTTCTAGCGGTTTACTTCACGATGAAGCTTGGCCTGGGTGCTTATGGTCTTGCGTGGGCACAGTCAATCATGGCAGCTGTCGAGGTTTTTATTTTGTTTGCTGTCATGGCCCGTCGGATCAAGAATCTATTCGACGTTGTTTTCGTGCACGCTGTTGCTCGCATGGCCAGCGCCACTGGTTTCATGGCGCTTGTCAGCTACCTTAGTGTGTTACAGTTCCAACTCAATGCCAACGACCAGAGTTTCTTGGCGACATTTCCGAAATTTGCTGCTATCGTGACAATCAGCTTCGTTGCCTATGTCGCGTTTAGTCGTTGGTTGAAGCTCGAAGAAGCCAACCCTGTTATCAGGACTGCACGCAACGTGCTATTTGGAAAGGCGCGTTAGTGGACCCTACGCGGATTCGTAATTTTTGTATCATCGCTCATATCGACCATGGCAAGAGTACCCTGGCCGATAGGATGTTAGAGCTGACCGGCACGGTCAAAAAGCGTGATATGAAATCGCAACTACTCGATAGTATGGAATTAGAGCGTGAAAAAGGAATTACGATTAAACTCGCACCAGTCCGCATGAGTTACAAAGAGTACGACTTTAATCTCATTGATACGCCGGGCCACGTCGATTTTAGTTACGAAGTTTCACGCAGTTTAGCGGCTTGCGAGGGTGCGATCCTGGTAGTTGATGCCAGCCAAGGAGTTCAAGCACAGACGCTAGCCAATGTTTACCTGGCACTTGAAGCCGAGCTGACGATTATTCCCGTCATCAACAAAGTCGACCTGCCGGCAGCCGATGTGCCACGGGTTTCAAAAGAAATTATCAACTTGCTTGGTTGCGAGGAAAACGACATCATTAAGATTTCCGCTAAGACCGGTGAGAACGTTGAGCAAGTTTTGGATGCGATCGTCGAGCGTATCGTGCCGCCGCAGGGTCAGGCTGAGGCTGCGACGCGGGCACTGATTTTCGATAGTTACTACGACGATTATCGCGGCGTCATTCTGTATATTCGAGTGGTCGATGGTGAGATAAAAAAGAGCGACACGATTGAGATGTTAGCTACCAGCGCACACGGTTTAGCACTGGAAGTTGGTGCACTAGCGCCAGTTATGACGCCAGGCAGTGTGCTATCAACCGGTGAAATCGGCTACATTGTGACCAATTTGAAGACGACTCGTCAAGCGCGAGTAGGCGACACGATTACAGTTCGTCGCGCCCATGCCGAGCAGGCATTGCCTGGTTATCGCCTTGTCAAACCATTTGTCTACGCTGGCTTCTTTCCGGTGAGCAACGAAGATTATAACGATCTCAAAGATGCGGTCGAGAAGTTGTCGCTGAGTGACTCAGCCCTGCAATTCGAGCCAGAGAATTCGCCGGTGCTTGGTTTTGGTGTCCGAATTGGCTTCCTGGGCTTACTCCACATGGACATCGTCCGTGAACGGTTGGAGCGCGAATATAATCTTGACTTGGTCGTAACTAACCCGTCGACCGATTACCAAATATCATTGACGACAGGTGACGAGCTCGATATCAAATCAGCTGCCGACCTTCCCAATGTTACGAAAATTACCGAGATCCGTGAACCGTGGATCAAAGGTGAAATCGTCGTACCTAGCAACTTCATCGGCGCGGTAATCCAGCTAATCGTGGCCAAACGCGGTCGTCAGAAGAACCTCAGTTATATCGACGAACGCGCTCTCATTTCATTTGAGGCACCTTTAGCAAATCTATTGACTGACTTTTACGATCAATTGAAATCCGTCACCAGTGGTTACGGTAGTTTCAATTACGAACTCGATGAATACCGGCCGGAAGATTTGGTACGGGTCGATTTTTACGTCGCTGGCGAAATGATCGACGCTTTGAGTGTTATGGCGCACCGTAGCGAAGCCAATTCACTCGGTCGGGATGTGGTAACGAAACTCAAAGAGGTCATTCCGCGCCAGAACTTCCAAGTGGCCTTGCAGGCGGCTATTGGTGGAAAATTTATCGCTCGCGAAGATTTATCGGCTTACCGCAAAGATGTCACAACTGGTCTATACGGCGGCGATGTTTCGCGCAAGAAAAAGGTCCTTGCCAAGCAAGCTAAAGGTAAAAAACGCATGAAGCGGTTCGGCAAAGTCGATATTCCGAGTGAAGCGTTCACGGTGATGCTGAAGCGCGACTAAGCTATAATCAATCTATGGAAGTTACCTTACGATTACGTGACCAATTCGTTGAAGAGCTGAAAGATTACCGGCCGTCCGAAGAAACGCTCAAAGTACTTGCCGACATGCCACTGGTAATACTGCTTGGTGTGTCAGGAAGTGGCCGTAATACGATCATCGATAAGCTGGTACAGACAGACAGATATCACTTCATTGTCTCAGACACAACACGACCTCCGAAAGTACGTAATGGTACTCTCGAGCAAGACGGTGTGGCATATAATTTTCGATCGGAGGAGGCAATCCTAGACGATCTCAGGCACGGACAATTTCTCGAGGCGGAACTGATTCATAATCAACAAGTATCCGGGAACAATGTCCGGGAAATCGTCAAAGCGCGGGCGAGTGGTAAAGTTCCGATTAACGAAGTCGATGTGGGTGGTACCGATGCAATTGCCGCACTGAAACCTGACACACTATTCATGTTTGTTATTCCGCCGAGTTTCAACGAATGGATGAAGCGCCTCAAGAGACGCGAAGTGATGACTAGTGAAGAGCTTCACAATCGTGTTAAAACGGCGATAAAGATCCTTAGAACGGTACTCGCGAGCGAAAGATTTGTGTTCGTCGTGAACGACAGTCTAGATGAAGTCGTTTCAACGGTTGATGGTTATGTTCGCGGTGAGCAGCATGAACTTCACAACAAAGGGGCATATGATATAGCGAAACAGCTGTTACGGGACATTACCGAGTACTATCCTGACATCATATAATTAGCACTCAAGTTGAAAGAGTGCCAAAATTTGTTATAATAAAAGCATGACCGAACGTCAAATTGCAATTCTTGTCGCTATCGTTGAACAATACGCTGAAGTGGCCGTACCGGTGGGGAGCGTAACGCTGGCCAAATTATTCGGTGTCAGCAGTGCCACGATCCGTTCGGAAATGGCAAAACTCGAAGAACTTGAATTGATTGCGCAGCCACATACCAGCGCCGGTCGGATTCCGACCGATAAAGGCTACCGTCTGTACGTCAACAACCTGACCGAAGCCGAAACTAGTGACTTGCCGGCCATCGATCGCGGTGCGAGGGCGATTGCGGCACGCGTCAATACTCATGGTGACCGAGCCGATCGGGCGATTCGAAGCGCCGTCGATAGCTTGGTTGATTTAACACAGAATCTCGGCATCGCGACTATTGGCGACGAACTCTACATGAGTGGCATTGGTAATCTTTTTTCGCAGCCTGAATTTTTACAAGGCAATCATGCCCAGACGGTGGCTCGTTTACTCGATAATCTTGAACCATGGCTCCGCGAAGCCGCACCGAACGAACCGCTCAACGTTTTTATCGGCAGCGAGAATCCGATCGGTAAAACCAGCGGTTCGACGCTCATTATTAGTCGGTTCCGCTCACCATATTCGGATAAAAGTTACATCGGCGTGCTTGGGCCAACCCGTCAAAGTTACGGTAAGGTGATGCGCTTGGTGCGCCATGCTGGCGCCATGCTAGAAGAGGTTTTATAATGTTAGATCTATTATCGTTTATATTGGACGTTATACTCTTTAGGTCAAAGAAAAAGTAGGATTAGGAAGTTATGGCAAAAAGTAAGAAGCAAGAAGAGCTAGAGCAAAAATTGGCCGAACTGACCGCTGATCTACAACGGACTCGGGCTGATTTTGAGAATTACCGCAAACGCAGCGAAGCCGACAAAGCCGCTACTTATCAACACGGTCAGGCAGCCGCTATCATGAAATTGCTACCTGTCGTCGACAATATCGAGCGAGCAATTTCTCACACCCCTGATGAGCTAAGAGATAACAAATGGGCACAGGGTATCTCTAGTCTTGTGAAAAATCTTGAAAAATCACTTGAGAATTTGAACGTGAAGCGGATTGATGCAAAACCTGGTAGCGACTTTAACCCCGAGTTGCACGAAGCGATTCAGCTTGATGAAGATGCTGAAGGTGAACGAGAAGTCATCGCTGAAGAATTACAGGCGGGTTACCTTTTGAATGGTGTGCCGATTCGTCATGCCATGGTTAAAGTCACCAAGCAGTAATGTACTTATTCGTGATGTGAAAAGGTTGTTGTTAACAGCTGACCTCGTCTCTTAACATCGTGCTATACTGCGTTTATGGCAAATAAAAAGGCAAATGAAGTTTTCGTAAAAGATGATCTTATCTACGTTATCTGTCACGGCGATCAAGATAAATGGGTTGTCCGTGACACTGTCACCACGTTTATGAAGTACGCAGAGGAAATCAAGACCAAAGGACTAACACCAAAATGCCTCGTTGATCTTAGTGATAATATTGGCTACGATGCTGACGCCCGAAATGAAGCAACTCAAATCATGAAAAAGGACGCCGTGCCAACGGCGATCATAGGTACTAACGCCGCGATGCAAACCGTCGTCAACTTTATGACAAAACTCGCTGGCCAAAGTGATAAATATAGGGCGTTCCACACCATCCCTGAAGGTGAGGATTGGTTGAAAACTTTGTAAAAATAAATTAATTAGCACTCTTGACATGAGAGTGCCAGTTTTTTATACTAGAGATAGGTTTAGCACTACTCTGCGAGGAGTGCTAAAATGGAGGAAGAAGTATGAACGAATCTGAACCATTGCAACCGAAACCAAGTGAAAGCGACGAAGCCATTATTCGTGACATTATGGAGCATTATGGCATCTCGTTCGACGAAGCCCGTCAGACATGGGAAATGAAAAAAGCGGAGATTAACGAAGAAATTCAAAAACGGAAGGAAGAACAACAAGACAATGAGTAAAATTATAGGAATCGACCTCGGAACGACTAACTCGGCTTTTGCCTATATGGTAGCCGGTAAACCGGAAGTTATCGCTAATGCCGAAGGCAACCGTACCACACCAAGTGTGGTCGCTATTAACAAAAAAGGTGAGCGCCTGGTCGGCCAAGTTGCCCAGCGTCAACGCGTTACCAATGCTGAGAACACTATTTATGGCGTGAAACGACTGATTGGCCGCAAATTTAGCGACGCCGAAGTTAAAAAAGACATTGACATCATGCCGTTCAAAATCGTCAAAAAAGGCGATGGCGTCGCCGTCACGATGGGCGACAAAGATTACACGCCAGAAGAAGTCAGCGCCATGATTCTTTCCAAGATCAAAGCCGATGCCGAGGCCTTCCTTGGCGACAAAGTCACTGAAGCCGTCATCACCGTACCGGCGTATTTCGATGATTCACAGCGCCAAGCCACCAAAGACGCTGGTAAGATCGCCGGTCTCGAAGTGAAGCGCATCATCAACGAACCAACGGCTGCCGCTTTGGCCTATGGTTTGGAAAGTAAAAAAGACGAGAAAATCGCTGTCTTTGACCTCGGTGGTGGTACCTTTGACGTGTCTGTCCTAGAACTGGGCGACGGTGTGTTTGAAGTCAAATCGACCAACGGCGACACTCACCTCGGTGGTGAGGACTTCGACAACCGTATCGTCAATCATTTCCTGGATGTCTTCAAGCAAGAGCAGGGTACTGACCTGAAAAATGACAAAGCTGCCATGCAGCGCTTAAAAGATGAAGCTGAAAAAGCCAAGAAAGAACTTTCAAGTACTAACGAATACGAGATCAATTTGCCATTTATCACGGCCGACGCTGATGGTCCAAAGCATTTCGAATACAAACTGACCCGTAGTAAACTTGAAGACCTGGTCAAAGACCTGGTCGATGGCGTAGCCGGTCCAGTCGAAAAAGCCCTTAAAGATGCCGGCCTAAGTGCCAAGGACATCGATGAAGTCGTATTGGTCGGTGGCATGACACGTATGCCAGCGGTCGTCGAGAAAGTAAAAGCTATTTTCGGTAAAGAGCCGCTCAAGGGAGTAAACCCCGACGAAGTGGTCGCTATTGGTGCCGCGATTCAAGGTGGTGTCCTGCAAGGTGACGTCAAAGACGTACTGCTTCTAGATGTCACGCCACTAAGCCTTGGTATCGAAACCATGGGTGGCGTTACGACGAAACTGATTGAACGAAATTCGACAATTCCAACCAGTAAATCTGAAACGTTCTCAACGGCAGCTGATAACCAACCACAAGTGGAAATCCATGTACTGCAAGGTGAACGCGAAATGTCTGCCGACAACAAATCACTTGGTCGTTTCGTGCTTGATGGCATTGCACCGGCACCGCGTGGTGTACCGCAAATTGAAGTGTCGTTTAACCTCGATGCCAACGGTATTTTGAATGTGACTGCCAAAGACAAGGGAACCGGCAAGGAAAATTCCGTTACCATTCAAGACTCTGGCAACATGAGTAAGGAAGATATCGAAAAAGCCCAGAAAGAGGCCGAGGCCCACGCTGATGAAGACAAGAAAAAGCGTGAAGCCGTCGACACCCGTAACAGCTTAGAAAACGCGATTTACCAGGCCGAAAAAATGCCAGATGAATATAAAGACAAGATATCTGACGATGATGTAAAAGTTATCAAAGACGCTGTCGAAGAAGCTAAAAAGCACAAAGATGCTGAAGACAAAGATGAGCTGGAAGCAGCTCTTAAGGCTTTGAACGACGCCATCATGCCGATTGGCGCCAAGATGTACGAAGCCGCCGCCAAAGAGGAGGCACCTGTCTCTGAGGACGGTGACACTAAATCTGACAAAGAAGACGAACCGGTCGAAGGTGAAGTCGTCGATGAAGAGAAAAAAGATGAGAAGTAATCTCGCTTAAGACTCTAAAACGTGACGAGCCCCGCACCAAGTGAATGGTGCGGGGCTTTTGGATATTATTCAGACAATTCTACGTAGAGCGCCGCCCACACCATACCTGGGTCACCGCGATAGATCGGCGCGTAGTACCAGCTGCCATCTTTATTGAGCATTTCTGGGAACGTGCCGTGTTCTTCGATCATACCTTTGGCAAAGCGCTGGCGTTGCTGCTTAAATTCTGGTCGGTTGTAGCGACGTAAACTGTGCAGATAAAATAATCCATGCCAGCTCCATAGGGTCTCACCTTCGTATTTGGGCATGAATGGAGCGGTCATCCACCAATGATATTTGAATGCTTCTGGTTGTTTCGTGTAAATCATAGGAAACGGCTGATCGTAACCGTTGTCGGTGATGTAATCGAAAGTGGCGCTTGCCAGCGCCGCGTCTTCTATGACGCCGAGGAAAAAGGGAAATAGCGCACATTCGGCACTGAAGGCGTCGGTGGTACGATCGGCATTGAAATATTGGCCATTCCAGTAGCGACTGATCAATTCTTTTTGGTATTTCTGAAGCGAGTAGGGAAAGCCCTTCAGTTCGAGTTGTCCCACACACCAAGCCATGTGGCCAACCAGACTGACCGCGTAGGCGCTTCGATCGTAAATAACAGCGTCGCGTTGCTCGGCGAATTTAATTGGGCGGACGTGTCCGGTAGTGTCCAGGTATTTTCGGCAATAGGCTTTAAGTTGGTCTTCGAGGAATAGCCGCTCTGCCTTGTTGAGGTCGTAGTTGCTCACCACTAAACAGTGCAGTAGCCACGGCAGACTATCGACGGCATGACCAGGTGCATTGAAACAGTTGCCGGCTTTATCGATACAGGTTGTGATTGTATTTGCTCGGCGATAATGTAACAACGCCCACTTTAAGGTGTGGAGTACACGTTTTTTGTAGCCGGTTTTTACGAGCGATTCAGCGACTGTGCCAAAATCACGCATCCAGAAAAAATCAAAGTGGCCCAAACTGGTGCGATAGAAATCGCCTTCCCAGAGTTTTTCGACGATTTGCTGGCAAATTTCGCGGGCGTTACCCTCGAACCGTTCGATCTTGCCAAAATAGCGATTAGCCAGCTGACGGTACTCGGCTCTCAAGGTTCCCGCGATGCGACCGACGATGCGAACGAAAGGTTTCATTACGCTAAAGTATACTACAGTGGTGCACTAGCAGACGATTTTCCATTGTATGTAAGCAGGAGTATAATAAGATTATCAGTTAATCCAAAGGAGGGTAATAACAATGGGAATTATCGGATGGATCGTACTCGGAGGACTGGCGGGATGGGTAGCATCTATGATCGCCGGCACGAACAAAGAACAAGGCTTGCTCGGTAATATAGTCGTCGGTATCATCGGCGGACTAGTCGGTGGCTTCATCGTCAATCTAATCGGTGGCGAAGGTATCACCGGCTTCAATCTGTGGAGCTTCTTGGTAGCAGTAGTCGGTGCGGTAATCGCACTGTTCATCTGGAAAGCTATCACCGGCAACAAGAAAGTAGCCTAACTATGGCACGCAGGATCGTCAAAGAAACGATCGCGACTGACGACGACGAACGGGTCGTGGCCACTGATGACGTACCAGCTGTTATAGTCGCGGTCCGGGTGATTTATTACGTCTTTGGTGTGATTGCAGTACTACTGGCACTCAGAGTGTTATTGTTACTGCTCGCCGCTAATCAAGGTAACGGTTTTGTCGATTTCATTTATGGCCTGGCGGGTTTCTTCGCTGCACCGTTTTACGGAATCTTCAACTACGAGCCGAGCTATGGCCAATCAACCTTTGAAATCAGCTCGGTCGTGGCGATTATCGTCTACTTGCTGATCGCGATGGGACTGGCAAAACTTGTCACGCTCGGCAGTCGCCACCAACCGTAGTCAAGCCAGGACAGAAATTAGCACTCTTTACATTTGAGTGCTAATTTTTTATACTAATAACAGATGGCAAAACGAGATTATTATGAAGTTTTAGGTGTGGCAAAAGAGGCCAGCGCCGATGAAATTAAAAAGGCTTTCCGCAAAGCTGCGGTTAAACATCACCCTGATAAAGAAGGCGGCGATGAGACTAAATTCAAAGAAATTAATGAGGCGTATGAAGTTCTAAAGGACCAGCAGAAACGCCAGCGCTATGATCAATTTGGCCACGCTGGCGTTGGCGGCAATGGCGGCGGAAATTATGCGGGCGGTAACCCATTTGAAGGTTTTGGCGGGCAAAACGTTCACTTTGATTTCGGCGATGGGGGACTGGGCGATATTTTTGGCCAATTCTTCGGTGGTGGCCAACAGCAATCACGCGGTCCGCAGCGTGGTCGCGACGTAGAAGCCAGCTTACAGCTAACGTTCGAGGAGGCAGTTTTTGGCGTCGAGGAGAAAATATCACTCGATATGAACGATGAGTGTGAACATTGTAAAGGCACGACCGTCGAGCCTGGTTATAGTATGAAAACCTGTCCGACCTGTAAAGGCGCTGGTCAGCAGACCCGTGTCATGAATACGATGTTCGGTGCGATCCAACAAGCTGTGACATGTGAAACCTGCCATGGGAAGGGTAAAATCCCTGAAAAAGTCTGTACGGTTTGTCGTGGCAAAGGCACCCAGCGTCGAAAGCAGGATATTACACTGAAGGTTCCAGCCGGTATCGATGACGGGGCGACGATTCGCCTGAAAGACCGCGGTGAGGCAGCCGAAGGCGGCGGTGGGCGCGGTGATCTGTATGTCCACATCCGCGTCAAGGCTCACAAAAAATTCACTCGCGAAAGTGACTTGATCTTATCGGAAGAGCATATCAGCATGGTCGATGCCACACTTGGTAGCGAGATCAATGTCGATACGGTCGACGGCCAAGTACGTATGAAAGTACCGGCCGGGACGCAGAGCGGGACTGATTTCAAACTTTCCGGCCACGGCGTGCCGCATCTCAGGAGCGACAAGCGTGGTGCTCATATCGTATCTCTTGTCGTCGATATACCGACTAAACTGACCAAGAAGCAAAAAGAGCTGCTTGAGCAGTTCGACGGCGCCAAGAAACGCGGCCTATTTTAGATTGACTTTTATTACCATATATTGTAATATATGCAAACGTGGCAATTTTGCCTCAGGATATAAACGAAGTATAGTAAATGGAAGCTGTTATGAATGTAGATCGACACTCTATCATCGGACGTACCACGCATATTGATGTCATCGGACATGTCAATAAAGTGCCAGCGAAAATCGACACTGGTGCCGATACGTCTTCCATGTGGGCGACGGATATTTCCATCGACACGCTCGGTCATTTACAGTTCCAACTGCTTGGTCCATCGTCATCACTATTTACCGGCGAAGTTATTAAACGAACCGATTTTTCGGTCGTCAAAGTCAGAAGTTCGACCGGTCACGAGCAGATTCGCTACCGGACTCACTTTTCGATCAAAATCGGTGGGAAAAGGGTCAAGGCGATGTTTACGCTGGCTGATCGTTCCAATAATCACTTCCCAGTGTTAATTGGTAAACGGACGCTGCAGGGCAAGTTTTTCGTCGACGTGTCGCATTCGGAAGTGTCGATTGAACCGAAAGAACTCGACGATGAGTTGAAAGCTGAATTTGAGAACGATAAACACGCTTTTCATGCAAAATATTACGGTAATACCAAGTAGAATAAGGAAAGAGGAACAATATTATGAAAATCGCGATTCTTTCAAACGGTAACGGCAATTATTCTACTAAACGACTTAAAGAAGAGGCGCTGAAACGCGGCCACGATGTTAGGATAATCAAATACCGCGACTGCTACGCCTCGATTGAGCGAAGCAACCCGACCGTCAGTTATAGAGGTGAGGACCTCGGCTCGTTCGATGCCATCATTCCGCGAATTGCCTCGAATATGACTCGCTACGGCACGGCCATCGTACGCCAACTTGAGATGCAGGGGATTTATACGGTATCAAGCTCAATTGCGATTTCACGTTCTCGCGATAAGCTACGTACATTGCAATTACTCGCCAAGGCCGGTGTGGGTATACCCAAAACCGTCGTATCGCGTAACTCAACCGACATCGACGACCTACTTGAAAAACTTGGCGGTACGCCAGTGATTATAAAGCTGGCACGTGGAACTCACGGTAACGGTGTGGTGCTGGCTGAAAGCAAAAAGGCGGCAAAATCAGTCTTGCAAGCATTCTATCTTTCAAACGAGGACGGCACGAACATTTTGCTGCAAGAGTACATAGAGGAGTCAGCCGGAACTGATATCCGTGCTTTCATCGTCGGTGGTCGGGTAGTTGCCAGTATGAAGCGTCAAAGTCTGGACGACGACTTCCGTTCTAATTTGCATAAAGGTGGTGAGGGAACGACAGTGAAGTTGACCGAAGAAGAACGCAAAATGGCCATCAAAGCGGCCAAGGCGATGGGTCTGAACGTAGCCGGTGTTGATTTGATGCGATCGGCTCGTGGTCCACTTATCTTGGAAGTGAATGCCAGTCCTGGTTTCGGCGTCGAAAAAGTCACTGGTCGCGATGTGGCCAGTAAAATCATCGAATACGTTGAAATCAACGCCAAACGCAAGAACAGAAAAGACAAAGTCGGCGCATAAGAAGCGGAACTTGATATACTAGCAGCATGAGTGTTGCCATGTTATATCTCATCACCCTAGTCGTTTTATTTGGTTTGGCTTATATAACCAGACGCCGTTTCGGCGTGCTGGGCTTGGCGCTCGCGGCTGGTGCGATGTTGAGTAATTTATGGACGTTACAACTGACGCCGATTATTGCGCGAACTGGTTTTACTACCGATGTGCCGCCACTCACGACAATCGTCGCGGTTGGTCTGGTCTTGTTGCCGGCGGTATTGCTGCTGACTAGCGGACCGACCTACCATCAGAAAATCGAGCGGATTATCGGTGCATTACTCTTTGCGCTGCTTGCTGTGGCACTATTGATCGAACCGCTTGGTTCGGCGTTGGTACTTCAGGGTGATAGTCTGCGGGTATACAATGTATTCATTGAATATCGTGTCTGGATTGTGACTATTGGCCTAGCAGTTGCCGTTGTCGATTTGTTGTTTGCTAAGACACCAAAACATCACCGCGCAAAACATTGACAAATACCTCTGTAAAATGATACTTTAAATAAGTTCGGGCCCATAGCTCAGCTGGTTAGAGCACCTGCCTTTTAAGCAGGGTGTCGTGAGTTCAAGTCTCACTGGGCCCTCCATATACGAACAAGACGAAAGACATCGAGCGGTGTCTTTTTTGCTATAATGAGCAGGCATGAATAATCAAGTATTACTTTTAGTTAACGGCTGGGCTGGCAAGGATTCTGTTCTTGATGGTTTGATGATTTTTTGCGCCAAGTATCTCATCTACCTTGTGTTTGCGTCCGTCGCGGTCTGTGTGATTTATTGGGTACTGAAACGAGACTGGAAATCGCTCATTTATTTCTTTATGACGCTAGTCGCTACCTACGTATTATTACGTATCGCCACTCTACTGAATTTTGATCATCGCCCATTTATGGATCATCATTTGACGCAACTCGTGTCACACG
This sequence comes from uncultured Candidatus Saccharibacteria bacterium, assembly GCA_964428955.1. Classification (GTDB taxonomy): domain Bacteria; phylum Patescibacteriota; class Saccharimonadia; order Saccharimonadales; family Saccharimonadaceae; genus CAYSAD01. Next base: position 53,995 of record CAYSAD010000001.1, on the reverse strand, counting down.
CTCCGGGCAAATCATTTCCAAGCGACCATACGACCGTAACAGCCGGGATTGGCTTTGGATTATTGTTCGTGACGCAGTTCAAAAAGTTGGGAATCGTGATTTTATTAGCTGCTTGCGTAATCGGTTTCGCGCGCATCTTCGTCGGGGTTCATTATCCGCTCGATATCATTGGCGGTCTGGCGACCGGACTGGTTGGCGGCGCAGTGACTTACGGCGTCAAACGGATTATTGAAACGCGCTGGAGGATCCGAGATTCTATAGCCAGCGATCACGCTGAGTAAAATCAGGTATCTGAGAAATAGGTAGTGTTATACTGTAGCCATGCTGAGATATTACTTGGCGCGACCAGTCCACATATCGTGGCTGATCGCTGGGTTTGGGTTGATGTTGGTAGTAGGCGTGTCGCTGGCGCCGCTCTTTGAACCGGCAATATTTGCGTCGATTGCCTGGTTAATCACTGCACTTATTTTATTCGCGATCGCGGGCGCAAAGCCGATATCTGGCACGGTTACATTCGCTCTTCTTGGGGGTTTGAGCTGTGGCTTATGGCGTGGCTCAATCGAATTACATCAACTAGCCATTTACCATAAACTCGTGGGTATCAATGTAGTAGCAAGTGGGACGATAAGTGAAGATCCAGATCTTGATGCCCGTGGTAATTTATTGCTGCGTTTAAAGGATTTGACGATCAATGATCATCGTGTGGCTGGAAAATTGTGGGTCGCCACACCAGCCAAATCTACCCCTGAACGTAGCGATCGTGTGACAGTGAAAGGTGTGATCAGCGAGGGCTTTGGTTCGTTTCCGGCCACCATGTATGAACCGGAAATTGTAAGAATCGAGCGGCCGACACCGGGCGACGTGGCGCTTCATGTGCGCGATTGGTTCGCCGGGTTAGTACGTCAGGTAATTTCTGAACCTGAGGCAAGTCTCGGTATCGGCTATTTGGTCGGACAGCGTCGCAGCTTACCGAGTGACTTGGAAAATGCACTGAAAATCACCGGTTTAACACATGTTATTGTGGCCAGCGGCTATAATCTGACGATCTTGGTACGACTGGCTCGGCGACTGTTCGAAAAATTTTCAAAGTATTTGGCAACACTGTCAGCTGCGATGATGATCATGGCGTTCGTGGCGATTACCGGCGCCAGCCCAAGTATGAGCCGAGCTGGGCTAGTGGCTGGACTCTCGCTTGCGGCCTGGTATTACGGCCGTAAGTTTCACCCCCTGGTTTTGTTACCGCTGGCGGCGAGTGTGACAGTACTGATTAATCCGAGTTATGCGTGGAATGATCTTGGCTGGGAACTTAGTTTCGCGGCGTTTGCCGGGGTGATGATTTTAGCGCCAATCGCGCAGCGCTACTTTTTTGGGGACAAGAAGCCAGGCACGATTCGTCAGATTCTAGGTGAGACGGTCACGGCGCAAGTCGCCACGTTGCCACTTCTCATAGTGACGTTCGGTTATGTTAGCAATGTTGCAGTGGCTGCGAATTTACTGGTATTACCACTGGTGCCACTGGCGATGTTGTTAACATTCATCAGTGGCCTCGGTGCTTTATTGTTGCCGTTCGCGGCGCATGTGATTGCATTGCCAGCCAGTTGGCTATTGGAATATATGGTAGCGGTAGCGAAGTTTTTGTCATCGCAGCCGTGGGCTACGACTAACCTAGAAGTTGGTGGCTGGTTCATTGGTTTGTTCTATCTCATGCTCGTTGTGGCGATGGTTGCAATGAAGCGTTCAACTGATTTCAGTTTACGTGATAGCAACATCGTGGAATAAGTAGCGTACCCTCATCTGTTATACTAGAAGTAATAACCAGCAAGTTTTAGCGGAGATTTTTATGTCTGGACACAGTAAATGGTCAACTATCAAGCGCGAAAAAGGCGCCAAAGACGCCAAACGCGGCGCGGTCTTTACGAAGATCGGTAATCAGATTGCTATCGCGGCGCGCGGTGGTACCGACCCGGCGATGAATTCGGCTCTTGCGATGGCGATCGAAAAGGCCAAACAGGCCAACATGCCAAACGTCAATATCCAGCGGGCAATTGACCGCGTCAATGATAAAAACGCTGCCGTGCTTGAAGAGATTACTTATGAAGGCATGGGGCCAGGCGGTGTGGGGTTAATGATCGAAGTCGCAACCGACAATAAAAACCGTACTTTTCCGGAAGTTCGTAACGCGCTGGCCAAAAACGGCGGTCGTATTGCCGATTCCGGCAGCGTGGCATTTCAGTTTACTCGCAAAGGCGTGATCGTAGTTGATGCTAGTGGTGAAGACGCGTTACTTACTGTTCTGGACGCTGGCGCCGAGGATGCAGTCGAAGAGGACGGTGAACTTATAGTCTATACCGATCAGAAAGATCTTGCCAAAGTCCGCACGGCCATCATCGAGTCTGGCCTTGCTGTCAAAGATGCTGAATTGCAGCACGTGCCCAACAGCCAAATTGAGATTATTGACGCCGAAATTGCCGCAAAAATTATGAAACTACTTGATGCCCTCGATGACCTGGATGACGTAGCGAACGTCCACACAAACGCCGATATCGCTGAGAATTTGCTGTAGTTTTGTCGTAATTTTTCGCCAAACGAGCTATACTATAGAGGTAATGTGGCGAATTGCAGGTAGTGTACTACTAACGGCCTTCGCAGCGGTTTCGGGTATAGCCGCTTCTGAGGATGCCATTACTGTCGTGCCGCCACCTGCGCTATTACCGAATCCACCACTTCTTATCACTGCTTATTCGGTGGATACTGCCACACCAAACTATATTGAACTCTATAACGACAGTGACACGATGATTCGTGCCAGCGACTGGTCACTGGTTATTACGTGGGCGCTTGACGCAAATGCGCCAGTCGGAAGTCCATTGACGCCACCATTGTCGTTACCGATTTCTACTAATGATACGCTCTATATGCTACCAAAGCAGTATATCGTGCTCAGTTTTGGCACAAGTGTTACTGGGGCGGCAGTCACGATTGATCCACTTACGGGTGAGACGGGCAATTTTATTAGTAATCTTAGTTTGGATAACTCCGATTACAAACCATATGTAAAATTATTTTCGTCGCCGCAAACCCAACGCATGCGACTCAATCAAACTACGACTGGCTACACGTCAACCGGTAGTTATTCTGTCGATGATCGCAACGCACTTTACGATAATGGTTTCTATCAGCCACGCGATAGCTTTCCACTTGCGCCGTATGAAATTCTGGCTAATCCCAGGCGATGTTCGCCGCTCGAAGCGAGCGAGGATTGCAAGGAATACGTTGAATTTTATAATGATACACGAAGTCCGATATCATTTGACGGTACGAGTCTTAGGATTGGCGATTCGACCAGTGCCGACTCGATCGTATTGAGCGGGACGATGATGCCAGGTGAGTATAGTGTGTTTGATATGGATGCGGCCGGTAAGCCACTGACGATCAGCAATAGCGGCGGATTCATCTGGCTGGAAGATACCTATGGCGTGAGAATGTACGACAATACGGTTGTCAGTTATGCGAACGTAACGGCCAGCCATAAGGGTCAGTCATGGTCACTAGTGAATGGAAACTGGCAGTGGTCTTTAGCTACGCCGGCTGCTCAAAATAAAGCGTTACCAGTTGACCCACCTAAAAGGAGTCGGGCGACTACAAATCTTACGCCGTGCCAAACTAATCAGTATCGTAACCCATTAACTAATCGCTGCAAATTGATTGCCACCACTAGTTCGTCTTCGTCGTTGACACCGTGTGCTGCGGGGCAGTATCGTAATCCGACTACGAACCGCTGCAAGTCAGCCGTACTCGGCGCCACTACCACACTTAAACCGTGCGCCGTCAATCAGACACGCAACCTAGAAACAAACCGATGCCGCAAGACGGTTAGTAGCGTGCCGGATGCCGCTTTTGCGATCGAACCAGTTAAAGATTCCGCCAAAGCCTTTATCGGTTGGTGGGCACTTGGTGGGGTCGGTTTGTTAGCGGCTGGCTACGGAGTGTGGGAGTGGCGACAGGAGCTACGTGGATTGCTACAAAAGACTGTCGGATTCTTTTCCTCAGGCCACTAAGTTATACTATAAGGATTATGAGAATCATCGGTATCGATCCTGGTACGGGAATCCTCGGTTTCGGCGTTATCGACGCCAACGGTCCTAAGACCACTATGGTCACGGCTGGTGTCATCCGGACGCCGGCCCACACGCCGCTCGACGAACGGTTGGAAGAGATTTTCGATGGCTTGACTGATATTATCGCCGAGACGAAACCGGACGTCATGTCGATCGAGCGGTTATTCTTTGCTCGCAATGTGACGACTGCCATGAGCGTATCGCACGCTCGTGGGGTCGCCATGCTGACCGGCCGGAAGGCCAAATTACCGATTGCGGAGTATACGCCGCTTCAGATAAAACAGACGCTGACCGGCTACGGCAAGGCCGACAAGAAGCAGGTTCAAGAAATGGTGAAATTGCAGCTGAACCTCACTGAAGTGCCAAAACCGGATGACTGCGCCGACGCCTTGGCCGCGGCGATTACACACGCCCTGATGAGTCGTTAGAATGCTATAATAAGACCGATATGGCGCGAGTTGGAAAATACACCAAGCCTCAAACGCGGGCAAAACAGTCGACGTGGTTTTTGAAGCGTCGTTGGCGCTGGTTTAAAGGCCTTTCTAGGCCTAAAAAAGCACTGGTCATCGCCACTCCTATACTAACATTTCTAATCGTGACGCCGATTTTTACCTATCTTTACTACTACAACGACATCGCAAACCAAGACCGACTGATGAATCGGAACAATACCGGTATTGTGTTGACCGATACGCACGGCAAAGCCTTTTATAGTGTCGGCAAGGCCGAACACCGCGACCTAGTACCGCTTAGTAAGATTTCCGATACGACCGAGCATGCATTAGTTGCTTCGGAAGATAAGGATTTTTATGAACACGCCGGCTTCTCGGTTTTTTCGATCGCCCGTTCGATTTACAGTAATGTTTTAGCCGGCAGTGCCACGTCTTACGGTGGGTCGACACTAACGCAGCAGCTCGCCAAGATCACACTGCTCAGTTCCAATAAGACGTTTTTCAGGAAGTATCAGGAATTGACGGTTGCTACCGCCATTGAGCAACGCTATTCGAAAGATGAGATCCTCGATATGTATCTAAACTCAGCCTTTTTTGGTGGCAACGTTTTTGGCATCGACGAAGCTGCTCATTATTATTTCGGCGAATCGGCTCAGAAACTCGATTTAGCCCAGAGTGCCATGTTGATCGGGCTACTGCCAGCACCGAACGCCTACTCGCCGACGCTCGGTAATCCGAAATACGCCAAAGAACGACAAACGACAGTACTGACACGCATGGTAACGAACGGGTATATTACCGAAGCGCAAAAAACCGCTGCTCTGAAAGAGAAGTTACACTATGTGCCGCAGAAATCCGACATCGACAATGAAGCGCCGCACTATACACAAATGGTTCTGAATCAACTGTACGACAAGTACGGTGAGGAAAAGGTCAAACGTTCCGGCTACCAAGTGCAAACGTCGCTTGATTTATCGTTGCAACATCAGGCAAATCAAAGCGTGGCTGACGGCATGGCACATATTCATTTGAATGGTGGTAGTAACGCCAGTTTGGTGGCAATCGATCCGAAATCAGGTTCGATTCGCGCGCTTGTAGGTAGTGAGAGTTATGAGAATAAAAAGTTCGGTAAGGTAAATATGGCCACGACGGCGCGGCAGCCGGGATCGAGCTTCAAGCCGATTTATTATAGCCGCGGACTGGCCGAAGGAACGATTACGACCGAGACGGTCATAAAAGACGAAGCGACCGATTTTAACGGTTATAAACCGCAAAACGCTGAACGTACATTCTTCGGTAACGTCACGGTTCGCAAAGCACTTGATTGGTCGTTGAACATTCCGGCCGTCAAAGTCATGCAGCGCGTTGGTATCAGTAATGCTGTCGAGTCGGCCAAAGACCTAGGTATTACGACGATGAAGGAGCCGAAAGATTACGGTTTGTCGTTAGCGCTTGGTGTTCAAGAAATACCATTGACCGAGATGACAAATGCATATGCTGCATTTGCCAATTCTGGCGAACAATATCCAACCCGACTGGTTGAAACAATCAAAGACAAATATGGCAAAAAGATTTTCACGTCTAAAGGAGTACCACATCGCGCGATTAGTGCCGATGGCGCATACCTCATTTCTGATATTCTAGCCGATAATACAACGCGGAGTGCGGTTTTCGGCAATTCTTTGACGGTTTATGGTACGGATTATCAAGTCAAGAATGTGGCAGTCAAAACTGGTACGACCGATGACAACCGCGACGCCTGGACGATTGGCTACACGCCGGGTATCGTCGCTGGCGTTTGGGTGGGGAATAACGACAATGCACCGATGATTAGTGGTGGTTCGGATATGGCTGGTCCAATCTGGCGTCAGTTCATGCAGGCTGCCATTGGCACGGCCAATCCGCAGTTCGTGCGGCCACCTGGCATCGTCGAGAAAACAATCTGTACGGTTGTGGGCATTAGAACGGATGTCTTCTTGTCATCGAACATACCGCCAAGTACCTGTTCAACAACACCGCCACAAACCAACGATACGAAACAGAACGAGAATAGTGATAAAGACAAAACACCGAAGCAGAAAGATGACAAGTCTGACAGTGGTAACGGCGATGGCAGTGGCGATACTACCACACCACCGACTGACACAACACCACCGACTGATGGCGATGGCACGGGAACTGGTAGCGGTGGAACCGGTGGTTCGGGTACGGGTAGTGGTGGTACGGTAACGCCGCCTATACCTCCGACGACAACACCGTGATCTCAATGAATGGTATACTAGGGCTATAATGATAGCGCATGTTGCTGGCGTGGTCGCCGAAAAATTTGGAAGTTCTGTCATCGTTGACGTTCGTGGCGTTGGCTATGAAGTACAAGTACCAGCGGGGGATTTCGAGCGGGCATTGCTACACGATGAGGTTAAATTTTATACGTATCACCATATCCGCGAACAGTCACAAGAGCTGTATGGCTTTTCAAATCTGGCGGCCAAGAAACTATTCGAACTTTTAATCGGCGTACAGGGCATCGGACCAAAAGCAGCACTGGCGATTTTGAGTCTTGGCGTCAGTGAGACGGTTCGAAATGCCATCGCCAGTAGCGATACGGCTTTTATTGCGCGGGCCAGCGGTGTTGGCAAGAAAACTGCCGAGCGTGTCGCAATTGATCTTTCTGATAAAGTCGGCTTGGCGCTGCGGACAAACAACGATATTATTGGCAATTCGCAGATGCTACCTGGTAATGACGAAGCACTCGAAGCGTTGATGGCCCTTGGCTATAGCTTGAATGACGCAACCAAAGCACTCGAAGGTGTCTCGACTGACTTATCGACCGCCGAGCGCGTAACCGAAGCGTTGAAGCGATGAGTGTTGAGCGAATCGTCAATACTAGTCTGCCGGCTGATGATAGTGATGAGCAGCAAATCGAAGTAACGTTGCGACCGCAGGTCTTTTCGGAATATGTCGGACAAGAACGACTGAAACGAAATTTGAAACTTGCCATTGATGCCGCGAAGAAACGTGGCGAACCGGTTGACCACGTATTGTTATATGGACCTCCAGGACTTGGCAAAACGACGATGGCGACGGTGATTGCCAATGAAATGGGAGTTGGTCTTCGGGTGACGGCTGGTCCGGCGATTGAACGGGCCGGTGATCTAGCGAGTATCCTGACTAACTTAGTCGATGGTGATATCTTGTTCATCGATGAGATTCATCGTTTGAGCCGGACGGTTGAAGAAGTGCTCTATAGCGCTATGGAAGATTTCAAACTCGATATCGTGATCGGCAAAGGCCCAGCGGCGCGTAGTGTACGGCTTGATTTACCAAAATTTACGGTGATTGGCGCCACTACCCGGACGGGAAGTCTGGCGGCACCTTTGCGGGATCGGTTTGGTCACATCCACCGACTTGAATTTTATACGCATGATGAAATCGGCAGTATTATTCAGCGTGCTGCGAAGATTCTGGACTCCGATATTCACGCCAAAGCGATCGCACTCTTGTCCACCCGTGCGCGTTTGACACCTCGAATCGCGAATCGGCTGTTGAAACGAGTTCGTGATTACGCCGATGTTAACGGTGATGGTATCATTGACGGACCGACGGCGTTAAAAGCTCTAGAGTTGCTTGAAATCGATGAACTTGGGCTTGATGCGGCCGATCGTAATCTCTTGACTAGCATTATCGATAATTATGGCGATAGAACTGTCGGCTTGAATACGATTGCTGCACTTACCGGCGATGAAATGACAACGATTGAAGACTTCTACGAGCCGTATTTGTTGCAGCTCGGTTTTATCGAACGAACACCGCGTGGTCGGCGGGTAACTGCCAAAGCTTTTACGCATCTCGGCAAACAGACTCCCGGGAATAGCCAATCAAACTTGTTATAACGTAATGTTATACTAGTGCTATGAAAACAGATGATTACGATCAGCCAGTTGCCTATGACGCCGATGGCCAGCCGCTTTATGCTCATCCGCCAGTGCAAGCCAAAGTAGACATGGACAACGTTCACGTAACCAGACCACTTGAGGTAAAAAAATTGGTCGTCAGTGATGAACTGAAGGCCAAGCACGATGCTTCGATGAAACTTTATCCGTCTTTGAATCTGAGCGAAGGCGAACACGTTATTAGTGCCGTTCGCCGTCACCCGATCGGATTGATCGTTCCAATTTTTATAACGGCTTTATTGATGATAATAGTCATCATCATACTGGCATTGTACCCGACGATGACCGACTCTCTAACAACGTCTACTAATATTAGCTTGCCACGTACCGGTGACATCATGTTGGTCGGGTTTTTGTTTCTGCTACTGTTCGCTATCGGTGGCTATGTAGCTGTCTGGGTGTATGTGAATAATAAATTCTTTCTCACTAATGAAAGTGTCATACAGAATATTCAAACCAGCCTATTTAATAAGCGCGAACAGACGGTTAGCTTGGAGAATATCGAGGATGCCAGTTTCCGGCAAAACGGATTTATTCAAGTGTTGTTTGACTATGGTACAATTCGTCTTTCGACTCAGGGTGACGAAACGACCTACCGGTTTCACTACGTGTGGCGGCCGAAAGAGCAGATTGCCCTGTTGAACAATGCCGTCGAAGCCTTTAAGCTTGGTCGCGCCGTCGAATAGCCTAGTGGTGTAGACTGGTTTTGACGTAGTCGGCTTCTTTTTCCAAGTCAGCTCGTAGGGTATAACTCTTGCATTTGTCGTTATCACAATTAGTCGGTTCGTAGCGATAATCGGACTGAACTGGTACTTGCTGGTCACCAATTGTCTCATTGGTTTGACCGAGTTTCACGCCGTTTGGATCGGTGAATAAATCAGGGTCGACCGTTGGTAGGATTGTCTCATCAACCTGAGATGGATAATAACTGTGCTCACTATAGTAGGCTTTTTCTAGGCTATAGTATATGGCATTGATGGCGGTTTTACGTTCGTTATCGCGACCGGCAACTTCGACATTATTTTTCTGAACGAAGAATAAAATTCCAGCGAAAATCAAAAATGCCGTCACCACCAGTAGTTCGATAACTGTAAACCCACGTTGTTTCATTAGGCTCTATTATACCACGATGGAATGGTGCTGGAGACATAGCAAATTTTTGCAATAAAACGTATAATATGTACAGAGATAAAAGAGGGGACAGATATGGCGAAAAAGGCTGAAAAAGAAGCAATGTCACGCGACAAACCTGATACTGAGGGTAAATTGAAAGCACTTGGTCTGGCAATGGATCAGATTACCAAGCAATTTGGTGATGGGTCGATTATGAAGCTAGGCGAGGCGAAGAAAGTCGATGTTGAACTGCTTTCTAGTGGTGCGCTGAGTCTGGATCTGGCACTTGGTGGCGGTTATCCGAAAGGCCGCGTTATAGAAATTTATGGACCGGAAAGTAGTGGTAAAACGACCCTAACACTGCATGCTATCGCTGAGATTCAACGTCAAGGTGGTACGGCAGCATTTATTGACGCCGAGCACGCGCTTGATCCAGCTTACGCCAAACGACTTGGCGTTGATACCGATAACTTACTGGTTTCACAGCCAGACAATGGCGAACAGGCATTGGAAATTGCCGAAACATTAGTACGCTCCAATGCGGTTGATTTAGTCGTGGTTGACTCAGTGGCGGCGCTGGTTCCGCAAGCTGAAATCGATGGCGACATGGGTGACAGTCATATGGGTCTGCAGGCTCGGCTCATGAGCCAAGCGTTGCGAAAACTGACTGGTATTATTAGCAAGAGTAAGACAACGGTTATTTTCATCAACCAGATCCGCATGAAAATTGGCGTTATGTTCGGCAATCCCGAAACCACAACTGGTGGTAATGCGCTGAAGTTCTACGCATCAGTCCGTTTAGATATCCGTCGCATTGGTCAGCTAAAGTCTGGCGAAGATATCATTGGTAATCGGACGAAAGTCAAAGTCGTCAAGAACAAGATCGCGCCGCCGTTCAGAATCGCTGAGTTTGACATCATGTACAACGAAGGCATCTCAAAGACCGGCGACGTACTCGACTTGGCGGTCGAACACGGTATCGTCGGCAAGGCTGGCGCCTGGTTTGATTACAACGACGCTAAGATCGGCCAGGGCCGCGAAGCCGTCAAGGTCTACTTGAAAGAGAATCCGAAGGTTCTCGCCGAAATCGAAAAGAAAGTCCGCGCTAAGGTTGTTGAAGTCGAGGCATAAAGTTGATGAGCCAGAACCCTGAACGATTCGTAGGATATGTGGTACGGCAGGGTTCGTTTGAGACGAAAGATTATTCATGGTCGCCAGAAGGAATGTCCTCAGGTGACATACCGCGTATCCGAGATCGACGACTTCGTCTTGCTTTGCAGCTCGCAGATGTCGTACAGGGGCTGGGATTTCCGGCTCCTAAAAACGGCGGCTTTCCTGGCGTCGTCACCGTCATTCCGGCTCTGCGGCGCGGCGGAGTGGAAAGACGGGGGGATGTTTCAGACGTATATTCTGACTTTCCTGACGACACTATTCCCCGTTTGAAACAGTGGCTCGATGAAAATCACTGACATCTCTCTGCAGGCCAAGAACAAAGACCGTGTCAACGTCTCGGTCGAGGGTACGTATCGTTTTTCGCTTGACGTCTTCCAAGTCGGCGAACTGGGATTAAAAATCGGCAATGACTACAGCGAAGAAGAACTGAACAAACTCGAGACCGAGAGCCAGTTCGGCAAACTCTACGGCCGGGCGCTCGAATACTGTCTGATGCGGCCGCATAGCGCCAAAGAGGTACGCGATTATCTGTACCGCAAAACACGCGACACACCTACGAAAACCGGCGAGCTCAGAAAAGGTGTCGCACCGGAAATCACCACCCGGGTGTTCGACCGCTTGAGCGAAAGAGGTTACATCGACGATGAAAAGTTCACCCACTATTGGGTAGAAAACCGCAATCTCACCAAGGGCACGAGCCGGCGCAAGCTTATCGCCGAGCTTCGCGCCAAAGGAGTCAATCAATCTATCATCGATGAACAGCTGGCTGATTCAGACCGATCCGATAAGGACGAACTCACGAAGATTATTATCAAAAAGCGAAACAGATATCCTGACGAGCAAAAGCTCATGCAGTACTTGGCTCGGCAGGGCTTTAGCTATGATGACATCAAAACCGCGCTGAGTGAAGATTAATCGTCGTCGCGGCTATTATTAATAGTTTCGGGTTGGGCTTTACCTGGTGTGCCGCGAAATGGATTGACGTAGGCACGGACATTCTCCGGTACGGGGTCTTTGGCTTCTTTCGTGATACTTTTAACGATAATTGTCGTATCATTTATTTCAATGATTTGTGAGCGGTGAATCAATAACTCGGCATCACTCAGACTTTTTAGTAGCGGTCGGCGTACCGAAATCTGTTGGATAACGAAACTACCCATTTCTACTGTATAGCTGTCAACTTTGCCGAGCTTTCGTTTGCGTTCATCTATGACGGCGAGACTTAGAAGTGGAAAATGCAGATTGTACACTTCTTTTATTTTAATGACGTCATTGGGTGTGATAAACTCGTCGCTGGAGTCGACAATCATGCCTATATCGGACAGCTCGCGTACGTCGGCAATCCGCAGAATTGAAGGTTTGACGTCGAGCAGTGGACCGTCGACTTCGTAGGCCACGATGGTAAGATTACGTGGATCGATAATAGGCAGTTTGGTACGGGCCAGTTCAGTGCCGGTCTGTAGGCTCATGACCGGTGTATCTTGCAACTGATCGTTACGTACGAGCATACTATCAGTATAATTCTTTTATAGTAACTTGGCTACTAGAATGGATTGACACGACCGTCAGGAAAGTTGAGTTTTTCAGTACTTTCCGATGAGTTTTTCAGTCCTCGTAAGCGTTCAATCGTTGCTTGGTCGAAGGAAGTATTGTTTTGATTCGAAACGTAACCGTTAGCCTTATCGGAAAGACTGATAACTTGTCCAAGAGAGAAAATAGCTATGGCTAAACTACCGAGTGCGAAAACGACGAACACGACGACGTGGTAACGCCTGAGAAAACGGCTGGCAAACGATTTGATGGCGGTTGGTGAGATTGATATATCCATGCTAATTAGTCCTTGTACATTTCAATAATGATCGGATCGACTTCAACCTGATTCGGATTATCAGCCTTACTTATACTCAAGCCCTGTAGTTGCATTTTTGGCAGACTCTGCTCGACATCGTAGATGAATTGTAAGAGTGCTTTATAGTTAACGGGCGATTTGAGTGTCACGCTGAGAGCGATCGTATTGCTTTGGGTCACTGGCTGAGCGGCTGTAGGCGTGGTAGTTTGGCCAGTGGCTGGTGTAGCGGAAGTCGGATCGATGTAATCGAACGTTGTCACGCTTAGGCCATTTTTCTCAGCGTAGTTCTTAACGTCATCGACGATTTGGAACTCAGGAAATCGACTGGTTGATCGCAAGGCGTTGATCTTAGCGATAACGTCTTGATTGGCAGCAAGCTCTTGTTTGGTGTGACTGAGGGCATCAAGGTTACCGTTGCTAGCGTCGGCGTCAACGTTTTTCTTGCTGACATCGATGGCGTAGTCTCTTAAGACGCCTCGGCCGAACACAAAACCACCAACACCGACGGCAACGATAGCTAGCATCGAGACAATTAGGATCATCCGAAGCAACGAGGCGCTCAGGCGTGATAATTGTTCGCTCACGTGGCAGCTTCCCTATTGATTATCATCGTCAAGTCAATCGTGTATGGATAACTACCGCTGCCTTTTGAAATCTTTCCTTTAGTGACACCTGAAAAAAGTGGCGAACTGTTGAAGTTCTGAATCAAGTTTGCCGCCGCCGTTTCACCAGAAACGTCAAAGGTAAATGTCGTCGGCGTATTAAAACTCGATGCGTCAAGTTTAAGGTTCTCAAGTGCCGCGCCGTTTGGAATCAAATGGCCGATAGCCAGGGCTGCTTTTGAATAACGGAGTTGTCCGTTGAGCACCGTGTTAGCGTCGCCAAGCTTGACGCGGAATTGGTCAGCTTCAACTTTCACTTGAGCGTACGTACTCTCTTTGGCTGAATTGTCTTTGATAGTCGTTTCAGCCGTTGTTTTGGCGCTAATAAGGAAGTAATAGCTAATCGCGAGTGCCAGTCCAAGAAAAACCAACACGCCAAGTAGCATCAAATTATAACGAATCAAAAGCACGTTAGACCGGGCGGCCTTGATTTGTCTCTTCTGCTCTTCCGGTAGTAGGTTAATCATTGCCAAATCGCCTCGGGGGTTACACTGGCTAGACCCGCCACGGTGATATACCGTGGGCGAAACTGTTTAGCTGGTTGGGGAAGGTGGCCGAAATCAAGTTTCTGCCAGGGGTTAGCGACGCGGGCCGGCATCACTAGGTTATCGGTAAAATAATCGCCGATTCCAGGTACGTTGCTCCCAGCACCTACCACCAGGACTTGCTCAATCTTCCTATCGCTACTCAAGCGCTCATTATAGTAGCGGATCACCTTACGAGTTTCTGACAATATCCGATCGAGGTTTGGTTTTAGGGCTGTCTGGATTTTAGCTTGACGATTACCAGCGGCCAGGCCATTCAGTACTTTTAGCTGATGAGCATTTTCTAGGGCGATATTCATTTTTTTAGCGATAGACAGCGTGAATGTGTTGCCGCCGATTCCGACGCCACCGGTCACGCGAATTGAGCCGTCGAGTACGGCAATATCAGTGCTGGCTGAACCGATATCGATGATGACCGTAGGCAAATGACCGTCCTCGGTATGTTCCAGAACCCGAGCGACGGCGCTGATACTTGGTTCGATCATACTAACGGTCAGGCCGGCATTTTCGGCGATAGTCAGGCAGCTGTCGATCAATGTTCGCGGTACGGCTGACATTAGAACCGTGATAGTCTCTTTGTTACGTTCAATAATTTCCCAATCAACATACAACGCGGCCATCGGGATTGGAATGTATTGATCAACCTCAATCTCAACGGCATCCTTTAGCGTATTTTCGGTTGAGGCGGGGATTGTGAAGGTCCGCGAGAACGTCCGGCCAGTCGGAACACCCAGAACCGTGTGTGGGCTAGCTAGTTCGCCGACCAGGTTCTCTTTCAAAAGCGAGCGCAAGTTGTCGTCGAGATAAGTACTGCCACCATCAAGCGCTTCTTGGACTTTTTGTGGGTCAAGATCAATCGAACCGTAACCAGTCACTTGCCATTTTTTGTAATCAATAGCCATGACTTTCATGCCAGTCTGGCTGATGTCGAGTCCGATGATTGGTTTGTCGTGATAGAATAATTTAGCCATTGATGCCCACTTGGTTGCTTATCTGTCATTATAGCATGAGCGGTATGCTTTGCCAGCGGCTATTTGATACTTTGCGACAGGCTGGCAATCGGTACCATGACACTGGCAGCAATCAGGCCGACTGCCGTTCCCATAATGAGAATCATGACTGGTTCGATGATGGAACTGAGGCCCTTGATGGCAACGTCAACCTCTTCTTCGTAGAAGTCAGCCACTTTTATAAGTACCGTGTCGGTTTGGCCGGTTTCTTCACCGACAGCCAGCATTTGGGCGACGATGGCTGGGAATAGACTCTCGTAACCTTCAATCACGCTAGAGAGTTGTTTACCGTTCTTCACTTCCTGACCGGCGGCAAGCAGGGCGTCTTCGTAAGCAACGTTGCCGATCGCATGGCCAGTGACACTAAGGGCTTCGAGGACGGCCACACCTGCTCCCATTAAAGCCGAGAAAGTCCGAGCAAAGCGAGCCACTGCAACTTTGCGGATAACGTCGTTTATGCCAGGAATCTTCAGGATGAGATGATGGAATTGTGATCGGCCGCTCGGCGTCTTGAGGTAGCGAGCTATAAGCACGACAATGCCGACGACGATCGGAATCAGAACGAACCAGAAATGAACCATGAACGAGCTGATACCGAGCATGATACGGGTGATAAGTGGCAACTTAGCGTCCGGCCCGCCGAGTCCCGTCAAGATATTGCCGATTTGTGGAATGACAAATATCATCAGGCCAAAGAACGCAATGGTCATAATCGTCATCAGCACTGTTGGGTATATCATGGCGCTTTTGATGCTTTTGCGAATCGAAGAGTTCTTTTCCTGTTGCAGAGCCAATCGTTTCAAAATCTCGTCGAGAATACCGGCTGCTTCACCGGCTCGTACCATGTTGACGTAGACGTCATTAAAGGTGTTAGGATATTTTGACAGGGCATCACCCAGCCCGTCACCAGCTTCGACATCTTTGATGACATTGCTCAGAATCTTCTTTAATGCCGGGTTTTCGGCGTGGGAGTATAGGGAATTAATGCCGCGCAACAGTGGTACACCAGCGCCAATCATGGTGCTGAGTTGACGGGTAAAAATGACCAAATCATCGGATTTAACCTTGTCGCCGCCCAAAAAATCATTGAAATTGAATTTTCCGCCCCCACTTTTTTCTTTGATGCTAATCGGCCGCAAGTGTTGCTTAGCAAGTATTCCCATCGCCGCGGCACGATCGGTTACATCGAGACTGCCTTTGACCGGTTTGCCCTGTGTATTTGTGGCGATGTATTCGAAGCGTGCCATATTATTCCTTGGTCGCTCGTATAATTTCTTCGACCGTCGTCTCGCCACGGAGCGCTTTTATGAGACCATCGGTCTGCATGGTAATCATACCTTCACTAATTGCTTTATCTTGGATTTCACTGCTGGTTGCGCCAGCCATGATGAGCTTCTGGATGGGTATAGTGTTACCAAGCGCCTCGTAAATACCAACCCGGCCTTTGTAGCCGGTATGATTGCAGTCATCACAACCTCCGATTGTAGCCTTCCATAACGTCTCAACTCCTTGGTCGGTTGAACCTAGTGGTGTATCACCACCGACATGTTCTTTGTTTGCATCAACTTCGAGTTGATGAATGTACTTAAAGTCTTGACCCTCACGCAGGTGAAACAATTCGACGACGGTTTGATTTTCAGCTGCGGTCGGTTGATATTTTTGGCGACAAACCATACACAATCGTCGGACCAATCGTTGACCGATGACTGCTTTGACAGTACTGGCGATTAAGAACGGTTCAACTTGCATGTCGAGTAGTCGCGGTAGAGTAGTGGCGGCATTATTGGTGTGCAAAGTGGTAAAAACCAAGTGGCCAGTCAGGGCTGCTTGAACGGCCAGGTCGGCCGTCTCGCTGTCGCGAATCTCACCAACCATAATGATATTCGGGTCTTGACGCAGTAGCGAACGGAGGCCGTTAGCGAATGTCATGCCAGCTTTTGAATTAGTCTGGGTTTGATTGACACCGGGAATTTTATATTCAACCGGATCCTCAATCGTCGAGATGTTGACGTCTGGCGTGTTCATGCGGGTCAGGACACTGAACAGACTGGTTGACTTTCCAGAACCAGTCGGTCCGGTCACAAGGATCATACCGTTTGGTTCAGTCAATGCATCATTCATGGTCGCTAGTGATTTGCCCCAATAGCCGAGTTGCTCGAGTGTTAAGGCATCATTACTTTCATCAAGGATACGCATAGCGACCTTTTCGCCATCGGTAATAGGTAGTGTGCTGACACGAAAAGCATATTGCTTGCCACCAACCTTTATCTTGAAACGGCCATCCTGTGGTACGCGTCGCTCGTCAATCTTCAGATTCGACAAAATCTTAATACGACTAATCAACGCATTGAGCACGTTGCGCGGCAGGCGATTAACTTCTTGTAAGACGCCATCGATACGATAGCGAATCTGCACGAAATCCTCGCGTGGCTCGATGTGGATGTCGCTAGCATTGGAACGAACGGCATATTCCAGTAATAGGTTGACGGTCTGAGCAATTGGCGAATCTTCGGCGATATCATCTTCCGACACGGTTTGAGTGTCACCCGGGGTCCCCTCACGTTGGATGTCGATAACCTCGTTCAGTTCTTCGTTCACATCACCGCGATAATTTTCGAGACAAGCTAAAATGTTCTCATGTGTGGCAATATAGACTTTGGTATTTTCACCGATTTCTTTTTGGATGAAATTGAGCGCTTGGACGTCATCAGGATCTTCCATCGCCATATGCATTGTGCCGTCGTCGTCGATTTGGAACAAAATAGTGTTGTATTGTCTGGCGATACGTTCAGGAATTTTCATGAGAACTGCCGAAGGAATATCGTGCGGGTCCAGTTCGATGAATGGAATCTGGGTGTAATCGGCGAAGGCTTTAACGATGGTTTTTTCGTCCATCAATTTTTTGTCAATGACGATGTCTTGCAATGGCTGACGTGAATGAATGCTCTCATCTTTGAGAGTTTCAAGCTGCTCTTTAGTAGCCACACCACTGCGCTCGAGCATTTGTTCCATGGTTGCATCGGAAATACGCATACTGCTTACGCTCCATTGTAATAGATGTGGCTAAAAATACCAGTGGTATACTTATCTATATGACAATACAGATAGAAAGCGCTGTGGCGATGCAGGCGTTTGGTGAGAAACTTGGTCGTTCATTTGTCGGCGGTGAAGTAGTAGAGTTGGTCGGTGATGTTGGTGCCGGTAAAACCACACTTACTAAGGGAATTGGACTGGGGCTTGGCATCAACGAAGACATCCAAAGTCCGAGCTTCACGATTAGCCGTGTTTATTCAGCGCGTGACGGTTTGGAGCTGGCCCACTATGATTTTTACCGGCTACACGATACGGGGATTATGGCGCACGACTTGGCAGAATCAATTAGCGATTCGCGCGTCGTGACGGTCATTGAGTGGGCGGCTATTGCCGAGAATGTCTTGCCCGCGAAACGGTTACAAATTCGTTTTACTTCACCAAGTGAAACCGAGCGCCTACTTGAGGTTAATGAACTGAGCGCACCAAAGGTGGCGATGTGATTATACTGCTCGATACCTCCACGCCAATTTGCAGATTGTCGCTGATTGACGGTGATAGCCACTTTGATGATGCATGGCAGGCTGACCGACAACTTGCTAAAGGCTTATTGGGCTATTTACACGAACAACTGGCCACGCGTGGCAAGACCTGGCAGGATATTACTGGCATCGGCGTGTTCCAAGGTCCGGGTAGTTTCACTGGGCTACGTATTGGCATGACTGTGCTCAATACTTTGGCCGATAGTTTGAATGTGCCAATCGTGGCCGAACAAGGTGAAGCTTGGCAAGGCCAGGCGTTAACGCGACTGGGAAATGGTGACAACGACAAAATCGCTCTACCTTTTTATGGGAGTGATGCGCACATTACCAAACCGCGCAAATAATTTCTTATCTGGTGTCAAAATATTGCCACAATAGCTTACAACGCGCTACAATAAACACAGTCCGTTTTAGGCAGACTGAAGCTAATTTTTTAGAAACAATCGACCGCTCTTGATTACACTATAAGCGCCAAGACGAACACTTGGCGGGAGCTGGTTGAGGAAGGAAACACTATGATAGAAACAATAATCGCCATCTTAGCGGGCGCTATTTTCGGCGTGGGTGGGACAGTTGCGTATTCACGTGGCCAGACCGCCAGCGGTAAGCAGAAAGCCGAAAAAGCCCTGACGGCAGCCAAACAAAAAGCCAGTGACATTGTACTGAAGGCTAAAGACGAAGCCGTCGAGCTTGAAAATGAACGACGCAAAGAAATCAAGAAGATGGAAGACCGACTAGCTGATCGCGATACCAATCTCGATAGAAAATTAGATGACCTCGACAAGCGGACTGAGAAATTACGCACACAAGAGGGTGAAGTCGATGAATTGAAATCCGAAATCCGCGAAATCCGCTCTCGTCAACAAGAGAAGTTAGAAAAGATCGCCAAACTCAGCAAGTCTGATGCGGCCGAAAAACTGATGCAGATGACCGAACGCGACATCAAGCAGGATATGGTTGACTTAGTCGTAAAATTGCAAAAAGAAGCTGTCGATGAAGCTGAAGAAAATGCCCAGACTATTTTGGTAACAGCCATGGAACGTATGAGCTCGGAAGTAACTGCCGAGCGGACCGTGACGGCTATCAAATTGACTGACGATGAAATGAAAGGCCGTATCATCGGCAAAGAAGGCCGTAACATCCAGGCGCTGCAACGTGCCACTGGTGTTGATATCTTAGTGGACGACACGCCAGGTATGGTCGTGCTCTCGAGTTTCGATCCGATTCGCCGCCAAGTCGCACGTTTGACACTGGAAGCGCTGATGAAAGATGGTCGGATTCACCCAGGTCGAATCGAAGAAGTCGTAGCGAAAAGTGAGAAACAGATCGAGAAAGAGGTTATTCGCGCCGGTGAAGATGCCGCCCGCGATGTCGGCGTCGTCGGTATTCCGAAAGAATTGATCCAGCTGCTTGGCGAATTAAAATTTCGTACTAGCTACGGTCAGAACGTACTATTGCACAGTACCGAAATGGCTCACATGGCTGGACTGATCGCAGAGGAAATTGGTGCCGACGTGCGGATTACTAAAACCGCTACACTGTTGCATGATATCGGTAAAGCCGTCACACATAAGATCGAGGGTAAGCATCATCACATCGGTGCCGAACTGGCGCGTAAGTATGGTATGAGCAAAGAAATCGTTCACGCCATCGAAGCCCACCATGACGACGTCGAAGCCACGACGCCAGAAGCTTTGATCGTGCGTGTTTGTGACGCACTATCGGCTGCTCGGCCGGGCGCGCGTAATATCAGCGCTGAAAACTTTGCTGAACGCATGCGTGATCTGGAAAATATTGCCCTCAGCTTTAATGGTATCGATAAGGCCTACGCTATCAGCGCTGGTCGCGAGGTTCGCATCATGGTGAATAACAAGTCGGTTGATGACCTGTCGGCTATCAAGTTGGCGCGTGATATCGCCAACAAAGTCGAAAGTACCATGCAGTATCCAGGTACGATAAAAGTAAATGTTATTCGTGAAACTCGCGCTATCGAATTCGCCAAATAATTTCCTAGTGATGGTGGTGTTCGTGCAGTAAGGCGTGGCCCTTACCGCGCGACAGCAGGTAATTATTCACCGGATAGGCGGCGATGAATGCCGCTACTAGTGACAGTGCTAAGCTAAGCCAAAACAGCCAGTCGCCAAGCGTGGCATTAAGCGCGTTCGGAATGAGCGCTACAACACCGTTATCAACTAATTCCATCGTCGCGATAGACAAGGTATCGGCTGCCAGTACGAGTTTCAAAGCGCGCCTTAGGCTGATCCCATGACGTACGACTGATCGAATTGATAGGCCGTAGCCAAATATGAACGCCAGTACGATTGCTAAGATGATAGTGACAACATTATGAAGATTAAATGCAGTTCCGACAACCATACCGATGATTTCACCAATGGCGCAGCCGGTCAAACAATGAAGCGTTGCCGAGACGGCCATTGGTTCTAGATGAAATGACGACATAAGTCTAGCCTAAAGCGCGTCGGCTATGTTTGTCAATCATCGAGCCTTACAGTGAAAATTAAGCTTCCTGTGCCAGCATGAAATGGTGAGGTAAGAAGAGGAGGTGTTTATGGAACAAAATGACATAGAACTTCGTAATTACCAGGATGACTTGGACACTGATGCCCAGCTTGCTGAAGACGAGCCGCCGATACCAGATGATGACTTCATGCCGCCGGGCTTGCCACCCGAAGAGTTGGCCTACGAGCTCGATGATGCCAGCGATAGTGAGCTAATTGATGGACTGGAAGAAAACAAACATGGTTAGAATAGTAAGTGGCATAAAATAAAAAGCCCGTACAAGACGGACTTTTTATTTGGTCGGGGTGAAAGGATTCGAACCTTCGACCTCACGGTCCCAAACCGCGCGCGCTAGCCAACTGCGCCACACCCCGATAGGTGTTTTCCTTGACAAATTATAGCGCATATCTGGTCGTAACACCAGTGGCATTTGCCGCAACTATCCTGTATAACTAAAGAAACTATGTCACATATTTCCAAACGATCGACCGAAAAAAGAGCGCTGATTAAAAACCGGTGGATGGTTCTGTCTATCGTGCTAGCTTTGGGTTTGGTAACGTACGGTATCATCATGGTGCTCGCACACGGTCAATCGGTTTGGTTTGACGAAGGCTACACGATCATTGTGGCGAAATCACCAGTCCATGATTTGCTGTCGTTGACGGCGGTCGATGCGCATCCACCATTTTACTATCTTCTACTCAAAGTTTGGGCTGGGGTATTTGGTTGGAGCGAGTTTGCACTGCGTAGCTTGAGCGCTCTGTTTGCGGTTGGGACGATCGGGGTAAGTTTCTTACTCATTCGGAAATTATTTAGTAGCCGCATCGCCATCTGGAGCGTGCCGTTATTAGTACTGAGCCCATTTCTTTTGCGTTATGGCTATGAAATCCGTATGTACGCACTAGTTGGATTTATCGGTGTACTAGCAACCCTGTTTTTAGTTTATGCTCGGCAACGTGGCGGAAAAAAGTATTGGATTACGTATGCCGTACTCGTTGCGCTCGGTATGTATACGCTCTACATGAGCGTCGCGATTTGGATCGCGCACGTTGTTTGGTTAGCGATTAGTGACTTGAAACAAAAGAAACAAAAAGAAATTTTTCGTAGCCCATGGCTACGAAGTTATATTCTGGCAATCGTTTTATTTGTCCCGTATATGCCAACCTTTTTCCACCAGCTGACACACTCGGCCCTACCGGGAATTGGTGGGGAAATCACACTGACACAATTGGCTACTATGACCGGTTTTATATTTTTCTATACACCACAGTGGCAACTGAGTGGCATGGTGTCGTTGACGATCGTACTCGTGTTATCCCTGGTTGGTTACATTTTCGCGGTGAGCTACGTTCGAGCAGGGCGTGATGTGCGCCGATGTTTGCTGTTCTTGGCGGCCCTGGCTACCGTGCCTCAACTGTTTTACGCAATCCTTTCCATCATCCAGCAAGAGCCGATGTTCATTATGCGTTACATGGCCCACACTGTACCGTTCATTTATATCGGGCTAGCTAGCATACCGGCGATTGGCTGGCGGTATGGACTAAAGAAGCAAGCGATGCTGCTGGGCGGGTTGCTTGTTATCGTCATGGCAATCGGCGTCACTAATCTCTACCGTACTGGTAACTTTAATTTTGAACGCATGCAACAACCACGTTCGGCTGAATTACGACATGACGTACATTGCGATGACAAGACGGTGATTGTCGCCGACGACGCTTATACGTATATCGATAATGCCTATTATTTTACTGATTGCGATTTACGTTTTTTTAGTCCAGATCCTATTGCAATGCAGGGTGGTTACGCACCACTTTCTACGAGTGAAAAACGAGTCGATAGCCCTACGGCCATTCGTGACAAAACAGTCTACGTTATCCATTGGGCTGGCCAGTCGCAATTATTCACGCCACCTTCGGATTATCATCTAGTTCGGACTACTACCTATGATAAACAAATTCTTAGTCTATACGCCCTTAACGTGGAATAATCTTCATCAGGAACTTGGTTCGTACCGCTAGTAGAATGATTCCAAGCACGAGCAGTGTTCCGACGATATTGATGAGAATA
Source organism: uncultured Candidatus Saccharibacteria bacterium (assembly GCA_964428955.1). GTDB lineage: Bacteria > Patescibacteriota > Saccharimonadia > Saccharimonadales > Saccharimonadaceae > CAYSAD01. The sequence continues at coordinate 30,961 of CAYSAD010000001.1, read as the reverse complement.
TTTGGACTGGCATTGAGCATGACCATGTGGACAAAGAAGATCACGAAGGCATGAATCGTATACACGTACAGTGAGTTCATGCCGAACGGCAACAATATCCAACCGAGTCGACGGTTGATAACCTCACGATAATGATGAAAAAGCCAAAAACCAGCTACGAACCACAATGCGAACAAAGCGATACGGGCGGGTGGTAGAGTCTCTTTTATGAAGAAGGGGTCAAGAGCGGCTTCGATGGCACCCAGTCTGCTTGAGAGGTCACTACCAAATGCCAGGATCATATTAAATCCAAGAGTGATAGTGGTTAATACGAACACGGTTCGCATAAAAATGCGACGGAATCTATGGGATAATGATTGCCAGAAACGACGAATACGTTGCTCGTGAAAACCAATCACGAAACCGCCGAAGAATATCAATTGCCAGGTAATCGGCATCAATAATTCGTCAGTATACGTAGTATGAGCTTGAGCAAATGGCAGTAGTAGATAGGTTCCGACGCTCAAGCCAAGTACAATATACCACCAGCCGCGCCGTAGCAACCACAGGACCAACGGGCTGACGAAAATGAATATTGCGTATAGTCTCAGGAAATCTGCCCAGCCATAAATGTATTTATAATCGAGTGCGCCGATAAATACGCTCCAGAAGCCCTCACTTGGTGGTCGAATACCAGGTTTTAGACCAGGATTATTCATGAAGAACCACCAGCCGAGCAGGGTGAAAATTAGCATGAGGACGACACTGGTGATATAAAGCTGTACACTTCGTTTGAGGAGGAGCTTCGCACCGACAGCAAATGGCTTATTGATGAGTTTTTGCCCGCGCACGATGCCGAGTACGATGCCAGAAATTAGGAAGAATCCTTCGGCTGCACTAACGAACAACTCACCACGACCACTGACCCAATCCAGCCCATTCGGGTACCAAAACAGGTGGTCAAGAATAATGATGACCAAAAAATAACCACGCATTAGATCAAGCGCCAATATACGAGACGACAGTTTTTTTGCAGACATTAGCTTTTATTATACAGCAGCTTTCTGGCATTTGTCGGCTGTTGCGCGGTATAATAAGAATATGAAACAACCACCATATCTCGCACCGCAGTTTAGTTTAACAGATGACACAGGTAAGCTACACACACTGAAGGACTACAATGGCAAATGGGTTGTCCTTTACTTTTATCCGAAAGACGATTCGCCTGGTTGTACGATTGAAGCTTGCAGTTTGCGTGATGCGCGCGATGATTTAGCTCAGCTTGGTGCGGAAATTATTGGTGTCAGTAAAGATCCAGCATCTAGCCATGAGAAATTCAAAGCCAAGCATTCGCTTAATTTCACATTACTTGTCGACGGTACAGGTAAGACGATTGAAGCATATGGCGCGTGGGGAAAGAAGCAGTTTGGTAAAGAAGGCATCCTTAGGAAGACATTCATTATCAATCCCGATGGCGTCGTCGTAAAAGTCTTCGGTCGCGTGACGCCACTTGGCCACGGCCAACAAGTGATTAGTGAGCTGAAGAAACAACAAGACGGTTACCAAAGCTAGCGCGGTCGTTTAGTGGCGATCTTGCGAGCTTCGCGGGCAAAGTAATCGTCAATGATGTTCGGTGCGAACTCACCGTATTTTCTCGTGACGGCTGTTTCGATCAGAAAATCAGCGATAGCCGGATTTTTTGGTAAAAGTGAACCGTGCAGATAACTACCAATGACATTATGAATCCGCGCACCCTCGCTGGTATCTTCGCCATTATTACCGGCACCTTTTTGAACATGGCCAAGTGGCGTAACGTTCTTACCGAGGAATGTTTGGCCGCTATGGTTCTCATAACCGATAATCTCGCCAAACTCGTCACTTGTTGTCACGATATTACCAATCAGGCGCTCGCGGCCGCCACGAGTTTCCATATCAAATAACCCGATACCTGCGATCATTTCGCCATCAACGGTTTTGAAGAAACGGCCGAACAACTGATAAAGGCCACAGATAACCAACATTGGCGTGCCGCTTTTTGCCAAGCTCAACAAGTCATCTTTTATAACAAGTAGATCGTCTTGAACGACGGTTTGTCCGGAGTCTTGGCCGCCGCCGCCAATCACGATATCAACATCGGCCGGAAAGGTATTACCCTGATTGTATTCGATCAGCTTGGGAGTATAACCATGCCACTCCAGCCGCCGCATAATTGTTAGCACGTTGCCCCAGTCACCGTAAATGTTCATATCACGAGGGTACAGTTGCATGATAGTGATTTCTTTGCTCACGATACGACCTCGACTTCAGTGATTTTAGCTAGCTCATGCCTAAGCGCAAGCATGGAAGTATAGGTACAATAAATCCGCTTCGGCTGGTTGGCGCGCATGGTGATGAAATGACGCAGAGCCGTTTTTAGGTTCGTCTCGACATGGACTATTTCAACTTCATCGTACTGTAGTCGCAGCGCCATATCATAGGCACGTGTACCGCCAACCTCGGCTACGCCACCCAGCTGCAGACTGTTAAAGTCGACATCCCATAGCCAACTCATATCACGGCCGTCGGCGTAATTGTCGTTGATGGCGATCATAGTAGCATATCCTTTGGGTGAGAATGACGATAGACTAAGTCGAAAACCAGCTGGATTTTTTACCAATATCAGTTCTAATGGGAAGCCGCCGAGCATCAGTGTCTCGCCGCGACCAAATGCTGGTGTGACCATCGAAAGGGCTGACAGCATTTTTTTGGTGTCAGTTTTGTCACCAAGAATGTCACGTACTAACGTCAGAGCAGCAGCAGCATTATAGATATTGTATGCACCGCGCAGTAGTAGTGGGGTGTCATATGACTTTCCACCGATTTGGAACGTAGCGGTCGTCTCGTTGAAAGAAGCCAGCGTTACATCAGCTGCTGGTATGGAAGTTGGTTGTTTGGTTGATGTTTGACGCATATCATCATCGTTTGGAAAATGAGACCGTACGTCTTGCTCGAGCCCAAAGTAACTGACGGCGACATTTTTGAGCGATTTGCCGACAAGCATCAGACGTGGGTCTTCACGGTTAATTACTACACCCTGACTGGTAGCCTCGGCTATGATTTTCAGCATTTTTGCGGTTGTATCAATTTCGCCGAAGCGGTCGAGCTGGTCGCGCATCACGTTCAATAGTAAACTGTAGCGTGGCTTAACGACTTTAACGAAGTGTACGGCGTGAGCCTCGTCAAGCTCCAAAACGGCGATGTCTTTATCGAGCTTACCTTTACCGTTCACTTCACCGAGCAGTGCTGCCGCGATACCGCGGATGAAGTTACTACCGGTTCGGTTAGTGAATACGCTGAGGCCTTGACTTTCAAGTAGTTCGACAATCATTTTAGTAGTAGTGGTTTTACCATTGGTACCACTAACGATGACGATGCCATGGGGCAATTGCGCCAGTGTGTCGGGCACGAATGAACTATCGATTTTTTCAACGAACAAGCCAGGCAAAGCCGAGCCACCACCGCGTAGGCGGGCGATAGAGCGAACTGTTTTTCCTAAAATTGTCGTGTATGGTTTTGGCATAAGTTGATACATTCATTATACCTGGTTTGTTTGATGATTGCGCCTCTATCGAAACCAGAGAGAATATCGTACAATAAGGTCATGTTTATCGTGGGTATGCTCTCGTGGTGGTATGGTATTGGCTGGCGCCGTCAAGTGGGGCAGATTCGACAGCGGATCGCTCGGGCAGTTGATTATTTTTCAATCGAACAATTGATATCGACATTGTTCGCGCCATTCCGGCAAATCTCGGCCGGAAAAGTAAGTGGACCGCTTGGCGTAAAGTGGCGAGCATTCGTCGACCGTATGGTTTCTCGAGTAATCGGAGCATTCGTGCGCCTGATCATCATTATAATTGGTTCAATTGCGCTACTTGGGTACGTCATAGTGGGTGGTTTATGTCTGCTTGTCTGGCCACTTGTGCCAATCTTGCCGATCGTTGGTTTTTTGTTGTTCATTAGTGGTTGGACACCAATCGTATGGAACTAATATTTAATCCGCATCACGAACGAGTGCAAAAGGCGCGCATGGCCGTCACGTTTGGCGGGGCGCTTCATGTAATCCTAAAATTAACGACCTGGTTGCTGGTAATTGGTGGCATCGGATTGATTATCAGTCAACTGTCAATTGGTTGGTTCGTGATGAGTCTAGCAAGCTTACCAGCTATGTTCAGTCTATGGTATACGGGTGAATTGAAGCGGCTAGCACCGAATAAGAACCCAGCGTCGGTAAATGATGTTCTGGCGGCTGATATCATAGCCCAGCTTGGTGCGAATCCAACGCCAAAAGATGTCGCGGCCGCGATCGGACGTAGTTTCGGCGGCCAATTTTTTGCCGTCCGGTTTGGATTGACGGCCAATTTTTTGCAAGACATCGCTTCAGACCAGGCGGCCGATACAGAAAAGCTATGGCAGCGATCGGCTGATATTATGGAGCGACTGGAGTTGTCTGAAATGACAGCTGGCGTCATGGTACTCGCGCTAGTCCAGGGTTTTGCTGGTTATGAAAACTTACTCGCACAGTTGCATCTTGACGTCAGTGATATTGAAACCGGTATCCGTTGGCAAGACCATCTTCGAAAATTGATTGACGCGCATACCGGGCCGCGTATGACCGGTGGCATCGCTCGTGATTTCTCGTTTGGCTATATTCCGCTATTGGCGCGCTTTGGTCAGAATATCAGCGAACAAATGCGGCATGGTGGTATGCTGGCAGTGGATTTGGAAGCCCATGTCACAGCCCTCACTCAACTGATCGATACATTTACAAGTGGTGGTCGGCAGAACGCAGCCCTCGTTGGACCAGCTGGCGTTGGTAAAACGACTATCGTTCACGCTTTTGCCGAGAAGTTACTCGATGCTAAAAATAAACTGCCGGTAAATTTACAGTTTCGTCAAGTCATTATGCTTGATGCTTCGTCGCTCATTGCGGCTGCACCTGGTCGTGGGGAATTGGAGCAGCTGGTTATGCAGGTACTCGGCGAGGCCTATAGCGCAAAGAACATCATCATTTGTCTGGATAATGCTGAGTTATTCTTCGAAGAAGCCGTCGGATCGGTCGACTTAACCAATGTGTTGCTGCCGATTTTAGAGGCTGGTAATTTGCGCATGATCTTAACTATGGATGAACAACGCTTCTTGCAGATTTCGCAGCGTAACGGCGCGTTAGTAAACGCACTTAACCGTATTTCTATTGCCCCGGCATCGCGTGACGAAACTGTTGCCGTCATGCAAGACCAACTAATACTGACGGAATTTCACCGCAAAGTGACCTACACCTACCAGGCATTGGGTGAAGCCTACAATTTGAGTGAGCGTTATGTTCACGATTTAGCAATGCCGGGCCGGGCCTTAAAGCTGCTGGAATCAGCTGCCAGTTATAGCGAAAATGGACTCGTCACGATGAATTCAGTTCAACAGGCGATTGAGCAGACGATGGACATTAAAGTTGGTGTTGCTAGTGGCGAACAAGAGAAAACCACACTGTTGAATCTGGAATCGTTGATTCACGAACGAATGATAAATCAAACCAGGGCCGTGCAAGTCGTTAGTGATGCATTGCGCCGAGCGCGGGCTGGTGTACGTAATCAGAATCGGCCAATCGGTACATTTCTGTTCCTCGGTCCGACCGGTGTCGGTAAGACTGAGCTTGCCAAGGCCTTGGCGGACGTCTACTTTGGTGGTGAAGATCGGATGGTGCGACTGGACTTAAATGAATTCGTCCGTAGCGAGGATGTAGCCCGGCTTATCGCGGATGGCGCGAACGACCCGAGCAGTCTGACAGCGCGGATGATGAAACAGCCGTTCAGTGTCGTACTGCTGGATGAGATTGAAAAAGCTCACCCGAGTGTTTTAACGACATTGTTGCAATTACTCGATGAAGGTATTCTGCGCGATGAAAAGAACCGCGACGTCAGTTTCCGTGACGCCATCGTGATTGCTACCAGCAACGCCGGGGCAGAACGTATTCGCGAGTACATTGAGCGCGGTTACAAACTGGAGCAATTCGAGCAGCAATTTACCGACGAGTTGATTTCGAGCGGCCAGTTCCGACCGGAATTTTTGAACCGTTTTGATGAAATCATTACCTTTACACCGCTTGGTAAGCCGGAATTACTGCAAGTCATCGATCTAATTTTGGCGGGCGTCAATAAAACCCTGGCCAACCAGAAAGTCACCGTTACAGTCAGCGACGATGCCAAATTACTGCTAGTAGACAAAGGTTATGATCCGAGACTCGGCGCCCGGCCGATGCGCCGAGTCGTGCAGCGGGCGGTCGAAAATACCGTTGCCAAGCAAATGCTCGAAGGTACGGCTGGTGCAGGTAGTACCGTGGAGATCAGTAAAGAACAAGTAGAGGCAATTCTTGGCTCGGTAGTTGAGGCGGATAAAATCGCTGCCGATGCAAACATTGAGCAAACAACGCCTCAAGTCTAAATTTATCGGGAAAGACTATAAGCGATTAATGATCGTTTGGTGATGAAGCGATACGCTAGGCTAAAAATAATCACGTAGCTGCTAAGCATCAGGCAATGTAAACCAAGTGGGGCTTGAAGCAACAACATAGCACCGGCCAGGACGCCGACGGACGTAACAGCGAGTGTCGCTTGAGATAATTGCGGCGCGATTTTACGAGTCAATAACGCGGCTACCATCAGCGCGCCGGTAGCGAGTATTGAAATTGATAAACAGATGATGTGAATGATGAGGAGCGCCGCAAGCATAAAATTCCTTTGTTTAAGTTCTAAGCATTAGTATGACACAGCTTGTTAGAATTATTCATTTTTGGTACCCCGGGCTGGGTTCGAACCAGCGACCTTAGGCTTAGAAGTCCTCTGCTCTATCCAACTGAGCTACCGGGGCATAACTGGTATTATAACAGAGATGGGCAAAGCTCCCTTTGTATTATTGACATTAGTACAATAAAAATGTATAATAAGCAAGTCATTTTCGTGGAAAACTCAAGTACACGACACGAGCACCTAAAGGAGACATCATGACTGTCCGATTGCTGGACGTGAGCACCATGCCGTTCGAGCAGACGTATGTCTGTGACGATGGTTCCGAAATCAACCTGAATAAGTTTCTCGACAGCTACTACGACACCGTACAGGTGCTCGCAGCAAGCGGTCTGGTCAAGGCCAACGAAAGCTTTGGTTTTGCTATGGCAGAACCGAACGATGATTTCGATGCTGAGCTCTGGGATAAGCCTGAGGAATTCGTCTGGTTCGTTGGCGGCTGGGGTCCGGACCGCGATCGCTATATCGCCAACGCCATTCGCAAGATGCGAGCGCTGCTACGTCCTCATGAGGTCATAGCGGGCTATGGCTCGATGGGCTGCGATAGCACACTCGAATTACGGTTCGACTTTCCGGAATACTTCCGTGACAAAGTCGATTCACAGAATGAAGTGGGCACTTTCCCGTGGGGTGACTTTCCCTGGGGTGGTGCGGCATTCGTGCAGATGGGCGATCTCATCTTGGCGGGTGCGGTCAGCGCCCTCAGCGAGATTGAGGACGACCTTACTGCCAGGCTCATCCTCGGCGGTTTCGGCAAGCTCATTGTCCAGGGCAATAACCTGCTACCCGACGACTGATCTCCAAGCTCTGACAAGAGCCCTCTCCCGAAGTTTTCCTAAACGAAAACGCCCACGGAGGGGGCGTTTTTAATTCTATACGAATTGGTGCGGGTGGAGAGAATCGAACTCTCGTCATTTGCTTGGAAGGCAGATATATTAGCCACTATACGACACCCGCGACCGTTTGATTATACCAGCTCCAGGCGTATAATATAAGGATAAGCATTATGATGAAAGTTAGTAAATTTAGTAATGATCTAACAGACGCCAATCTTCATACGAGTGGTTTCGGCCAGGTGGCCGGTGGAAAATTTGGCCAGACTACCAATGAAACGTTTAGCGATCGCTACAAGCGTGACCGCGAACGCAAATTGGTAGGGAGCTATCATCAGTCGTTACTAGCTGGAGCATATAATCGGCAACCAATTCCAGTCAGTGTGCCGAAACGTTCGACATCAGCATCTGATGCCGCGCCAATCAATCCGCGCGCCGAACCAATCAACGTAAAGAAGCCGAATGTTCCTAGTCCGCCGCCGCGCAACTATAATCCGTACAAATAAAACTATCCAAACTAGCAAGTCTGGATAGTTTTATTTGGGGCGAATGATGGGAATTGAACCCACGGCCTACGGAACCACAACCCGTCGCTCTAACCAACTGAGCTACATCCGCCTCGTCGCCGTTCACTTCAGGTTCTCACTTTCGAACAAGTTCGAAAGCTGCCACCTTCCGTTACGTCTCCTCTCAAAATCACAAACAGCCTCAAGGCTTGGTTTGTTATTTTGGGGCCACCTAAAAGATGGTTGGCAGTAGTAATGTTAGCATAATTAATAGAGAAAGACTAGATTTCCTGGACGGTTTCGATATCTGCACCGATTGAATTCAGGCGATTGGCAAAGTCTTCGTAACCGCGGTTGATGGAATAAACATCGCGCAACATTGAGCTACCTGGTGCGGCCAACATAGCTAGGAGTACCACGACGGACGGTCGTAAGGCTGGTGGTGCCACGACATCGGCGTGTTTCCATTTGGTTGGTCCGGAAATGTAAACGCGGTGTGGGTCGACGAGTTCGATTCGAGCGTTCAGTTTGGTGAGTTCGGTGAAATAAATCGCCCGGTTCTCGTAACTCCAGTCGTGCAACAGACTGCGGCCTTTAGCCATCGTAGCGACCAGACCGAGGAAAGGCAAGTTGTCCATATTGACGCCAGGGAAGGGCATACTGTGCAACTTGTCTTTGGCGGCTATCAGCTTTGATTTTTTCACCGTCACGTCTACCAGGCGAGTATGACCGTTGCGCGCCACGTATTCCTTACCTAGTTCGTAATCCAGGTTCATGTTGCCAAGCACTGCTAGTTCGATTTCCATGAACTCGATTGGTACGCGGCGGATGGTAATTTCAGAATTAGTCACGATGGCTGCCGCCACGAAACTCATAGCTTCGATTGGATCCTCACTCGGCGCATAGTCGACATCAGTATTGATTGATCGCTTACCGCGAACCTGGAGCGTAGTCGTACCAATGCCGTCAATGATAACACCGAGTTTTTCCAAGAAAAAACAGACGTCTTGCACCATGTAATTCGGACTGGCGTTGCGGATAATCGTCGTGCCATCGTACAATGCGGCCGCCATGATGACGTTTTCAGTAACCGTATCACCACGTTCCGTCAGCAGGATAGTCCGATTCGGTTCGCTTGGCGTAACCGTCGCGTTATAATAGTCGTTCGTCGCCACGACGTGTAGGCCAAACGGCGTCAAACCCGACATGTGCGGCTCTACCGTACGCGTACCAAGGTCGCAGCCACCAGCAAAAGGAAGTTTGAACTCTTTGTATTGATGGAGCAATGGTCCCAGGAACATGATGATACTACGAGTCCGCCGGGCTGCTGTGATATCCATCTTCTCCAGCTGTAGACGTTTCGGGGGGGTGATTTCAAGATCGCTTGTGCCAATCCAGCGGGTTTTGACACCGATGCTGCCCAGTACCTCGATTAATCGGTTGACTTCTTCAATACGTGGTACGCGACGCAGGGTCGTTTTGCCTTTATTGAGAAGGCTGGCACAAAGCAAACCAACCGCAGCGTTCTTGCTGGTTTTGACTTCGATCTCGCCAGAGAGTTCCCGTCCACCATGAACTTTGAAGTTAGTCGTACCACTGTGATTCAGAGTGATGATGTTGGTCGAAAGCACCTCGCTGATACGGGCCAGCATCTCCAAGCTTATGTTCTGACCACCTTTTTCAATCCGATTGATGGCACTTTGCGAGGTGGCCAGCTTCACTGCTAGATCTGTCTGAGTCATGCTTCGCGTTAGTCGGGCTTCTTGGATTAACTTTCCAATTTTTAACTTGTAGTCATCACTATTCATTGCTCCATTATATCACATACGATATATCTGACTACGGTGGTATAATAGAGCAAACAAGGAGTGAGGCATGAACGATACGGCTATCGCGGCACTGATTGCGGCTGAAGAAAACAGACAACTTGGTGGTTTGGAGCTGATTCCAAGCGAGAATTACGTGTCACGCGACGTTTTAGCGGCGCTCGGCAGTGTATTTACCAACAAATACAGTGAAGGCTATCCAGGTAAGCGTTATTATGGTGGTCAGGAGAATACCGACAAGGTTGAACAATTAGCCATTGACCGCGCTAAGCAGCTATTCGGGGCTGACCACGCCAATGTTCAGCCACACTCTGGTGCACCAGCTAATGAAGCTGTCTATAGTGCCTGGTTGGAACCAGGTGATACGGTACTGGCGATGGATCTTTCGCACGGTGGCCATCTAACGCACGGTGCACCAGTGACACGTAGTGCCCAGTTGTATAATTTCGTTCGCTACAAGATGAAGAATATCGAGACGGGTGAGATTGACTATGACGAACTGAATGAATTGGCTCTCAAGCACAAGCCGAAAATTATCCTGGCTGGCTTCAGTGCTTATCCTCGCGAGCTGGACTATGCTAAGTTTGCCGAGATTGGCAATCGGGTCGGCGCTTTGCTGATGGCCGACATGGCGCACATCGCTGGCTTGATCGTAGGCGGTGTGGCTCAAAATCCGTTTGACCACGGCTTCCATGTGATTACGACCACGACCCATAAAACGCTGCGCGGGCCACGTGGTGGCTTAATCTTGTCCAAAGGCATCGTTAGTAACCCGCTCAAAAAACCGGAAAAGACGCTTGAGAACATCCCGACACTTATTGATCGAGCGGTTTTCCCCGGTATGCAAGGTGGTCCGCATATGCACGTCATTGCCGCTAAAGCCGTGGCATTCCATGAAGCTCTGCAGCCCGAATTCAAAGATTACGCGGTGCAAATCGTAAAAAACGCCACCGCACTAGCCGATGAGATGAAGAAAAGGGGATTCCAGCTTGTGACTGGTGGAACGAGCAACCATCTGATTTTGGCCAATGTGTATGAGAGCTTCGGTATCGATGGCAAAGAAGTTGAAATAGCACTTGATAAAATTGGTCTGACGCTTAACGCTAACACCGTTGCGGACGATCCGTTGCCGCCATTTCGTCCGAGCGGCATCCGACTCGGCACGCCAGCCCTGACAACTCGCGGACTAAAGGAAGAGCATATGGTGCAGATTGCCGAATGGATGAGGCAAGCGATTGATAGCCGTGATGATCAGGCAATGCTTACGCGGCTTCACGACGAGGTTACTCAGTTCGTTTCGCAGTTTCCGTTACCGTAAGCGGCGTGGCTGAAAAATAAATACAACGATATAAAAGAACCTCCTATGAGGGAGGTTCTTTTATATTAGTATCTGTCTATGAGCAAGTTGTACCAGTAACGGTTGAAGCATCACCAGTATATAACCATGCTACAGCACCAGCGCCAGTCTGGTCCCAGTAGCCGATACATACGCCGGTTGTACCCTTTGTGAGGTAGGTAATTGCGCTCACGTCACTCGTTGAAGTCGGCGCGGTAGCAACGAGAGACACACCTGCCGGCAGTTTCGTGATACCCGAGTACGCTTGGATGTTAGCCAAAGAAGGATAGCCTGTCGTGCTGACTGAGTCGTCGGAATTATAGGCCTCTGCGACTGATTTCACACTTGCAGCATTTGATTTGGCTGCTGATGCGTTGGCTCGTTGCTTGATACCGTTATACGATACGATGGTGATAGCCGCCAAAATCGCGATAACCACGATGACGATCAACAGCTCCACGATAGTGAAACCTTGTTCGGTGTTTTTCTTAAGAATCATATAGTTCGATGCCCCTTTATATAATTTGTATACTACTTGCCATAGTACTACGAGTTTTGTCTAAGCACAAGCATTTTATACACCCGAAATTGCGTTAAATGACTGCTTATATTATTAGCGTAATGCTTCATCTGGCAGTGGGTTATAGGCCAGAACGGTTACCATGAGAATTTAGCTGTGCCGTTGCCGGATTGCATACCACCTGTTGTTGTTCCCCCGGTGACACCGCCGACATAACTAGAGCCGCCACCTCCTGAGGCACCGTAGCCGTCGCCCGCGCTGCTTACCGAAGCTGCACCGCCACCGCCACCATAGTAGCCGCCACCGCCACCACCAGCATAAGCGTAGGGGCCAGTATTGCTACCAGCATTGCCACCAATACCTAGACTACCGGTAACACCTGGATACGTACCACTGCCAGTGCCGCCAGCGGTCTGAGTGCCGCCCCCACCACCGTAGGCTGCCGTGCCATTCGTAGCATTACCGCCCGTGCCACCGGTTGTACCACCACCGATACCCCCTGGATTAGCATAGTAGCCACCGCCCCCGCCACCGCCACCAACGATTACCCGGTTTGAAAGAGCGGTGCCTCCTCGGCGTACATCGGTTGCGCCACCGCCACCGCCACCATAGTAATTCCCATTACCACCACCATTAAAGCCAGCACCGCTCAGAGAAGTACCGTACGACCCAGTTCCTCCGACGTAGATATAGAGAGTCTGGCCAGGTGTAACAGTGAACGTACCTTTGGCGTAACCACCAAGCCCACCAGCAGCATATACCGTCCCACCTTGAGCACCCCATACTTCGGCCGTAAGCGTATAAACGCCAGCTGGAACGGTCCATGACTGAGAGTTGCCGGTGTAAGCAAAAGTCTGTGAACCTGGCGGGGCAGTATTGGGTGGTGTGGCGACTCCGCCGCTGTCGCTAAGTGCGGCAAATCGAGTTGCGTAGGTAATACCGGTGTACGAAACCTGCTTTCCGCCTGGCGAATCGGTTGTTGAGAGCAGTAAAATAAGTGAAGAAGCATTCACGCCTGCATCCGAAGAAGGATTGAAGATGCTTGATGTATTTATCCAAGCTTCGCCGGTTGAAGTCGTGCCGCCATTTATGTTGGATATATGACTCACTAAGTCACTAACCGAAGCAGTTGATGTGTCTGGCATGGCCGGATAGAACCAGCGTGCGCCAGATATGTGCGTACTAACTTCCTCATCGTCAGTTTGACAGATAGCTACAGTTGCATGGCCTGGGGCGCAACTGGAGCGTTGCCAAGGTGTTACACCAGTACATGGTGATGACGCTGAGTCAAACACGACGCGTCGCCAGAGGTGATAAGGTCCATTCGCTACGGGTTGCGTGAAATAGTACACGACATCAAAGAGGTATGGATCGGTCGAACAATTACCACTGGTATCTTTCTTATAAACGATATCGCGACTAGGGTCGAGCGGGTTTTTGGTGGTAGCGACTTGACGCATGATAATGGCATGGTGGGTCGTAGTCGACCAAGGAGTGGTGCTACTATTATAGCCTTGTGGCGATGCCGGAGTAAGGCCAGTTTGCGGGAACTGAACTGCCAAGCGGGTGTCTTGCTTGATGGACGATAATGAACTTTCAGTCTCGTCGATAAGTTTATTACGGCTACTCCCCCCGAGTACGTTACCAGTCAGCGCTACCATAAGGCCGATAAAGCCGCCAATCACCAGCACGACGATCGGTGCCACAATCAGCATCTCGATGAGGGTGAAGCCAGCCGAAGTGTTAGTTTTGTGTGAAGTATAAACCATGGCTTGCGGTCGCATTCTTATAGGTTGTCGTAACAGTTATTTGTCGGAGATTAGTCAGTGCGGAATTCGGGCAGCTAATGCGTGTGGTCGTCGTGCCATTCGTCGTATTCTCAACAGTTTCGGTGTAGGTGGCTGGTGCCGTCGGGCAGGGATAGGTACCATTGGCAATTTTCTTGTGCAGGGTGTAGTAGGCGTTGTCACTGGCTTTCGATTGATCATTGGCATCACTGCCGCCAGCAAGGGAAACGCTGTATAGCTGATAGCCCATCATCACGAACAAAAATGCCACGAATAACGTGATAAGTAGTTCTACGGCTGAGAATCCGGCTTGTTTCATTGGTGTTTACTCTCCACGACCTTTAATCCCGGAATACCAAGGTATGGTGTCGGGTCAAGCTCGCTTATCCAGTAAAGATTATATCTGACACAGGTATTGTCCCAGCAGATGTTACCATTTTGGTCGACTGGCTCGTATATGTAGGCATCTTTGTAGGTGCTGCCACTCTGGTTAAAGGCGGCTGCTACTTGGGCCGCTTGGCCAGCTGCGCCACAAGAAGAGAGACAAATCAATCCAAAATAGCCACCGCTGTTTGGCGGGGTTAATGTCGCTTGGCTAACACCGGGCAATTCATCAGTCATGTAGCCGCCATCGACTTTAGTGGGCGTATAGACATAGCCACCACCATTGATCTCATTACCAAGAGCGTGTAACATCTCTCGGAGACCAGGGTAGGTACCTGCCTGAACGATGCCAGCTGGTGTCGTTGCGGTAATGACCGGATTACCGTTTGTGTAGCGTTGCTCTAGGCCGCGTGCGATATTACCGATGTCGGTTTTTCGCTTGTCGTCGCGGCTGTGTGCTAGACCACTCTTGATATTGACGACGGCAAGGCTCAGTAAAATCACCATGATTGTTAACGTAATTAGGAGTTCGATGATGGTGAAGCCGCGTGCCCGTTTCATGTCTATAAGCATAAGCTGATTTGTCGTTTCAAGCAAGGTTAGACTATCTCTAGCGGCTCCTGTTCGATCATGATGCGGAATGTGTCACGTACGCCACCAATGATTTCATTGCGGGCGGCAGCCAAATCGCTATAACTTCGAGCCGATTCATTGATGAGTACCAAGCAATTTTTGTCGTGGACACGCATGCCGTGGATTAGTTTACCCTTGAAGCCGGCTTGTTCAATCAGCCAACCGGTTGGTACTTTGAAAGTTTTATTACCCAGATCATAGGCTGGCATGTCGGGATATCTTTGCTTGAGGTCTTGGACGAGCCAATCATCGACGATGGAGTTTTTGAAGAATGAGCCAGCGTTCGGCCGCTCAGCCGGATCGGGTAGTTTGTCTTTTCGGATGGTAATAACGGCATCGCGAATAACTTTCGGCGTGAAAGTGGTAATGTGGACCTTGTCCATATATTCTTGCAAGGCAGCATAGAATGGTGGCATCGGTGGCGCTTTTAGTAGCCGCAGTGTCACTGAGGTGATGACATAACGACCTTTTTCCTCGCCACGGAAGATACTATGGCGATACGAGAAACCGCACTCTTCGTTTTTTAGCTGGACCATTAATTTCGTCTGGGTGTCGTAGGCTTCTAGCGAAACCAACACATCACTGGTTTCTTGGCCATAGGCCCCAACATTTTGGACTGGCGCAGCGCCTACCGTGCCAGGAATAGCCGACATGGCTTCAATACCGGTTAGATTCATGTCGACGCTGCGCTTTACGATGTCATCCCAAATTTCACCGGCGCCGATTTTGAGCGTCGTGCCAGTGTTATCATCACTGACGATTTCAAACCCCTGTATGCGATTGCGGATAATAATACCAGGGTAACCATCGTCGTGGGCGACGACATTACTGCCACCACCTAGGATGAAAATAGGTAGGTTCTGCGCTTCAGCGTTGGCGTAGATACCAGGGATTTCATCTGGCGAAAACAATTCACCAATAAATCGGGCGTTACCACCCAGTCGCATGGTCGTGTAATTTTTAAGTGGGATGTTTGTGTGGATATCCATTATTCAGCTCATTATAGCCCACCTAGTCAAAATTATGCTATAATTACCCCTGTATTTGACAATATGTTCGATACAAAAATACCAAATCGAGCACCCGTAGCTCAGTGGATTAGAGCATCTGTCTTCGGAACAGAGGGTCGTAGGTTCGAATCCTTCCGGGTGTACCAAGAAAATAACCTCACTTTTAGTGAGGTTATTTTCTTGGTAGATTCGCGTAGCGAATCCGAACCGTCAAGGTTCAGTGAAGCGCTGTGAAATTTTGGAAAAGTTCACTTTTACCAGAGCGAACACAGTGAGCGATATTCTTCCGGGTTCCGGGCAATTTGCTCGTGCTAGCGAAAAAGCGTATACTAGTAATATAAACAATTAAACAGGTATTTAACTAATGAAATTGACATTGCAAAACAAAACATCAGAAACATCAGACGCGACTACGTTTACGTTCCAGCCGGAACAGCCGGTTAGTTGGACTGCAGGTCAATATATACACTACACACTGCCGCACGCCGATATGGATGATCGTGGCGATGAGCGCTGGTTTACCGTTTCCAGTGCACCATCTGGTGGACAGATTACCATCACCACCCGCCTTAATAGTGAACGGAGCAGTAGTTTCAAGAAGACGCTAGCAGCACTTGAAATCGGCCAAACGATTGAGGCGGATGCACCAGAAGGTAGTTTTGTGTGGGGTGATTTAGCGCGAGATTATTTGCTAGTCGCTGGTGGTATCGGCATTACGCCATATCGAGCAATGTTGGTCGAAGCGGCTCAGGCTGGAATGATGCCACGCGCCACGTTACTCTATGCCAATCGTAGTACTGACGACGTTCCTTTCAAGGCTGAACTCGAAGCGATTGCTAAGGCTAATCCGAACTTGACGATTGAATATGTCATAGTACCAGACCAAGTCGACGCAGCTCGTCTGCAAACGGCAGTTGCCGCACTTAATAATCCGTTCGTCTATGTGTCGGGTCCTGAACCGATGGTTGAGGCGCTTGAGGTTGAACTGAAGAGTATCGGTGTTGCTGAAGAAAATATCAAGGGAGATTACTTCCCGGGCTACGAACGAGAACTCTAACCATGCTTACGCCGCGCGAAAAAACCGAATTGCAGAAACATATTCATGGTATCGATATCGCGCGTATGACGAATGCCTTAGCTGCGCTTGGCGAGCCGAACCGCTGTTTGATTTTTCGTGCGCTCTTAAAACGGCGAGATGTCACGGTAGGCGATATCGCCTCGATCGTGGAAGTATCGCTACCACTTGCCTCGCAACACCTGAAGATATTGCTTCAGGCGGGTCTATTGGAGCGAGTCAAACGCGGCAAAGAAGTGTATTATCACGTCAACCATAGTGATGCGTTGGCGGTTGCGCTAGAAAAAGCGGTCGAGGCCTAGCTCGATATTTATTCGACTTTGTTCGGGTGTAGTTCGCCCAGTTTTTTCTCGATTTTATCGCCGACTTCTACGCTGCTAAAGAATGCGCCATTAACGCTAACTTTCTTTGGCTTTGCCACACCATCGACAGCTACTACAAGCTTGTAATAGTCCGTCGTTTCGCCATCTTCATCACTTGAAGTGGAGTGTTTCTTGTCGGTGACTTTCCCCGTCCATGATTCATTTCGCGTTTTTTTATTACTGCGTCTTACCCAGAATACAATCACTGCGACAACTACTACGATAACTAAAAGCCCAACCCAAAAATTCCCTTGACTTGATGTATCGGTTGCTTCCAAGACGTTGCTCCTATTAAATGATGGTTATATTATACAACTAATATCGGCAAAAGAATTCAATATAAAAAATCAGTTTCATATAGAAAATGACCTAGTAATGTAGGTCATTTTCTATGGAGGGCCAGGAGAGACTTGAACTCTCGACACCCTGCTTAAGAGGCAGGTGCTCTAACCAGCTGAGCTACTGGCCCACGTCGAAGCTCACTTTTATGATTTCGTTTTGTCGGCAAGCGACAGAAGCTCCATCATATCGTTGCTTCTCCTTTTAAAAAATCAAACAGCAGTAAACTACTCGGTTTAATTTTTTGGAAAGCTACAGCGAACCGTTCAACTATAGCAAATAACACCTTGGCTGTAAAGAAGTTGAACGATCGAGAAAGATTATTGCACAGGGGTTTGCGGAGGAGTTGGCGTGGTGTCTTCTGGCTGAGCAGGTTGTTCTGGTTCTGAGGCGACTGGCACGATGGGTTCAACCGGTGCGGCCGGTACTGTGGTTGGTGCGGCCAGTGGTGGTTGAGCGGTAGCAGCTACACCGCTGTCGTTTTGCCATTTTGAGCTGTCGAACGCCAAGATACCAAGCCAGACTGGAGATACGAAGATATAGAGGACGACCCACCAGCTCTCTTTGCCGAATTTTTCGCCAATATGATAAGCAGCGATACATGAGAAGACGAAAGCTACTAATCCACCGATTCCACCGATTATAGGTATAATGCCCAAGAACGCAAGCAGTACGATCCAACCCTTTTGGCCACCAAGTTCCAAAAATAACCACTGGTTGTAAACAGGGACCCAAGCCTTCCAGGCTTCGAGCCCAGCTTTTTTAAAAACGCGACTGAGAAAGAATGCGAAAACGACATAAATAATGATTGCGAAAACGACACTAAAAATTAATATGCCCGCAACTGCGCCAGCTGAAAGGTCACTAGTTGACGAATACGTGTACGTTGATGAGTTCATAACCCTCTCCTTATATAATAAATTCATTGTAGCACATGCTATGCTAGAAAAATGAAGTCATTAAACGGTGCGGAATTAGCTGGTTATATAAAGGAGCGACAAGCCAAACAAGTGCGCAATCTACGCCAATCTTGGCAAGTAGCACCGAAACTAGCCATCGTGGTTACGACTGGCGATCCGGTTATCGCGGCCTATATGCGATTGAAGCAACGTTATGGCGATGACATTTTGGTTGATGTAGCGATTCATCAGATCGACCAAAAAGATATTTTTTCAATCATCGAATCGCTCAATGGTGACACGTCGGTTCATGGTATTATCGTGCAGTTACCTCTGGCCAATCCGGATGAAACCGAAACTGTAGTGAACGCCGTTACGCCGGAAAAAGACGTCGACGGGTTGGGTGAGCGGGCAGCTTTTACGCCAGCCACACCGCTAGCAATTGATTGGTTGCTGAATGGCTATGGCATAGAATTGACCGGCAAGCAAATCGCCATTGTTGGCAATGGCCGACTAGTCGGCGCACCCCTCACGAAATTATGGTTGGGGCATGGCTACCAAGTGACGACATTTGATGAATCATCAGAGATAATGAATCTCCGTGATTTTGAGGTGATTGTCAGTGCCGCTGGTGAACCTGGCTTGATTCAGGCTAACGATCTGGCTATCGGTGCGGTAGTAGTGGACGCAGCTACTTCAAACGAAAACGGTACGTTGGTTGGTGATGTTGCTGTCGATGTCCGCCAGCGCGATGACTTGATAATTACGCCAGAAAAAGGTGGCGTCGGTCCGCTAACAGTAGCGGCGCTATTCGATAATGTCATTATTGCGGCACGGCGTGTAGCTGATGCCCAAAAAACTAGTTAGTTTGACCTAACGCTTCTTTAACGCGGGCGACGACTTGGCTCGGTGTCAAGTCGGATTTGACGATATAGCTATGAATGCCAAGTGCCGCCAGTTCTTTTGGTGATTCTTCTTCGCCCATGTTCGTCAAAATGATAACTGGTGTGTTCTTGCTGTTAGGATCCTTACGAATCTCAGTGAGCGCTTCAACGCCGTTCATTTCCGGCATTTGCAAATCGAGTAGGATCATATCAGGATGGAAAGATGCGACCAAATCAACGCCGCGTTTACCATTGTCGGCCAGTTCGACGTCGAAGCCACCTGCCTCGAACTTCATACGGTACATCTGGTTGATCGTCGGGTCGTCTTCGATGATAGCTATTTTGGTCATATTATTGTGATTATAACACAAGCTGTACGTCAGTTGACATTTTTAATCATTTAAGCTATAATATAAAGTATATTCTCATCTGCATTGTCACTGAGGAGGTGGGTAATGAGAATCGTTCATGGAGTATTTTGGTGGAGTGTTACCCTCATTACACTCCTCATTCTAGATGATTTGCTGTTCGGGCCTATTTTTTGGGTTCTAGCACTAGTAAATCCTCTGCTCTCGACAGTTGTCGCGTTCGTGGCAAGCGTTCTATTTCAGAACTGGTTAATCCAGGCTGGATTGAAGGCTCACCCTGGTAAGCTGGCGACATTTTTTCTCAATCGGCTTATGCTCGGAAGGAAAAATGCTGAAGTTGCTAGGAGGGAAGATTCCATCAAGCGTTCGGCCGGTTCGGCCATAGGGGCATTGATGGTGACGCCACTAATCGGCAGTGTCATTCCAGTATTACTTCTTGGTAAGCATCGACTTATGTCGGCGGAAAAGCTTCGGTATTTTTCTGTCTTGTTGTCGGTGATTTACGCCATTGAGTTCGCACTGCTTCACGGCGGGTACGGCTTCGGCGGCTTAGTGAGAGTAATACTTTGATAGTCCGATGCGAGCTTGGTACGCCAGGCTCGCATCGGACTTGATTCATATCATGGGATATTTGATAATAAACCAAGAGTCTGATATAACGTATGAAGTAGTAAAAATTCACAAAACAAATAAATTACAAATAATAGGTTACTTTATGAATATATATCTCACAAAAGCAACGGGTGATGGCCCAACGACACTGGCCGCGTTTGATAACGCGCTTAATAACGCCGGTATAGCCAACTACAATCTTTTAGTGCTTAGCTCAGTTATTCCTCCAAACTCTACAATTATTCCAACGGCCGAAGGTGAGAACCCATCCATTACTGGAGAATGGGGCGATCGCTTATATGTTGTAATGGCGGAACACCGTACTGCCGAGGTTGGAGAAGAGGCGTGGGCTGGCGTAGGTTGGGTGCAAGAGAAGAAAACAGGCAAGGGGTTGTTCGTCGAGCATCACGGTACGAATCGCGATAAGGTGGCTAGAGATATCCAGCATAGTTTAGAGGCACTTATGAAAACTCGTGGAGTAGACTTTGGCGAGATACATATGGATATTACTGGTGTACTTTGTGAAGACGAGCCGGTAAGCGCGATGGTCGTGGCGGTTTATAAGTCAGAAAAATGGTAGGGCAAGTATGTCAGAAGAGCTAACTGACTCGATCGACTACTTGGCTGAGTCTAAAAAGTACTACCTGAGTGAACTTGCAAAACGTATCAAAGGCCCACAACTCGAAGGACTTGATGCGGCATGGCTTGACGATGCGCTAAGCGACCCAAATACGAAATCTATCGAACTTGGCGACGGACATCATTGGCCGGTTTTTATTCCGTTAGAACACAATAAAGATTATCGAGCTGGCTTTTTCGAGGATCACTATCCTGGACGACCTGCTTATTATTTTTCAACACCGCCAGAAGCGGGTTTAAATGGCGAGGCTCTACTTGAAAAGATAAGCGAGCTAAAAGAAGAACGAGCTGTTCTGGCATACGATTATCTCGTGACCAAAGAGAGTTCAGAAGTACCTTTAGCATTACGAGGATTTGATTTTGTACACGATGTCACGCCGGAAAGTAGCGCATATGACCAGTCATATGGCTTGCCAAAAGTAACGCATTTTAAGGCAGTCGCAAAGCCGAATGAAGCGTGGCCAGTCGGTGATGGTAATATTTCAGCCGCCTTTAATCGCCTCGTGGCCCGTGGCGAGAGCATTGCTGTGCCAGATGATGGTCCGACGGTTCTTTCGGCTGTTGTCTTGCGGGAATCACCAAATCTTCTAAATGACATATGGGCAATGTACGAGGGGCAATTTAGTGAGCTGGTTGAAGATCATCCGTCACTTCAGATTCAGCCAAGGGAAGAGTTGGAGCAAATGCTGCTCGATGACGAAGCCTTCAATCTTGCATATATGCAAGATGGTCAGATTACCGCACTTTGCTACTTTGTGAAGAATATTGATAAATGTGTTTGGTTGAATGGTGCATTTTTCAAGGAGCTTGAGAAAGAACGCCCAGACGTCAGACTGGCATATTTTCCGGGAATTGTTGTCGATAGCAGTAAAGCGCGCCAAGACGGCGGGTATGTCGGTGAAATGATCCAACTTCTCGAGCGAGTCTGTGAAGAATCAGGCATCGGGGGGCTGCAGATTGTATTTCAGTGTACGAACGTTTCAGAGACCTATATTCCAAAAATCGTTACAGATGAGATTACGAAAGACAAAACAATTAGCTTCGATATGTCAGCAGACGCAACAGGAAGTTCCTTTCAAAAGACAGCGCAATATAATTACCGCGTGTTTAGTTTCGGCGACGCGTAAGACTGTACTTATATAGCATTTTAATGGGGCGTTGTAGTTGTTTAAATTCTCGTAAACCTTTAATTCCGAGGTCTTGTTCGATGTTCATGTAGGTGTATGAGGGATAGAGGGCGTCAAGGTGAGTTGCTAGAGCGTGAATAGCATAGATGAAAATATGTCTGTATTTGTAGTTTACCTTTATGTGGTTAATATTCACATAGCCATGGGCAAGGAGTTTAAATAAAATACAACCTACTAACTCCCCATCTACACGAATCGTTAAACAGTGCAAGCCAACATCATTATAAAGTCGAAGGCTGCGCTCTATGACCTTTTCTTCGCTACGCTCGGTGTCGTTGTTTGTTTTGCTTTGCCATGCGTTAACGTGCTTTATGATGTTATTTCTATTTTCCGCAGCGGAAAGATTGAGCTCGTTGATGGTAATCTTATCTCCGTAGGTTTTCCCGAACAAGTTGATTTTGTAGCGAATATTTGCAAAGTTCTTTCCGGCTACATCTTTTTGTTCTTGAGTTGAAAGGATGTATTCTGATATATCAAGATCTTTCTTAACAGCATACAGCCCTTTATTCTTATCAAGCGAATCGATAATATATTCAGGTAGAAAGTAGAGACTTTCATCGAGTTGCTTGGAGGCTAGCCAATCAAGAATAGTCTTAATTGTTTTCTTAATATCATGCGCGCCAATTAGCGATAATTGCGCTACTTTCCCTTCGCTTGCATAAGAAGAGCGCACAATTACATTGCCGTTTAACTCGGCGAATTCTAAATCATCGTACATATCCCACCACGTGAGGAGGGTACCATATGCCGTATCTGCATAGGGTCCGAACTGCTCATTTAATTGATTGATTAGATGCTTGTAGCGTTCGTTTGGTCGTTCAAAATTAAGATTCTGCATCATTTTCTATTCTAAGCCGAATTATATCATACAGATGAAGCGACAAAATAACGCACATGGTTTATTATCAGAGTAGGTACAATCCATGGGAATTATTTTACTTGCTTACCTTTTGCCGATTATAGGAATATTCATAATTGCCTATCTAGTATTTTTGCGTCGGGCGCAATCAAAGATAGTTTATGAATCATTTTGTATCATGCTCGTGCTCCTCATCTTATGGATGGCGACTCAGCTAATAAGTCTTTTAGTGTCAGATAATATTGCGTTGCTGGCGCTGCGAGCTTCATTTGTGTTTTCGAGTTTCATGCTTCCTATGCTTGTGCTGTTTGTTGCGGTATATCCGGCTACAAAAAAACTACCAAACCCAGCGATTCTGTTTACTATTTTCTTACCGGCGATAGTATTTAGTCTATTGTGCACATCACCACTCGTGTACGTGCACGTTATGAATAACGGTCTTCACCAAACGATAAAGACAGGGTTACTGTATGACATCCAAGGTTTATATTTACTAGTGTATGCATTTTTAGCAGTGGGTATTCTTGCGAAAAAAATCCCAGGTCTGAAGAACAATGCCAAACAGGGTGTTATAGGGTTGCTCACGAGCTTTGCAATACCGGTTATTATCAACGTGGTAGCGAACTATGTACTGAAACTAGACCAGTCGCTTGTTCAATATTTTTGGCCAATTTCATTCTTCCTGATGACGGCGTTAATTGCCTATTCGATGATCAGGCATGGCTTGTTCGATATAAAGCTTGCGTTCGTTCGTAGTGCTGCATATGGACTGGCACTAGTTACGCTTGCTGCGATTTATTATTTTATTGCGTATATTATTTCGATTACTTTATTCCAGGGTGAAGTGAGTACAGCTGTTAGTATTAGTCCAATCAACATCTTACTCGCGCTTATTCTGGCATTTATTTTTCAGCCAATAAAAAACTTTTTCGACAAAATTACGAACGATATCTTTTTCAGAGATCGCTATCGCTCCGACGAATTTTATGCTCGGCTTAGCGAAGTCTTAACCACCACTACTGATTTGCGTAGTCTATTGGAGCGAGCAGCTCGAGAAATTGGTTTAACACTTAAGAGTGAACAAACTTTCTTCTTTGTGCAATACAACCATGTCCATCGAGTGACAGCTGGTACGAACCACCATAGTAATTTACCAATTGCCGATATTCATCAGTTAAACGAATATATTACAAAGCAGGGTAGTGATGTGATGGTGGCTGATTTACTAACAGATGATCATACTATTCGCCGATTACTCAATAGTCATAAGATTGCCTTATTGATGCCATTGATGCGCGGTGCGAAGATTATCGGTTATTTGGCGCTGGGCGATCAGCGCAGTAGTGGCTATACCAGTCGTGATATCAAAGTTCTGCAGACGATTTCCGACGAGCTGATTATCGCGATCCAGAATGCTTTATCGGTCCAGGAAGTCAAGGATATCAATCTGAACCTTGAGCAGCGCATCGATGCTGCTACCAAAGAACTACGCGCCTCAAACACCCAACTGCGTCATCTCGATACCACCAAAGACGAATTCTTGTCGATGGCCTCACACCAATTGCGTACGCCGTTGACCAGCGTGAAAGGCTACCTTAGCATGGTACTGGAGGGCGACGCTGGTACGATTACTGATGCTCAGAAACACCTACTGAGCGAAGCGTTTATGAGTAGTGAGCGGATGGTTCATCTGATTCACGATTTCCTGAATGTGTCGCGTTTGCAGACCGGTAAATTCACGCTTGAAAAACGACCGATTGATCTCAAGAAATTGGTTCATAACGAGGTGGAAAGCTTGAAGCATGTGGCCGAAACCCGCCATATGAAATTGAAGTTAGAGTCATCTGGTACATTGCCGTTACTCAATATTGATGAGAATAAAATCCAACAAGTGGTCATGAACTATATTGATAACGCATTGTTTTATTCGCACGAGAACACCGTTATCGATGTGCAATTGGAAGCGACGGCCGACCAGGTGGAGCTGAGAGTCGTCGATACCGGTATTGGCGTACCAATAAACGAACAAGCACATCTATTCACGAAATTTTACCGAGCCAGCAACGCCCGCAAGCAACGGCCCGATGGTACGGGTGTCGGACTGTATTTGGCCAAAAAGGTCATCGTGGCCCATGGTGGCGAGGTGTTATTCACGACCAAAGAAGGCCAGGGCAGCATGTTCGGTTTTCGCTTGCCGCTGGTAAAGTTGCAGGTCGAACCATCAGACGAGTAGGCTGATAAGTTCGATGGCGATTAGGACGACGACAACAGCTACTCCGGTTGCGATAGCGACCGGTTTGGCGACTCGCTTATGATCGAACCACCACTGTCCAGGTTTGCTACGGTTGACAGCTGAAACACGGGTAACGCTGGGGCGGGCCGCCGCTTCGCTACCTTGGTATTTTTTGTTCCGCTTTTTCTTCTGCTTAGCCATATATACAGCTAGTATATCAAAATAACCCCCGCGTTTACACGCAGGGGTTATTTTTTGAGGTCGTTGAAACTGATGCTTCAAGGAAGGAGCGGTCAGTCTCTCTTTAGCGACCAAGCAATGCGCGGCGACTATTGATGTAGTATCCGGCACTTGCGATCAACGCACCTAGACCGATGATTGAGAGAATAGTCTCAGTCGGACCGGTGTGTGGCAGCTCTGCAGGAGCTTCTGTACAATCACTCAGATCTTTCGAGTATTTACTACTGTCAAAATCATTCTCGTCGATGGTGACGATTTTCTTAGTTGTCAGGTCACATACTTTGATGTGGCTGACTTCCTTACATTCATCACCGCTAACGGTAACGTTTGCATCGTCACTTTTCGTGCCGTAATCTGTTTCGGCAGATACGACATTCTTCAGAGTGTTTGGACCACATTCGAGGTCCTTGGTTTCAGCGACTTTAGCGCTGAAGATGACCCAGGCGTTACCGCCAGGACCATACGATCCGACGTTCAGACCTTTGCCGGTAATACCGTCATTAGTCTTGATACCACTTGGGTTCAAAGCATTACCAAGCACGCTTGAGCCATTTACGTAGCTCATGCCTGCTGGCAGTTTGTCAACGAGTTGAACGTTGTCTTGCTGAACATCACCAGTATTCTTGTATTCTACAAGGTAGTCTACAGTTTCACCTGGTTTTGCAGCGTAGTTTTCAACCCATTTGTTGTCACCGTGTTTGCTAACTTCTTTACTAACGGTAAAGTCAGCTTTCTTGGCAAACTGTGGCTTTACCTGGAAGGTAACGTAACCAGCATACTGGAAACAACCAGGAATCGTACCGTCAAGTTTGTCGTAACCAAGCTTTGCGCCGGTGTTGGTAAAAATGCTCTCAGGAAGAGCAGTACCAGCAGCGCCGAAAGCGTTGTTTTCGTACTTCAGGCTACCTTTTACGTAGGCAACGTTGAAATCCTGGCTACTTTTGAAAGTAGCTTGGTCCCAAACGTCTTTTGGCGTGGCGTTGCTGGCGCTAATCTGACCATCGACCTGGATTGATTTACCAGTTGTAGTTGGCAGGTTAACTTTGGCAGTTACATCTTTGGCAATACCCTTACCACTAGCGTTCAGGCTAGTAGCGGCGTTGTTGTG
Source organism: uncultured Candidatus Saccharibacteria bacterium (assembly GCA_964428955.1). Taxonomy (GTDB): domain Bacteria; phylum Patescibacteriota; class Saccharimonadia; order Saccharimonadales; family Saccharimonadaceae; genus CAYSAD01. The sequence goes on along the minus strand of CAYSAD010000001.1, from coordinate 4,506 downwards.
GACGTACAAACGCACGGTGTACGTTTTGCCGTCTTGGACGTTCATATTGTCAGTCCAAGTATTTTGTGTACCCGTCTCACGGATACCGACGAAATTACGTTCGTCACCGATGTTCGGGTTGTTAGTGATCGAGTCAAACGTGACGTGGTCAGCTGGATTGTCGATCGTGTAGGTTGGACGGTCCGGTCCCCACGCGAACAAGGCTGCTGGAACGATAACTGCAGCTGCAATCATCGCCAGAACAGCGCTGGCGCGCTTCGGAGCGTTCCGCATGATAGTAGTAAGTCTACTCATTTTAAAACTCCATTTCTTTGACTCATCTCGCAGAGAAAGTCAAAAGTTATATAAAAAACATTAAACGTTGATCAATTGGTCGCCGAGTTGTCAATGAACCTCTTTTGGAGCGTTTCAGAATCAGATTATAACTTAGTGTGCTTAGTGTGATCTCCGAGGAGATCAACGTCGATCGCGAGTAATGAAACTCAAGCGAGAGTTGATCTCCTCAGATGGAGACACGTAAATATGAAGCTAAAGATTGGAACCGAGCGGGTGCGACACTTCCTCTGGTTGAGGAAGGCCGCACCCGCTTGGCGGGGCGCACTGCTAGCAGTGCGTCTTTCCCGGTGGTGGCACACAGGTTGTCGGTGCCTGCGAAGGCGCCGGCGCTCCTGTGGCCGGAGGGGTTACCGGATCCGGTCTCGACGTTGTCGGTGGTGCCGACGGCGCCGGAGGTGGCGTGTACGGATTCGGTGAGAAGGTGGGCGGAGGGTTCTGAACCCCAGGACCATTGGTGTCGTTATGACCACCACCTTCAGGTGCGTTTCCATTGTTTGCCGGATCATGGGACGGGTCGTCTTTGCAGAGCGGCCATGTCCCATGAGGCATCGACGGAGGGCACTTGTGCACTACCGGTGGACAGGTATGGGTTACCTGGCAGTTCGGCGGTGGGCAGTTACCATTGGTGTGGCAGTTCGGAACGTAGCAATGCGGCCACGTTCCAGACTGTCCCGGAGGACAGACATGTGTGCCACCGCAATTGTGAGTGCAGATATTGCCACTACAGTCACTCGTGCAGACGGGGGTGCGGTGGGGCACGGGCGGATGACTCAACCCAGGGTTACGGCAATCCGAACGGATCGCTGCATCCCAATAGATCTTGTAATCCTGACCCACGAACACCCAGAACACGTCACCGGCCTCAGCGACAACTTTGCCGCCGCGAACCAGTTTCCCATTCTGCCAGTAGGTGTTACCACCGTACTGGACACCAACCAAGTACTGGACCGGGATGTAATTCTCCCCGTTCAGTACTCGTGCCTGCTCTGACTTCGGCACCGCGGCCAGCACATGCTGACGACCAGCCTGTGACTGAGCGGAAGAACCGTTGAGGAACTGCGTGAGTTCCGTCTGGTTCTTCACTTGAGCGCCAACAGCGCCCCCACGGTGATCAACCGGGTTTTTAGTCCAGTCAACCTTACCGACCTGAACCTCGCCGGCCTTGAAGCCCTTGCCCTTGGTGTACTGGGCGAAAGCCTTCGCGACCTTGTTCTCATCCAGTCCTTTGGGGGCTGGCGTGACGGTTTCCGTGGCCGACGGAATTGCGGTCGGCTGGTTGGCGGTCGAGGAGTTCGCCGCAGGGCGGTCTCCACTACCATCAAACCAATTACCGATTCCGTTGAGTCCGCTGAGAATCATGACGGCCGCAATGAGGGCTACCATCAACTGAGCGGAAACTTGTGCCAACCTGCTGCGGCCGGGCAGAACCGCTGTCAAGACAGCGATTACTACCGCAACCCAGAAGGCCAGCTTGAACAGCCACGACACGGGCAGAGCCCAGTCGAGACCGAAGTACAGCACGAGAGCCGGAATGACCCACGCGACCTGCCACTTCTTCCAGACTACCTTGGCCAGCACCAGGCTGACCGCCAGCAGAATGAAGAAGACGGCCGGATTCATGCTCCAGTGGAGCGAAAAACCCCAAGCACTCATCTAATTCACCTTCTTTTCTCTGTTGTGGTCAGCTCTTGGCGTTTGCCAGAGCCTGTTTCGCAGCGGCCTTCGCCCGCTCAGCCAGTCCCTTGGGCTTGGCAGGAGCGGGCGAAGGTACCGGAGCGGCTACCTTCTTGGCAGCTGCAGGTGCAGCCGCCGCGGGCGTTCCCGCAGCTGCCGGCACAACCACAGGGGTCGATGCCGGAGTCGCGGGGGTAGGCGTGGTACGCGGGTGGAGGTTGCTCCACTCGGTGTCACGCCAGGCACCCTTGTCGGTTCGCTTAACGCGGCCCGACCGGAAAGCCTCGAGGAGCTCGCGCTCCTCGTCAGTCACCGTCTCGGCCTTGTCGAGTGCCTCGTTGAGGCCCTCAATTTCGGCTTCGAGCCGTTCCTTCTCAACTGGCGCAAGCGCCGGCTGGGAAGGAACGATGCCGTTGAGAACGTCGTTGACAGCCCGCAAGGCGGGCCGAGCGTCGTTCTCCTCGTCGTTGATGAGCAGCCCCATCTTGTGGGCTGCTTCGCCAGCGAGAACGTGGCAGTCCTCGTTGTACAGATCCTTCTGCTTCTGAGCCTCCTCCTCGAGACGCTTGTTGGCGTCCGCGGCGGCGGCGTTGAAGTCGAAAACGTTACTCATGGTTTTCCCTTTCGGGGTAGATTGGATTCGCTTGATTACTTATATTTCACCAAGCGGCCAACCTTCCCCGAGGGGAAGGCCGTTTTGTTATTCCTGCAGGAAAATAACAAATCTGGCACGCTGGTGACTAAACTAATCAACAGTGTGCCAGCTTCGTTATACCCTTATCGGTCAAACAAACGACTTATTTCTTTACTTCATACTTACGTGTACTCATTCGCCGCGTCTCAACAGGTAAACCTGGAAACGAACGAACGGCTGCAGATGCAGCCAGACAGGCGTGATCAAAACCTTATAGTTTCAATAATCATGCCCACATGGCTACACCTACAGACTGAGTAGTACAATAAGTTATAACCTGATTATTAACGTTCCCATACTTGGTGAGTACTGTTACTGCTTCCGCGAACCTCTCACTCACCAGTGATGTATTCAATTTACCACATAAAGCCTAAAATGTCAATAGACTTAGACCACTTTTAGTCCAAAAGCACAAGCTTTATAGATACAGTGGTGAGATACTTTTTTTAGACAATAATGTTGCATAAGCGGAAAAATAGGTATATAAAGAGACCATAGTGAGTGTGCCGGAGGGTATTTCACTGGTTCTAACCCTACTACCAAGGCGGTGTTATGGGAAAAACAAACAGGGGAGAATGGTGTTTGATGAATCAAGTTTCGCTTGATGATATCTTCGATGACGAAACCTACGTCGAAAGGCGTTTGGTAGCTCGTCACCGCATCATCGGTGTGTTCGATGTTGCAATCGATCCGTTTTCCAAGAGGGGAACCGACAATTTTATTGTCGGAGTTGCCGAGAGAATCTCGGACCTCGCGGACTACGTGTCGGATAAGATGCGACACCGGCGAAACTTGATTGTCATCGACGATCTACCCTTCAGGTACGCGCCGCTTCCCAAGAAGCAGCGCGAAAAAGTTTGCCAACCACTTCGTCGGCAGTTGATTATCGACGAGCTGATCGCTATGCGTGATGCCGAAGAGATCTACTGGCAAGATGGTCGTTGGCAGGCAAAGCAGAGTCTGATTGATGAATACGTTCGATTCCGCGAAGTTAGGCAGGAGCATTACCGTAAGGTGGAGGAAGTCCACCGGACGGCTCTGCGAATCAAGCGGGATAACCGGACGTACCACGGTCGGCCTCGGCAGCAAACGAAGCGGCGAGGTATCCCCGAAGGTACCTCGATCGGCTGCGTAGCATAGACTTCCCTTGGCAGGGGTATCAACAGAGTAGGATGAGGAAAAAGCATACCAGGCTGACTCTCCCGAAAATTGATACCTCTGTCCGGGGCGTACCACCCCTTTGCAAGGGGTTATTTTTTTGCTATAATTCGGCGAGTGTCAACAGGCTGCTCGCGCATGTTTGAATTGGTCCATATGGATCCTTCGGACCATATGAGACCTACATTCTTCGGATTTGGTCAAAAATGAGCAAGCTAATTTTTGACACACATCGCTCAAAACGCGGTCTCATCGTCTAACGGTTAGGACACCAGGTTTTCATCCTGGCAATCCGGGTTCGATTCCCGGTGAGATCACCAAAGTAAGAACGTCACCCCGCGTGGCGTTTTTACTTTGTTTATAAGCATTGCGTTTTCTCCGTGAGATCACCCCGCAAACCTCCACATATAGTGTCATTTGCTCTTTTTAAAACACTACATAACATAATCGTTGACAAAATTTGTCAATAGGCGTATACCTAATACAACGCGTGAGGTTTAACCATTTCACACCTTGGCACAATGGAGTGTCAAGGTGAGCGTTGTTCATTTCGATTAGGGAAGAAGGTGTATGCCAATGGCCGATCAGGCTTATTGGTTCGCGCGTACTGCTCAGGCGGTACGAGATGTCATCGACGAGCACGG